>CAYZTU010000001.1:0-89300 GCA_964481635.1 uncultured Synechococcus sp.
TGCTCTTTTTTGATTCTGATACCCCGTCCGCTTGCGGCGGGGTAGTTCATTATTTTTGGATATTCTTTCTGGCCTGGGTCAGACGTGACTGCCCAGGATAAGGGCGGCTCGAATTGCTCCCATCCCATTACCATAGGGAAGCAGGATGTTTTCAGTTAAATGCAAATCACGGGCATGGAATATGGATGGGAACTGGCACTCCTCGCCGGGGGGCTGGTGATGTTGCTGGTGGGGGGAGGGATGCGTTGGCGGCTACTTACGGCGGATCAGCGGCTGGCGTGGGGGCAATGGTTGTTACTGGGATTGCCCTGGGGACTGTGGGTGGGGCTGGTGCTCTTGGGAATCCGGGTGAATGTGACAGTGATAGTTTTGCTCCTGCTGGTGACGCAGTTGGGCTATGTCAGCTTGGGGTGGTGGCGACGACGATTACTGCCTACCCAAGCCCTACCCCCGACTGTCCCCCCGGAAGCGGCGGTTGCTCCGTTGGTGAGTTTGTCGGAACTGCGGGAACTGTTGGGTTGGGAGCATTTCTTTGCGACGGAGCTACGTCCCTATCGGGGTGGGGCGATTGTGGTGGGTAACTTGCGGGGCAATCCGGCGCAGGTGCATGGGGTATTGACGGCCAAACTAGCGCACCGCTGGGGGGATGCCTACCGCCTGTTCCTGGTCGCTGATAATCAATTACGCCCGACGGTGGTGATTTTACCTACGGCGGAGGTGGAGACGGAGACGGTGCCCTGGTTGCGGGGGTTGAGTCTGGGGCTATTGGCGGTGACACTGTTGACCGGTTGGCTGATCGCCCCTCCCTGGGGGTTGCTGATGGGGCTGGTGCTGGTGGCGCATGAGGCGGGGCACTGGTGGCAGGCACGGCGGTATGGGGTGCGCTTGCTGTGGCCTTTGTGGGTGCCAACGGCGGAATTAGGGTCGTTTGGGGCGATTACCCGCTTCGCCACGGCGGTGCCCCATCGCACGGCGTTGTGGGATATTGCCGCCGCTGGTCCCGGTGCGGGAGCGGTGGTGAGTCTTATTTTATTGCTGGTGGGGTTGGGCGTATCCGCCAGCGGGGGGGGGATGCTGGTGGAACCGCAGTGGTTGGAGACTTCCCTGCTTGTCGAGGGGCTAGCACGGTTAGTGTTGGGGACGGCATTACAGGAGCCGTTGCTGCGTTTGCATCCTTTGGTGACGGTGGGCTGGGCGGGCTTGGTGGTGACAGCGTTGAATGTCCTGCCCATGGGGTGTCTGGACGGTGGGCGTATGGTCCAGGCGGTGTACGGGGATAAAGTGCTGCGGGTAACGACTTTGGTGAGTGTGGTGGTGTTGTTTTTTTTGGGACTAGGCCAACCCGTATTGTTGTCCTGGGGGATATTGATTTTGTTTATCCAGCGGCGACCGGAACGACCCAATTTGGAGGATATTACGGAGCCGGATGACCTGCGAGCATTCCTAACGTTGGTACTACTGCTGATGGTGCTTCTGGTGCTATTGCCCTGGCGGGCGGGATTAGGGGGGGGATGAGTGCGCCCCCGGTTCGACCGGCCTTACCCTTGGCCTTGGTGGAGACGGCTTTCTTAGCGAGTACAGCCAGTTTGGGGTGGTTGGCGAGTTTTTATTTGGGGTTGACTCCTGTACTGCGGTTGTTTTTACCGATTCCCCTGGCGTTGGCGACCCGCCGCTGGGGGCACCGCTGGGGCTGGTTGGGGTTGGGCACGACTTTCCTGTTGCTATCGGTTTTGATGGGGCCTCCCCGGGGATTGGCCTACATTTTTCGCTACGGCTTTTTGGCTCTGCTGTTGGGCTACCACTGGCGCAGGGGTGAGGGTTGGGGGACGACGGTGGTGCAGGGGGTCGGGGTCGGGACGGTGGGTTTTTTTGGTCAGATTACGGTGCTGTCGGTGTTGGTGGGGGAAAATCTGTGGCTGTACGTGACCGCCCAAGCCACCCAAGCTCTGGAATGGGTTTTAGACCGGCTGGGGATTTTGGCGCAACCGGAGGTGAGCTGGATTCAGGTGGCCACGGTGGTGTTGGTGATGGTAAATTCGGCGGTTTATACGTTTGTGGTGCAGTTGGTGGCCTGGGCGTTGTTGGAACGGTTGGATACGCCGGTGCCTCCCCCGCCCCCGTGGTTGCGGGTCTGGTTGGGGCTGGATGAATGAAATGATTCGGGGACATACCCGCCCGGACTGGGTGCAGGCGTGGGGGGAGCAGGTGCGGGGGCACTGTCCAGAGTTGATCTGTGTCCTGGGGTTTACGGAAACCGCCTTGATTCCGGGGATTTCGGCGGCGGGAGCTACCCCGGCGGCACGGCGGACTACGGCGGCGGCGGATGCGGAATTTCTCCTGAGGGGGACACACCCCCAACCGGTTTATCCCTTGCCCCCCCTGATCCAGGGAGCTTCGCCAGTGTACATTTCCCGTGCCGTTGTCCAGTCCTTGGCGATGCCTGTGACGCTGGTGAGTACGGGTTTGCCCGTGCCGTTGAGTGTCCCGGCGGTGCACCTGGGTCAGAGCGTGGCTCGCTGTGTGAGTACGGGACGGGCGATGGATTTAGACACGGTACACCAGCTTTGGCAAAAGGGATGGGACTGGGGGCAATCCTTGCTTATGTCCAAACAAAAGCATTACTATATTCTCGGAGAATGTGTGGTGGGGGGGACAACCACGGCCTTGGCGGTACTCACAGGGCTGGGGTATGCGGCGCAGGGGCGGGTCAGCAGCAGCCATTCCCAATGCAACCACGCCCAGAAATGGCAGGTGGTAGAGGCGGGGTTAGGGCGGGCGGGGGATTTGGCCGACCCATGGGCGGTGGTGGGTGCGGTGGGCGACCCGATGCAGGTGGTCGTGGCAGCCATGACCTTAGCCATCCACCAAGAGGTGCGGATTTTGCTGGCCGGGGGGACGCAGATGTTGGCGGTGTGGGCATTGATCCAGGCGATTGCCGCCCAGGAACAGCTACCCTGGTATCCCGAACGGGTGGTGGTGGGCACCACGGGCTGGGTGGTTAATGACCCCAGTGCAGCGGTGGTTGCCCTAGCTGAGGATTTGCAGGCACCGTTGGTAACGGCGGCGTTGGATTTTAGTCATTCCCAGTACCCCGCCCTGCGGGTCTATGAACAGGGTTTTGTGAAAGAAGGGGTGGCCGCCGGGGGGTGTGCCTTGGCTGCCCATTGGTACAAAGGTTGGGACAATGCCCAGATTTTGGCCGCCGTCGAAGCCTTATTTAGTGGCGCAGGGCATCCCCCAAGCGTTCCAGAGCCAGATTCACCTCGGTTTCCGTAACAATCAAAGGCGGAACAAACCGCACCACCTGCGGCCCGGCGGGTACCAGCAGGAGTCCTTTTTCTATCGCCCGTTTGACCATATCACCTGCCTGGAGGGGGGCATCCGGGTGCAGAACTAACCCTTGCAACAATCCCCACCCCCGCACCTCTTGAAACCAGTCCGGGTAAGCTGTCACTAATTCCTGTAACCCCCGCTGCAGTTGTTCCCCCCGCTGTTGCACCTGAGTGAGCAAGTCCAGTTCCAGGATGGCCTGAGCCACGGTTAAGGCCGCCCGACAGGCCAAGGGGTTCCCGCCGTAGGTGCTGGCATGGTCGCCGGGTTGGAAGAGGCTGTACTGCTCTTTGCATAACACGGCTCCGATGGGAATGCCGCCCCCCAGCCCCTTGGCCGAGGAGAAAATATCCGGTTCAATCCCCAAACATTCATGTCCCCACCAGCGACCCGTGCGCCCCATCCCGGATTGGACTTCATCGAGGATTAGCAAAATTCCCCGCTCGTCACACAACTGACGCACCCCTTGGAAGTAGTCCCATGCCCCCGGACGCACTCCCCCCTCGCCCTGGATGGGTTCGAGCAAAATCGCCGCCACCTGCTCCAATTCCAGGACGGTTTTGGTCAAAGCGGTCAGGTCGTTGTAGGGCACATAGACAAACCCCGGCACCAGGGGGTCAAAATGCTTTTGGTATTTGGGTTGACCGGTGGCGGTCAGGGTTGCCAACGTCCGGCCATGGAAACTGGCTTGGGCGGTGATAATAATGGGTTGTTCGTACCCTTTGACGGTGTGGGCGTACTTGCGGGCTAATTTAATGGCTCCCTCGTTGGCCTCGGCACCGGAATTGGCAAAAAATACCCGGTCAGCGGCACAATGGCTGGTCAAAAAGGCCGCCAGTTCCGCCTGCAAGGGAATATGGTAAAGATTGGAAACGTGGTGCAATTGTTGCATCTGGTCGTTCAGTGCCGTCACCAGACGGGGATGGGCGTGCCCCAGGGTACAGGTGGCTATCCCGGCCACAAAATCCAGATATTCCCGCCCTTGGTCATCCCACACCCGACAGCCCGCCCCCCGCACCAGGGTCACCGGAAACCGGTTGTAGGTGGGCATCAATGCCTGAGTTAATGTTTGGGTCAACGGGCGGGGTTCCTGTAGGGTAGTCATGGCGAGAGGAAATCGTGATTCTGCCTATGTTAGCAGATGGCTCTCCCTATCTTGAGGGTGGTAGGCGGGGGTTAAATCAATCCTATCGCAATCTGATCTATTGCAGTATGATTTGAGTTTGGCATGGCGGTCGCCGGGGGGTATCCTCGGTTCCTGGCCATTCACTAGGGCGTTGCCCGGTCACCCAAAGGGGGTTAGCCGTTGCGTGTTTAGCCGTAGTGCTTGCTAGTCGGATTACCCCAGCAGATGAATAATGGTTATCCGCTTCTCACCCAGCCGATTCCCCATCCTCAGCAATGGGATTTTGCCGAATTTGGTTCAGCAGGGCGATCACCCGACTACCCCGCTCTAGGGAGGTATCTTCCCGAAAGACGACCTCTGGAGTACGGCGCAACCGCACCCGTTGCCCCAGCACGGTACGCACATAGCCCGTGGCCGATGCCAGTCCCGCCATGGTTTGCGCCCGTACTTCCGGGGAGCCAAAGATACTGACATACACCTGGGCGTGTTGCAAATCCCCGGATACCTCCACCGCCGTCACACTCACCAAGCCCTGCCCCACCCGGTCATCTTTGATGCCACTGAGCAGAAGTTGGCTGATTTCCCGTTTAATCAGTTCTGCAACCCGTTCGACCCGGCGACTGGTAGCCATATCTCCTCCTAGGGATTGCTCACGCCAATTGACCAGAACTCAAGAAGCCGGGACTTCCGGTAGGACGGGGCTGGGTTTGGTCTTGCCCCCCTTGAGAATGTCTGCTAAGACCGCCTGCGCTTGGGTTAGTCGTTCCAAGCTACTACGGTAGAGGTCTAAATCCCGCTCGACTTTTTCCCCATGCAAGTTTAAGGCACGGGTCAGGGTCTGCACGGCGGACGGCCATTGCTCCTCCCCCTGCGGCAACACGCTCTGCACCAGGGTCAGCAGGCCAATGCCCACCAACCGGCTGTATTTGGGCGGGGGCGGGGTGAGCCAGCTTTGCAGTTCCATTTGGAGCGGGTCGTGCGCCGAGAGGGTCGCATCGGGTTGGGTCAACCACGTCCTTAGGGTTGCGCCTGCCTCCCCCTCGGCCAGGTTTTGTAACCGCTGGGCATCCGCCCGCAACGCCTCGGGGTCGTGGTGCAGTGCCCGACAGAGGGCTTGAAAAATCGAGTCCCGATGCGCCGCCGGGGTGTAGTGAACCATCAGGGTATCGAAACTGGTCACGATTCCCAAGGCGTACAGGGGATGATAACGGAACCCCACATTAACCTGGAGGAGGTGCATTTCCACCAACAATTCCTCGACCACCCGCTGATACACCGAGTGGATGGGGCGGGGATGGTGTTGATAAAAAGCCCGTTTAGTATCAGCAACAGTAGGAACAGGGGGCACGGAAACGTTACCTTTTAACAAACTGTCATCCATTGTACCGCTTCCCATCCGTCACCGACAGCGGTGCTAAATTGCCCACGTATTGCGCCAACCGAGCCATGCCCTTTTCGATGGTGGTCAAGTCCGTGGCGTAGGATAAACGCACATGATGGTCATCCCCAAAGGCTCGCCCCGGCACCAGTGCCACCTGATATTGTTCCAAGACCTGCTGGCAAAATTGGGTCGAATTTAACCCCGTTGCCCGAATATCCACCCAAATATAAAATGCCCCCGCCGGTGGCACCAAGGCCAGACCGGGCATCTGGGTAAGCCAATCACACATCACCCGCCGCCTATCGCTGAAAACCTGCCGCATCCGGTGCAATTCCCCCTGGGGACCTTGCAGGGCGGCCAGTGCCCCGTACTGGGCAAATGTACAGACATTAGAGGTACTATGTCCCTGGAGATTGGCGGCGGCGGCAATAATCTCTGCCGACCCCGCCCCGTACCCCACCCGCCAACCGGTCATGGCGTAGGCCTTGGCAAAGCCATTGCACACCAGGGTACGGGCATAAATTTCCTGGCTGAGGGTGGCGATACTCACGTGCTCCACCCCGTCATAGACCAGTTTCTCATAAATCTCATCGGCGATCAGCCATAGGTCATGGGCAACGATGGCCTCAGCTAACGCCTGCAACTCCTGGCGTTGGTACACCACCCCGGTGGGATTGTTGGGGGAGTTGAGAATCAGCAAGCGACTGCGGGGGGTCACCGCCTGTGCCAACTGGTCAGGCGTGAGTTTATAGCCCGTTGCCCGATCCGTCGGGATCACCACCGGCTTTCCCCCGGCCAATCGCACCATCTCCGGGTAACTCACCCAGTAGGGGGCGGGGATCAGCACCTCATCCCCGGGTTGAATCATCACCTGGATGAGGTTGTACAGGGCTTGTTTGCAACCATTGGTGACGAAAATCTGCTCCGGCTCGTAGGCAAGGCCATTGTCTTGGCGGAGTTTATCGGCAATCGCCCGCCGCAGCACCAATTCCCCCGCCGCTGAACCGTAGCGGGTTTTGCCCTGATCCAGAGCGGTTTTGACCGCCTCCCGGATAAAAGCGGGGGTATCAAAGTCCGGTTCCCCGGCGGCGAAACTGCAAACATCCCCACCGGCAACCCGCATGGCTCTCGCCCGGGCGGTGATTTCCAAGGTGGCCGAAGGTTGCACCTGCAAAATACGTTCGGATAACACGACCTTAAAATGTTTTATTCAGATTAAGATTTTATTATCGCTTAGCCGTGCCCCGTTTGGCAGGAAATTTCCCGAAATTGGCCAGTTATGGGTTTTAGGGTGTAAAAAAACGTTGAATCGTACTCAAAACATCGGTTTTGATCCAGTTCAGGCTATCTTTTTGAAATTTTTGCCAGGGTTGGTAAATTTTTTGAAAAGCAGGTGATTGGCGACTCTGGTCGGCCAACAGGTCTTGGGTCACCTGCCAAGCGGTTTGCAAAATGTCCTCCCCGTACCGCCGCAATTGGGTATCCCCGGCGGTGAGTTGTTGGAGGGCGGTTTGGTTGCGGACTTCGTACTGGGAGAGCATGGCGAGATTGGTCGTCTGAGCCGCCAATTCCAGGGCTTTTTGGTAGCTCACAGGCAGTTGTGCCCACGCCCGCCGGTTGACCAGGAGTTCTAAACTCGGCCCTGGCTCCCACCAGCCGGGATAGTAATAGTAACGGGCGGCGCGGGGCAAACCCAGGCGCAGGTCATCGTAGGGACCGACCCATTCGGCGGCATCCAAGGCACCCCGTTCCAAAGCTAAATACAATTCACTCCCCGGCAAAACCTGCACATTCACCCCCATTTGCGCCATCACCTTGCCCCCCAAACCGGGCAAACGCATTTTTAAGCCCTGCAGGTCGCTGAGGCTACCCACCTCCCGCCGAAACCACCCCCCCATCTGGGCACCCGTATTGCCCGCCGGGAACGTGACCACCCCAAAATCCTGGTAAAGCTCCTGCATGGCGGCCAGACCGCCCCCGGCGTACCACCAGGCATTTTGCTGTTGGGCGGTGAGGCCAAAGGGTAATCCCGTCCCAAAGGCCAGAGCCGGATTTTGTCCCAGGTAATAATAACTGGCGGTATGTCCAGCTTCCACCGTACCGGAACGTACCGCATCCAAAACCTGTAAACCGGGCACAATCTCCCCGGCGGCAAAGGGGGTTAGGGTAAACCGCCCATCCGTCAGTTGTTTCACCTGTTCCGCCAGGGTACGCACTCCGCCAAACAGGGTGTCTAAGGAAGTCGGCCAACTGGTGGCCAAACGCCAACGTACCCGTGGTTGGGTGATGACTGCGGGAGCCTGACGGCGGCTACAGGCCGTAACTCCGAGTACTCCCAACCCCGCCAGGCCAACCCGTCGTCGCATCCGGGTGGGTTAACTGGCGGCCTGGACTTCCTCTTGCATGCGGACGTTTTTCGCTTCCGCCTTGGCTTCGTCCACCAACTGGCCAACGGTGGTACTGGTTTCCGTCCAGGCGGTCTGCACCTTGTCGTAGGCATCCATGCTCAGGACAATGCCGGTCTTAACCATGGAGCGACCGGATTCTTGCAATTCTTTCGCCAATTCCGGTTTACCCAAAACCGTACCAAAGGCGGGGGACAGGGCGAGCGCACTGCCGCCGACCACGATGGCTCCGGCACCAACCGTCAAGGCCACCAGGGGTTCTAATCCCAAGAGTAAGAATTCTAATTCCATACCGACCACATCCTTTGTAAGTTTTACTAATTGGATTAGGAACGCCCTCATCATGGCATTCCGGTTCAGAATTTGTCAATATAAAAACACTTTTGGTGAGGCGGGTTTTGGTGGGGCAAAAGTCCTGGTCACGGCGGGCGATGTTGGCGGCGGGGGTGGGTGTCCTCAGCGGTTGTGCCGCCAGTCAGCCCCCCGCTTCCCTACGAGTGACGGTGCTGAAAAATTCCCTGCCGTCCCTGTGGTGGCGCAGGTTTCGCCGCCGCCATACCCTGGAAATACAAACCCGTCCCCAACTCATTGAGCTATACGACCAACTCGCCCAGCCCCGGCCACCCCAGGTTCTCACCCTGGGTTTGGCGTGGTTAGCTACCGCTCGCCAGCATCAACGCCTCACCCCTCTCGACCCCAACCTGCTGACCCGCTGGCGGGAACTCCCCCCGCAGTGGCAGGGGGTGCTCCAGTCCGAAGGACAACTCTGGCTAGTGCCCTACCGCTGGGGAACCACGGTGTTGGCCTACCGCCGGGATAAATTGGACTGGCAACCCCGCACCTGGGACGACCTGGAACGGCCAGACCTGCGCCAACGGGTGAGTGCCATTGCCCAATTTCGGGAACTGCTTGCCCTCAGTTTCCTCCGGCTGGGACTATCCATCAATGCGCCTTTACCCTGGCCTATAGCTGACCTGAAAGCCCAAATCCAAGCCTTACATCAGCAGATACGCTTGTATAGCGACCAGCATTACATACAACCTTTAATCTCTGGGGATGTGGTGATGGCGGTGGGGTGGTCGAGTGACCTGCTACCCGTCGCCCAGCGTTATCCCCAGATCGGGGTGGTGGTACCGCCGGGAGGGGGTGCCATTTGGGCGGATGGGTGGGTGCTACCGGCGGGGCAATCCCTGGCGGAGCCGGTCAAGGATTGGTTGAATTTTAGCTGGGAACCGGCACAGGGGGAGAGTTTAACCGCCCAGGGGTTGGCTTGGTCTCCCTTTGCCCCTGAGCTTCAGCAGTATGAGTTTTTCCTGCCCATGGATGCGGCTACCGAGGCGGCCTACCAATCCCTCCGCCAGTGGTGGGTCGCCCTACCCCCCGTCGGACAATAAATATCTTTGACAAAGATATAGCAATCCTATGCGATTTGCAAATAAAAATTCAGAAGAACCAAAGACGGGGGCTGCGCCCCTGCGACCGCTGTTCTAAATTCACTTAGGATTGCTATAGCAATATTATCTGATTGGCAAACAAAAATTCTGAGGAACCAAGAATGGGGGCTGCGCCCCTGCGACCGCTGTTCTAAATTCATTTAGGATTGCTATAGCAATATTATCTGATTGGCAAACAAAAATTCTGAGGAACCAAGAATGGGGGCTGCGCCCCTGCGACCGCTGTTCTAAATTCATTTAGGATTGCTATATCTGCAACGCCGATACTCGCCAAACCATTATTGCGACCATCCTGGTACTTTGGATAAATAAGCAGACAAATAAGCGACTACTGTTGGGCAAGGAAACCGGATTGCCATCACCCACAGCAGCCACAACCGCACTCAAAGGTTGGGTTCTGCTTGGTCTTTGAACACGTCTTTCAGCGCAGTCCGGGCGGCCAAATGACTACGGGTGGAAGCCAAAATTTCTGATTCTCGTCGCAGACGACCCGCCGTATCTTGCATCTCTAATAACGCCTGTTGTTCCAGGGGTGCGCCTTGAAAATTGCTAGCGACCCAGTAGGAAAATTCCCGGGGCAGGGCGGGGTATTTGTCGGGTAAATCCACGTCTTGGTCGGTGAGTTTAGCAGATAACTGCACCACATCCTGTAAGAGTTCCTTAACTTCACTCGCCAGGGATTGAATATCCTCCGTGGGGGATTCGTCCTCAATCCATTCCACCAAAGCCACCCGAAAGGGTTTTTCCCGGACGTAATTTAATACTTGAAACCGTTGTTGACCCAGGGTGAGGATCATCATGCGGCCATCCGGGAGCCGCTCATGGCGCAAAATTTCCGCACAACAGCCCACGGCGGCGGGTCGCCCCTCCTGGGGATTCCACATGAGGACACCAAAACGCTTGTCCGTTTCCAGCACCGAGGCCATCATCATCCGATAGCGGTACTCGAAAATGTGCAAGGGCAGCGGGGAACCGGGGAAGAGGACGACCTCCGGCAATGGAAATACGGGTAACTCACGCAGGCTGGACATGAGCGGCTTCTGTTACGGGGTGTTAAGCGTTCTTTGACTACTGTAGCGCACCTGTGGGAAGCAGTAGAGTAGTATTGATTGCGATTTTGGCTCCTATGCAGTTAACCCATCGTCCCCGGCGTTTGCGCCGCAACCCCGCCATTCGGCATTTGGTGCAGGAAACGGTTTTAACGGTCAGTGATTTGATTTATCCCATGTTTGTCATGGAAGGGGACGGGGAACCGGTGGCGATTCCCTCCATGCCGGGTTGTTTTCGTTATTCATTAGAGCAGTTATTACCCGAAATTAAAACCATTGCCGAGTTGGGCATCTTGGGGATTGCCCTATTTCCCGTGATTTCTGAAACGAAAAAAGATGACCAAGGGAACGAGAGTTTTAATCCCGATGGTTTGGTGCAAAGAACCGTCAGAGCCATCAAGTCTTTAGTGCCGGATATTGTGGTGTTTACGGATGTGGCACTTGACCCTTTTACCACCCACGGGCATGACGGTTTGGTAGATGAACAAGGGCGGATTTTGAACGATGAAACGGTAGAAGTTTTGGTAAAAATGGCGGTTTCTCAAGCCCAAGCGGGTACGGATTTTGTCGCTCCTTCCGACATGATGGATGGCCGGGTGGGGGCGATTCGCACAGCCTTAGATAAAGCTGGTTATACCGAGGTGGGGATTCTCGCTTACTCCGCTAAATATGCGTCGGCTTATTACGGACCGTTTCGGGATGCGTTGGATTCGGCACCCAAATTTGGAGACAAAAAAACCTACCAAATGAACCCCACCAATTGCCGGGAAGCTCTCCTGGAAGTTGATTTAGATTTGAGCGAAGGGGCAGACATCGTCATGGTCAAACCCGCTTTGGCCTATATGGATGTGATTTATCAGGTGAAAATGCACACGGATGTGCCGGTGGCTGCCTACAATGTGTCGGGGGAATATGCGATGGTCAAAGCGGCGGCGCAAAAGGGTTGGATTGATGAACAGAAAATTGTTTTAGAAACCCTCACGGCGATGAAACGGGCAGGAGCAGATATGATTTTGACCTATCATGCGGTGGATGCGGCCAGGTGGTTGGGTGCCCGTTAGGGGCAGGTTTTGCCGCCTCGATAACAGATAGATGGGGGGTATTGTTAGGTACTGCTGAGAAATTTACCGTTATCCAGGTTGTCTCTCTTGAGGTCATTTATGGTCGTCAATCCTTTAATGATTAAAGCTCTTACCTTTGGACGGGTACGTTATAAACAATTGCGTAATCTGATTGGCTTACCGATTCACAACGCTAAAATTTCACTCACACCCACCTATATCGGCCAAGCCGCTAGTGATGTAATCAAAGGATATATTTTAAGTGATCAGCCCTGTATGATTGCGCGCATTGGTACCGCAGAGTTTTATACTTTTTTACGGTATTTAAGCATAATGAAGCTCAATCAATACCCTTTCCAAAAATCCCTCGATTATATCTTTAAGCAATCAGAATCGTTTTGGTGGGATGAACGGGTCAGGATTTCCATGTCTATCTATGTTGGGTTTTTTCCACCTACCAATGACAATCTTAATCGGTTTTGTGAACAGCTTTTAGCAGATATTAAATACATAGATATTTTGGGTTCCTGGATTGCCGATGAATATCAGATAATTCATCGACTTAATAACCCCATTATTGTAAAACTAACCGATTTAGAACCCTACTACCATGAGCATCCCTGGTCAGAAGCATTGGCGGGTAAGACAGTATTAGTAATTCATCCCTTCGTCGAGAGTATCAAAAGGCAATATGAGCGGCGAACGTTATTATTCTCAGACCCCAGAGTATTACCAGAATTTACTCTAAAAACCTTAAAAGCGGTGCAATCCATTGCCGGTAATCCCTGTGGATTTGACTCCTGGTTTGATGCCTTAGATTGGATGTGCGAGCAAATAAGTCAAACCGCATTTGATGTAGCAATTATCGGGGCGGGAGCCTACGGTTTACCCCTCGCAGCCCACGTCAAACGCCTGGGCAAAAAGGCAGTACATTTGGGGGGAGCCACCCAAATTTTATTTGGCATCCGGGGCAAGCGTTGGGATGAGATGCCCTTTTTTCAAAAGCTCTACAATGAATACTGGGTACGACCGCTCCCAAGCGAAGTCCCGCCTGAGCATCAACGGGTTGAGGGGGGGTGTTATTGGTAGTTTGATTCCCTTGGCTGAGGCACAAAATTAATGGATTTGCAAACGATTGAATTTTTGAAATGGGCACGCTATCAATATCGGTCATGGCAAGGTAAGACCAATCGCTTGCTGAAACGCATGGGTATTTTGGTTGACCCACCCCCAACATCCCCACCCCTAACTACATCTACAAACTTAGTTCCTGATCACGAGGGTCAAGCCGCTAGTGGTGTGATTAAACAACATATTTTAGGTGATAAAGCCTGCATGATTGGGCGCATTGGCACTTCAGAGTTACCAATTATATTGCGATACATAAAAATAGTTACAAAAAATCAATATCCGGGTGCCAAAATTCTCAATTATATTTTTAGCAATGATGAGCCTTTTTGGTGGGATAAAGACGTTGTTTCTGGTTTAATTTTCAATGCGGGCTTTTTTCCAAATGAAAATCATGCTTTTAACCGATTTGGTGAAATCATGCTTAATGACATTAAATCCATTGATATGCTGGGTTCTTGGATTGCCGATGAATACCAGGTCATCCATTTGCTCAATAACCCCATTATTGTAAAACTAACCGATTTAGAACCCTACTACCATGAGCATCCCTGGTCAGAAGCATTGGCGGGTAAGACAGTATTAGTAATTCATCCCTTCGTCGAGAGTATCAAAAGGCAATATGAGCGGCGAACGTTATTATTCTCAGACCCCAGAGTATTACCAGAATTTACTCTAAAAACCTTAAAAGCGGTGCAATCCATTGCCGGTAATCCCTGTGGATTTGACTCCTGGTTTGATGCCTTAGATTGGATGTGCGAGCAAATAAGTCAAACCGCATTTGATGTAGCAATTATCGGGGCGGGAGCCTACGGTTTACCCCTCGCAGCCCACGTCAAACGCCTGGGCAAAAAGGCAGTACATTTGGGGGGAGCCACCCAAATTTTATTTGGCATCCGGGGCAAGCGTTGGGATGAGATGCCCTTTTTTCAAAAGCTCTACAATGAATACTGGGTACGACCGCTCCCAAGCGAAGTCCCGCCTGAGCATCAACGGGTTGAGGGGGGGTGTTATTGGTAAAGCCCGTCTTGAACCCCAGGGAAAAATGCTATCCTGCATTTGTTGAGGAGTGATTGCACGTAAGCTATGGAACAGTTGGCTGGTGTCCCACGGCCAGAGTCTTTGCGGTCAGCGGCAGTTAATCTGAATCACTGGTATGCGGTTGCGCTCAGTAGTGAACTGCACCATAAACCCCTAGCCATTCAAGTTTGGTATCAGGATATTGTGCTATTTCGTAATCGCCAAGGACGGGTACACGCCCTGGAAAATCGTTGCCCCCATCGTTTAGTAAAACTCAGTAGTGGTTACGTTCAAGGCAACGATATTGTCTGTATTTATCATGGTTGGAGCTTTGATGGCAATGGACATTGTACCGATATTCCCTACTTGCATGAACGGCAAAAACTGCCCCCCTGCCGTATCCGCAGCTACCCCGTCCAAGAACGACAGGGGTTTATTTGGCTTTTCCTCGGTGACCCGGTGCAGGCGACAAACCACCCACTCTTAGACGTACCAGAGTGGGATCACCTAAATTATATTGTGAGTGTGGCACCGATGAATTTTCAAGCCCATTTTTCATTTTTGATTGAGAATTTAATGGATATGTATCACGGTCATTTACACCGGAGTTTTCAACCCTGGGGCAATGCCCTTTTACATAAAAGAAGTGCGGGTTCCGATTGGGTGGAAGCGGAATATCAAGCGGAATGTTACTTTCGTATTGACCGCCCCTGGTCGGTAGTTCAGCTTTTAATACCTCAATTGCGCCGGGGCTTTTTAACTTCTTTGGTGGTGCGTTATGAATACCCCCATTGGCATTCCTGGCTGGGCAATGATTTTCGCTTGTATTGTCTGATTGCGCCGGTGAGTGCCACCCAGACCCGTGCGTATTTAATTCATACGGTTTCCCTAGGGGCGTTTCGGGGCTTGCACCAACTCCCGGTCGGGTTCCGCCGCTGGGTAAAAAAATGCTGTTTTAATGCCGCTAAAGCCTTTCTCCAGGGGTTGATTCGTGAAGATGTATTGATGATGGAACAGGAACAACAGGCTCACCTACACAACCCAGAGAATCGAGGGCTAGAGGTGAACCCGGTCATCGGTTCGGTGAAAAAAATAATTTACCAGCAAGGCCAAATTTACAAGAGTAAAGCCTGAGTTTCATGTTCAATGAACTTTGCTAAATCCTGCAAAAATGCGGCGGCATGGGCACCATAAATCACCCGATGGTCGCAGGTGAGCGTCACCCGCATCCGCCGCCGCAGGGCAATACAGCCATCGGGTAATGCTACTACTTCTGGTTGGGAAGCCCCCACGGCCAAAATCGCCCCCTGGTTGGGCGGCAAAATCGCATCAAATTGCTCCACCCCAAACATCCCCAAATTTGACAGGGTAAAGGTACCGCTATTGTACTCCTGGGGCTGGAGTTGTTTATTTCTTGCCCGTTTGACCAAATCCTGCCAGGTGCGGGAAAGGGTGTAAATATCCTGCTGGTGGGCATTCAAAAGTACTGGGGTGAGTAGACCCCCATCGTCCATTGCTACTGCCACCGCCACATGAATGCCCTCCGGTTGCTGGATGCCCTGGTCGGTGTAGCGGCTGTTGAGCAGGGGATGCTTGGTCAGGGTGAGGGCAATGGCTTTAGCGAGTAAGGCGGTCATGGTCACCCCTTTGCCTTTAATTTGTTGGTACAACGTATCCAGGGCATGGGTGGTAATCGCATAGGTTACCCGAAACACAGGCACGGACAGACTGGCAACCATATTCCGTACCACCGCCTGTTGGAGGGTATTCAGGGGGGTCAGGGTGCCACTCCCGGTGGGCATGGTTGGTTGAGGAGCCGGGGGCGGTGCCGGTAGGGGTGGAGGGGCAACGGCAGTGGTCACCGCCGGGGTAGATGGGGAATTGGGGACAGCTATGTTCAGGACATCTTCAGCCACAATCCGACCGTAGGGGCCACTGCCCTTAATCTGCGCCAAATCCAAATGATGTTCTTGTGCTAATTTTTTTGCCCGGGGCGAGGCCATCACCCGCCCATTGGCGGCTGGGGTCACCGAAACCAACTCCGGCTCTGGAGTTGCTGGGATAGGAGCTGTCTCCGCTGGTTTGGCCTTCTGCACATATTGTTCGGGGTTGTTTCGCACCGCCTGCATCTCTTCCACCGTTTCGGCGATCAGGGCGATCACACCGCCCGTGGGTGCTTGACCGCCCGCTGGCACTAAAATTGCCGCAATATAACCATCATTAAAACACTCCGCCTCCATGTCGGATTTGTCCGATTCCACCACCACAATGTTTTCATTCGCCTTGACATAATCGCCCACTTGCTTTAACCAGGCCACCACTTTACCCTCGGTCATGGTGGAACTCAGCACGGGCATCTCAAAAGGATGAATCATAATCGCATCCGACGGTAAACCATGTTCATCATAGCCGCTGTAGGGGCACAATGAGCCACTATGATAGAGGCAGTTCGCTCCAGGGGCAATTGATGATGTCAGAAGCATGGGAAACCCAAGCCCAAACCTATCTCAAACAGAAAGAGTACGAAAATCTTGCCCATTCAGCCCAGGAATGTTTAACGCAACAACCCTCTGAGCCGACCGCCTATGCTTACTTAATTATTGCCTATTTAGCGCAAGAAGATGTGGATGCCGCCCAGGAAGTTTGGCTGCAATCTTTAATCAATCTGGGGGAAGATCATACCCAAACCATTATCAAAATCCTCAACCAAATCGCCACAGAATATCACGACAACTCTTCCTTGGCTGCTTGGTTGCGGCAATGGATTTGGGAAGTCGCACCCCAGGATACGGAGAATGTATTGATTTTTGCAGAACTATGTGCAATTAACCATAATTTTAGTCGTTTACAAGAACTGGAATTGCCTCAGCAAATTAGTCAATTAGAACCCAATGATTTTAATCCTAAGACCCTCAGGGATACGCTACATATTATCTTCAAAGAAATCGAGGGTAAAACATTAGAATCTTGGCACAACGAATTATTAACCTTGGGCATGGAATATGTAGAAAAATTTCCCAATTTGGTCTTTCTCAGTGCGATGATTCAGCACCATGAGAAACGGAATACTCCCTTGAGCCGTTCTCTTTTGGAATGGTGTATTGAGCAGGAGCCGAATAATTGTGATTTCCATTACTTTTTAGTGGGTATCTATTATCATCTCAAGGATTATCATACGGGTTTAGAATTGGCTCGGCAATTGTATGAAATGACCCAAACCTATGGCACTCTTTTGCACCAATTGGATGCCATTGACAAAATTCTCCAGGGATTGTTATCGATTCGGGGCAAGAATGTTCGCGAGGCGGAGGAAATTGGGCAACGGTATATTGACACCCTAGAGCAGGTCATTCAACATGACAGTGAAGCCATTGGTGAAATGCTCAAAAATACGGTGCGAGCACCCTTTAATGTACCTTTTTTGTTGCCCTATTTACGAGATGATTTAATTAATAACCAACGTTTGAAACAAACCTTTATTCGTCAGATTACCACCTCTGTCCAACGGGGTCACGGGATATTTACGCACACCCCCCGACAACGAGAAAAATTACGGGTCGGTTTTTTATCCCATACCTTCCGGCAGCATTCTGTCGGTTGGTTAATGCGTTGGTATTTGCGCCATACCAATCGCCAAAAATTAGACTTTTATATGTATGCCTTATTAAATATGCCGGATGCCTTTGCCAAGGAGTATTTACTACCCGAATGTGAAGCCTGTGTTTACTACCGTGACCCCCGGGCAATGGCAGAGCAAATCTATCGGGATGAGATAGATATTTTGATTGATTTGGATAGTGTAACTTTGAATGTGATTGGGGTGGTATTAGCCCGAAAACCCGCTCCAGTTATGGTCAGTTGGTTGGGTTGGGATGCGATTGGTTCACCCACGATGGATTACTTTGTGGTTGACCCCTACGTGTTACCCGATGATGCCCAGGCGCATTACCCAGAAACCCTGTGGCGTTTGCCCCATGTGTACATTGCGGTAGATGGTTTTGAAATAGGGGTGCCAACTTTGCGCCGAGAACATTTGGGTATTGCCAGCGATGCCACCATTTTTTATAGTGCCCAAATGAGCCATAAACGCCACTATGAAACCGTATGTTTACAGTTGGAAATTCTCAAGGCGGTTCCTGATAGTTATCTCCTCCTCAAAGGGGTGGGCGACCAGCAGGGTATACAGGAATTTTTCAGCGATTTAGTGCACGATATGGGAGTCAATCCTGACCGTTTGAAATTCCTGGAACGGGACGGGAATGAGTATCTCCATCGGGCAAATATGGGCATTGCGGATGTGATTCTGGACACCTATCCCTACAATGGAGCAACGACCACGTTGGAAGCCCTGTGGGTGGGGGTGCCGTTGGTGACGCGGGTGGGGCAGCAATATGCGGCGCGCAATAGTTATAGTTTTTTAGTCAATTGCGGGATTACGGAAGGGATTGCCTGGAGCGCAGAGGAATACGTGGCTTGGGGGATTCGTTTGGGAACCGATGCACAATTGCGCCGGGAAATTCGCCAAAAACTTTATCTATCCCGGCGGACTTCACCCTTATGGAATGGTCGCCAATTCGCCCAGGAATTTGACCAAATGTTGTGGCAAATGTGGCAAAATTATGTGCAGGCGGCACCAGGGATTTAATGGCGTATGGATGGATATTTTAGAATTGTTTTAGCCTGATTGGGATCATCAACCATGCTGGATTTGGTATTAAAAATTTGGCGGCAGAGCTACCCGGAACAACCGGGACGGTTCGTTACGTACCCGATGCAGGGGATTGCTCCGGCTTGGTCTTTGTTGGAAGTACTAGATCAACTCAATGAAACCCTGACCCAAGCGGGTCAAGCACCGGTGGCCTTTGACAGCGATTGCCGGGAGGGAATTTGTGGCAGTTGCGGGGTGTTGGTGAATGGGATACCCCACGGGCAAGCGGGGGTCACCACCTGTCAGGTGTATATGCGGCATTTTCAATCGGGGCAAACTTTGATGCTGGAGCCGTTTCCGGGATTTCCGGTTCTGCGGGATTTGATGGTGGATCGCCGTGCGTTTGACCGGGTGATGGCGCAGGGGGGCTACATCAGCGTGAATACGGGGAGTGCGCCGGAGGCCAATAGCATTCCCATCCCTGCCCCGATGGCGACCCAAGCGTTTAATGCGGCCACCTGTATCGGTTGTGGTGCCTGCGTGGCGGCCTGTCCCAATGGGTCGGCGGCACTATTTGTGGGGGCGAAAATCACCCACCTGAGTCTCTTGCCCCAGGGACAACCGGAGGCAGCCCAACGGGTACGGGCGATGGTGGCGCAAATGGATGCGGAGGGTTTGGGGCATTGTTCCAATCACGGGGAATGTGCCGCTGTTTGCCCCCAAAGCATTCCGCTGACGGTGATTGGCCGTTTGCGCCGTCAGTACTGGCGGGCTTGGTTTTAGGGTGATCACCAGCCGCCGCCATCCCCTGGTACGGCATATCCGCAATTTGCACAGCCCCAAGGGTCGCCGGGAAGCGGGGCTGTTTTTATTGGAAGGCACCCACTTACTCCTAGCTGCCCTGGAACAAAACATTAACCTTCAGCACATTTGCTATACGGAAACCTGGGCAGAACGTTATCCTGATTTAGCTCAACAATTCTCATCTCGAGTTGCCCAGTCCGTTAGCCGGGAAGTTATGGAGGTGTTGGCGACGACGGTCAATCCCGATGGGGTGGTGGGGGTTGCCCCGATTCCTGGTGATGCGCCCGTACCACCGCCGGGGCGGTTGAATTTGTTAGGACATCGTCTGCAAGACCCTGGTAATGTGGGCACTCTGATTCGCACGGGGGCGGCGGTGGGGGTGAAACATTTACTCCTCACCGAGGATAGCGTTGACCCCTACCATCCCAAGCTGTTGCGCTCAGCGGCGGGGCAGTGGTTTCGGTGTCCGCCCTGGGTGGGTAACGACCCATTACTTGTAATTAAACAATACCAACAAAATCAAGTACAAATCATTGCCACCCATGCCCAAGGAGATAGCCTTTATTGGCAGGTGGATTGGACGTGCCCCAGCCTATTGCTGTTGGGGAATGAGGGGCAGGGCTTACCCTTAGCATGGTTACAACAGGCGGACCGGGTGGTGCGGATTCCCCAGCAGGTCGGGGTAGAGTCCTTGAATGTCGGGGTGGCGGCGGCGGTATGTCTGTACGAGGCGGTACGCCAAGGCTGGACAGGGGTAGAGAATTAAACTATAATCAACGATTGTCACAAATTGAGTTGCAACCATGAACGCCCAGGCCATCATTCGGTCATTGGAAGCCGAATACCTTAAGCCCGAGCTACCCCAGGTGGAAATCGGCGATATTGTCAAAGTTGGGGTGGTGATCCAGGAAGGGGGCAAAGAGCGGGTGCAACCCTACGAAGGGGTGGTGATCGCCCGCCGGGGAGCCGGGGTCAATTTGAGTATCACCGTCCGAAAAACCTTTCAAGGGGTGGGGGTGGAGCGGGTGTTTTTACTCCATTCCCCCCGCATTGCCAACATTCAGATTCTACGCCGGTCGGTGGTGCGGCGGGCGAAATTGTACTACCTGCGGCAACGGGTGGGTAAGGCGACTCGCTTGAAACAACGGTTCAATTAAAATAACGGTTTAATTAGTGTAATCCCCAGGATTGGCCGGAGCATTTTCTTGGATACCATTAGTTGCCTCAAGTGCCACGGGGGAGCGGCCATAGAACGGTTGTGCTGACGACCAATGGGGGCGTTCCCCGTCCAACCAACGTTGTTCTGCCCAGTGGAGGAGGGCATCCGCCGGGGCTTGGGTGTGGGTGTCCGCCAGTATCCGCAAGGGTTCCGGCCAATTTTTAACCACATTTTGCCATTCTGGAAGCGAAAATACCTGGTCGGGTTGCCGGACGTTCCCCTGGTGGTAGATAGCCCCGTAGAGCAAATCCGTCCCTGCCGGCCAGGATACGGCCACGGGTTCCGACCAGGCCAAACTGGCGACCCCCAGGGTGGATAGGGCAAAGAGGGGAATGGCTAACTCCTGCGCCAAAATCCGTGCCGTCACCAGTCCCAGGCGCAGGGTGGTAAACGAACCCGGCCCGCAAGTCACAGCTAGGAAACCGACCTCCGCCCACCGATAGGGTTGCATCACCTGGGCTAATTGCTGATGAAACCGACGGTTGGTGTCCCACCCCCAAGTATGTTGCTCGACCCGATAGGGTTCACCCACAACGCCCACCGCCAGCCCTACCGTGGCACCCGCCGTGTGCAGCGCCAGCCCCAAGGTCACGTCGGCACCGGTTCGCCGGGACGTAAGCGGCTCCACCGCCCCGCTTCTAACACAAAGGAATCACACCCCACCACGTCCCACTCCATTTCAATCACCTCCGCTTGCGAGCGGATATTCACATTGATGGTTGGCGACACCGGCTCAAACGTGGGGGCAGAAGTGAGATGGGGTTGCTGATGTTGGTGTTCCACCGCATGGTAGGTGACACACCGATCCACGTAAGCACAATTAACACAGATACACATGGCAGGCACAAACCAGCAAACCTAATGCTAATTTAACTTAGGCAACCCGGTCACGGCGGGGTGCCAAATATTTCTTCAATCAATTCTGGGCTAGCAGCCGTGGGGGGCATGGTGAGCTGCGCCCGGCGCACCGGGGGTTCGGTCACATCCTGGGGTAAAATCGCCTCGCTCAAAATGGCTTCTTGCAAATTGACCCCGGTTAAATTAGCACCGCTTAAATTAGTCTCTGTCAAGTCCGCCCCCGTGAGGATCGCCCCCCGCAAATTGGCTACGGTCAAAAATGCCCCCCGCAGATTGGCCCCCGTGAGGTTCGCCCCGTACAGGTTGGCCTCAATCAGATTGGCACCGCTCAAATCCGCCCCCGTTAACCCCGCTCGGGTTAAATCCGCACCCCGCAGGTAGGCTTTACTCAGGTTCGCCTGGTCGAGTTTGGCACCGTTCAAATTCCCCATGTACAAATCCGTCGCCCGCAAGGTTGCCCCGCTTAAATTGGCACCACTCAAATTCACCCGACAGGCCACCGCATAGCTGAGATTGGTACCCTCCAATTGCGCCAGCAGCAGGTCAGTACGGAACAAATTGGCACGGCTCAAACTGGCACCATTCAACACAATGCGGCTCAAATCCAGCCGACTAAAATCGGAACCATCAAAGTTCCGTTCCCCACTGCGATAACGCTCCTGCAATTCGCGGATACCCATGGCTGGCCATCGTAATTACAGGCATTTTACCCCAGATCGGGAGGGCAACTTAACCCAGTTCCTCGGTGACTTGGACGAGGGTGGCGGTGATGGCCTGGATCAAATCCGGCACCCGCTCCGGGTCTTGCTCGTCACTGGCCAATTCCTCCAATGCCCGGGCTAAGTCCTGCATCCCCGCCGCCCCCACGTTGGCACTGGCACCCTTAAGTTGGTGGGCTTCGTGGCGCACCTGTTCCCATTGCACCGGCTGGGTCGCCCGTTGCAATGCCGCCACCCGCTCCTGGGCATCGCTGAGATACAGTGCCAGCAATTCCTGGATAAATTCTGGGTCATCCCCAAAGGTTTGCCGTAAATAATCCCGGTTGATGACCCCGTTGGTGTGTGGTTCTCCCATGGACTGATCCTCCTGTGTTGGTTGCGTATTGACCCGTTCCCCCCATTGGTGCAACGCCGTCCCCAAGAGTTCCCGGTCAATGGGTTTACTTAAATAATCATCCATCCCGGCGGCCAAACATTTGTCCCGGTCATCCTTCATCACATGGGCGGTCAAGGCAATAATCACCGGTTGCGGCAGGGCTAGTTGGCGAATCCGCCGGGAAGTTTCGTACCCGTCTAAGTCGGGCATCTGGCAGTCCATTAAAATAATATCATAAGTATAATGTTCTAATAATTTTAGTACCTCTACCCCATTGTTTGCCACATCCGCCTGGTAGCCCAACTGGCGTAGCTGACCGAGGGCGACTTTTTGGTTGACCACGTTATCCTCCGCCAGGAGAATCCGGAGGGGGCAGACTTCCGGCTTGGCCGTCCCGGGGGGATGGGCGGGGGTGGGGGGTTGCCAGAGTTCTTGGAGCAAATTCACCAAGCGTTCCTGGCTGACGGGTTTGAGCAAAAAGCCCCGCACTTGGGTATTGAGGGGGGGAAAAAGCGTCGGCTCCCGGCTGGAGGTGGTCAGCAATACCAGAGGTAGGGGATGACCCACGGTTGCCGCCAGTTCGGCAGCCCAATCCAACCGGGACACCAGTACCCCCTGGTAGGTCTGGGTACGCAGGTGCTGTAGGGCTTGGGGCACATCGGCGCACAGGGTCACGCTCAAGCCCAGGCTGGCTCCCTGGTAAAACAGACTGCGGCGGCTGGGGCTATGGGCATCCACCACCAACAGGTGATTCCCCCGCCAGGGATATTGGGGCAGCGGGGGGGGCGTGGTTTGCCGCGGCAAATTCAGGTCAAACCAAAAACACGAACCTTCCCCCAGGATGCTATCCACCCCAATTTCGCCGCCCATCAACAGCACCAATTGCCTACAAATGGTCAATCCCAGACCGCTACCTCCTTGGCGACGGGCGGGGGAGGCATCCACCTGGATAAATCGCTCAAACAGGGTATCCAGCTTATCGCTAGGGATGCCAATACCCGTATCAGTGACGCTGAAATGTAACGTCGCACTAGTTTCATCTAGGCTTACCGGATCGACCTGAATCGTGATGCTGCCTTGTTCCGTGAACTTGATGCCATTGCCCACCAGATTCACTAAAACTTGCCTAAGGCGGGTACTATCCCCGCACAGATGGGTGGGAATTTCCGGGGGCAAAAGGAGGGTGAGTTGTAGCCCTTTTTCCAGAGCTAGGGGGGCTTGCAAATCCAACACCGCCTCCAGACAACTGCGGAGGTTGAAATCCTCGCAGACCAACTGCATTTTCCCCGCTTCCAATTTCCCTAAATCTAATAATTCATTGATTTGATGCAGAAGGATTTTGCCACTGCTTTGAATCGTGGTGAGATAATCCCGTTGTTCCCGGGTTAACGGCGTGTCCAAAAGCAAACCCGTCATCCCCAAGACCCCGTTCATGGGGGTACGGATTTCGTGGCTGATATTAGCCAAAAACTCTGACTTGGCACGGCTGGCGGCCTCAGCAGCCCGACGGGTTTCATCCAAAATGCGGTTTTGTGCCGCCAACTGAGCCTGTTGTTCCCGTTCCTGCTCTAGCAATCGGGCTTGGGCGAGGGCAATCCCCACCTGGTTGGCCACATCCTCCAGCAGGGTAATTTCCGCCAGCGTCCAGTCCCGGTAGCGGTCGCACTGGTGGAGGCCAATCACCCCATTCGCTTCCCCCTGGTAGGACGTTCGCACCGCCAGCATGGAGTGAATCCCCAATTGTTGACAAAGTGCTTGCATCGGTTCCAAAAGCGGGTCTTGGGTCACATCCGTAGCGGCCACCGCCGTATCACTGGCCAAAACCTGTTGGGCGTGAGGATTCCCCAGGACGGGGATGCAGATAATCCCACAGGGGGCAATGGCCGGAGCTACGTATTCCGCCACCAAAATCAATTGGGGTTCGGGGTGGGATTCATAGGTAAGCAACAGACAGCGGCTGACCCCAAAGGCTGGCCCCACCTGTTGTACCGTGGTTTGGAAAATCTGTTGAGCATCCAAACTGCGGCGGATTTCTTCCGTAATCTGTTTGAGTAGGATAGAACGCTGGAGTTGGCGTTGCAGAGCCATTTCCGCCCGTTTGCGCTCCGTAATATCGCTCTGGGAACCGGCCATCCGGTACACCTGCCCATCGCTATCCCGAATGGCTAACCCCCGGCTCAACATCCACCGGTATTCCCCCGATTCGTGGCGAATGCGGTACTCGCTCTCAAAATGCTCCTGCTGCCCCTGGAGATGCGCCGCCACATCCTGCCGCACCCGTCCATAGTCCTCCGGGTGAATCCGCTCAAACCACTCCTCCGGGTCCCAGATCGCCGATTCCGCCGGGAGTCCCAAAATGGCGTGCCAGCGGGGGGAAACGTAGATGGTATTGGCCTCCAAATCCCAGTCCCACAGACCATCATTAGCCCCATTCATGGCAAGAACATAGCGTTCTTCGTTCAAGCGGCTGGCCTCGGCCATTTGTTTACTGGCGGTAATATCACTCAGGGTACAAACCAATTCCTGCACCTGTCCTTGGCCGTCCACCTCCACCGCCACGCACATCATCAGCCACATTCGGTCTTGGGTATCTGCTCGATACAACCCCATCACCACCTGATGCATGGGCTTGCCGGTTAACAAGGCTTGGGTAATCGGGTGCGTTTCCAGGGTGTAGAACCCCCCATCTTCTTGGATGGCGTTCCAGTCCAAACTCAGGCGGTTGGAAGTTAATAACTGCCGCCCACTCAAACCCAACAATTGCATCGCCATCGGGTTGATCAACCGCACTTCCAAGTGACGACCCAGCACCAACACTCCGGTCTGCAAATTGTGAATCAAACGGCGGTTGCGGGCTTCACTGGCGGCCAGGGCAATTTCCGTATCCCGTTGTTGCTGCTCCAAGGCCAACTGGGTCAGCCCCCGCTCCAAGGATTGCGCCAACAGATGCGCCAGATTTTTTTGCATGGGCGACAAAGGTGCCAGCGGCTCCAGGGCGGCAAAACGGATATAGCCCACCCCCTTGTGGGGCACCGGCACCGGTAGCGAAACGCCCAAATATACCCCCATCTGACTAAACGCACTCATCCCCGCCACCAGGCTTCCCGCCGCCAGAGGACAGTCCCCGCTGACCAAACGCAGGGTTTCCCCTTCCGTCCAGAGGCCAATGGGTAAGCCCAAAATGCGGCACCCGGTACGCAGATAACTCTGAATCATCAGGTCGGGGTCTTGGTAGCGGGTCTGGCCTAACCGTTGCAGTTGGCGTAATTGCTCTTGGGACGCATCGGCCAAAGGCGGTTCGACCCGTTTCAGGGCTGCCTGTACCTGCGCCAGGGTTAAATTTTGCCGGGGGAGATAGGCACAGGCTCCCTTGTGTAGCATGGCCATTGCCAGGGACGTATCCCGCGGACCCAGCACCAAATGGGGCAATTCAGGCCAAATTTGCGCCACCCGTTGCTGCCGTTGAATTTCCCCGGCTTCTCCCAAATCCACCCAGACCATTTGCGCTAGAGGACAGGTGTGCGGACACACTTGCTCCGGGGAGAGGCATTCCCACGCCCAGCCCTGTTGTGATATGTATATCCCCAATTCTTTTGCCAATTGGGGGTCAGCACTGACCAGTAATACCCGTTCCATCCCGCTGGCTCTGTTGGTGAACTGTATGCAAATTCTAACGTCCCCGCACGGAACCATCGGGCTTTGCTAGGCTAGCTCGCCAGGATTTACCGCCCCCGCACGGAACCATCGGGCTTTGCTAGGCTAGCTCGCCAGCATTTACCGTCCCCGCACGGAACCATCGGGCTTTGCTAGGCTAGCTCGCCAGCATTTACCGTCCCCGCACGGAACCATCGGGCATCAAGGTTCCTCGCCAGGTGACGCTGGTGAGTAGTGCCCCTTGGATTTGCGCCCCGTACAAATTCGCCCCACTCAGATTTGCCCCGGTGAGATTGGCACCTCCTAAATTGGCACGGGTCAAGTTCGCTCCGCTGAGATTCGCTCCCCGCAGATTTGCCCCTTGGAGATTGGCTCCGCTCAAATTAGCCTCATTCAAATTCGTCAACGACAGGGCAGCAAAACCCAAATTACTTTCGGATAAATTGGCCTGGTAGAGTTGTGCTTTGATCAACAAAGCTCCTTGCAGATTGGCCTTCTGGAAATTCACCGCCGTTAAATCCGCATCCCGCAGGTCAGTTTTGAGCAAAGTTGCCCCGGCCAAGTCCGCTTTAATCAGCTTGGCCGTGACCAAAAATGACTCATTGAGTATCGCTCCCGTGAGATTGGCCTGGGTGAAATTACTCAAAATCAAATTGCATTTACTTAAATCCGCCCCCTGGAGATTCGCCCCGGTAAAATTGGCCTGCTGAAGCACACTACCCGTGGCTTTCACCCCTGGCAAATTGGCTCCCTGCCAGTCCGTCTGGGCAAGGTCACATTTCAAACATTCCCCCTGTTTTAACTTTTGAATATGCTCTGGGTTGGCTTTTCGCACCTGCGCTTGGGCAATGCCCACCCCAAACCCCACCAGGAGCAATGCCGTTAATGCCATGAAGCGTGGATGAACCATGATGGGATAGCCTCAATTGGGTTTATTTTTAGGATACTCCCCCCAGAGACGGTGGCGGCGGGTAAGGAGTGCCCCAGCGTAATTCGGGCTAAGAATTGACATACATGGCAAGACAACGGGATTTCATAGAAATTTTAGTTGCTTGAATCATGTAGGCTCTACGCAATTGAATTTAACATTAGGGCACCTCTATTTATTGCAACCAGCAGAAAATCATCCCGCTGGAATCCTGATATAACCAAGAACCAAGGACGGGGGCTGATCCCCTGCGACCACTATTTTAGGACTACGCCCATGCGGCTATTTCTGAATAATGCTAATGCGATTGCTACGTAGTCTATCAAGAAATGATTGGGATGATTTAATATCCCAACGATAGGGCTTTGCACTGCTTTTTCTAACTTTGAGGCTATAACCATACTCCATTTTGCTATGATATATGATGATAACTCTCTACGATCATTTGAGGCTTAGCGATGCTGGAAATCCCAAAGCAATACGTTCTTGATGAACAACAGCGTACGCTTGCCGTGCAAATTCCCATAGCAGTCTACAACCAAATCGAAGAAATTCTAGAAAATTTTGGTTTGGCAAAATTAATGGAAGAAGTAGAAAGTGATGAGTTACTTTCTGGTAGTGTAGCTGACTCATACTATCAATCATTAAAAGCACTGAATGTGGAAAGTTGAGTACACCAAGAGATTTCTGAAAGAGCTTTCAGAATTACCTGATAAGGTTCAAGATCGGGTGGAAGCCATCGTGTTTCAGGAACTCAAAATAGAAAATCCATTTAGTCTTGGATATGTGGAAAAAATGAAAGGGTATATTGATAAATATAAAATCCGTGTCGGTGATTATAGAATTGGTATTTCTATCGAGTCATCATCTAAGCGAATTATTTGTCAGCGGGTAGCACATCGTCGAGAAATATATCGAATCTTTCCATAGGATGACAAATGATAATTTATTTAGATACGGAGATAAACAAGCATAGGGAAATATAGCAATCCTATCTGATTGGCGAACAAAGATTCTGATAGCTTGCGTGTCGCTGTGCGACATTAGCTTGCGTGACGTAGCCATAGAACCAAGGCGGTGCCCCTGCGACCCCATATTCCAAACTCAAAAGGGATTGCTATAGAAGTTTTTCTCCTCCAAAAAGTATTTGTAGTGCATAGTCCATTAGGGCACTTCTATTGATTGGCTACGCCACGCAGGTTAACGGCATTCTAGAGACATGGCTTTCTGCTGGTTGCAATAACATAGAGGTGTCCTGTATCAGTCTTACACGCTTTGTCAACATAAAAGAAAATAAAATCAGTGCCCTTGGGCGCAAGGCTTGCGATACACTGACAGTACTTGAATTCCCTCTGCCTTGGGTTTATGACCGAATTACCCTCCCAATACCCCCCCCACGCCACCGAAGCCCACTGGCAAACCTATTGGGAGCAAAATCACGTCTTTGTGGCCGACTCCGCTGCGCCGGGAGAACCCTACTGCATTGTCATCCCGCCGCCGAATGTCACGGGCAGCCTGCACATGGGACACGCCTTTGAACATACCCTGATTGATGTTCTGGTGCGCTATCACCGGATGCTGGGGCGCAATACATTGTGGTTACCGGGCACGGATCACGCCAGCATTGCTGTAAGTACATTGTTAGAAAAAGAGATGCGATCCGAGGGCAAAACTCGCCAGGAGTTGGGGCGCACGGCCTACTTGGAACGGGCGTGGCAATGGCAGGAGCAATCCGGCGGCACGATTGTAAGGCAAATTCGCCGGTTGGGATTATCCGTGGATTGGTCACGGGAACGGTTCACCATGGATGCGGGCTTGTCCCAAGCGGTGATTCAGGCTTTCGTGGCACTGTACCGGGCGGGTTTGATTTACCGGGGCAAGTATCTGGTGAATTGGTGTCCGGCCACCCAGTCGGCGGTGTCGGATTTGGAGGTGGAACCCCAGGAAGTGGACGGCCATCTCTGGCATTTCCGTTACCCCTTAGCCGAGGGGAATGGCTTTGTGGAAGTCGCCACGACTCGCCCGGAGACGATGCTGGGAGATACGGCGGTAGCGGTAAATCCTCACGATTCCCGTTATCAAGACTTAATTGGTAAAAAAGTGATTTTGCCCCTGATGAAACGGGAAATTCCCATTATTAGTGATGAATGGGTTGACCCGGAATTTGGTACCGGTTGTGTGAAAGTCACTCCTGCCCACGACCCCAACGATTTTGCGATGGGTCAACGGCATCATTTACCGATGATTAATATCTTGAATCCTGATGGTTCCTTGAATGAAAATGCCGGGGAATTTAGCGGTCAAGACCGCTTTTTAGCGCGTAAAAATGTGGTCAAAGCCCTAGAAGTTCAAGGCTATCTCGTGCAGGTCGAATCCTATCGCCATACCGTTCCCTACAGTGACCGGGGGAAAGTGCCGGTTGAACCCCTGTTATCCACCCAATGGTTTGTGAAAATTGCTCCTTTATCCGCCCAAGCCCTCACCGATTTTGATACCAAAAATTCCCCGCAATTCATCCCCGAACGCTGGGGTAAAGTCTATCGGGATTGGTTGGTCAAATTAAACGATTGGTGTATTTCTCGGCAGTTGTGGTGGGGGCATCGGATTCCGGCCTGGTATGTGGTAAATCAAACGGGGGGAGTGATTACTGATGCAACCCCTTTTGTGGTCGCTGAAAATGAAACCACAGCCCAGAAACTCGCCCAGGAGCAATTTGGGGATGATGTAATTTTGGAACAGGACCCGGATGTGTTGGACACCTGGTTTTCTTCCGGTTTGTGGCCGTTTTCTACCCTGGGCTGGCCGGAAGACACCCCGGATTTTCAGCGTTATTATCCCACCACCACCCTAGTAACTGGGTTTGATATTATCTTTTTCTGGGTCGCCCGTATGACCATGTTGGGGCGGTATTTCACGGGGAAAATGCCTTTTCATACCGTGTATATTCACGGGCTGGTGCGGGACGAAAACAATAAAAAAATGTCCAAATCCGCTGGGAACGGCATTGACCCTTTGATTCTCATTGAGAAATATGGCGTGGATGCCCTGCGGTTTGCGTTAGTGAAAGAAGTGGTGGGGGCGGGGCAGGATATTCGTTTGGATTACAACCGCAAAACCGATGAATCGGCCACCGTGGAAACCGCCCGCAATTTTGCCAATAAAATTTGGAATGCGGCTCGCTTTGTGCTAATGAATTTAGCAGGCAAAACACCCGCAGAATTACCCCCGATTGATATAGCATTAACCGAACTGAGTGACCGGTGGATTTTATCCTGCCATCACCGCACGATTAGACAAATCAACCAAGAACTGCAAGCATTTAATTTAGGGGAAGCTGCCAAAATTTTATATGAATACATTTGGGGTGATTTTTGTGACTGGTATATTGAACTGGCTAAATCCCGCCTGCAAGATGTGACCCATCCCAGCCGTACCCTTGCCCAGGGTATTTTGGCGCAGATTTTAACGGATGTCATGAAATTGCTCCACCCTTTTATGCCTCATATTACGGAAACCCTATGGCATAGTTTAGTACGCCCAGAAATAGGTATAAGTCTCGCCCGTCAACCCTATCCCCAGGCGGATACCAGCCAGATTGACCCAGCTTTAGAAACGGATTTTAACTTGGTAATTCAGATCATTCGCACCATTCGCAATTTACGGGCGATTGCGGAGATTAAACCCGGTATGACTGTGCCCATTATTCTGCAAACCCCCTCGTCCCGGGAACAGGCTATTATTGAGGCGAGTGAACGGTACATTTGTGACTTAGCCAAGGTGCAGACCCTGACCTGGGGCAAAGAATTTACGGCGCAACGACAAACCCTAGTGGGAATCACCGGCACGGTGCAGGTACTGTTACCCCTGGCGGGGCTGGTGGATGTGGCGACCCTGCGCTCAAAAATCGAGCGGGATGTGCAGAAAATTCAAGCCCAAGCAACAGGGTTAGCAGCTCGCTTAAATAATGCCAATTTCCTGGCCAAAGCCCCCCCGGACGTGGTGCAAACCAATCAAGCGCAACTAGCAGAACTGACCCAACAAATGGAATTGCTCCAGTCTCGTTTGCAACAACTGCAATAGTTTTACCCCAGCCGTGAGGAAATTCTGAGCTAATCCCGAAGATTTACGAGATCATCTCTGCTATAGTATGAAACGGCACTAACCAGGAACTCAGCCTTGCCTTCCACGTTTGACCCACCCAAAATTGACGAATTTTTGGCCGAACTTGCCGCCATTCAACAAACTGGCTCGAAACGCATTGCTCTGCTCGGTTCTCGTCACGTCCCCATTACTCATCAGTATTTGATTGAACTATTAGCCTATGCCTTGGTACTGGCGGGCAATCGGGTGTTAACCTCTGGCGCAACGGGGGTAAATGCCGCCGTAATTCGGGGGGCGATGCGGGCTGACCCGAATTTATTGACAGTGATTTTGCCCCAAAGTTTACAGAAGCAACCGCCGGAATCCCAAGACCAATTAAAGCAGGTGATGCACTTGGTTGAAAAACCGGAATACGATGATTTGTCCCTCGCCGAAGCCAGCACTCTTTGTAACAATGAAATTGTCTCCCGGTGTCAGCAGTTGGTGTGTTTTGCATTCCACGATAGCCATACGTTGATGGTCACCTGTCGGGAAGCGGAGGAACAACGGAAAATTGTGACTTTATTTTACTTTGATTGATCGGCTTTTGACCCGTAAATTAGCCCGGTTAGCTTCTAGGTGCTAATTCATTAAGGTGCATGGCTCAATTCAGAAGTGATGGCTCTAGGTTAGTTAATGAGAAACCAAGTGCGGGGGGTACCTATTCATTGGAGCAAACCAAAAATGATCTCGCTGGAATGCCCATCCTACCGTTAGCTTGCGTGGCAGAGCCATGAACCAGAAGGGTTGCGCTCCTGCGACCTTTTACTCTTTGGATATAAAAGTTTTGGGTATAAAAATTATCCTCACCATTCAAATGTGATTGCCATGTTATTTTTCCATTCATACATCATGCAACAAAACTGTTGTCAATATGTTCACGGATAAGATGCCGTAATTCAGCAACTGTCAAAAAATGCTCATTGTTCCCAGAATTGTAGCTAAATCCAGGCATAACCAAATCCGCATTAGTTTTACTCATGTAGTTGGTAACATTAGAGCGACCCTGGGTAGGAAGTATCGCAAAATATGAGCCTAAGTTAACAGTTGTATAGGAATCAGAAGCGGTAATCAATTCTTCGTGGATTTTTTCGCCGGGACGAATCCCCACTATCACCTGTTTACAACTAGGGCAAACGGCTTCTGCTACGTCCGTAATACGATAAGAGGGAATCCGGGGGACAAAAATTTCCCCACCCTGACTATGTTGAATTGCCCAAAGAACCATATCAACTGCCTCGGCAAGGGTGATATTAAATCGGGTCATATTTGGATCAGTAATTGGTAAAACGCCCTCTTTTTTTATATGTAAAAAAAACGGAATAACGGAACCTCGTGAACCCATCACATTTCCATAACGAACAATACTAAATATTAAATCTCTCCCCGTAATATTATTCGCTGCAACAAATAATTTATCACTACATAATTTTGTTGCACCATACAGGTTGACAGGTGCTACCGCCTTGTCCGTTGAAAGCGCAATAACCTGTTGGACTTGCGTATCTAAACAGGCTTGAATTAAATTTTCTGCTCCTAGAACATTCGTGCGAATAAACTCAATGGGATTATATTCTGCTGCTGGTACTTGCTTGAGAGCCGCCGCATGCACCACAATATCTATTTTATTTAATGCCCGTCGAATGCGGTCTCGGTCACGAATATCCCCCAAAAAGTAACGAATGCCGGGATATTTTTGTTGGGAATACTTTTGTGACATTTCAAATTGTTTTAGCTCATCCCGACTAAATATCACCAGACGACGGATGCGGGGATAAAGCCTCAAAATGCGTTTGATAAATGCCTGACCAAAGGAACCGGTACCGCCAGTCACTAAAATCCGTTGTTCTTCACTCAAATTCATCGAGATAACTTGGCCTCAGTTTTGAATTGATACGGGGGACAATGGTAACCTCAATATGTACAATCCAGATATGTTTCAGGTCAACATTATAACGCCAAGTGTTATCGCTAATCAAAGAATAGGTGATGTCATAAGAGTCTTACGGCACCGTCCCGGTCGCTGGTTGACAAAGACTTTTAACCTCTAGCACGACGAGGTTCCCTTGGCTAACTACAGCAATACTATAGCTAAGTCGGGTAAGGTTGTCGCCTCAAGATTCTGGAAAGCCAGTGCGGGGCGGTGCCCTGCGACCCAGATTATGTCAATCTTTGCGTGTCCGTAGGACATTAGCTTGCGTGGCGTAGCCAGAGAACCATACCCCGCAGGTGCTTCTGTGACGGGGGGATACCTGCGGCACACTGCGTAGAACGCCCCTGCAACCGCTATGCTAAATTCATTTAGGATCGCTATGGTTCCAGGGAATGGAACACGGTATTTTCTTACTTCGGTGCCAGCCTGTTCATATCCTAACCATAGCAACTAGGCCACGCAGAGCATTTCAGCGAGATAGAAATGGCTTGGTCATGCCAGAAATGGAGCCATCCCAACCGAGTTTAACGGTAACGACGTTTGCGACGGGCATTTTTTGCCTTGCGCTTGCGTTTTTCCTGGGGAGTTTCAAAGTATTGCCGGTGCTTGACCGTCGCCAAAATCCCCGCCTTGGAGACTTGCCGCTTGAAGCGGCGCAGAGCCGATTCAATGTTTTCATTTTCGCCGAGAACCACCTGCGTCATGCGAACGCCTAACCTCCTAAAGATCAGTATGCCGAATTATTATCATACTCCGCTCCGGGGATTTTGACTAGGGATACCCTGGATGTCTGAAGGTTATCGGCAGAACCAAAGAGATATTGATAGCTGATTCGCCTAATGTTCACCAATTGGACACGGTGAGACTTATGATAAAGTCATGCAATTTACCCCCATACGGATATGCCCGATAAACTTCCTAAACCCCAAGCATTAACTGGTGAGGCTCTGTTAGCCAAGTTTGAAGAACTGGGTCACTTGCCTAACAAGGAAAAGGCCAGGGCTTGCGGTTATTACACGGTGATCAAAAATGGCACGGAACGGATCAATATCTTGAAGTTCCGCAATGCGTTGATCGAGGCTCACGGCATCCACCTAGATGGCAAAGGGCGCAAACCCAAACGCTCTCGGGGTGGACGGGAAGCGAGTTATCGGGTGCGGGTTCAATCCAATGGCAACCTGTTGATCGGGGCGGCCTACACCAAACAAATGAATTTGCAACCAGGAGAAGAATTTGAAATCGCCCTGGGTCGCAAACAAATTCGCCTCAGCCAAGTCAGCCTTAGCGGGGGTAGTGATACGGAAGATGAAGGCTAAAGCTGTTTGTGGGTGTGGGGATGCTGCCGGACATTATCGCTATCTCGCACCGAGCGACGGCTGTTCAAAACTCGCTTGCGTTCTAAGCTGAAATTCAAGTCCCGCCGTTCTTGCCCAACCGCTACATGGGTCATCGCTTGCGGCTCCCGTTGAAAGGTGCGGGCGGCGGCGATGGCTCGTTCCCAGAAGTCTGGGCAGGGTTGGGCGGTGGAAAAATACTCGCCCATTACCTGGGCGGCTTCCTCCAGGGTGGTCGCCCGCAGGACGGCATAGGAAGTCGCCATACCCTGGAGCAAAGGGCCAAGGGTAGCTGTGGGGATGGGTTCAATGATTAGCAATTCGGCCAATCCCCCCTCCTCTTTCCAAAAGCAATGCGCCAGACCTAAAAGTAGATAGGACTGGGGACTCAAGTCAGCGGGCAGGGGCGGCATCATGAATTACTAAGGTGGCGTGAGCCAAGTCACTTGTCGTTGGTGTGGTTGCAGGCGGTGGGTCGCTTTTTGCACCAGACGGGGTTGTTGTTGGGGGTCAAAGGTGCGCTGAAATTGGGTTTGCAACTCCTGTACTTGAGTTTCTGTGCGTTCTAATTCGGTTTGCAACACCCGCTGGCGTTGCTGTTGTTGGCGGTGGTAGGGAATTAAGCGTACCAGTGCCACGACCATCCCGGTACACACGAGTCCTTGAATGACCCAACCCCAAAATAATTCCTGGACAGGGGGAACCTGGGCGGGTCGCCGTGCGACTGAACTAGGGTTGGTTGGCAAGGGCATTACGGTTAAAAAGTAGGGTTGCGGGTGGCACATTGCATCTTGATACTGTGCTTATTGTAATGCCAAAAGCTGTCCACCACCACTCTGCCGCTGGTCATGCCCCTATCATGAAAAAGCAATCCCCTCACCCGCAACCCCCTATGCTCAGCCATTGGTCAAGACGTTGGGGCGTATTTGTCGCCCTCCTGGTTTTCAGTTTGTTTTTGGTGGTGGCACCGGTGCAAGCGCAACGGAACGGCGTGCCCTGGCCGGTACTGCTCCAGCGGGGGTTGGAAATTATCCAATGGAGCAACCTGTCCGACCGGCAGGAGGTGCAGTTGGGGCAGCAAATCCACCAACAACTCCTGGGGCGGGAATTCCAGGTGTACAACGACTCGGAATTGCAACGCTACGTCACCGATATTGGGCAACGGCTGGTGGGGGTAAGTGAACGCCCCCGTTTGCCCTACGAGTTTACGCTGGTTCGTAGCCCCCAGGTGAATGCCTTTGCGACGATGGGCGGGTTTGTGTATGTGACCACGGGGTTACTCAAAAATGTGGAGCATGAGGCGCAATTGGCGGGGGTGATCGGGCACGAGATTGGGCATATTACCAACCGTCATGTGGTGCGGCAGTTGCAACAATTGGCGGTTGCCCAGGGAATTAGCACCCTGTTGGGGACGGATGGGAGCCGCTTGAATGCGGTGGTGATCGAATTGGCCTTGCGTCGCCCCCGCAGTCGGGAACACGAATTGGAGGCTGACCGCAGTGGCCTAAATTATCTGCTCCGCTCCGGTTATGACGCACGGGGGTTGTTGGAATTTTTGGCGAAACTCCAGGGTCAGGGCACCCCGCCCACTTTTCTCAGCACCCATCCGGCTCCCCAAACGCGGGTGGTGGCGCTGCGGGAGCAAATGCCTGCCAACCAATCCGGCGGGGGCACCGACACCCAAGCCTATCGCCAAAGGGTGCTCAGCCGTTTGCCCTAGCCATTGATCCGACTCGGCTAGGGGATGGATGACCAGGAGCCTTTGTTTTTTGTACTCAACTCGAACGCAGGACAACTTCGCCGTTTTGCACCGCTACCAATTGAATTTCCAAGGGGCCGGCGGTGTAGATGGGACGACGAGCCACGGATTGCACCTGCACCACCCCTTTGAGGTTTTGTAGTTGCTCGACAAATTGGACGAGAGCCACCTGGCTAAAGGAACCTACCTTGTTGGTCAGGGGGTCGGCCAGAATGCCACTTTGACGGGCACGGACATTGGATGCGAGGAACAACCGGTCAAGCTGACCGAGAATCGCCGGTTCATCCAAGGTGCCTAAATCAATAGGAATCTGCGCCACCACCGTCCCGGCGGGGAAAATCAACCGGTTGGGGGTCACGTCGGTAAAGACACCCACTTCCGGTTCCCCGCTGGAATAGTTGGCCGATGCCAAAACCCGCACCACGTAGTCCCGACCGTTGCTGAGGGTATTGACCAGGTTATTGACTTCCGTGGTGTTGATGCGAATCCGGGGGGGGTTGGGGGTGCCGTTGGATTGATTGAGGCACACCTCCGGCTGACCCTTACTTTGCCCCAAACAACCGGCCACCCGGCTGGCTTCCTGGAGGGTTTGTTCCACCGCTTGGCGAGCCAAATCCGCATTGCTAATGGCGCGCACGGTGGCCGTGGCTAAAACCTGTTCCCGGCGGATCGCCACATTCCCTTGGCGCAGTTGGCCAATTTCCTGCTCCAATCGCCCCCGCACCAATTCCAACTGGGCAATACCCGTTTGCAACTGCTGACCTTCTTTTCGGAGCCGCTCCGCCTGGGCACGGGCTTGGGCAACCTGGGTTTGGGCTTGCTGGAGCTGGGCTTGCAGTTGGCCTCGGTCGTTTTTGAGTTCGTTGATTTGGGTTTCCAGGGTGCGGGATTCCCGCTCAGCGGTCGCTAATTTTGCCAAGGTATTTTGGTAGTTGCGGTTGACCTGGGCGAGTTTGGTTTCAATGGCTTGCACGTTCCGGTCGGCAGCTTGGAGTTGGGTTTGGGTGCGCTGGAGTTGGGTGCGCGCCTGGGTCAATTCGGTTTGGGCTTCATTTTTCTGTTTTTCCACCTGCTTGAGGTCGTCCTGGATTTGGTGCAACCGAAACAGGCCATCCCGCAATTGCTGGTCAGCGGCCAAAAGTACCCCCAGGGTGGTGGCGGAAATCACCCCGCCCGTGGCAATGGTCACCAGCACTGCGGTGGTGCGGGGACGCAGTTTGAAAAGACTCAGGCGGGCTTTCCCCACCCGGGTGCCAATCCGATCACCTAGGGTGGCAATCAACCCCCCCAGCAGCAGAATCACCAATACCAGGGTGTAACCAGCTACCACACTTCACTCCCCGCCCACTAGGGCTACCAGTTCTGCCTCGCTCAGTAAGGGAACGCCCAACGCCACCGCTTTCTCTAGCTTAGCACCCGCCTCCTCGCCCACCACCACATAGGCAGTACGGGCGGTAACGCTTGACCCCACCTTGCCCCCCGCTCGTTCGATCAGGGCTTTGGCCTGGGGGCGGGTCAAATGGGGCAAACTGCCGGTGAGCACCAGGATTTTGCCCGCCAGGATACCGGTGGCGGTCTCAACGGGGGTATGGCTGAGTTGCAACCCGGCCTGTGCTAACCGAGCCAGCAGGGTTTGATGTTCCCCATCGGCAAACCAGTTCTGTACTGCCTGGGCAATCTCCGGGCCAACGCCGGGGATGGTGCAGAGTGCTGCCAAACTGGCCTGTTCCAGGTCAACAGCACTGGGAAAATGGGTCGCCAAAAGTGTCGCCACCCCCGCCCCCACATGGCGGATGCCCAACCCGTACAACACCCGTGGCCAGGGTTGCTGGCGGGAGTGGTCTAGGGCATTGATCAGGTTGGCGGCGGATTTTGCCCCCCACCGTTCCAAAGACTGCAACCGTTCCGAAGTCAAATCGTACAAATCCGCCACGGTGGTGACCCAGCCCAAGGCCACCAGTTTTTGCGCTGCCTTCCCCCCCAACCCCCGAATATCCAGGGCATCTCGGCTAGTCCAGTGGTTAATCTGCTCCCGCACCACCCCCGGACAGCGGCGATTGATACAACGGGTGGCGGCCTCCTCCCCGCTCTGCACCACAGGTTGGCCGCATTCCGGGCAATGGCTGGGCAGACGGTAGGCAGTGGCATCCGCTGGGCGTAATTCGGTCAACACCTGCACCACCTCCGGGATAATATCCCCGGCCTTGCGGACTACCACCCGGTCGCCCAGGTGAATATCCAATTCCTGAATCCGTTGGGCATTGTGTAGCGTGGCTCGGGTTACCTGGGTGCCCGCCAACCGCACCGGCGTTAGTTCCGCCACCGGGGTCAGGGTGCCCGTGCGTCCCACCTGCACCGTCACCCCCAAGACCGTAGCCAGCCCCGTTTCGGCGGGAAATTTCCAGGCGATGGCTCCCCGGGGAGACTTTTGGGTAAACCCCAACCCCGACTGCAGTGCCAGGTCATTGACTTTCACCACCACCCCATCGGTACCGTAGGGCAATTTCTGGCGTTGTTCCCCCCAGATTTGGTAATATTTTTGTACTGCTGGTAAATCCGGGCAGACCTGGGAGTGGGGATTGGTGCGAAACCCCCACTGGGAGAGCAATTCCAGCGTTTTCTGCTGGCTGGTTGCCCGCACCCCACTGCCCACCCCGTAGGCGAAAAAATCCAACCGCCGTTGCGCCACCATGCGGGGGTCGAGTTGGCGGAGGGTACCGGCGGCGGCGTTGCGGGGGTTAGCAAAGGGAGGTTCGCCCTGCTGCTGCCGTTCCTGGTTGAGTTGGCTAAAAACGGGTTGGGATAAAAAAGCTTCCCCCCGAATCTCCACCTGCGCCGGGGGTTGGTTGGTTTGTAAACGCAGGGGGATACTGCGAATGGTGCGGACATTGGCCGTAATATCTTCCCCGGTGACCCCATCCCCCCGGGTCGCACCCCAGACCAGCATCCCCTGTTCATAAAATAAATTCAAGGCCAAACCATCAATTTTCAATTCACAAATATACAAATCATCCGGTAATTCCCCCGGCCACAATTTCTGCCACCGGTCTTGCCAGGACTGCATATCGGCGGGGTCAAACGCATTATCCAAACTGTACAAAGGGGTGGGGTGGGTGATATTCCCAAACGCTTGACTGGGACTACCCCCGACCCGCTGCGTCGGACTGTCCGGCGTGACCCATTCGGGATAGATACGTTCTAAATTCAGCAATTCTTGATACAAGTGGTCGTAGGTTTCATCCGCCATCAGCGGCGCATCCAGCACATAGTAGGCATGGGCGGCTTTTTGTAAGAGTTTGCGCAATTCAGACAAGCGTTCCAGTTGCTGGTTTTGACCGATGCCAACCAGGGGTAATTCTGCCTGCCGTCCATCCATGCCGGGAATTCGCCTCACCCTATGCTCCCATTGTAACCCGTCAATTTTGCGCCAAAAACCGCCGCCACAACTCCTGCCCCACCAAGACCGCCTGGGTTAGATGGCAGTCGCTTTCCCTCAAAATAGGCCGCTGGCGCAGCGGTTCAGGAGCCTCCCGCCACCAAGCCTGAATCGTGGGTGCATCCACCTCCGGGTGAAACTGCACCCCCCACACCCGCGCCCCGTAGCGAAATCCCTGCTGGGGATACAACGGACTGGTTAACAAAGGGGTTGCTCCCACCGGTAAATCAAACGCATCCCCATGCCACTGAAAAAAATAGCTTTGCTCCGGGAAATGCTCCACCACCGGGTCGTGACTCGCCCCCGCCAAGCGGATAATGGGAGTCCAGCCGATCTCCTGCCCGTGCTGACCGGGAGCGACCTTAGCACCCAGGAAATGAGCTAACATTTGTGCGCCTAAGCAAATTCCCAACACCGGAATTTCTTGCTCAAAAAACTGCTCTAAATACGCATATTCCCGGCGGAGAAATTCGTATTTTTCCCATTCATACGCCCCCATGGTTCCGCCCAACAGCACCCCATGGGAATAATTATCTAAACTTAAACTGGGGGCTTGTCCCTGCCACATTTTTAGGTATTCATAGGGAATCGCTTCTTGCGCTAAAACGTGGGCAAATGTGCCCAGATTAACCTCCGGCGAATGGGCAAAAACCAACACCCGCTGAGAATTAGGTGATACCATGTACCACCGGGTCTAAATTCACAGCAAAAAAGGTGCGGAAGATAGCATCATCCAATTGATTAAATTCTAATTGCAGATGGTCGAGAAATTCGTGTAAACCCTGCTGAATAATTTCATCAATCGTAATATATTCCAGTTCGGCGCACAACCGCCCTAAACTGCGCTCCACTCCCGTATGCCATTGGTTGAACTCCGTGCCGGTAATCCGGTATAAAGAGTGCTGTATTTGGCGCAAACAAAACTGAACCGAGCGGGGAAATTCCCGATTGAGGAGCAGAAATTCCGCCACCTGTCTGGGGGTAATCAAATGCCGCCCCCGCTTCCGGTACATTTCATAGGCACTCGCCGATTTGAGCAAGGCCATCCATTGAATTTCATCCAACGTCGTCCCCACATCCTGCACCGAAGGCAGTAACACATAGTATTTCACATCCATGATGCGGGTGATCTTATCCGCTCGCTCTAAGAGACGACCCATCTGCCCAAAATGCCAGGCCTCGTTGTGGGACATGGTGGCATCCATCACCCCAGCAAAACGATGGCTGGCCAGTTTCACATCCTGAAAAAATTGATTTAAATCCACCTCTTGCCCACACTCGGCGGCCTGTTGCACCATTAAATAAAATGAGTTGACTTCCTGCCACATTTCCGAGGAAATGATCTCTCGCACCGAACGGGCATTTTCGCGGGCACTATAGAGACAAGAAACAATCGAATTGGGATAATGTTTATCAAAGGTAAGAAACTGAATCACCTGCTCTTGGGTGGGCAACCCATAGCGTTCCTGAAAAAGGGCAAAATCCCCCGTGACCACCACCAAGGGTTCCCACTGCGCCATGGTTTGGTTGGGTAAATCCAGGATTAAATGCAAATTCACATCCACAAATCGCGCCACATTTTCCGCCCGCTCAATGGAGCGATTTAGCCAATAGACCGAATTGGCGACCCGACTTAGCATGGTTGTTCCCCCGCCAAAACCCAGGTATCTTTGCTCCCACCCCCCTGGGAGGAATTGACCACAAGGGAACCCTTTTTCAACGCCACCCGGGTCAAGCCCCCCGGATGCACATAAATGTCCTGCCCATGCAAAACGTAGGGACGCAAATCCACATGGCGACCCTCAAAGTGACCCCCGACAATCGTTGGTACTTGGGATAAGGCAAGGGTAGGTTGGGCAATAAAATTGCGGGGGAATTGTTGAATTTTTTCCGCAAAATGTGCCCGTTCTGCGGGTGTCGCTGTTTGCCCCATCAACATCCCATACCCCCCCGATTCATTCGCCGCTTTGACCACCAATTCGTCCAGATGATTTAACACATATTCCCGGTCGGTTTGCCGCCAACACAAATAGGTCGGTACATTCCCTAAAATCGGTTCCGCATCCAAATAATAGCGAATAATTTCCGGCACATAGGCATACACCACCTTATCATCCGCCACACCGGTGCCAGGGGCGTTAGCAAGGGCGACTTTCCCCCGACGATAAACCTCCATAATGCCAGGAATTCCCAGCATTGAATCGGGGCGAAACACCTGCGGGTCAAGAAAAACATCATCCACCCGGCGGTAAATCACATCCACGCGTTTCAAGCCCCGGGTTGTCCGCATTTGCACATAGCCATCCACCACCACCAAATCCCCACCTTCGACCAATTCCACCCCCATTTGTTGGGCTAAAAATGAATGTTCAAAATAGGCGGAATTATAAACTCCCGGGGTTAATACCACCACACAGGGATGGTCGAGGTAGGGAGGGGCTAAATTCAAGAGAGTTTCTAACAAATGTCCGGGGTAATCATCCGTTGGACAAATATCCAACATCCGAAACACCTTGGGAAAAGTATTTTTCATCACCCGGCGATTTTCTAACACATAGGATACCCCGGAAGGCACCCGCAAATTATCTTCTAACACCAACCAATTGCCCTGGCGGTCTCGCACCAAATCACTGCCCGTAATGTGACACCAAATTCCCCCCGGCGGGGACAACCCTTGACAGGCGGGTAAATAGCCCTGGGATGAGGCAATAACCTCCTGGGGAATTACCCCATCTTTGATGATTTTTTGTTCATGGTAAATATCTTGTAAAAATAAATTTAACGCCTGAATCCGTTGTTTTAAGCCCCGTTCGAGGTATTCCCACTCCTGGGTAGCCACCACCCTGGGGATCACATCAAAAGGCCAAATTCGCTCCTTTTGGGAACTGTCATTGTAAACTTGGAATGTCACCCCCATTTGCATCAAAATCGCCTGAGCTGCCTGTTGTCGCTGTTGCAGTTCCCCCGGCGGAAATTGGTTGATTCGCTCCACTAAAACCCTCACCTCAGGACGGGGTTCCCCCGCTCGCACAAACCATTCATCATAAAACCCGGATGGGTCGTAGTCGTTAAAATACACAGGAAAAACCGCTCCAAGCAACCAAATACTGATTATTGATTGTAGTTTACGCCCGTTTTCGTTAATTTTATCTGATTTATTCGCATCTCGGTTTCCTACAAATTTTATGCCAGCGTGTATAGTGGGGAATAGCTTAGTAAATAATACTTAGGAAAACCATGGCTATAAACCAACTACTTCAGGGATGGGATGCCTGGTCAAGGGAATTTTGTGTGGGAATTTGCAGTACCTTTGTCCCCCTAATGTTGGTGTTGACTGGGGCAACGTTGCTGGGGCTATGGTTGCCTGCTCAGCGGCGGTGGATGTCCCTCACGGCCAGTTTGGCAGGGGGCTGTGGCCTGCTGTTGTGTCTGCACGTCCTGTCCTGGTTCCACGTGGGGGTGGTGCATCCCGTGACCTTTATCTTGGCGGGGCTGAGTCTTTTCTGTGGGCTGGTGAATGGGGGGGCGGTGTGGCTGGGGCGTACCCGGCTTGCCCTCGGTCGGTAAAACCGATACCGTACAATTAATTCCGGTCACTGAGGAATCCCCTATGTCTCTGCGTGCGAGTGCCTACCGTTTGGGTGGTTACATTGCGGCTCGTCAGCCTGTTTCAGCGAAAAAACACCAAATTGGTACCTATCAGCACTTGCCGCCCAAGGTGGATTTACGCCCGTGGATGACCCAAGTGGAATCCCAGGTGGGGAACAGTTGTGTGGCGAATGCGTTTGTGGGTGCCTACGAGTACCTGGCGAAGCAAGCCTTGGGGGATGCGGGGGATGTCAGTCGTCTGTTTGTGTATTACAATGCCCGTTGCCAAGATGGGGATGACATCCAAGACCGGGGCACCCAGATGGTTTCAGCGATTCAAGCCCTGGTGGAATATGGAGCCTGCACCGAAAATACGTGGCCGAATGATGAAACCTTAATCTGCAATGAACCCCACGCCGAAGCCTACACGGAAGCGGAGCGGTTCAAAATTGTAGAAGCCGAACAAATTGAAACGGATTTAGACCACTGGCGGCACACCTTGGCGGAGGGTTATCCGATTGCGTTTGCCCTGAATACGTTTGATTCTTTTGATGAGGCGACCAAAAATCGGGGGCGAGTACCCCTGCCCAAAGCCACTGATAATGTGCGGGAAACCCACGGGTGGCACGCCATGCTGTGCGTGGGCTATTCCGACAAAGACCAGATGTTTATCGTGCGGAATTCCTGGGGTTCCGAGTGGGGAGATCAGGGGTATTGCTATATTCCTTACAAATATGTGATGCATCCCGAATTTAACGGCCATGATTCCTGGATTATCAAATCCGTCACCGACTTGGAGTTTAGCCCCGATGATTGGGGGGATGAGGAGTCGTTTTTTGCCGAGGAGGGGGAATTATTACTGTTCGATTTTTACATTATTACCGATGAACCGGAAGAATTTTTAGAAGACCTGGACACACTATGTAGTGATTACGCCGATGAGGACGATGAGGATTATTACTTTGATTACGAGTACGAAGAGAACGAAGAAGGCGAAGGTTATTTATTAACCATCAGTAATTTTTCTCTGAGCATCTATGAGCCGGATGAATTTTTAGATGAATTAGATGAATTGTGCGAAGAATATGCCCTGGATGGGGATTACGATTACACCATTGATGGAGAAGATGATGGGGCAGAAGAGTACACAGAAGAGGAGGAATAGGTAATTACGGCTACCAGGGCATTTTTTTTAATTTTTTACTAAAATAGCAATCCCTTTTGAGTCTAGAACACGGGTCGCATCGCCCTGTGTTAGTTCTGAGTGATTTTGTTATTCTCATGAATCGAGGAAGTATAGCCGTTTTGATTAAATTTGAGGCATTACTATTTTTCACCCCCCTAGCCCCCCTTAGTAAGGGGGGAAATGGTTTCAAAGTCCCCCTTGCCAAGGGGGATTCAGGGGGTATCTGTCTCAGTTCTAATTGAAATGGCTATACAATCACATAGACCCACGAGAAGATTATTAACCCTACCCCGTAATAAACAAAAAGACTGCACCTGGATTGGTTATGACAAAAAATAAGATTATAATCACACTGTACGCATAGTTGCTCTACAAATATATGGCAAGTGGTGCAGTGCATGACCGTTTAATCCTCTGGACTGCCCCGGTGGTGGCTGGGCTTACCTGGCGACTTACGGGTGGGGGGCATTTACCCCTGTTGGTGACCGGTAGTTATGTATTTAGTGGGTTGATGTTCAGCGGGGATTTGGATATTCCCTCGCGCCAGTGGCAAAGGTGGGGGCTGTGTAAAGTTTTTTGGATTCCCTACCAAAAATGTTGCAAGCACCGCTCGATCTGGTCGCATGGGCCGATTGTGGGCACCCTCGGACGCTTGATTTATGTGGGTTTGGGGGCGGGAATTTTGCTGAGCGTGGGGTTGGGAATTAGCATCTGGCGGGGTGACCCTTGGCCGCTGGGTCGGTGGTTGCGAGATTATTGGGTCATTTACAAAACAGAACTGGTGGCGATGGCAGTGGGGTTAGAATTGGGGGCGTGGAATCACTCGTTAAGTGATTGGGTGAGTTCCTGGCTAAAAAAATGGCGTTCCTAGCGGGGAACTTTACGTTTGAGAAATCCATCCTAGAATGATAATTAGACTGGTTTGTTCCGAGAATACTTTTGGGAGTTGCCTTCATGAAAAGCATTTTTTGGGCGGGTGCCGTGGGTTTAGGGTTGGCGGCCATGGGGGCACCGGCACTGGCGAATCCTTACCACTACGGGCAATCTTGGGTTAACCCCGGGCAACAACCGCTAATCTATCCCTACAGTTCTTTTGTGCAGTATTATCCGTCCGGGCCGGTTTACGGGGGTGGCAATGTGTATGTGGCTCCCCTGCAATCCCAGCAGGTGTATGGTACGGTTGCGCCCTACTCGGTGACCGCCTATCCCTACGTGAATTACAATTCCAAGGCGGGGTTTTCCTACGGGTTTACCACTTTTCCGGGGGGAGCGGCTCCCACGGTGGGGGGATATGTGACACCGGTGTATGGGCCAGGGTGGGTGATTTATCCGAATGCGCCCCGGTACGGGTATTAAGCGGGGCAGGGGGGTCATTTTGCGCTAGGATGCCCTTGGAAAACCCTTGGCTCCTTTGACTCCGATGCGGATTGCCCTGTTTACGGAAACGTTTTTACCCAAAATTGATGGCATTGTCACCCGGTTGAGCCACACCATTCGCTGGTTGGGGCAGATGGGAGATGAAGTGTTGGTGTTTGCCCCGGCGGGGGCACCAGCGGAGTATTGCGGGGCGCAGGTGGTGGGGGTGTCGGGGATACCGTTGCCCCTGTACCCGGAACTGAAATTGGCATGGCCGCACTGGGGGGTGGGGCAAAAACTGCGGGAATTTCAACCCCATGTGGTGCATGTGGTGAATCCGGCGGTGTTGGGGGTGGGGGGCGTGGTGTTTAGTAAATGGTACAAACTGCCCTTGGTGGCCTCCTACCATACCCATTTGCCCCGCTATTTGCAGCATTACGGGTTGGGGGCACTGGAGGGGTTGCTGTGGGCACTCCTGCGGGCGGGGCACAACCAGGCTCGGTTAAACCTTTGTACGTCAACCGCCATGATTCAAGAACTACACAGTAATGGCATTGAGCGGCTCGCCCTCTGGCAGCGGGGGGTGGATACGGAATTGTTTCATCCCCGCCAGTACCAACGGGAGACGCGGGTGCGTTTGACCCAGGGGCACCCGGAATCGCCACTTTTGCTCTACGTGGGACGGCTGTCGGCGGAAAAGGAAATTGAACGGCTGCGTCCCCTGCTGACCGTAATGCCAGAGGCGCATCTGGCTCTGGTGGGGGATGGCCCGCATCGGGAGCAGTTAGAGCAGTATTTTAGCGGTACCAATACCCATTTTATTGGCTATTTACAGGGGGAGCAGTTGGCGCAGGCGTTTGCGGTGGCGGATGTGTTTGTGTTTCCCTCTTGCACGGAAACTTTGGGGTTGGTGCTGTTGGAGGCGATGGCAACGGGTTGCCCGGTGGTGGCGGCACGGCGGGGGGGGATTACGGATGTGGTGCAGGACGGGGTGCATGGGTTTCTCTACGAGCCGGAGGCAGACATGGGGTTGGTGGAGGCGGTGCAGAAGGTGTTGGCTTCCCCCGCTCAACGGCAACGTTTGCAGGTATCGGCGCGCCAGGAAGCAGAACGGTGGGGATGGGACGAGGCGACGGCGCAACTCCGCCGGTATTATCAGCAGGTGGCGGCACCGTGTTGACCCTGGAAGAGCGGTTGCAAGGGGGAGTATTGGGGGCGGTACTGGGGGAGTGTTGCGGGGAACATCCCGGGGCGAGTTGGGTCTGGCAACCCCAAGCACCAGGGGTTTGGGGGCAATGGTTGTCCCAGGGGTGTGCCTATTGGTCGGGGCGGTCATCCCAGGTGCCACCGGCCTATACGGCGGCGGAAGCGTTGGTGCTGGTGTTGCCCGGTTTGAGCCTCTGTTATCCCCACATGGAGCGGGTGCCGGAGGTGGTGACGATGGCGGAATTGCCCCCGGTGGTGGCAGATTGGGCGATGGTGTTGGGGCAAGCCCTCCAGGGACGGGTGGGGGAACCCTTGGCAGATGGTTCTGCTTGGCCGGATTTGGCCGTCTCGGTGACGGATTTTACCCTGGGAGCCGACGACCCGCTGACTACCTTGACCTGGGGGGTACGGCAGGGGCGGTCGCCCTTGGCTTTATTTTTGACGGGCTATTTGTTGGGGGCGTATGGGGGAGCTAGGGTGTTTCCAAGGGCTTGGGTGGTGTCTCGGTTGACGGATACCGATTGGCGGGGTCTGGGGACGGAATTGTTGACCCGGTGGGCGGGGGTACGGGCGGGACATTCTCCCTGGGCGGTGGCACCGGTTTCCGGTTCAAGGTGAACGGTTTTCCTAGGGGGGATAATCTTAAATAAAGCGAAACCGTGGGCTACCATAGGACAAGCGTTCCCTCGATTTGGGTCACGGTTGATATCCGGTTTGTATAAGGAGTAAAACTGGTGCATCTGAGCGAAATTACCCATCCCAATCAATTACACGGTTTGTCCATCCCCGAATTGGAAGCAATTGCCCGCCAAATTCGGGAGAAACATCTGCAAACGGTGGCCGCCACCGGGGGGCATTTAGGACCGGGGTTGGGGGTGGTGGAACTCACCCTGGGGCTATACCAGACCTTAGATTTAGACCGGGATAAGGTGGTCTGGGATGTGGGGCACCAGGCTTATCCCCACAAAATCATTACCGGGCGGTATCACCGCTTTAGTAGTTTGCGGCAAAAGGATGGCATTGCCGGTTATTTGAAACGGTGTGAGAGCCGGTTTGACCATTTCGGGGCGGGTCATGCGTCCACCAGTATTTCGGCAGCCTTGGGCATGGCGATTGCTCGGGATTTGCGGGGGGAAGATTTCAAGGTGGTGGCGATCATCGGGGATGGTGCCCTCACGGGCGGGATGGCTTTAGAGGCGATCAACCATGCGGGGCATCTGCCGAAAACCCAGTTGGTGGTGGTGTTGAATGATAATGAAATGTCCATTTCTCCGAATGTGGGGGCGATTCCCCGCTATTTGAATAAACTCCGTCTCAGCCCGCCGATGCAGTTTTTGACGGAAAACTTGGAGGAGCAGTTTAAGCATTTGCCCTTTGTGGATGAAGCCCTGGCGCACAACCTGAAAGAGGGGATGAAACGCCTGACGGTGCCCAAGGTGGGGGCGGTGTTTGAGGAGTTGGGATTCACCTATTTTGGGCCGGTGGATGGGCACAATATCGCTGAATTGATGGATACCTTCCGTTTGGCGCATCAGACCGAAGGGCCGGTGCTGGTGCACGTGGCGACTACCAAGGGCAAGGGCTACGAGGTGGCGGAGCAAGACCAGGTGGGGTACCATGCCCAAAATGCCTTTGATTTGGCGACGGGCAAACCCAAACCGGCCAGTAAACCCAAGCCCCCTAGCTACTCCAAGGTGTTTGGCCAGACCCTGACCCGCTTGGCGCAGGATAACCCGAAAATCGTTGGGATTACGGCGGCGATGGCGACGGGGACGGGGTTGGATATTCTCCAAAAGCATTGCCCCGACCAGTATATTGACGTGGGGATCGCCGAACAGCACGCGGTCACCCTGGCCGCCGGGTTGGCCTGTGAGGGGATGCGCCCGGTGGCGACGATTTATTCTACGTTTTTGCAACGGGGCTACGACCAGATTGTGCATGATGTGTGCATCCAAAAGTTACCCGTGTTTTTCTGCCTGGATCGGGCGGGGATTGTGGGGGCGGACGGGCCGACCCACCAGGGGATGTACGACATTGCCTACCTGCGGTGCTTGCCTCACCTGGTGCTGATGGCTCCCAAGGATGAGGCGGAACTGCAACGGATGATCGTCACGGGGATTGAGTATAAGGATGGACCGATTGCCCTGCGGTATCCCCGGGGGAATGGCTACGGGGTGCCCCTGATGGAGGAGGGTTGGGAACCCCTGCCGATTGGCAAGGGCGAACTGCTGCGCCATGGGCGGGATGTGTTGCTCTTGGCCTACGGCTCGATGGTCGTCCCGGCTATGCAAACGGCGGAGATTCTCAAAGAGCATGGGATGGATGCCGCTGTGGTCAACGCCCGGTTTGCCAAACCCCTGGACACGGAGTTGATTTTCCCCCTGGCGCAGGAGCTTGGCCGGGTGGTGACCCTGGAGGAGGGGTGCCTGCCGGGGGGCTTTGGCAGTGGGGTGGCGGAAGCCCTGTTGGATGCGGGTTTAAGCGTGGCTCTGCTACGGTTGGGGGTGCCGGATATGCTGGTGGATCACGCCAAACCGGAGGAGTCTAAGGCGGATTTAGGCCTAACCCCGTCCCAGATGAGCGAGCGGATTCGGCAGTTTGTGGGGCAGGCGGTCAATGTACCCGAGCTTAATGCACCGGGGTAAAGCGTCCCTGGGCAAACCGGCGCAGATGCTCAATGTCTTCCCGACGGCTGACCGACAGGGGGATGGTCTGCTGGAGTTCTTCTAAAAGCAGCACCGTATCCAGGGCTTTTTGTAAGTACAAAGCTCGGTATAAGCCCGCCACCACCACCTGTTCGATTTCCGCACCGCTAAACCCCTCGCTGGCGATGACGATCTGGGCGACATCAAACCGGCTGGGTTCTTGTTTGCGATAGCTCAGATGAATTTCCCAAATCCGTTGCCGCTCGCACTCGTCTGGTAAATCCACAAAGAAAATCTCATCAAACCGGCCTTTACGCAAAAGTTCTGGGGGCAGGGGGGTAAGGTCGTTGGCCGTCGCCACGATAAACACCGGCTGGTTTTTTTCCTGCATCCAGGTGAGGAGCGTGCCCAAAAATCGCTGACTCACCCCCGTATCCGTATCGGTGGCACTACCCACCGCTTTTTCCAATTCATCCACCCACAGCACCACCGGGGCTAAAGAGGCCGCCAGCAGTAACGCCCGCCGCAGATTTTTCTCCGACTCGCCCACGTATTTGTCGTACAATCGTCCCAGGTCAAGTTTTACCAGGGGCATCCCCCATTCCTGGGCAATCACCTTGGCCGCCAAGGACTTGCCACAGCCCTGCACCCCCACCAACAAAATCCCCTTGGGTGCGGGCAGATTCAACGCCTGGGCCTGGGGGGTAAACCCCATCTGTGCCCGTTGTAGCCATTGTTTCAAGCGTTGGAACCCCCCCAACTCCGTCCGGGGTTCGGTCACCGGGTAGTATTCCAGCAACCCCTCGGCCTGGATGGCCTGGGCTTTGCGCTCCAAAATCCGGGGAATATCGGCGGCACTCAACGCCCCATCTACCAAAATCGCATGGGCAAGGGCTTGACGGGCTTGATTCACCGTCATCCCCTGCAACGCCCGTAACAATTCCTCCATTTGCCAGGGTTGCAGGTCAATTTTGACCGGCTGTTTATCCTTGAGCGAGGTTAAGACCGCTTTCACCATCTGGCGCAATTCCTGGGTGTCCGCCCCCGGTAGGGTGTAGCGCACGGCGTAATCGTGCAATTCCGGGGGCAAAGTCACGCTCGCCCCGGTGAGGATCATGGTGGAGCGGGTCTGGCTGAATTGGCGGGCGAGTTCCCGCAGTTTCCGGGCTACCTGGGGGTCGCTCAGGTGGGGGACAAAATCCTGCAAGCAAAAAATTGCCTCCACCGTGTATTCCGCCATATTCCCCAAGGCCAACAGGGGTTCGGTTGTGCCATGCAGGGGTCGTCCCACCGCACAGGGCAGGCGCACCAACCCCCGGGTCACCGACCATTCAAACAGGGGCAACGGCATGGTGGGGGCGAGGGTTTGCAGTACCTGCTGTACCCGCTCCTCCTCCACCGTTTCGATGACGATAATGGGGTGAAACGAAAGGATCAGGGTGCGTAATTCCTCCACCACCGCCGCCAAACCCATGCACCCCACCCTGAACCCGACAGTTCTAGCTTATCGCCTCTTTCGTTGGCGTAAATCCACCTTGGCTCAACCCCATGTCTGAGCCGTTGTCTGAGCCGTTGCTTCCCCTGGGCATCCGGCCAAGCTATATTTGGGGTGGGTTAGGGAATTGGCCTTTTATGAAAAAAATGTCATGAGTTTGCCCCAAGGGAGGTCAACCCCCAAAAGTTGTCCCGTCCTGTGCCATCAGTAGTGCGCCATGAGGCAGCCTTCCCTCACGCAGCTTTACATTATTGCCCTCAGTACCGTGGCCGTCCTATCTATTGCCGGCCAAATGACATTATCACTCTTGATTCGCAATCAAGCGTCAGATGCGCTGGTGATCAACTTGGCGGGACGGCAGCGGATGCTCTCCCAGCGGCTCGTTAAGTGCATTTTCATCCTGCAACGGGACAATTTCAATAACCCCACCGCCCTGCAGGAACTCCATCTCAGCCTGAGCCAATGGCAACGGGCACATCAAGGGTTGCAGGTTGGGGATGCGGGTTTGGGGTTGCCCCCCCTGGAGAGCCAAGCCATGCGGGAACAGTTTGCCAAGCTGCAAACCCATTACCAGGCCATGGTGACCGCTACCACGCAACTGGTTGAGGCCATCAACCAAGACCGGCTGACCCCGGCTCTGAGCGAAAACACTATCAATGTCGTCCTGCAGCACGAGCAACTCTTTTTGCAGGGGATGGATCAAATCGTGCAAGCCTTGCAAAAGGAATCGGAAACCCGCACCCATCGGCTCGAAGTTTTCAGCCGGTTTTTTTTAATGGCTACATTAGTGACCTTGCTGGCGCAAGGGCTATTGATTTTTCGACCCGCTATCCGCCAACTTAACCAAAAAATGCGTGATATAGAAGAGGCTCGGGCAATCACTGCCCAGTTGGCCGTAGCGTTGCAAGAAAAAAATGATTCGTTGGCCGCAGCCCTGGAACTGGCCGAAGCGGCCACCCGCCTCAAGTCGGAATTTTTGGCCACCATGAGTCATGAGATTCGCACCCCCATGAATGGGGTGATTGGCATGACCAGCCTCTTGCTGGATACCCCGCTCACCCCCGACCAGCAGGACTATGCCCAAACCATCCGCACCTCCGGGGATACCCTGCTCAGTCTGATCAACGACATTTTGGATTTCTCGAAAATTGAAGCCGGTCGGCTCGACCTGGAAGAAAATCCCTTCGCCCTGCAAAATTGTGTGGAAGAGGCACTGGATTTGGTCGCCAGCCCAGCGGCCAAAAAAAATCTCAACTTGGCCTATGCCATCGCCCCCGACGTGCCCCCCTACCTGGTGGGAGACATCACCCGGCTGCGGCAGGTTTTGGTCAACCTGCTGAATAACGCCGTTAAGTTTACCCCGGCGGGGGAAGTGCTGGTGCAGGTGCTGTGCGACGACATCCTCAGCGATGGGGTGCGGTTGCACTTTAGCGTCCAAGATACGGGCATTGGCATTTCACCTGCCGGACAAGAGCGGCTGTTTCAAGCGTTCTCCCAAGTGGATAGCTCCACCACCCGCCGTTTCGGTGGCACCGGTTTGGGGTTAGCCATTTGCCAGCGGCTCTGTCAGCGCATGGGGGGGGAAATCTGGGTGGAAAGTGAGGAAAATTGCGGCTCCACCTTCCATTTCACCATTCAAATTAAAGTTGCCACCGAACCCCTGCCGGAGTTCTGGCACGACCACCATGATTTACTCCGGGGGAAACGACTGTTGATTGTGGATGACCATCCCACCAACCAGCGAATTTTGCGCCAACAAGCCGAAAAATGGGGCATGGTGGCACAGGCAACCGACTCACCGCTGACGGCGCTGGCGTGGGTCACCGGGGGGGAGCCGTTTGATGTGGCGATTCTGGATTTGCAAATGCCAGAAATGGATGGCTTTGAACTGGCGCGGGGGATTCGTCAACAGAGCCACGGCTCTGATTTGCCGCTGATTTTGCTTAGTTCCCTGGGAACCCTGGAGGAAACAGAAATCAATCCGCAAAATCAAGCCAACTTATTTGCGGCTCGCCTCCTGCGCCCCATCAAGGCCAGCCCCCTTTACAATGCCCTCGTTTTGGCATTACATCCCCATCACATTACCGCAAGTTCCACACCCCAGACCAGGATTGCGCCAATAGCCGAGACGCACCCCCTCAGAATTTTGCTGGCTGAGGATAATCCGGTCAACCAAAAGGTGGGACTGCGCCTCCTAGAGCGGCTGGGCTACCGGGCCGACTTGGCCAGCAATGGCCTCGAAGTCCTGGATGCGGTGGCACGCCAGCCCTACGATGTCGTACTCATGGATATGCAGATGCCGGAAATGGATGGCCTGCAAGCCACCGAAGCCCTGTGTCGGCTCTATCCCCCCGCCCAACGACCTTGGATTATTGCCATGACCGCCAATGCCATGACCGGCGACCGGGAGCTTTGCCTCAACGCTGGCATGAATGACTATATTGCCAAGCCCATCCAGATCGCCACGGTCATCCAATCCCTGCAACGGGTGCCCCAGACCAAAAGACAGCCCCAGCCTGCGGTGTGACCCGATAGTTGGCCTGACCTCCACATTGGTTATTCAAAGTGATCGCCCCCAATATCAAAAAAAAATTACTCACCTTGTCGAAATCGCTAATGGTTGCTCGTTATAGATACAGAAGGACATTAAATCCTTTGTAAACTCAACAAACTTGGAGCTAACCCATGCAATACGTCATTTTGATCTACGAAACTGAGCAAGCCTCTGCTAACCGCACAGATGCTACCAACTCAGCTAACTATTGGTCAGCCTATCAAGCCTATACTACTGCTCTCAAAGAAGCTGGATTTGAGCTAACTGGAAACATTCTCCAGCCCGGGCATACTGGCACTACCGTTCGTCTACAAGACGGTAAGCGACAAGTTCAAGATGGACCCTATGCCGATACCAAGGAGCAACTGGGTGGATATATTATTATTGATGCGCCCGATTTAGACACAGCACTTAACTGGGCAGCGAAATGTCCTGCGGCTAGCGATGGCGCAGTTGAAGTGCGTCCAATTTTTTCCGCTCCTGCAATGAGCTAAATTCATGAACAATGCCCACCAAGAACTAAAACGGCTCTCTCGTGATTCTTATGGTCGTTTACTTGCTTATCTATCAGCGCGATCGCAAGACATCATGCTGGCTGAAGATGCTCTTGGTGAGGCATTTGTTTCCGCATTACAAACTTGGACTGAGTCTTCGATTCCTGCAAAACCTGAAGCTTGGATACTGACGGTAGCAAGGCGGAAACTGATTGATGGATTGCGGCGCAAGCAAACTTTTGAGAGGGTAATTCATCTTTTAGAAAGTGAAGAAGTTATTAGCGAATCACAACATGGAGATGACATAAACTTCCCCGACGATCGCCTGAAATTGCTCTTTGTCTGCGCTCACCCCGCCATTGATGTCAGTATCCACACCCCGCTTATGCTACAAACCGTACTGGGCTTAAATGCCGCACAGATTGCCTCAGCTTTTCTAGTGGCACCAGCCACGATGAGCCAACGCTTAGTTCGTGCTAAGTCAAAAATTCGGGATGCGGGGATTGGCTTTGAAATTCCTGACATTGGCGACCTACCCGATCGCCTTCAAGCAGTATTGGAGGCGATTTATGCTGCGTACACTGTAGGATGGGATAGCTTTGCTAACAACGATCCTAAACCTAAAGGATTAACGGAAGAAGCAATTTGGCTGGCACGCATGGCGATGACACTCTTGCCCAATCAACCAGAAGCCAAAGGACTATTGGCATTACTCCTTTTTTGCGAAGCCCGCCGCCACGCTAGACGTAACTCCAAGGGATGTTTTGTGCCTCTCTCTGAGCAGGATCCAAACTTGTGGTCACAGCCGATGCTCAGAGAAGCAGAGGAATTACTCAAGCAGGCATCGATAAGCAATTCATTAGGACAGTTTCAATTGGAAGCCGCCATTCAGTCCGCTCATACCCAAGGTAGATTACAGGGGCAAACTGACTGGGAGAATCTCATCCTGCTATATGCAGGACTGGTGCAGTTTGCTCCTACTCTTGGTGCTAGAGTCAGTCAAGCCGCCGTGATCGGTGAGGGCAGGGGTTTTGCGGCGGGGTTAGCAGCACTTCACGAAATTCCCGTGGACGCAGTGAAAAATTACCAACCCTATTGGTCACTAAAAGCACATCTACTCTACAAAGGAAATGATGTTCCTAATGCAACAGAGTCCTATCAACGGGCGATCGGATTGACGGAAGATGCCTCTGTTCGTGAGTATTTGCTCCAGCGTCTCCTTCAACTATCTGAAGGTTAACAAATCACTACACCCGACCTATGGTAGGCTTATTTCGTCAGCAAAAGTCAATGACAGCGGGTGAGTTCAACCGTTATGCTGTAGGTAGAGACTTTAACAACTTTCTCCGTACCAACGAGATGCAAGATCACAGAGTTGATAAAGAGGTTGAGAGAGTTCTTTCCCCCGTTCTGTTAATTTGTAGCTTACCTGCGGTGGAATTGTAGGCTCGTAGTGACGATGAAGTATGCCAATTTCTTCCAGCATTTTTAGTCTTTCTGTTAAGACTTTTGTTGAAATACCTTTAACCTTGCGATGTAACTCACCAAACCGCAAACAGCCTTCAGTATCTAAAATCCAGAGAATATACATTGTCCATTGTCCCGAAATTTGTCTAAGTAGCTTTTCAAGAGGCTTGGATTCTGGTTTTGTCATAGTCGTCAGCAATGGTTACTTAGTTACTAAACAGTAACTACTTTACTTTAGTAAGTCAATAGCGATAAAGTGTATTTCAACCCAAAAATACATTTTGAGAACTTATGAAGAATCAAGTTTGGTACATAGCATTGTTTATAGGGATCATGTGCATTGTGCGTTTCAGCTTAAGTCTAGTTGGGTATATCGACCCACTATGGCTTATGGAGCAACTCAGTATTCCGACAAATACTAATATCCAAATGCCTTACATTGTTCGGATATGGGCAATTAGAGATATTGTTCTAGCGATACTCGTAGCTTTTGCAGATAAGAATACAGTTAGGAATCTTCTTTTCGCTTGTATTTTGATTGATTGCGGGGATATTCTTTCTGCCCACTTGAGCGGCATTGCTGGACTATTTAATCCCTCGGAAGTTTGGTCATTAAAACTTACAGCGATTTTTGCTCTTATCCCAGAGTCTATGGGAACATTCTTAATAGTAAGAAGTGAGCGAGTAATCCAAATTTCTAGCAAAGGAGAAACAGCATAACAAATCACTACACCCGTTAGGCTTTGCCGTGCCGTAGGCAATCGTATGCTAAGCTATCTGTATCATCCAACGGCAATGACAGCGGGTGAGTTCAACCGTTAGATTGCAAGAGTGGAAAAAGTAGTAAAATAGTACAATAACTGTAAAACATGAACAAAATATGACTACTCTGTTGCAAAAAGCCTTCACAGAAATCCAGAAACTGCCAGAGTCTCTTCAAGATGAACTTGCACAACAACTGCTGGAAGATATTGAAAGTGAATTGAAATGGCAGAAAAGCCTTTCAGGTAAAGATATTGAATTGGGAGCTTTAATAACAATGGCACAGGAAGCCCTCATAGAAGAGCAAGAGGGGAAAACAGAAGATAAAGGCTTTGGAGAAGAATGAGGTCATCCAGAACCAAGAAGTTTCGTGAACTTTTTCTAGGTTTGCCGCAAAGGGTACAAGAAACAGCAAAGAAAAACTACGGAATTTGGAAAGAAAATCCATTTCACCCAAGCCTAGAGTTCAAAGAGGTGAAACCAACAGAGAAAATATGGTCAGTCAGAGTCGGAATTGGATGGCGGGCATTAGGGATCATAAAACCAGATCAAGAAAAGATAGTCTGGTTCTGGGTTGGATCACACTCTGAGTACGACAAGATTCTAGGCAAGAATTAAAAGCAACATAACAAATCACTACACCCGACCGTATGGTAGGTTTATTTCGTCAGCAAAAGTCAATGACAGCGGGTGAATTCAACCCATGGGTATGCAAACAGGGACTTGTCAGAGATGCCTAGGCCGACTGGCTCCTGTTCCCAGAAATAGGATTGGATTTAAGTTGGCAACTAATCATGCCCAATAGGGTATTCATAAAATAATCCCTATCCATCGGCATCAATTCCTGACCGTGCAAGGTATCCTGGAGCAAATCAAAAAAGATAATACTCCCTAAAAAACTCCGAGCCAGGACTTCCGTATCTAAATCGGCCAATTCGGGGACATGATGCAAGGATAATTGCAGGGTTTGAATCATGGGCAGACAAAGTTGCCGAACAAAAATTTTTGCCAATTCGGGAAATCGCCCGGATTCCCCAATAATTAAGCGAATTAAATCCCGCAGATATAAGGCTTTTTCATCCTTAGATAAAATCGCCACCGCCACCGCCCGCAATAAACTAAGGACATCGGGATAACTCCCCACCAGCACCTCGGCCATTTTGACCTCGGCGGCCATCCGTTCCACTAAAGCGGCAAATAGCACCTCTTTGTACTGATAATAGCTGTGAATCGTGGCCTTGGAAACCCCGGCAAGACTGGCAATCCGGTCTAAACTGGTGGCCGCATACCCCTGGGTGACAAATGCCGTCATGGCCGCATCTAAAATCGCATCCACCTTGGCGGCTCTGCGGGGAGAACTGGTCATCGCTACCCTCTACTACACCTTGACAACCCTAGGCTATCGTCTTTATCGTAGTGAATAATTGAACTAAGTGGTTTAGTTTATTTTTTGGAGAATGGGAATGAGTCTGACGGGGATACGCTGGTCACGCCCTTGGCCTTGGGGGTTGGTGGTGTTGCTGGGTTTAACCGGTGCGTGGGTAGGGATGCAGCGGCCTTGGGACAAGCCCAAACCCGCACCCGTGGTGGTGATGCCCGCCCCCACCGTGACCGCTTTAGGTTATTTAGAGCCTGCGTCCCGGGTGATTCAACTCACCCCGCCCACCCCCAGCGACGGCGGGCAAAATAGCCGCCTTGTGGCATTACACGTTGTGGAGGGGGACTGGGTGAGCCAGGGGCAAGTCATCGCCGTGTTGGATAGTCGGGAACGGTTGCAGGCCACAGTGCAGGAAGCAGTGGGGCATTTAGCCCTGGCGCAGGCGAATTTAGCGCAGGTCTTGGCCGGGGCAAAAGCCGGGGAAATTCAGGCGCAAAAAGAGCGGGTTCGTCGTTTAGAAGCCCAATTAGCAACGGAACGAGCCGCCCAAATGGCAACGATCAAGCGGTTGCAAGCAGAGGTGGATTTTGCCACCACGGAACGGAATCGCTATCGCCAATTATTTCAGGAGGGAGCGGTAAGTGAGTCGCTTTTGGATAGTAAAGAATTGAGTCTCAAAACCGTACAAAATCAACGCACCGAAGCCCAGGCCAATTTAACCCGAATTGACCGCACCCTCTATCAACAAATCCGGGAAGCGCAAGCCACCCTGGCGCAAATTCGAGAAGTTCGCAGTGTGGATGTGCAGGCAGCCAGTGCGGAGATTCAAATTCGCCAAGCCGCCTTGCAAAAAGCCCGAATCAATTTAGAGCAAACCCATCTCCGGGCACCATTCGCGGGTCAAATTCTCAAAATACATACTCGTCCCGGCGAATTGGTGGGAGAAAACGGGGTGGTGGAGTTGGGGCAAACCCAAAACATGACCGCTGTTTTAGAGGTATATGAAACCGAAATTGGCAAAGTCCGCCTGGGGCAACGGGTGCGTTTATTTGCGGATAATGCCAGCGAACCATTGTGGGGCAAAGTGATGCAGATTGGGGTAAAAATTCAACGCCAAAATGTGGTTAATTCTGACCCATCCGACAACATTGATAGCCGGGTGGTGGAAGTGCGGGTAGAACTGGAACCCCAATCCAGTCAACGGGTTACCGGCCAAACCAATCTACAAGTTACGGGGGAAATTCAACGATGACGACAACCTTACCCAAACCCCAACGAGCGAGTTTATCCCCCCAGAAACTGCACTTTTGGCAAAATCTCCGGGAACGCACGCCCCTGGGATGGTTGCAACTGCGAAAAAATAAGGGACGTTTGCTGGTTGCGGTGGCTGGCATTGGCTTTGCTGACCTGTTGATGTTTGCCCAACTAGGGATTCAAGCGGCTCTTTTTGAGAGTAATACCCTGCTCATTCAATCCATCAATGCTGATATTATTTTACGCAGTAGCCAGTACCGGGATTTAAGTTTAGCCAATACCTTCCCCCGCCGCCGCATTTATCAAATTCAAGATATACCAGGGGTGGCAATGGCTGATGCCTTATACGTGGATAACGTGGTCTGGAAAAATCCCGAAACCCGTCGCAAAACCCAACTGACGTTAGTGGGGCAAAGCATTGACCAATCAGTGCTAAATTTGCCGGGATTAGACTTACCGCAATTAAGTAAACTCGCCCAACCGGATACCTTTTTATTCGACCAACTCGCCCGTGGGCAATACACAAACGTGGTGGCTCAGGTAGCCCAGGGGCAAACCGTGAAAACCGAAATTAACCGCCGTTCGATTCAGGTGGTGGGTTTATTCCCATTGGGGGCTTCCTTTGCCACCGATGGCACCCTGATTACCAGTCCCGAAAATTTCCTGCGCTTTTTCCCCAATCGGGGGGCAGGACAGGTGACTTTGGGGCTGATTCATGTGGAGGCATCAGCGGATATACAGCAGGTTTTGCAGCAAATACAGGCCAAACTTCCCCCGGACACCCTTGCTACAACGAAACAGGAATTTGTCAAGTTAGAACAAATTTATTGGGAAGAAACGACACCCATTGGAATTATTTTTACGTTTGGTACGCTGATGGCTTTTATTGTTGGAACCGTAATCGTTTTTCAAATTCTTTCGACAGATGTCAATGACCATTTAGCCGAATACGCCACCTTCAAAGCGATGGGGTATGGTAATCGTTATTTGTTTTTGATTGTGATGGAAGAAGCAATGATTTTAGCCCTGTTGGGATTTGTGCCTGGATTGGGGCTGGCTTTAGGACAGTATGCCTTGATTCGGGCGGCGGCGGCTTTGCCGATTGGGATGACGTTTGCCCGGTTTTGGTTTGTATTTTTTCTCACCTTGGTCATGTGTATGACCTCGGGAATGATTGCCCTCCGCAAAGTCCAAGCCGCCGACCCGGCGGATATTTTTTAACTGGTGCGTTATTACCAATTATGAGTACAACCGCTCTAAAACCTGCCATCGCTGTCCAAAATCTCGACCATTTTTTTGGTCATGGCGAATTGAAAAAACAAGTTCTTTTTGAAATAGATTTAGCGATTCAAAAGGGTGAAATTGTGATCCTCACCGGGCCTTCTGGTTCAGGGAAAACCACTCTTTTATCCTTAATGGGCGGGTTGCGTTCCCCCCAGTCAGGGAGCCTCAAAATGTTAGATGTAGAATTAGTGAAGGCTGAACCCCATACTGCCCTCCGATCCCGCCGTCAATGCGGTTATATTTTTCAGGCTCACAATTTACACAGCAGTTTAACCGCTTTGGAAAATGTGATGATGGGTCTGGAAGTGCATGGGTGCTATACCCGTTCAGAACGGCAGAAACAAGCCCTGGAAATTTTAGATTTAGTGGGATTAGGGCAACGGGTGCATTATTACCCAGAAAATTTATCGGGGGGACAAAAGCAACGGGTGGCAATCGCCCGTGCCCTGGTGAGCCATCCCCAAATTCTCTTGGCCGATGAACCGACGGCAGCCTTGGATAAGCAGTCCGGTCGGGATGTGGTGAATTTGATGCAACAATTAGCCCAGGAGCAGGGATGTACGATTCTGCTCGTCACCCACGACAATCGGATTTTGGATATTGCAGACCGGATTATTTACATGGAAGATGGACGACTGAAACATGATGGTGGCTAAAGATACGCTTTCCCTGCCCCGATGCTAATGGATTGGTCGTGGTTGCGGACTCAATTACTGAGCTGGTATGCCCAACATGGCCGGGATTTACCCTGGCGACAAACATCCGACCCCTACGCCATTTTGGTTTCGGAATTGATGCTTCAGCAAACCCAAGTGGTGACCGTGATTCCCTACTACCAAAAATGGTTAGAGCAATTACCCACAATTCAAGATTGCGCCGAGGCGAAATCACAGCAAATTTTCAAGCTCTGGGAAGGTTTAGGTTATTACCGCAGGGCGCAATATCTCCACCAAACCTGCCAAATCATTGTCGCAAATCACGCTGGCGAAATTCCCCAAGAATTAGACATATTAACCGCATTACCAGGAATTGGCCGCACCACCGCCGGGGGGATTTTGAGCCATGCGTTTAATCTACCGGTAGCGATTTTGGATGGGAATGTAAAGCGAGTAATAAGTCGTTTATTGGCCTTAACAATACCCCCAAATCGCAATGAAAAACAGCTATGGCAGGTTTCCCAGCAATTACTTGATCCCGACCAGCCCCGCCGGTTTAACCAAGCCCTGATGGACATCGGCGCAACCGTATGTTTACCCAAAGCCCCCCCATGTGGGCGTTGTCCCTGGCAGAATGGGTGCATGAGCTACGCCACCCACCAACAGCACAGCCTACCCGTGCGGGAACCGACCCAGGAGATTCCCCACCGGACGATTGGCGTGGGGGTGATTTGGAACGTCCAGGGGCAGGTGTTGATTGACCAACGCCCCAGTACCGGATTACTTGCTAATCTCTGGGAATTTCCGGGGGGGAAGGTAGAACCGGGAGAATCCGTCCCGGAGTGCATCAAGCGGGAGATTCAGGAGGAATTGGGCATTGGGATTCAGGTGCGGGAGCATTTGATTACCGTGAACCATCGCTATACCCACCTGCGGGTGACCTTGGTGGTGCATCACTGTTGGTATGAAAGCGGTACGCCGGAATTGCGGGGCTGTCAAGCCTACGCCTGCGTGGCATTGTCCGACCTGCACCACTACCCTTTCCCCCAGGCCAACCACAAAATTATCCAGGTATTGACGACCCAGCCCCCCCCAACTTGGCTCTCGAAATGGCAGGGGGGCGAGTACAATCAGAAGGAGCCATGCGACCCGCAGGTGTTATTTTAACGAGGGAATGTCTGAGGTTACTGTGACCCTAACCCATGCCACGGCGGTAATTCATCCGGGGGCGCAACTTCACCCCACCGTGCGGGTCGGCCCCTATGCGGTGGTGGGGGAGCGGGTCAAAATCGGGGCGGGGACGACGATTGGTGCCCATGTGGTGATTGATGGGGATACGGAGATTGGCACGGGAAATCAGATTTTTCCGGGGGCGGCCATCGGTCTAGAACCCCAGGATTTGAAGTACGACGGTTCGCTCTCCCGTGTCCGGATTGGGGATAATAATTTGATCCGAGAATATGTCACCATCAACCGGGCGACCCGGGCGGGGGAAGAAACCGTCCTGGGGAATCACAATTTACTGATGGCCTATGTCCATGTGGCGCACAATTGTGTGTTGGAAAATGCCATCGTGATTGCCAACAGTGTGGCCTTGGCGGGTCATGTGCATATTGAGTCCAGGGCGACGATTGGGGGGATGCTCGGGGTGCATCAGTTTGTGCGGATTGGCCGCTTGGCGATGGTGGGGGGGATGAGCCGGATCGACCGGGATGTACCGCCCTATATGCTGGTGGAGGGACATCCGGCACGGGTACGGTTGCTGAACCGGGTGGGTCTGCATCGGGCGGGACTGGCGCAGGGGGAGGAGGGACAAGCCCTCAAGCAGGCGTTTCGCTTGCTGTACCGTTCCGGGTTAACCCTGTCTCAGGCGTTGGAACAACTCCAGCCCCTGACCGACCAGTACGAAACCCTGCGGCATCTGCATCAATTTTTAATCGAATCCCAAGGGCAGGGTCGCCGGGGGCTGATTCCAGGAATTAAACAGCGTGCCGAGGATTCTGATTAGTACGGGGGAAGTCTCCGGGGATTTGCAGGGTGCGTTGTTGATTCACGCTCTGCGGCGGTTGCGACCTGACCTAGAAATTCTCGGCATTGGCGGCGAACGGATGGCGCAAGCCGGGGCAAAATTACTCGCCAATACCACCCACATGGGTTCGATTGGTTTGTTAGAACACGTACCATTTATCCTACCCACCCTGCGATTGCTCCAAAAAATGCGCCGGGAATTGACCGCTCAGCCCCCGGATGTGGTGGTGCTGATTGATTATGTAGGGTTTAATCTGCCCCTGGCTCGTGCGTGTAAACGCTGGGGTTGTCCTTTAATTTATTACATTGCCCCCCAGGAGTGGGTCTGGCGCACAGCCAATACCCAGGGGATTGTTGCGCTGGTGGATCAGGTGCTGGCCGTATTCCCCCAGGAGGCGGAATACTACCAAAAAGCGGGAGTCGCCCGGGTGGATTGGGTGGGGCATCCGTTGGTGGATGCCATGGCCGGGGCGGAATCTCGCCAAGTAGCACGGCAAAAATTGGGCATTGCCCCGGAGCAAAAAATGGTCGCCCTGCTGCCCGCTTCCCGCCAACAGGAGTTGAAATATCTTTGGCCGGTACTGGCAAAAACCGCACAGCAATTGCAACAGCAGTACCCAGAGATAGAATTTTGGTTGCCCCTCGCCCTACCCCAATATCAAGGGCAATTAGAAGCAGATATTCATAAGTACAATTTACGGGCACGGGTGGTCAGCGAGCCACCCCGCCGGGTGATTGCCGCCAGCGACCTGGCCTTGGCAAAATCGGGAACCGTGAATTTAGAAACCGCCCTCCTTGGTGTCCCCCAGGTGGTGCTGTATCGGGTCAGTCCGGTCACCGCTTGGCTGGCACGGCATTTATTGCGCTTTCAAATTCCCTTTATGTCGCCGGTCAATCTGGTGGTCATGCGGGAAATCATCCCGGAATTACTCCAAGAGGCCGCCGAACCCCAGCGACTCACCCAGCTTGCTCTGGAATATCTCCACAACCCCGCCCCGATGCAACACCGGTATGAGGAGTTTCGTCAAGCTCTGGGTGCCCCCGGTGCCACCCACCGAGCCGCCGAGGCCATATTAGCCCATTGTGCTGAAATTGGCTGAACAGGGCGAGGGATGATACCTGAGGAAACCGATCACCGAATAGTCTTGCCCGTAGGCATTAAACTAAAGTTAATCTGAAATTTTGTGAGGCAATGCGTCCCCCGTTGACCACCCATACGGTTTTACAAAATCGGTACCGCATCGTGCGGGTATTGGGGCAAGGGGGGTTTGGCCGCACCTATCTCGCCCACGACCAAAATCGCTTTAACGAATACTGCGTCCTCAAGGAATTTATGCCCGCCCGGGGGGAACCCCACCAAATCCAAAAAGCCAAGGAATTATTCAAACGGGAAGCTACGGTTTTATACCAACTGCGCCACCCTCAAATCCCCCAATTTCATGCCCTATTTGAACAGGAACAACGCTTATTTTTGGTGCAGGATTACGTCGAGGGAAAAAACTATCGCACCCTCCTGGCTGAGCGTCTGCGCCGCAAACAACCGTTTACCGAAGCCGAAGCCTATGAACTTTTAGCAAAAGTCCTACCCGTATTGGACTACATCCATCATTGTGGCGTGATTCACCGGGATATTTCCCCGGACAATCTCATGTTGCGCCAGCAGGATCAAATGCCCGTTCTGATTGATTTTGGGGTGGTCAAAGATATTGCCAGCCGCCTGCAACCCGCCCGGGCGTCGGGAGCCACGTCGGTCGGGAAATTGGGCTACGCCCCCTCCGAGCAACTGCAAACCGGGCGGGTCTATCCCGCCAGTGACCTCTATACCCTCGCCGTGACCGTCCTGGTGCTGCTCACCGGCGCAGAACCCCAGGAACTGTACGATGACCAGACCTTGACCTGGCGTTGGCAACAACACATTACCCTCAACCCCGGTTTAGCCAATGTTTTGAACAAAATGCTCAGCCACCGTCCCGGCGACCGTTACGCTTCCGCCAAGGAAGTCCTCAAAGCCCTGGGGGATATGCCCAGCAATGGGGTGAGTCCCGAACTCCCCCCGGTCACCAATGTTCCGACCGTGGTGGCACGACCGCAATTCACCCCCCCGGTACCCGCCCCGGTATATGTGGCCAAACCCAGCCCCTTGGCCGTGCCCAAAGCCAGCCCCTGGGAGAGTCCCATTACCCTCGCTTTAGTCAGTGTTTTGTTAGTATTATTTACTGGCATACTCTCCTGGTTATTGGTGAGTTGGTTCATGCGCCGCCCCCCCGATACGCCCACCTGGGAAAACCCCGGCGAAATAACCGCCCAACCCACCCCCAGCCCCACACCGACGGGTAATACCAACACCCCACCGACCCCCCTGCCCTTACAGGTGGGCACAGAAACCAACCTCAACAACACCCTCACCCCCGGTCAAACCCAGGTCTATGAATTCACCGCCACCGCCCCCCAGCAATTGACCATCCAGTTTACCGGGGAGGGTCTGACCGCTGTGCTGATCACTGCGGAGAAGCAAACGATTACCCTAGGGAAACAATGGCAGGGCAAAATTCCTGCTGGGAAGTCTCGCATCCAAGTCACCAATCCCACCACCAAGCCGCACAGCTACGACCTCACCATCCTGCTGAGTGAGGTGCCCGCCGCCGCTCCCACCCTGGAATCCACCTCGATTACCCTGGCGGAGGGAGCTACCCAGACGGAGGTGACGGCTCGGATCAGCCCCGAGCAGGGGAAGCGGTTTTTGTTCACCGCCCCGCCGGATCAGGAATTATTTGTGGAACTGCGGAGTATCGGCATGGCCACCCTTACCTGCCGTACCCCGGAGGGCAAGGTTTTGGCGGCGCAAACCCTGTACTGCACGGCGCAACCCACGGAGGCGGGCACCTACGAGTTTGATTTGACCAGTACGGATGTGACCAACGTGACTTTGATCCTGGTGCTACGGCCTCTGCCGGGGAATTAAACCTAGGCTTTCCGGTTCATCCGTTGCCACTGTTGTAGGGCAGCACTGGCGATATTAAAAGCAGCCCAACTGGCGGCCACCACCACCGGCCCCAGCACCACTGCAATCCGCCAGTCAATCTGGGGTAAAAAGTCCATGATTCGCCTCCGCACAGAAATTAAGGTTTTCTTTATTATAGAGCTAGGGCTTACCCATAGGTGAACCCAAATTCTAGGTCGCTTTACCAAGTACATTATGACGATTCACTCTCAAGGCTCCCTACATTTTTCAATGATCCATGTAACAAACGGGACAAAGGGCTTTTATCCTTACACCGTCGCAATCAAGGAAACCGGCACATTCATTGAGGGCAATTTCGGTCACTTGCTACACATCAGCTTGCATCACCAACCGAAGCAAAATAATTCTTCATTGTCACAATGTCATTTGACAATTCCAAGAGAAATTGAATCTCAAGTCATTAAGCAGGGCTTTGATTCAAGGCAATACTGCAAATGGGACAGGCAACGTTCAATTAATGGACAAAATTTTTATCAAGCCTGCCGTCTTATATTTCCTAGTATCTTTGCAACAGAAGAGTATTGCACCGTTGCTGAAACTACGGCTCGAAAAAAGATTATACCCCTGAGAGATAATGCAACCATTATCGAGTTTTGGTACGGTAGTTCTACGGAAGAAAAGCTTGGTGAATACCTCGATTCATTTGGCAATTCCATCATCACACTCAAAATTAAAAATAGTAGTGAGGTCATTGGCATCAATTCAACTTACGATGAAAGCAGAGACTATAGTATTTATCAAAGACATAATAATTTTGGGAGTTATACTATCACCGATACGCCTAATCCTATCATCAACTCAGAATCCAAACTAACCGTTGGACCTCATGGGGAAAATTGCTACAGTATCTTGCATGGAAATCCCTGTTGTGTACGAGCATAAACTGTAATGAAACTATAACTTCGTGGTCAATCAGACCACAGACGCATCTAGCTCGAAAATCTCGCCTGCATCTAGCACTCCGATCTCCAGTTCTTCAAACCTTAAATTTTGCCTCCCACCAGTTCCATCACCGTACTGACAATTTGTTCCGGTTGTACTACGGTCAGGCGTTCCAGGGTGCCGTTGTAGGGGGTGGGAATGTCCTGGGAGGACAACCGTACTACCGGCGCATCCAACTCATCAAACAACCGCTCCATGACCCCGGCGGTAATTTCGGCACCCATGCCCCCGGTTTTCATACATTCCTCCACGATCACCACCCGATGGGTTTTGCGGACGGAAGTGCTAATGGTTTCCCAATCCAACGGGCGCAGGGATAATAGATCAATCACTTCGGGCTGAATGCCCCGTTTATGCAATTCCGGCAGCGCTTGCAAAACGTGGTGCCGCATCCGGGAATAGGTCAAAATCGTCACATCCTTACCGGTTTGCACCACTTCGGCTTTATCTAACGGCAAAAGATACTCTTCATCGGGTAAATCTTCCTTCAAGTTGTAAAGTAATACGTGCTCAAAAAATAGCACCGGATTATTGTCCCGAATCGCCGATTTCAGCAACCCCTTGGCATTATACGGCGTGGAGCAGGCAATGATTTTCAACCCCGGCACCGCCTGGAAATAGGCTTCCAACCGTTGGGAATGCTCCGCCCCCAACTGGCGACCCACCCCCCCCGGCCCCCGGATCACCAAAGGAATCGTAAAATTGCCCCCGGACGTATAGCGCAACATCCCGGCATTGTTGGCAATTTGGTTAAACGCCAAGAGCAAAAAGCCCATATTCATCCCTTCAATAATTGGGCGCAATCCGGTCATCGCCGCCCCCACCGCCATCCCCGTAAAGCTATTTTCCGCAATCGGGGTATCCACCACCCGCCATTCCCCGTACTTTTGGTACAGATTTTTGGTCACCTTGTAGGAACCGCCGTAATGCCCCACATCCTCGCCCAAAACAAACACCGTCGGGTCTCGCTCCATTTCCTCATCAATGGCCGCCCGTAACGCATTAAAAAACACCGTTTCTGCCATGTTGATCTCCCCAGCAAAGTAATTTTAATCTTCCGCAAAAATATACCGCCGCAATTCACTGGGCGAGGGTTCAGGACTCTGTTCCGCAAACACCACCGCCGCTTCTACCGTCTGTTTGATGTTTTGGTCAATGGTTTTCAAATCCTCGCTGGTGGCTAAATCCTGCTCCAGCAAATAACTGCCCAGGCGTTTGATCGGGTCACGGCTCAACCAAAATTCCTTTTCCTCCTTACTGCGGAGTTCATCCGGATCGGCCAAAGAATGTCCCCGAAACCGGTAGGTCAAGGCTTCGATCAACGTCGGCCCTTCCCCCGCCCGTGCCCGTGCCACCGCCGCCTGCGCCACCTGCCGCACCGCTAATACATCCATACCATCCACCTCCACCCCGACCATATTAAAGACACTGGCCTTTTTGTAAATGTGGGGGTCAGCGGTCGCCCGTTCGTGCGCCATGCCAATCGCCCATTTATTATTTTCCACCACAAATAAAAGCGGCAATTTCCACAGGGCAGCCATGTTCAGCGTTTCAAAAAATTGCCCATTGTTACAGGCACCATCCCCAAAGAAACAGGCCGTCACCTGGTCAGAAGTAATATCTCCCAAAACTTCCCGGCGGTACTTGCTCTGGAACGCTGCCCCGGCGGCCACCGGAATCCCCTCCGCCACAAACGCATACCCGCCCAACAGACGATGCTCCGCCGAAAACATGTGCATGGAACCGCCCCGCCCCTTACTACAGCCCGTGGCTTTGCCAAACAATTCCGCCATCACCTCCCTTGCCGGTACCCCCGCACTTAGGGCGTGGACGTGATCCCGGTAGGTACTGCATACATAATCATTCCCTGGCCGCATCGCCCCGCGAATCACGCCGCTCGCCACCGCCTCCTGACCGTTGTACAGATGCACAAACCCGAACATCTTGCCCCGGTAGTACATTTCCGCACATTTATCCTCAAAGGTGCGCCCCAGCACCATATCCTCGTACAGGGCTAGGCCATCTTCCCGGCTCAACTGCCCCGCCGTCGGCGAAAACGGTGGTAGGGGACGCTCCTGAATCATGGGCAAAGGTTAAGAAAAATCAAAGGGCATCTTGTAGGATACCCCCGAACGGTCAGCAAATTCAAGCCAAACGAGCTAATCCTCGAAGAGAATGATCCCCTGATTAACCTGCGCCATCAATTGGTTGGTCAGGTCAAGTTCCTGGGGCGTAACCCGGCCATCTTGACGCACCTTCGCCCGAATGTCCTCCCATTCTTTGCGAGACAGCCGTCCATCCCGGGTTGCCCGCTCGATCAAAGCGGCTAATTGCGCCAAGGATGCTTGTTCTTCCGGGGTGAGGGGGGTGGCATCGCCCTGATTGACTTGCATATATGAATGAGGAATTGCTACGCCGCTACCTTACCACAACCGGGAACGGCTGAGAAGGTGGGGGAATGGAACTTAGCCGCTATGCTAAAACTAGGCTGAAACGCACTTACCCAGGAGGCAAATATGGGCATTAATGTGGTTTCGTTGGTGGGACGGGCGGGGCGTGACCCGGAGATGAAGTACTTTGAATCGGGTAGTGTCAAATGTAGCCTCACCTTGGCGGTCAATCGCCGCTCGAAGCGTGCGGATGAGCCGGATTGGTTCGATTTGGAAATTTGGGGGAAAACGGCGGAAGTGGCGGGCAATTATGTCCGCAAGGGGAGTTTGATTGGGGTGAAAGGGGCGATCAAATTTGACCGCTGGACGGATCGCAATACGGGGGAGGAGCGGCAAAAATTACTGATCCGGGTAGACCAATTGGACTTGCTGGGCGGTCGGCGGGAGGAAAACCCGGATGACGAAGAGGGGGAAGTTTGACCCTACCCCTCCTGCCCTTGCTGGTGGTGTTGGGTGCCTGTATCGGCAGTTTTCTAAATGTGGTGGTGTACCGCCTGCCCCGGGGGTTGTCAGTCTGGCACCCCCCTTCCCATTGCCCCCACTGTCACACCCGTTTACGCCCCTGGGATAATGTGCCGGTCTTGGGCTGGCTGTGGTTGCGGGGACGGTGCCGCTACTGTGGAGCGGGGATTGCCCCCCGTTATCCCCTGGTAGAGGCGGCAATGGCTCTCTGGTTTGCCCTGGCTTGGTGGCGATTTGAGGCCAGTTTGACCCTACTGGGGGCACTGGTACTGGGGGCGTGGCTGTTCGCCCTGGCGTTGATTGACCAGGATACTTTAACGCTCCCCGATGGCTTGCTGAAATCGGGTTTAGTATTGGGTCTGTTATGGCAATGTACTCAGGGGTGGCCGGGGGTTGTGGGCGGGATTTGGGGCATGGTGGTGGGGATTTGGCTATTGGATGCGGTGGGTTGGCTGGCTTCGGTGATTCTGGGGCAAACCGCTCTGGGGGGGGGTGACCCGAAATTGGCAGCCCTGTTGGGTGCCTGGTTGCATTGGCCGTTGCTGTTGGTCGCCCTGTTTATTGCCGTGGTTACCGGGGCGGGGGCGGGCATCCTGGGGCGGCTCACCGGGCGGTTAAGGCGGGGACAACCCATGCCCTTTGGCCCATTTTTGGCTGTGGGCGGGGGGGTGTCGCTGCTGTTTGGCTCCGACCTATTGCATTGGTATTTGGCGGGGTTTGTTGGGTAATGCCAGCCTCACCCATCCTGGGGATGAAAAAATTGATAAATTTGCTGTGCCAAACGGGAGCCAATCCCCGGCACCTGGGCTAATTGCTCGGCGGTGGCAGCCTGAATCAGTTCCAAGGAATGAAAATAGGCAAACAATTGTTGTTGCCGCTGGTGACCCAAGCCGGGAATCTGCGCCAGGGTGGTATAGCGATAGCGGCGAGAGCGTTGTTGCCGGTGAAATTTCAGGGCAAATCGGTGGGCTTCATCCCGCAACCGCCGCAGGAGTTGCATCCCCGGTTGCTCTGCGTCACTACTGAGCGGTAAATGATTGCCGGGGAGATAGACCTCCTCTTGTTTTTTGGCGAGGGAAATCACCGTTAAATGTTCCGCAAACGGCCAGGGATTCAGGACTTTCATCGCCGCCGATAACTGACCTTTACCCCCATCAATCACGACCAAATCCGGCCAATCAGGATCACCAAGAGTTGCCCGTTCGGGGTCACGCATCCACGGGGTAAAACGGCGGCTCATCACTTCGGCCATGCTCGCAAAATCATCGCTATGTCCCGGCGCAACCTGGGGGTTTTTGATGTTGTAATGGCGGTAATGTTGTTTGGCCGGTTGACCATCAATAAAGACCACGCGGGAAGCCACCACATTGGTGCCCTGGAGATGGGAAATATCGTAGGCTTCCATCCGGTGGGGAATATCAGCCAAATTCAATAATTCTGCCAAGTCATTCAGGGCAAACAAATTTGCTTCTATGGCTCTTTGGCGGCGATGGAGTTCTAATTCCGCATTCCGCATCACCATCTGGACGAGTTCGGCTTTTTGGAGACGTTGCGGGGTATGTATTTTAACTTTACTTTGGCGTTTTTCGCTGAGAAAATGACTGAGCAATTCCATCTCTGGCAAATCATACTGCACCAAAATTAAGGGGGGAATTTCCACCCCCTCCACCTGGGTATAATGTTCCTCCAACACCCGTTGTAAAATAGCTCCCGGTTCATCCCCTTGGCGTTGGGTAAAAAAGCCCAATTGCCCTACCAATCGTCCCGCCCGCATTTGAAACAATTGAATGCACACGTATTGGTCATCCATCGCCAGGGCAACCGCATCCAGAACCCCGTGTTCATCGGGTAAATTCACCTTGGGTTGCTCCCCCAGCCCTGCTAACCGCCGCATTTGATCCCGCACCTGTGCCGCCGCTTCAAAATTCATTTCCTGGGCATAGGTTTGCATTTTTTGGGAGAGTTTGGCGATCAATTCTTCCGTGCGGCCTTGAAAAATCATGGCAACTTGCGCCACGGTTTGATGGTAGTCCTCTGGGCTAATTAATTTTTGACAAACCCCCGGACAACGGCCAATTTGATAGTTCAAACAGGGGCGGTCAGGAAATAGGGGTTTCGGGCGTTGACGGAGGGGGAATAACCGATACATTAATCCTAGGGTTTGCCGCAGTTGAAACGTATCTACATAGGGGCCATAATAACGGTCTTTGGAATGGATAAACCGGCGTTTACGAGTAATAAAAATGCGGGGATAATTCTCTGACCAGGTAATACAAACATAGGGATAGGTTTTATCATCCTTGAGCAGGATATTGTAGTAGGGCTGATGCTGTTTGATTAAATTGGCTTCCAGGATGAGGGCTTCCGTTTCTGTATCGGTGACAATAAATTCAATTTCACTGATTTGTTGCACCATCAAAGCAATGCGGGGGCTGAGCCGATGATCCTTACGAAAATAGGACTGCAAGCGACTGCGTAATCGCTTGGATTTGCCAATGTACAAAATGTTATCCTGACGGTCTTTGAAAAAATAAACCCCCGGTTCTAAAGGGGCTTCCGCCAGACGTTGGTGCAGGCGTTCGGGGTGGTGAATGAGGGTGGGTTCAGCCATGCGTCGTTGCGCTTCTAAACCTCAAGCGGTACCGGGGGATTGGCATACTCAGGTTTGGCATCATCGGATAAGGATATGGTGCCTAATTTTTCTTCTAAAATACACATCACCTCCCGGCCAAAATCATCGGGATTGCGCCGCCATGCGTCCAAACATACTTCCCCAAAAAAACGCCCCAAGGGTTCGGGATTCCACAGTAATTTTTTCGCCGTCCAGGGCATCATACTCATGGGGTTATAACCGGGTTTGAGAATTTGATTTTTCAGGGCATAGTCTTCTAAATGGGTGTGGGGTTGTAACCCAATAAAAAAGATAGCAGGCTCAACCTTATCGGCACCAAAAATTCGTTCTAACTCCCGGTGATAGGCAACAGTTTGACGAATGGTATCCAAGGTTTCATCAATGACATTAAACGAGTAGTTCACCGAGACTAAATCATTGAATCCGGCTGATTTCAAGTCCCGGCAATTTTCTAAAACGACCCGCAGATTGTAGCCCATCCGCATCTTACGAATCAGTTCCTGGGCACCACTGGTAATGCCGATTTCAAAATAATTCATCCCCGTTTTCACCATCAAATCACACAGACGGGGGCTGAGATTGTCCGCCCGAATATAGGCCGCCCAATGAATATCCGCCATCCCTGCCTCTAAAATGGCTTCTAACAGAGCCTCCGCTTCGGGAATAAATTTGCGGGCGGGGATAAACTGGGCATCCGTAAACCAAAAATTCCGCACCCCCCGTTGGTACAGTTGTTGCATTTCTTGGACAACTTCGGCCACTGGATTGACCCGGACTTGTTTACCTTCAATCACCGTGTAAACGCAGTAACAACAGTTGTGGGGACAACCCCGTTTCGTTTGCACCCCAAAATAAAAATCCGGGGCTTGTAGATAATAGTCAAACTCCGGCCAAATCCGTTCAATATAATCATAATTACACGCCGTTTTTATGAAGGGAACGGGAGCTTCGTGGATGAGATTTTGACGAGGCTTTGCCTGCCCCACGATATAGCAACGATGGTGGGAAATGTCCTGACCTTGCAACCAATCTGCGAGCAACAGTTCCCCTTCCCCCACCGAAATAATGGTACCTGGGGGTAAATCCCGGCCTAACTGTTCATAAAACACACTCACCGCCCCGCCCCCAACAATCAAACCCGCCTGGGGATGGTATTGACGTGCCCGCCGTAGCCCCTGCTTGATCAGCCCCAGATTCCGCCACAATTCCCCGTAATAGGCGGTGGCCAGCCGCAGACCGCCCCACGCTCCCCGCAACCTGAGGAGGGGATTGCGAGCGTAGTAAAACTCAAAGGCATTTTGCAAGGGGTTGCCGCCCCGTCCCCCCACGGGTGCGTAAATCTGGATGTCCCGCCAGGAATACACCAACAGGGTGGGCTGAAATTCATCAATGACCCGATCCAGGGTACGCCGAAAATCCAAGGGTGCCACCGTCCCCAAATCCAGAATGCGTTGCTCAACCTGGGGCAATACCTTACCAATATGGTCGGCCAGATACACGACCCCAATAGGAAAAATTGGATTGCAGGGCAAACGCACGTACAGCACTCGTGCTGAATGGGTTGCCGGGGTGGAGGAGATACAATCAGACATAAATCTTTACAGGTGATCTTATTTTTTAGGATAACACTGGGGGCTGGAGGTTGCCGAAAAAAGTGATCCGCCGCAGGGTGGATTAGTAATTGCGATTACAGTGTGCCTCGAAAATTAGTGTTATGGTGGAATGTATAGTGTAATGTTTTATTAAGTGACGAAATCATGAGTCAGATTTTTGATCCCCTGCCGGTAACAGCCACGGATTGTCTGGTTTGTTGCTATGTTAACGCCACCAGTCAGATTCAGGTGGTACGCATTACGGATGTACCCAATTGGTATTTTGAGCGGGTGGTCTTTCCGGGGCAAAAACTCATGTTTACCAGCCCGGACACCGCCCATCTGGAAGTCCATGCCGGGACGATGGCGGTTTTGGATGACACCATCCCCTGCCGGGAATTGCAAATCACCGGGGCATTGGAAGAGCCTGTCTTGGTGGCAGCGCACCACTAGACCGCTTGGCGGGGGTAATGCGGAGATAGCCTGCTAGAGTGTTAGGTGGGGTTTGTTGCAGGCAAGGGATGCGACCGGGGCATGATTTCACTGCCATGGCGTCAAGGATCACCGCTCATTTTAGTTGTGGATGATGAACGTACCATCCGCGAATTACTTCAGTATGAAATGAATCAGGAGGGGTACCGGACGCTGACAGCGACCAACGGAGCGGAGGCGGTGGAACTGTGCCAAAAAACCTTGCCGGATATGGTGTTACTAGATGCGGTGATGCCTACCCTGGATGGGTTCCGGTGTTGTGCGGAAATTCGCCGCTGGCCCCAGTGTGAAGACCTGCCGGTGTTGATGATTACCAGTTTGGATGATGAGGAATCGGTGGCGGAGGCGTTTGCGGTGGGGGCGACGGACTACATTATCAAACCCTCCAAGCAGATTCACTGGGGGGTGTTGCGGCAACGGGTGCGGCGTTTGCTCCAGGCCTATGCGGCCATGCGGGAACTGCATCAGCGCAGTGCCCAGGAGCGAAAATTGACCCAGATTACGGCGCAGGTACGGCGGTCTTTAGACTTGGCGACCATTTTGCGGACAACGGTGGGGGAGGTGCAGGAGCTTTTGCAGGTGGAGCAGGTGGCGATTTGTGAATTTCCTACCCTGGGGGAGCCGCGTTTTACGGTGGAGGCGGCGAGTATGGGTTGGCCGTCGGTGCTCCACACGCCGGTGCGGGTGCGGATTCCCCAGGGTCACCCGGTGGATCGGTACACGGCGGACTGGCTGGTGCAGGTGACCGATGGCTACGAGGTGACGGGGGATTCCTGGTACGGGGAATTGGTGCAACGGGTGGGGATGCAGGCGTTTTTGGCCGTGCCGGTGGTCTTGGGGGAACGGTTGTGGGGGTTGCTGACGGCGCACCACTATTCCACCCCCCGCATCTGGTCAGCCCATGAGGTGAATATGTTGCAGCAATTGACGATGCAATTGGCCAGTGCCATTCAACAGGCGCAGTTGTACCAACAACTGGAGGCGGCCAACGGGGAGTTGCGCCGGTTAGCCACCTTTGATGGTTTAACCCAGGTGCCCAATCGCCGCCGGTTTGATGAGTATTTGACCCAGGAGTGGCACCGCTTAGGACGGGAACAGGCGGCTCTGTCGCTGATTTTGGCGGATATTGATTTTTTCAAAAGCTACAATGATACCTACGGTCATGTGGCGGGGGATGAGTGTTTGCGGCGGGTGGCTCAGGCCATCAGTCGAGTTGCCAATCGCTCCACAGACCTGGTGGCGCGTTATGGGGGGGAAGAATTTGCGGTGATTTTGCCCAATACCCTGCTGGCGGGGGCGATGACCGTGGCGGAACGGGTACGCATGGAGGTGGAACAACTCCGCATTCCCCACCAAAACTCCCTGGTGCATGGGTGTATCACCCTGAGCTTGGGGGTGACGAGCATCCTGCCCACCCCGGCGGCCAGCCCCGCCCAGTTGGTGGCAGCGGCGGATCAAGCCCTCTACCAGGCCAAGCAACAGGGGCGCAATTGCGTGGTTCCCTACTAAGACCTATTCCTACTGAGGCAGAAACGGATGAATTGGCGATTTTGGGGGCGACCCCGGTGTATTGCCCGGATTGAAATCAATGGCATCATCAATGGCACGACCCGCAAGCGGGTATTGAGTGCCCTGAAAACGGTCAAAACCAAGAAATTTCCGGCTCTTTTACTGCGAATTGATAGCCCCGGCGGCACGGTGGGGGACTCCCAGGAAATTTATAGTGCCCTGTGTGCGTTGCAATCCCAAACCCAGATTGTGGCCAGTTTTGGCAATATCTCCGCCTCCGGGGGAGTGTACATCGGCATGGGTGCCCCGCACATTATGGCCAACCCCGGCACGGTCACCGGCAGTATCGGGGTGATTTTGCGGGGGAATAACCTGGAGGAATTGCTCAAAAAAATTGGGGTTTCTTTCAAGGTGGTCAAGTCTGGGCCATACAAGGATATTCTGGCGTTTGACCGGGAATTGACCTCAGAAGAGCAGGGGATTTTGCAACAGTTGATTGATGTGAGCTATCAACAATTTGTGAGTACCGTGGCCAACGCTCGCCATTTGACGGAGGCGCAGGTGCGGGAATTTGCCGACGGGCGGATTTTCACGGGGGAACAGGCGCAGGCGTTGGGGGTGGTGGATCGCCTGGGGACGGAGGCGGATGCCCAGCGGTGGGCAGCCGAACTGGCGGGGCTTGACCCGGAACAAACGCCGGTGCGGACATTGAGCGGTAAACCCCGGTCGCCCCTCAGTCGGTTGAGCAATACCAGCCTGCCCTGGGACTATGCGGGCATTCCCCTCTGGCTGTATAGCCCCTGACGAAAAAAACCAGCCCCCTCGGGCTGGCTCTGACTGCTGTGTTGAGAGGAGAAAAGATCAAGAACCCCTGACCTTAGCTCTGTAAACAAATGTAAAGGGATGGGGGGACAAATGCAAGCCCCAGGCGTTAGCCCTAGGGGTACAGGCGGCTCATGCTCTGCCAACTCAACCGGCTCAGTTCCGGCAGAAACCGGTCATCAGCACTGTAGGCGGGGTCGTCCCCGAACACCACCAGGATATAGGCCATGCGTCCATCGCTAATAATCACCCCATCTTGGCGGGAGGTACTGGTTTGGCCTTCTTTACCCATGACGGTGGCCGACTCGGGTAGGGATGCCCCCAAAAAACCGGCCAAATTTTGGGAGCGGACGGCGGGGGGTCTGTCCATCAGGTTCTGCATTTTTTGGCTGAGGGCGGGGGAAACGGCTTGTAAAGTATAAATTTCGTAGAGCAAACGGGCGGTCTGCCAGGTGGTGAGCCGGTTGCGACTGGGTTGGTCTATTCCCCCCCGCAGTTGGAGTTCTCGCCCTTGCGGTTCCTCTTGCCCCAGGTTATAGATGGGGAAATTTTTGTGTTTGAGATTCACATACCCGTACCCTGCCCCCCGAAAAAAGTGGTTCAGCCGCTCCCGCTCTTGTCTCCACTCAGCCAGTAAGCCCGGGGATAAATCTGCCCCGGAGGTCGTGCCGGTAATGGCATCCACCACCCCACTGGCCGCATCATTGCTGGACTGTTGCATCATGGCGTTGAGGTCAATCACATCGCCTGGGCGGGGAGAGAGCAAGCCCGCCTGTTGGTAGGCCAAATAGGTCACCAGCCAAAATAATTTCACGACGCTGGCCGGATAACGAAATTCCTGTTGCTGATAGCCAGCGATTTGGGGGGTATCGGGCTGGGTCACATCCATGAGGGTGATGGATAATTCCGCTAGGGGCAAGCCCTGTTGCTGCACCCAGGCCACCATCTGATTCACCGTTTCCTGAAGTTGGGGGTTATAGCTGGTGGGGGGTGCGCTACGAACATTGTAAATCGGTTGTCCTTCGGGAATGACCGTGCTGGGTTCCAGGTTGTTACCGGTACGAGGAGGGGATTCTACCGCCACCAGGGTCGGTTCTGCCCAGCGCAGAGCCAGCCAGCCCCCGGCCAGAAAACCCCCACTCCCGGCACCCACGAATAAAAATAAACCCGTCCAGGGCCAGCCCCATCGCCACCAGTGCTGTTTCCGCCCGATCACTGCCACCTCACACCGGCATTACCATTAGGTATTTAGTATATCGGGGTTATCGGATTTGTAACGGTCGCATGGGTAAACGCAAAAAAATACCCCGCCCAGGGGCAGGGTTGGGATGAGATTGAATGGTGTTTGCCATTAATTCCAGCTAATAGCCCTAGGCGGGGGTGATGCTGGCGATGCGTCCGCCCTGGCGTTGAATCTGTTGCATACGGGTGGAGAGTTGCTCGTAGGGCACCAGCAGGGTTTGGGTGCTGCGACGCACCCGGCCACCCGTGATCCCCGTAATTTCCACCCGATAGACCCGGCTACCTTCCCCCACCAACGCCCCTTGACGAGCCGGGCCGGTTTGGTTGGGGGTGGGACGGAACGCCCAGCCATCATTCACTCCGGAGGGAGCAATCACCGTGTTCGCCTGGTTGCGAGCCAAATCCCAGGTCAGGCGGGGGTTGCGTTGCTCCACCTGCGCCCGGTCGCTGTTGGCGTAGCCCCGGTACAACCGGAACATACGGGTAAAGCCCACGGTTTTTTGCCCCGGTTGCGACCAAAAACCCCGGACGTAGGGCACAATGTTTTCGCCAAAATTATCCTGGTACTCAGGGCTATCGAGGTAGGAGTCAATTTCCGCATCGTAGCCCTGGTTGCTGTATAGGTCATTGTGCAGACTAATTTCTATCTCATCGTAGGGTGCCCGACCGAGGAGATGCTTGTAATTCAACTCGATAAAGCGCACCTGGGGCAGGGGATAGAAAAATTTGTTTTTGTACAGTTCGGATTTCGCCAACGCCCGCACAAATTCCCGCACGGTGATATTGCCATTACGGAGTTGGGACTCGGCAAATTTCAACCGCTCCGCCCCCATAATGTAATCGTTCCCAATCACCTGCCGGTAGGCCGCTCGGATCACCCGGTCGTAGTCCTGAGCCGTGGGCTGGCTCCGCAGTTCCACCCGCTGATTGCGAGCGAATTCGCTGATGCCTAAGTTTTGCGCCGAAGTGGAAGTGGTCATAGCGTTTTTCCCCCAAAACAATATCAACAATTACCAACCACAAACCCGGCAAGAATCACCCCAAAGGCTATTCCCACCGGGTTTGCGACCAAAGGAATGGACTAGCTCAGGGCGTTGATGGCGTAGTCAATAAACCCGTTGGCTTGCACCGCCGGGTCGCCGCTCAAACCGTGGTTGGCTTTGATGCTCTTGAGGGCTTCCACGTACCAACTGGGGGAGAGGTTGAAGCTGCTGTTGATTTCATCCAAACCGGCGATCAGGTACTCATCCATCGGGCCGGTGCCGCCCACGATCAGGCAGTAGGTCACCATCCGCAGGTAGTAGCCGATGTCCCGGGCGCACTTGGCTTTGCCCCGCTCATCGGAAGCGTACTCGTTGCCCTGCATTTGGGTGGTGTAGGGGAACTTGTTGTACACGGCCTGGGCGGCTTGGCTGATTAATTGATCCGCTTTGGCGGTCAATTCCTTGGCGGCTTGCAGACCCGCTTGTGCCTTACCAAACCGGCCAAAGGCGGATTGCAGTTCGGTGCTGCTCAGGAAACGGCCTTCGCTATCGGCGGAAGCAATGATCTCGGTCAAAGGGGTTTTCATTGGTCAACTCCTAAAGATAAAAAGGTCTCAACACAACAATCAGAACCACGGTGCAATTTAGACGACAGCGGCAGCCGCCCGGTCAAAGTAGCTGGCGATCTCGGAGACGATCTGGCTACAATCCCCTTTGGTAATGCCGGTGGGGTCGTTGACGATGGAAACGGCGGCTTCCTTCATCTTTTGCACGCCCACGGCCACGGAAGCACCGGGCACACCCAGGGCTTGGTAGGTTTCCCGCAGACCATTCAAACACCGGTCATCCAACACGCTCGCATCCCCGGCCAACACCGCATAGGTCACATAGCGCAAGATGATTTCCATATCCCGCAGACAGGCCGCCATCCGCCGGTTGGTGTAGGCATTGCCGCCCGGTTGGATCAATTGGGGCTGTTCAGCAAACAGGCTACGAGCCGCATTGGTAACAATAGCGGCGGCATTCGAGGTGAGACGGTTCACGGAATCCATCCGCTTGTTGCTCTCTGCCACCATGGCAGCCAGGGCATCAATTTGGGAAGTGCTGATGAATTCCCCCCGGGTGTCCGCTTGGGCAACGACTTTGGCAAATGCGTCCAACATGGATGTGAATCTCCTTAAAACGGAATCTGCATTAGACAGTTTTCATGGTGGAAGTTGCGTCGGCCATTGTCTCCCCTCGAACCCTTCTCAAAAACCACAGGTTTCTCAGAATCGCCCCAAGGGATGCGGAACCAAATTCCCGGCCTAAACCGCATATCCTCCAAAAACTTTTATAACTGAAGATTAGAACCAACTTTTTTAAGAATGATTGCGGGCAGACTCAGACAGTGTACATGGACACAGACCAGCTGTAACCCATACAGAGGCGGTGTTACCCGTGTTCCATCCCCAAAACACCTGAACCGAATCCCGATGGTTTTGCAATAAAACTTAAGAATAGTTCACCAAATATGAGGATTTGAGGAGATTCCGAGGGGAATGGGGGCTATTTCTTTTGTATTTCTTAATGAATGCCTGCAAACCGCTTAACATTCCCAGAAAAGGGGGTGGGGGCAGTCATTCTTGAGTATCATCAAAAAGCAGAGCGCAACCAAGCGTGCTACCCCAAGCATGACATTTTTTTGGAGAAATACCGATGGCGTTACCTTTGCTCAATTACGGGCCGACCAGCCAAAATCAGCGGGTGGTGGGCTATGAGGTCGGGGGGGACGAGCAACCCCGGGTGTTTACCACGGAAAATTTGCTGGCCGCTAGCGATATGGATGGGCTGATTTGGGCGGCCTACCGGCAGATTTTCAGCGAGCATCAATTGCTCAAGGCCAACCGGCAAAAAATCCTGGAATCCCAACTGCGCTACGGCCAGATTACGGTGCGGGATTTTATTCGCGGGTTAGTGGTTTCCGAAACCTTCCGCCGCTACAACTATGAGTTCAATAATAATTATCGGTTTGTGGAATTGGTCGTACAGCGGGTGTTGGGGCGGGATGTGTACAGCGAACAGGAAAAAATTGCCTGGTCAATTGTGTTGGGTACCAAGGGCTTGAAGGGGTTTGTGGATGCCCTGGTCAACAGTGCCGAATACATCGAAAATTTTGGGGATAATACGGTGCCCTTCCAACGGCGGCGCATCCTACCCCAGCGGGTGCAAGGGGAGACCCCTTTCAACCTGAAAACGCCCCGCTACGGTGCCTACTACCGCCAGAAGCTGGGCTTTCCCCAGTTGGGAGCGGGTCTGCCCGCCAAACGGATTCCCGACCGGGGACGCAGAGGCGGTGACCCGGCGGACTACCGGGATTTGGCCCGTCTGGTCATTTACTCGGTCAAAACCCCGCCTGCTACCGTCACCATTCCCGAGGACTTTCTGGCCGCCGTGCCCCGGCGTTAGGGATTTAAGGGCAGTTTCCGCCGGGGGGGTTGGGCGATATTGGGTACCCGCCAGCCCCGGTCAAATCCCCGTTCCGAGACTTTCAGGACGGGGGCGGCCTGGAACCGCTTAAATTCTGCCCGTTGCACCATCTGCAACACCCGTTCTACCAAGGCCAGGTCATACCCGGCTTGGGCGATCTGCTCCGGGGATTGGCGTTCGCTCAGCCACCGCTGGAGAATGTCATCCAAAACTTCGTAGGGGGGCAGGGTGTCCTGGTCGGTTTGGTGGGGTTTTAATTCCGCACTGGGGGCTTTTGTCAAAATGGATGCGGGAATAAAGCCGGTTTCCCCTCGGTTTTTTGTATATTCATTGTACCAATGAGCAAGGCTGTACACCTGGGTTTTGAACAAGTCTCCCAAGGGAGCCAACGCCCCGCACATATCACCGTAGAGGGTGCAGTACCCTACCGCCAGTTCGGATTTATTCCCCGTCGCCAGCACCAGGGCATGAAACTTATTCGCCAAGGCCATGAGTAAAGCTCCCCGGATGCGGGACTGGAGATTTTCTTCGGTGACATCGCTGGCATAGCCCTGAAATAAAGGAGCCAGGCTGGTGGCATAGGCATCCATGAGGTTTTGAATGGGAATTTTTTCGGTTTTGATGCCCAAATTGGCGGCCAAGGCCAGGGCATCGGTCACGGAATGTTCGGAACTGTAGGGCGAGGGCATCAGCACCCCCAACACCTGCTCTGCCCCCAGGGCTTGCACCGCCACCGCCGCCACCACCGCCGAATCAATCCCGCCGCTCAAGCCCAGCACCACCCGCTGAAAGCCGCTTTTATGCACATAATCGCGAATCCCCAAGGCCAACGCCTGCCACAGTTCCGCCCGGGGTTCTGGTGGCGTTTGTATCCGAGTATGTTGCCATGCCCCCTGGGCGTAGGCCACGGTTTGCACCTCCTGGCTGAACCCCCGTCCCCGATGCACAACCTGGCCTGTGCCGTCCAAAATTAAATTGCGACCGTCAAAAATCAACTGATCCGTCGCCCCCACTTGGTTGACATAAATGACTGGGACTTGATACTTCTGGGCGCAGTGGGCAAGCAACGATTCCCGTAAAGCCCCTTTCCCTTGCCAATAGGGGGATGCGGACATATTGATTAAAATATCTACCCCCCGTTCCATGAGTTCAGGAACTGGATTTTCTCGGTAACGTTTGCCACTCCAAAACTGTTCATCATTCCACACATCCTCGCAAATCGTCACCCCAAAATGAACCCCCTGCCAGCGCAATAAATTCACTTGGGCACCGGGTTGGAAATACCGGTGTTCATCAAATACGTCATAGTCCGGGAGCAGTTGTTTATAAAACGTGTAACGAATCCGCCCATCCAGGAGTAATGCCGCCCCATTATATAAAGGTTTTTCGCCCGTTTGCCACCAGTTGGGATTGGGGAAAATTGTACCCACCAGCACGGCGATCTTGGGGGGAATACGCAGGGCTAAATGGTGCAAGGCGGTTTGGCAGTTTTCCACAAACAAGGGGTCAAGCAAAAGGTCTTGGGGGGGATAGCCACACAGGGACAATTCCGGGGTAATCAGCAGGGAAATTTCCTGAAAAGCACAATGTTTGGCGGCCTGGAGAATTTTTTGACTATTACCCAGCAGGTCGCCCACCGTGGGATTGAGTTGCGCCAGACCCAAACGTAATTCACTCATATAAATACCAAGGGCTTATCTTTGTAGGGTAAAAAAGCGTGCTGGTCAAACCGATACAAACTGGCGGGACGACCCGCACCTCGACAAACTTTTTGACCGGTATCGTGCAAAAAACCCAGCTTCAATAGGCGGGAACGAAAGTTGGAATAATCGCTAAAATCTTCCCCCAAAATAATCGTGTATAACTGATACAATTCCCCCAGGGTAAACAACTCCGGTAGCACTTGAAACGCAATTGGACTGTATTCTAATTTATTGCGTAACCGCTGATAACCATAACGGACAATTTGAGCATGATCCCCCCACAGGAGTGGCAGTTGGGACAGCGCCACCCACTGTACTGGCTGTGGTTCCGGCAATAATACGGTTTCCTGATACTGCACCAGGGCAAAATAGGCCACGCACAGACACCGCCGTTGGGGCGTTTCCCGCTCATCCCGCTCTGGCCCGCCAAAGGTGTATAGCTGTTCTAAGTACAAATGCTCCACTTGCACTTTGGTAGCCAAGACCTGATATGCCTGTTGGGCTAGGGTTAATTCCCCCGCCAAGGCCATCCCCGGTAAGCGTGCCGATTCTCCCCCACACAACAACACGAGCAGGCGGTTGGCCTCCGTATCCACGGAAAAAATTACCGTCACCACATCAACAGTAATTTGGAGCGTTGTCATACGGTTGAGGGAAGCACCGTATCCTGGTAAAGCCGATGGCGGCGGATGTAGGCCAACACCCCAGAACTGAGTTCATCCTGCCGTTGCCCTTCCCGAAACGCCCGGGACGACCAATCCGGTACGGTAATCGGGGCGATCCTGACCTGCGGGCTATGCTGATGTAACCAGTCCAAGGCTGCCGGAGCCAAGGGGTAGCCTGTGCGGGGAATAATCACCACCCCCACCTGGGGGAACAATTCCTCCGCCTGATGCCAACGGGGCAGTTGGGGCAGTAAATCGGCTCCCAGGGCTAGGGTCAAACTCGCCTGCGGCCAATGCCCTTGTGCCCGTGCCACACTCATGCGGGTAAACCGATGGCTCAATTCCGGGGACAATTGCACCCGGGGTTCCGCCAATTCCTGCACCAGGCAGTCCAGCATCGCCATCCGATGTGCCAAGGGGGTTTGGTCGGTTTTCAGGGGGTTGTCCGCCGCCCACACCAACGCCAAGTCAAATTCCTGCGCCAACCACTGGATGATCTGCCGGTGCGCCAAAGTCGGGGGGTCAGCACTGGTGCCAAATAAGGCCAACCGCTGGGGAACTGCCATTGTCCGCCTCGGTAAGGATAAATTATAGTGATTTTAACCAAAAATCCTGAGTTTTGCCCAGGGGATGCCCAAAAGTTCCCCACACCAGCGAGTTTCTATCGTCCGTTATCACTCGGAACTATGCTACCGAGATCACCACATTTGTACTCATATAGTCATTTCGATGCGTGTTGAGACCAATCCCCCTAAATCCCCCATGCCAAGAGGGGCTATCAATCCATTGCCCCCCGTAACCAGGGGGGATCGGATTAGCCTGATGACGATCAATCGTTAACGTCTATCTATTCTCAACCATGCAAAAACCTGCTCAGATGTTAACTCCAAATGGACTCCCGCCAGCACGGGCAGTGGGCAAGCATCCCGACAAACATTAGGTTCTTGGTGGGGCGAAAAAATCAAGACCGAATAATCATCAGGATCAAGCATCCACCCCAATTGACCAGCATTCCTTAGGCAATGCAAAAGATGATCAATGACACGATTTGCCTTCTGATCCGGCGAAAGGATTTCGATAGACCAATCCGGTGCTTCCATAAAATGATCCTCTGGCTCTCCGGCCTCGTTCACCCGCATCCGATCCCAGGCAATTACGGCAACATCGGGAACAATAGACCGCCCCGCAAAAGTACAGCGCAGTTCCGGTAAGGCTGTGTAGACTTCGCTATGTTTGTCAATCTCGGTTAAAAGTCGTTTCTGCAAAATGGAATGTCGATTTTTGGGCATTGGTTTTTGGATAGCAACCCCACCTACATATTCCCAGGCGGGAGATACCTCAATCTCAGGTCGTTTGAGAAATTCTTCCACCGTGAGAACTGGGGTTAAGGAGACAGTCATGGGTCGTTTGAGAAATTCTTCCACCGTGAGAACTGGGGTTAAGGAGACAGTCATGGCTGGAAATTAAGAACCTGGCTGGTGGTCTTTGGTATAGTCGTCCGTTCCACCGAAAAGTTACCGCATCATTAAATTTTTACCGCCGTCCCCGTCGCCGTCACCAACAGCAACACCCCACCCGCCCCAATTTCAATTGAACCGGTACTCAGGCGAATCCCCACCACCCCATTCGCCCCCAATTTTTGCGCCCGTTGTTGGAGTTCTTTCATAGCTTCCTGCTGGCTTTGCAGAAACACCCGTTCGTAGCTGCCGGTGCGCCCACCAATAATATCCCGAATCCCCGCAAAAAAATCCCGTAGGGCGTTACTCCCATACACCACCTCAGCGGTGACAATACCTAAATACGCCTGAATCGGGCGGCCATCCAAGGTATCCGTGGTACTCAATAGCATCAGCGACCCAGGGATTTGAAAAGAGTCTGCATCATGTCCATAATCGGGCGCGTTTCGGGGGAGTTGGGCAAATTTTTGAGCAACGGTTCAATCACCGTACCCATCGCCTGGGCATTGGCTCCAGAGGGCAAAGATTCACTGGGAATTTGGGTCATTAACCCTTGGAATAAAGGTAAGACCACACTCAATAAAGCCAATACATCCTGGGTGCGTCCTTCGCGTAACAACCGTTGGCCTTGGAGCAATAAATCTAAAATCTGCCCCCCACTCATGCCGCGAATCGCCTGTTCCAAAAATTGTAAAGACAGAGCCTGATCCCCTTGCATGAGGGCTGCTTGGCTCTGCCGCACCAAATCCACTGGCGGCACGGCAACCATTTCCGCCCGCACCGACGTTTCCAGTGCCAAGACCATAGCGATTCCTAACAGCCAGCGACCCATGATACCCCCATTTCGTTACTGTCCGCTTGCTCCTAATTTAGCACTGGGATATGGCAAAAATGTTGTGCTGGATAATTTTGATTTTCCGGCTCCCAATGCAGCGATATGGCTGGATTGCCGGACGTTGGCTACCGTAAACTTACCGGATGGGTGGGTAAAGATTCCTCGGAACTAAAAGCGGGGGTGCCCTGCGACCCTTGGGCGTATTAAAACAGTATTTAAAGATTTAGGCTGATGATTCCAGGGAACCTCTATTTATTCAAGCATAGCGGTCGCAGGGACGCTCCACGCAGTGTGCCGCAGGCATTCCCCCGTCCCTGGTTCCCGGTAATACCGGCATTCCAGCGAGATAATTTTCTGCTGGTTGTAATCAATAGAGTTACCCTCCAGTAGGATCACGATCGAAGTTCCCTATAGACAGGGATAATTCCCCTGTTTTATGATTAGCTTAGTATTTACGTTGTCCTGTATTTATGGGCGGATGGGTCAGGTTGATATTGCTCTTTTTGGTCATAGGGTGGGTTTTGCCTGCCGAAGCCACCGTCATCATGCGAGTTTTTTTGACCCAGACCGGGGGAACTTTACAATTGGGAAGCTCTACCCCGGCGCAGGTGACTGACCCCCAGGGACGCACGGTGACGAGCATTCCGCCCATGGGGCGGGTGCAGGGACAAACAAGCGGTGGGCAGGTGACCTTGGGGGGGTTCAAAGCCCCTTTTTTGTGGCTCCAACCCAGTAGCGGCGGCTACGTGTACGTGGGCAATGGCTGGTATCGGGGGCGGGTGCTCCTGTTGGCACGCAACGGGTTGAGTGTGATTAATTATGTGGATTTGGAAGAATATCTCTACAGCGTGGTCGGGGCGGAAATGTACTCCCACTGGCCTCCATCCGCACTCCAGGCGCAGGCGGTGGCGGCTCGTTCCTATGCGGTGACCAAGCGGATTCAGCCGGTGGATAAGTATTACGATTTGGGCACCACCGAACGCCATCAAGTCTATAAAGGGGTGCGCTCCGAACAGCCCACCACCCGTGCCGCCGTCAATGCCACCCGGGGGCAGGTCTTGACCTACAAAGGGGGGGTGGTGTTGACCCAATATGCGGCCAATGACAATATCGTTCGCAATGTATTTGGCGGGCGGGGAATGAGCCAGCAACGGGCGTATGAACTGGCAAAACAGCAGTACAGTTACCTGCAAATTTTAGGCTATTTTTATCCCGGCACTCGCTTGGGACGAATTCATGGCTACTAGGGGGAGTCTTTTCGCTATGATCAAGGGTGATGTTATGGGGATAAGGGATAATGGCCGCAGAAATTTTTAGCCATGCAAGTGTGATCTTTGGCATGGTGTTGGTGGGAATTACGACCGGATTTGTGCTGATCAAACTCTCCGGGGAATCTTCGGCGGGACGGTTGTTCAAAATTACCAGTAAGGAAGAATAGGGATTGATTCAGGGTAGGGGGTGACGACCCGCCATTTCTGACTTGAGAATGCTGGTGCAAGCAGTGATGATTGGTCAATGACGTTGTTTTACAAAAATTTCTGGGCTTCCCATCCTTTCCGGTAAGGCTCAAGCCATGCCATTTGATTGACCTTTTTCCACGGTTTCTATGACTGAACTACCCCCGGACGAAATTACAGCCTACTTTCGGGCGGAAGTGCCGGGGTTGTTGGCGGAACTGGAAGCTGGTTTATTGCGCTTGCGGCAGAATCATTCTGTACCTGACTATTATCGGTTGTTACGGGCGGCGCATTCCCTCAAAGGGGGGGCGGCCAGTGTTTCGATGTACGGGATTCAAACTTTAGCGCAATGTTTAGAGGATGTGTTTCAAACCCTATTGGCTCAGCCGGAACGGGATGTCGGGTCAATTGAAGATTTGTTATTGCAGGGATTTGATTGTTTACGGTTGCCCTTGTCCCAATGGTTGAAAACGGGGGTATGTGACCCGGATTTTGGCCTGCGGCGAGCGAAGGTGATTTATGAGCAATTGACAAATATATTGGGACCGGTTCCGGCAACGATTCAGCCCATAAATTCGGCGGATTTAGCAGTAGATATAGGGCAGACTATTTTTGATCATGATATTGCCCCCAAAATCGCAGAAATTGCAGGGTTATTGTCCCAATCTGAACCCACCTTATTGTGTGGAGAATTGCGGGCACAATTTGATATGTTAACTGGTCTGGGAGAGATGCTGCATTTACCCGGACTAACACAAATTGGCCGGGTGGTCATACAGGCGTTAAGGGATCATCCCGACCAGGCTGCCGTGATTGGGAAATTAGCGATTCGGGATTTGCAAGTGGTGATGGAGGGTCGTCACCAGGGCGGAACCCCCAGCCTCGAATTACTCGCTTGGGCAGAGCCATCCCAGGGTGGGGGAAATGAATTGATGCAGACAGAAGTAAATACCCAAATGTGGATCGAAACATCGGGTGAGATGATAGGAGATAACAGCCCTGTTTCTGATGATGATATTTGGGAAGAAATCAGTGAAATGACCCTGCCTCAATTACATTTTCTGACGGCGGATAATTTAGCAGATAATTTAGCAGAAATGAATGAGATACAAACCCCGGATGAGGCGGATTTTCTGGGGGAAGAAGTTATCAATGATATACCAGTAGAGCTATCAGATTCATCTTTATGGGATGAAATTGAATATGCTACAACATCCCAAGCAAACAGCCCAGAACCAGAAAATGTAATCGCTTCTTTTTGGGAAGAAATAAGCGAGATTACTCAACCAGAACCGCAGGATTCCCTCCCATCTTCCCCGTTTTGGGATGAAATAGCTGAGATTAACGATGGCATCCCACCCCAAGCAAACGACCCAGAACCAGAAAATGTAACCGATTCTTTTTGGGAAGAAATAAGCGAGATTACTCAACCAGAACCGCAGGATTCCCTC
>CAYZTU010000001.1:89400-149568 GCA_964481635.1 uncultured Synechococcus sp.
TCTTCCCCGTTTTGGGATGAAATAGCTGAGATTAACGATGGCATCCCACCCCAAGTAAACGACCCAGAACCAGAATGCGACCCAGCCGCTCCCCTGTGGACTGGGCCAGCCTTACCCCCCACCAGTGAGATCAACTCGGAAGCACTGGGATTTTTCGCCCAGGAAGCCCAGGATTTATTACAGGAATTGGAGTCGGGATTATTAACCCTGCGACAGAACCATGATATTCCCCACATCCACGCCCTGATGCGGGCAGCGCATTCGCTCAAAGGGGGAGCGGCCACCGTTGGATTACCCGTGATTCAGGTGATCGCCCATCGCTTGGAAAATGCTCTACAAACGCTTTATCAATGGCCGGGGGAGTTGGATGTACCCCTGGAAGAAGCCCTTTTACAAGCCTTTGACACCTTGCGGCAGCCCCTACAATCCCAGTTGACCAGCGGGAATGTTGACCAAGATACTGTACTGCAAAACGCTGAACAAGCATTTTTGCAACTTGAGGAAATCCTTGGCCCGACCGAGCCTACGGGTGGGGATGCCTATATGCCCTCTTCCCAGGATTTGGGCGTGGATATGACGGCCACCATTTTTAGTGGGGATATTCAGCAGGGGTTGACCGAGTTGCGTGATTTACTGGCACAACCGGCGGGGGAATGGGTCACGGAGATGACCAGCCAGTTGGAGATTTTTGCCAACCTGGGGGAATTGTTGAATTTGTCCGGCTGGCGGGCGGTTTGTCAGGCCGGGTTGACAGCGTTAGCCCAACACCCTGACCAGGCCAGTGCCGTAGCCCAAGTGCTGCTGCGGGATTTACGCCAAGGGTACGACCAAGTGATGGCGGGAGAACGGGAACATGGGGGCAGGGTCAGCCCAGAATTACAAGCTTTCCTGGGCGAAAATCTCCAGGTATCGGTGCCCGCAGAATCACCCGCACCGCCCACCCAGGTTCTCACCCCGGAACATATCAATACATTATTTGCACAATTGCCCCCGGCCATGGATGTTGCCCCCCCCGCATCCACCCCATCTGTCCTCCCCAAAGTCACCCCAACCCAATCGCCAGTTGCCCGGGGAGCCAGCGTGCGGGTAGAGGTCAGTCGGCTGGAACGGTTAAATAATTTGATTGGGGAATTGGTCATTCAGGAAAATGGTGCTGCTTTGTACCAGCAACAATTACAAAAACTGGTGCAAACCTTTGGACAACGGTTAAACAAATTTGAAACCATCAGTCGGATATTGCAGGATACGGCTGACCAGTTAACGTTAACCACCCGGGCGATTCATCTTGAAAAAAGCGAATTTGACCCCCTGCAAATGGATTCCTACAACCAGCTTTATACCTGGGTGCAGACCGTGATTGAAGAAATTGCTCAGGTGGGGGAAGTGATGCGGGATATGGGTTTAATCACCCAGCAATCCCAGGAAAATTTGCGTAAAAAACAACAAACGCTCAAGCAAATTCGGGGGGATTTGCTCTGGATTCGCATGGTACCCTTGCAGGAAGTTTTACAACGGTTTCCTCGCATGGTGCGGGACTTGTGCGTTCAGCACCATAAGCAGGTAGAAGTTAGGTTAATTGGAGCCAATACCCTGGTGGACAAGGCGGTTTTAGAAAAAATAACAGACCCTTTGGTTCATTTAGTCCGCAATGCTTTTGACCATGGGATCGAATCCCCACAAACTCGCATTCAACGGGGTAAGAAGCCTGAAGGTATGATTGAAATTCAAGCCTATTATCGCGGGAGTCAAACCTACATTACCGTTGGTGATGATGGGCAGGGGATTGATTTACAACGGGTGCGACAAAAAGCGGTCGAAAAACAAATTTTCACGCCAGATCAAGCAGCCAATGCCAGTAAAGCTGAACTTTTGAATTGTTTATTTACCCCCGGATTCTCGACGGCGGCCACGGTGAGTGAATTGTCCGGGCGGGGGGTGGGTTTGGATGTGGTGCGTTTGCAGATTCAAGAACTTAAAGGCGCAATTCAGATTCATACGGAACCGGGGCAGGGGACAACATTTACGATTCGTTTGCCCTTGACTTTAACGATTACCAAATTGCTGGTTTTCCGTTTAGACCAGCGGTGGTTTGCCCTGGCGGTGGATAGTTTGGCAGCGATTGTCACCCTCACCGATGCGGCACTGGTGACCATGCAGGGGCGACAGTTGTATCGGTGGCAGGGACGGTTGGTACCGTTGATTCCCCCGTCGGTGGTGGCGTATCGTTATCCCGTGCGGTGGGTGGCGGCGGAGCGTGCGGGCTTGACCTTGGCGGCGGGACAGGGGTCACCTTTGCTGTTGCTGAGTGTGGATAATGCGGTCTATGGTCTGGAAATTGAACAGATTTTGTTAGAACAAGACCTTGTGATTAAGCCATTCAGTGGTCTGTTGCGCCCACCCGCCTATGTGTATGGCTGTACGATTTTGGGGGATGGCCGTTTGGTGCCGGTTTTAGATGCGAGTGGGTTAGTCAACCATTGGTTACGCACGCCGGAAATAGGGGCGGCGGCTCCCAAAGCATCCGTGCGTACCCTAGAACAAACGGAGATTTTGGTGGTGGATGATTCCCTGACCATCCGGGGGACATTGGGGAAAATGCTGACCAAACATGGCTATCGGGTTCATACTGCCGCCGATGGCCGGGAAGCCCTGGAATTATTAGCCCAAAATCCTCAGATTCAGGCCGTATTTTCCGATGTGGAGATGCCCCGGATGAATGGGTTTGAATTCCTCAGTGCCTGCCGCCAAGACCAGCGTTATCAAACATTACCGATTATTATGCTCACCTCACGGGCGGGGGAAAAGCACCAAAAAATGGCGCAAAATTTAGGTTGTAGTGCCTATTTAACCAAGCCTTACTTGGAACCGGATTTGCTCCAAACCCTTATGCAATTATTGCCTTCCCAGTAATACTTCCTACCCACTCAAGGACACTTCTATTGGAGTTATGGCAATCCTAATCTACCAGGCTGTTTTTTACATAGCAATAGGATTGGAATTTAGAACGGCGGTCGCAGGGGCGCAGCCCCCGTCTTTGGTTCTTCTGAATTTTTGTTTGCAAATCGGATAGGATTGCTATACTTTACAAGCTTTTGGGAAATTTCTATGGGACACCTCTATTTATTGCAGCCGGCAGAAAATTATCTCCCTGGAATCGTGATATAACCGATAGCCTGTGTGTCGCTGTGCGACATTAGCTTGTGTAGCAGAGCCATTATTACTGAGGCGGATACCCCCTGAATCCCCTTTGGCAAGGGGGATTTTGAAACCATTTCCCCCCTTACTAAGGGGGGCTAGGGGGATCAGGGGGGTGAAAACGAATAATGTCTCAAATTTAATCAAAACGGCTATAAATGTGATTGATATACGATTGCGGCTCAAATTTAGGCAGCCCAATTGTAGCCCAATTTCTGACCTAAACCACCCCAATTAACCCTAGGAGTACTCACCAACCCGTACTTACCAGGGTATCCCGTAAAATGCCGACAACAAGGGAACAACTCATATATGGGCGATACTGGATTCGAACCAGTGACCCCTTCCGTGTGAAGGAAGTGCGCTACCACTGTGCTAATCGCCCGCAGGATTTGAATTATAGCAGAGTCAGAGCTACATCAGTTCTGAAGGTGACCCTTTGCGCCAGCGCGCTTCGATATTTTTAATGACAATGTAAAGCACCGGGACGATAAACAAGCTAAGTAAGCTGGCAATGCCCATCCCCCCAACGATGCAGGTACCCAAGGAACGGCGTGCCGCTGCCCCCGCTCCCGTGGCAATCCACAGCGGAAATGCGCCGATGAGGGTGGAGAGAACGGTCATCAGAATCGGGCGCAAACGATCCCGACAGGCTTCTAATACCGCTTTCGTAATTCCCAATCCCTCGGCGACCAATTGATTGGCAAATTCCACAATGAGAATGGCATTTTTACTGGCCATACCAATCAGCATCACAAAACCAATCTGGGTATAAACATCAACGGTTAATCCCCGTAAAAATACAGCAATTAATGCACCCAACACGGCCAGTGGCACCGTCAGCATGATAATTAACGGGTCAATATAGTTTTCGTACTGAGCCGCCAGAGTCAAAAAGACAAAGACCACCCCCAGAGCAAAAATCCCAATCGCCTGACCGGCGGATTCAATTTCTTCTAGGGACAATCCCGACCATTCATAACCAAACCCCCGGGGTAAGGTTTCCTGCGCCACTGCTTCCAGAGCTTGAATGGCTTGACCTGAGGATTTACCTTGGCTGGCCACCCCATTGATTTCCACAGAACGGAACAGATTGTAATGGCTGATGACGGCGGGGGCAGTGGTTTGTTGAATGGTCACCAAGTTACCCAGGGGGATCATCTGGTTACGGCTAGACCGGACATAAAACTGGTTGATATTATCAGGATTGGTGCGAAATTGACCGTCCGCTTGGACATACACCCGATAGGTACGCTGAAACTGATTAAAATCATTGACATAGGTAGAACCCAAAAGGGTTTGCAAGGTATCAAAAATATCCGCAACATTCACCCCCAAAGCATTCGCCCGCTCCCGATCCACCTGTACTTCAATTTGGGGAGTATTCCCGCTAAAATCAGCCCGTAAACGGGATAAAGTCGGTTGATTTGCCGTGGGGAATGCCTCAGCCCGTCCCAGGAATTGCCCCAAGGTTTCCCCGAGGAGTTTTAGCCCTGACCCCACCCGGTCTTGGAGATGAAATTCAAACCCGCCAAAATTACCAATGCCATCAATGGGCGGGGGAGCAAAGGGGATAACAACGGCTTCTTTGATACTGAGTAATTGGGGGAATAAACCCCGGGCGGGTGGGGGAAAAAAGCCACCAATCACCCCGTTAACCGATTGTTCTGGGCGGGGACGCTCTGCCCAAGGCCGCATCGTTGCAAAAATTAAACCTTGATTGGAAACGGCACCACTAAAACTAAACCCACCGATAGCAAAAATGTTACGAATTTCCGGCTGTTTTTTCAGTATCGCTTCCGCCTGTTCCAGAACTTTTTCCGTATAACTCAACGATACCCCTTCGGGAGCCTGAACGACCGTAATAAAATACCCCTGGTCTTCATCAGGTAAAAACGCCTTTGGCATCAGATTATAAACCCCGTAGGTCAATAATAAAGCCACGACAAATGACCCTAAAACTAAATGTTTTCGATTCACTGTCCATTGAATCATCTGACCATAGTTCTGACGGAGATGGTCAATCACCTGGTTGGTACGCCGAAAAAACCAATGATCCGGGACTTGACCCGGGCGAATGAGTAAGGCGGAAAGCGTTGGCGTGAGCGTGATGGCATTAAATGTAGAAATTGTAATGGCAAAGGCAATCGTTAGGGCAAATTGGCGATAAAGTTGCCCCGTGGTTCCAGGTAAAAATGCCACCGGCACAAACACCGTAATCAACACTACAGAAGTGGCAATCACCGCCCCCAACAGGGCATCCATCGAAGCGATCGCCGCCGGTACGGGAGCCATGCCATCTTCCTGGATGCGCTTGGTGATATCCTCCACAATCACGATGGCATCGTCCACCACCAAACCCGTGGCTAGGGTCAAACCAAACAGGGTGAGAGTATTAATTGAAAAACCAAAAATTTTGACAAAAATAAAGGTGCCAACCAGGGCAACGGGGATGGCAATGGAGGTGATCAATGCCGAACGCCAGTTTTGTAAAAACAGGAAAATGATTAACACCACCAAAACAACGGCGAGAATCAAAGAAATAATCACTTCTTGCGTGCCAGCTTCCACAAATAAGGTGGTATCAAAAGCGATTTCATACCGGATGCCCGGTGGGAAATTCTTTTGCAATTCCTGTATCTGAGCTTTGACTTGCTTGGCGACGGTGAGGGCATTGCTCCCCAACTGCTGGCGGATGCCCAAGCCTACCCCCCGATGGGACACCTTATCATCGGAGGTAAACCGGAGCAGGGAACTGTAATTTTCCGCCCCCAATTCCACCCGTGCCACATCTTTTAAGCGCAGGAGAGAACCATTGGGTTCGGTGCGAATTACCAGTGCGGCAAACTCCTCAGCGGTATTAAACCGTCCCTGAGCCGTGACCGAGTACTGGTATTGTTGTCCCTCTGGCACCGGCGGTTGCCCAATTTGCCCCGCCCCGATTTGGAGATTTTGCTCCTGAATCGCCCGCACCACATCCTGGGGCGTGAGGTTGCGGGCAGCTAATTTTAAGGGGTCGAGCCAAATCCGCATAGCATACTGGCGTTCCCCAAAAATTTGGACACTTTCTACACCCCTGATGCGTTTTAAGGCATCCGTGATATACAGGTCGGCGTAGTTGCTTAAATAAATGTCATCGTAGCGGTCTTTGCCCTGGGCATCCGGCTCCGCATAAAGGCCAATAGCCAGCAAAAAACTACTGTTGGCTTTGGTGACTTGAATCCCGGTGCGATTGACCAAATCCGGTAAGCGGGGTTGCACCGTAGAAACTCGATTTTGGACATCCGTTGCCACAATGTCCTGATTTCGGCCAAGATCAAAGGTTAAGGAGATATTACTCGTGCCATCATTGGCACTGGTGGATTTGATAAACCGCAATCCATCAATGCCGTTTAATTCCCGCTCTAAAAGGTTGGTCACGGTGGATTCGACCACCGCCGCATTCGCCCCCACATAACGGGAGGTAACCACAATTTGCGGCGGCGTGACATTGGGGTATTGGGCAACAGGCAGAGTCGGGATACAGGCCGCTCCCACAATTACAATTAGTAGGGATAATACGGTCGCAAAAACCGGGCGGCGGATGAAGAAATTAGAAATAGAAAAAATCATGATTCTGTGGCGGGAGAAACGGGTTTTTGTTCCGTAATCCAAGTGCAATTACTTAACTGTAAAATCCCGGTGGGGATCAGGCGGTTTTCTGCGGTTACCCCGGTCACCACCTCCTGCGTGTTACCTATGATTCTACCCAACTGCACTTGCTGCTGCACCGCCACCAAATCCGTGGGTTGCAGTTGGGGGGGTGGCCCAGGATTGGGTAAAACGGCGGCTTTACAGCCGGATTCGCCAAAGGGTTTAGCCAGAAAAACGAAGTCCTGCCCGCCCAAGCGGGAAATGGCCGTCACCGGCACCACCACCCCCGGTCGGGTCGCCCAGACCACCCGCACCCGGGCGAATTGGTCACTCCGCAACTGCCCCTGGGGATTGGCAAAGGCGGCTTTCACCTGCACCGTCTGACTTTGGGTGTTCACGGTCGGGGCGATAAAAAAGATGCGCCCGGTCTGCACCTCATCCCCCTGCGCCGACAGTAATTGCACCGGCATCCCCAGCCGCAGATCCGCCGCCCGCTCCAGGGGAATGTCCAGGTTGAGTTCTAAATTTTGATTTTGCGTCAGGGTTAACAACGGGGTGCTAGAGTTGACAAAATCCCCTACCTTGACGGGGATATTACCGATTTGCCCGGAGAAGGGAGCCGTAATGGTGTAGTACTGCAAATTGGCCTGGGCTTGGGACAAACTGGCCTGGGCTTGGGACAAACTGGCCTGGGAGCGGCTCAAGCGAGCCTCCGCCCGACTAATGGCTGCCTGTTGGGTACGCACCTGGGCTTTGGCTTGCTCCAAACGGGCTTGGGCACCCCGAAACCGATAGAGTTGCTGATCCAACTCCTGCTGACTGGCCGCCCCCTCCCGGTACAACTGCTGAAACCGTTGGTATTCCTGGCGCGCCAATTCCAGGTCAGCTAAGAGCGCTGCTTGATTGGCCTGTACCGCTTTCAGGGTTGCCCGTTCCGCCTGCACATCCGTTTGCGCCGCCGTTACTTCCGCCGCGGCATTGCTCACCGCCCCCTGCTGATTTCGCACCTGCGCCTGCTGTTCCCCCGCATCCACCCGCAGGAGCAATTGCCCGGACTGCACCGCCGCCCCTGCGGACACCAAAATCTGGCTCACCTGCCCACTAACCCGGGGTTGCAAGGTCACGGACTGCCGGGAATCCAACCGAGCGACAAAATCCGACGTTTCCGCCACGGTTTGCACCTGGGGACGGGTCAGGACGACCGGAGAGGGCTGGGGTTTCAGTTGCATCACCAAGAATAAAATCCGCAGGAGGCGGTCGTAGAGCAACCAGCCTGCCCCAGCCACCAGGAGCAAAATCAGCCCCCATACCCACCGTTGTCGGGGCAAAGGGAGCCACTTGATCATAATTGCACCTGGGATGGGGCTTGCTCTTGGCATTCCAACTCCTGCAACCAGGCCAATTCGTGCTGCACCATGTTGGTCGCCCGTTGCAGTGCCACCCGTTGGTATTTATCCGCAAACAAGGCCTGGGTTTCTTCCGATTGCAAATGGGTCAACCGACATTGACATTGGTCGAGCCGATGGCGCAAAAGCAACAACCGCTGTTCCGGGGTCAAATCCCCAAAAAAACAAAACAGCACCATAAACCGTGCCCGACTGTTGACCCAACTTTCCCGATGTTTTTCCAACATCAATTGCAACCACTGCTCCTGCCCCTGGGGCGTAATTTGATAAATCACCCGACTCGGCCCGGCTTCTCCCCGTTGGATGGAGAGACTACTGATATGCCCCCGCTGTTCGAGCCGCCGCAAGAGGGGATAAATCGCCCCATAATTCACGCTGATACAACTGCCCATAAATAGCTCTAATAACTTGGTCAAGCGATAGCCATGCAAGGGTTCCCGCCGCAATAACCCGAGGGTCGCCAGTTCCAGCATTGATGTATCAGGACGATATAGTATGGGATTATATTAGCACAGGGTCACAGCCCCGCCGGAATTTAGGGTTTGCGGGACTGGGAACGTTGCCATTGGCGTTGCAGAACCCAGAGGACAAATCCCACCCCGATCCCCAGCACCATAATTTTCGCCACCGGCCCGATGTAAACCTCAATCTGGGCATAATTAGCCCCAAACAGATAACCCAACCAGGTCAAAAAACTCGTCCAAACCACAATGCCCAGGGTGGAATAGACAAGAAACCATCCCCAGGGCATACGATAGACCCCGGCGGGGAGGGAGATCAGGGTACGAATCCCCGGTACCAAGCGACAGAGGAGAACCGCTCGCCGCCCGTAGCGGTCAAACCAATTCAGGGAGTGGTTGATTTCTTGGCGGGAAATGGTCAGCCAACGACCATAACGGTCTGCCCAGGTACAAAGACGCTCGGCTCCCAACACCCAGCCCGCATAGTACCAGGGTACCGCCCCCAATATCGTTCCCAAAGTACCGGCCACGATCACCGGCAGTACCTGCATTTTGCCTTCCGCAATGGCGAATCCGGCCATCGGCATGATCAATTCTGAGGGGATGGGGGGAAAGAGATTTTCCAGAAACATCAACGCCGCAATCCCGCCGTAGCCCAGTTGGGTAATGATGGCAATAACCCATTCATTCATAGACAAAAGCTCCCGGTTGACTGGGGTCGTTCCCCATTCTAAGGGTACACGCCTACCGGGAAATAGGGCGTACAATGGCTTCAGTTCGTGGAGTTGGGCATTATGACCGAAGCACCACCGACCCTGGCGCGCCGGATTGGTTTTCCCCAGTTGGTACTCTACGGGGTGGGCAATATCCTCGGGGCGGGGATTTATGGCTTGGTGGGGCGGGTGGCGGGACAGATGGGCTACACGGTCTGGCTGGGGTTTCTGGCCAGCACCTTGGCGGCGGGGTTGACCGGGCTGACCTACGCCTGTTTGGGGTCGCGTTACCCCCGGGCGGCGGGGGCGGCCTACGTGATTGGGCGGGGCTTTGGCTGGCCCTGGTTGGCCTACGGAGTGGGTTTGATGGTGCTTGCCTCGGGGATGACCTCGATGGCGACGGCCTCGCGGGTGTTTGCGGGCTATTTGCATGGTTTAGTGACGGTGGTGCCGCTGAACGTTCTGGTTTTGGTTTTTTTAGTGGCCTTGAGTCTGCTGGTGGCCTGGGGGATTGACCATTCCCTGTGGGCAAATGTCCTGTGTACGACGGTGGAGGCGGTGGGTCTGCTGTTGGTGATCCTGGTCACCCTGCCGTTTTGGGGGACGGTGAATTACCTCGACCCTACCCCCGCTATGGATTTGAGCTGGCATTTGGTCTTGAATGGGGCGGTTTTGACTTTTTTCGCCTTCATTGGTTTTGAGGATTTGCTGAACGTGGCCGAAGAGGTGAAACGCCCGGAGCGGACATTACCCTGGGCTTTGGTACTGGCGGTGGCGGTAAGTTCCCTGGTTTATGTCGCCGTTGGGGTGGGGGCGGTATCGGTGGTTGCCCCAGCGACCTTAGCCACATCAGAGCAACCCTTGACGACGGTGATGCAACAGGCGGCTCCCTGGTTTCCTAGTTGGGGGTTTAGCTTGATTGCCCTGTTTGCGGTGGCCAATACGGCACTGTTGAATGGCATTATGGGTTCCCGTTTGACCTATGGCATGGCAACCCAGGGATTGCTACCTCGATTTTTGGGGCGCATCCATCCCCAGCGCCGCACCCCGCAAACGGCGGTGGCGGTGATCAGTGGGTTGGTGATTCTCCTCGCCTTGACCGCCGATATTTCCCGCTTAGCCCGGGCAACCAGCATTCTCCTGCTGACCAATTTTGTACTGATGAATGTCTCCCTAATTCGCTTGCAGGCTCGCCCCAATGAGCCGGTGGGGGCGTTTGAAATCCCCCGTTGGGTTCCCTGGGCGGGGAGCCTGGTTTGTCTGGCCATCCTCAGCCAGAGTCAACCGGGGGAACTGCTCTTGGCCGGGGGGATTTTGGGGGTTATTGCTCTCCTATACCTGGTGCTGCGTCCCGCATTGCCGGCGGAGTGAGGGAAATCTCGGTAAAAACACTCGGGTTATATCTTCAGTGAAATCACCCAAACCATGGGGAGAAACCATCAATTCCGTAGGTTTACAGAATTTTTTAACAATTATCACAAAAAAGGGATATATCCCGCCAGAATTTTTACAATCAAGCCAGCAAGAAAAATCATTCATTCTGACTGGACTTAAACCCGGTTCATCGGATATGAAAAAGATAGGTTTTGGCAAAATCCAGTCAAAGCTAAAATCTTTTTGGGGTTTTACCCATGGTTTTTCTGCTTGGAAATCTGCTCATTCTCGAGGAAATTAATCATGCCAAAAATGTCCGAGCAAGGAGCATCATTAACAACTGATACCTGGTGGGAATCCTCACCCCCAACCCCGGTGGTTGAGAAACACAATCACTACGATTTGAATACCTTTTTCCGGTGGGATTTAGACCAGGGGAAAGTCACGGATTGGAACGGAGCGGTGAATTTTTTTGCTAGCGAAGACCTGATTACGGGTCTGCTCGACGGCCTCACGGAAGAAGTCGGGGAAGCCGCTCCGGTGGTGCTTTATCAGATTGGTTGCCAGTGGGGAACCCTAGACGGGCAAGCCTTTGACCGCTGGTTTACGGCGGAATTTGAACGTCCCGTGCGGCAGACCAATTTGTTGTTTTTGTTGGAAACCTGGTGGTGGCCGTTTACCAGCCAGGGTTGGGGGCGTTGGGAGATTGATTTGTCGTTACAAAAACAAAATTTTTTACTGCTGAATATCTTTGATTCCGCCATCGCTCGTACCTTGGGGGTGGTGGGCAAACCCGTGTGTCACCTCTATGCGGGGTTGTTTGCCGGATTTTTGAGCCATTTGGTGAAGCAACCCCTCGCCTGCGCCGAAATTCAGTGCTTTGCCATGGGGGCGACCTACTGCCGGTTTGTGGTGGGCAAAGCCCCGGCCATCCAGCAGGTGAACGCCTGGGTCGGTCAGGGGTTGGGGGTGCGGGAGATTGAGCAAAAACTGGCGGGGGGGACGGTGCTATGTCCCCAGACTTGAGCCAATCCGTGCGGGTCTTTTTCCAGCGGTTTCCCTGGCAGGGGGGCGGGCATACCGCCCGTCAGAACGGCCACCTGGCTTGGACATTAGACCTGGATGTACCGGTAGCCCAGTTTTGGGGGCAATGGCCGTGGCAGGGCGGCGGGGCGGTCAGTTGGGCGGCAGCACCCGTGGCTGTCCCCACCCTAGACGAATGGATAACCGATTGTTGGGGGAATGAACCATGAATCAGACCATGTTGACGATGTTGAATACGGCGGAACACCGGTACTTAGAACCGGCGGAGCAACAGGAGTTGTGGCAGTTGTTCCAAGACATGACCAACCGCCTGATGGTGTATGAACAACTCCGTACCCAGGAAGCGCAAATTTTTCGCCCGGTGGTGCGGCAAATGCCGACGGGGACAGAGGAGGAAGCCATGGCGGTACTACGGGACTGGGTGGGGGCACTGCGGGGAGCGGCACTGGCGATGGTGCTGGCTGACCCGGAACTGTTTGACCAACGGGTGGGACAGTGGTTGCAGACCCGTCCCCCGAGTTCCCTGCATCCCCTCTTGGCGCAACGGTTGCAAGCCCAGCTAAAAACCGTGCTGGGTGCCCAGGGGTGGCCTTTGCTGGCTCCCTATTGGGAACAGGTGCAGCGGTGTTTTGCTGAACCTCGGCGGGTGGAGGCGGGGCGATGAATCTGGAAACCCTACTGAACCAGCCCGTGCCGGGGGATTATTTTGCGCCCGGAGCCTATGTGCAAGGGGATTTGGAGTTGGGCACCCTGAGCAACCGCCGGGGCAATCGCCTACTGGCCATCCCGCAATATCTTGTCCAAGGGATTTATGGGGGTTTAGACCAAGAGATTGGCAAAGCCGCTCCCCTCGTTCTGCAAAGTTGTGGCCGTCACTGGGGACAGCATTTGTTTGCCCGCTTGGCAGAGGAATTGGCCGAATACTACGCCCAACCCCTCGCAGATTTGACCATGCGGGAATTGGTCTACTGCTTGACCCGGTGCTGGCAAGTACACGGGTGGGGGCAATTGCAGTTGGACTGGAGCTACAGTGCCCAGGGGTTGATCCTGGTGCATCTCCACAACTCCCCCTGGGTACAGACGGAGAATGCTCAACCCCATGCCCACGTCGAGGTGGGACTGCTGGAAGTCCTATTTCGTCAGTTGACCGGGCGGGAGGTGCAATGCGTCCCATTGGCTAGCCCCGGCCATGGCGGTCAGCAATTTCTGATCGGCTTACCGGAACGCCTCGAACCCGTCTCGGGTTGGGTGCAAAGCGGCATGGATAGCGCCGCTATTCTCCATCGCCTCGGAGATTAGGAGAACCTCATGACTTGGGCGGTGCGTTTAGAACCCATCGGGGTCACGGCCAATCTCGAGGATGGTCAGCCACTCATTGAGGCGTTGGTCAACCACGGCCTGCACGTCCTCCAGGAATGTGGCCGCCGGGGGATGTGCGCCACCTGCCACGTCTATATCCAAGGCGGCATGACCCAGGTTAGCCCGAAAAACCGCCGGGAGGAACGTACCCTCGCCATGGTCGCTACCGCCCAGCCCCACTCCCGTCTGGCCTGCCAAACCAAAGCCCAAGGGAACGGCATCGTGGTGCAAGTCCCCCAGGGGATGTACGTGGACGTGATGGCGGACGTGGAAGCGCTCATTGGCCGTCGCACCGAACAGAACCTGGTGCATCCGCTCACCGGGGAAGTTTTGGTGGAAACCGGCAAGCTGATCACCCGCTCCATCGTCAACCAGCTAGAAAGTACCCGGATTCAGGTCAGCGAATACCTGAAACAATCCCGAGAAGTGAGTTTATAACGTGTTTGCTTCATAACGTTCAGGAGGAATCCCATGCTCACCGAACTCAACCAACTCACCCTACACGCCGACGGTCGTTATCTCACCCCAGAGCAGTGGCAACCCGTCCAAACCCACCTTACCCAGATGCGTTCCCGATTCAGTGCCTATGCCAAAATCCAAACCGCCGCAGCCGAGATTTTGCAAGAAGTCGAACGCCGTTTGCTGATGCGGTCGCCTCGCTTTTTTTACAAAAATAACCGGGATATGGTCAGCATTTGCCGCCGGGATCGTACCGATGTTCTCCGTTATATCAGTGCCACTTTATTAACAGGAGATATAACGGCTTACAAACAACGCCTGCTCTGTTGGTTGCAAACCATCGCCCGTTCCTTCCAAGACCAGGAAGCCGCCCACCAATCCTACAAAGTTATGGGCGAAGTTTTACACGAACGGCTCACAGCCCAGGAATTTGCCCTGGTGCGCCCGATTGTGGACATAACAGTAGAAATGTTGGGCAGTTAGATTTGGCATCCCATCTACCTGGGGAACGGGATAAATTCCTATTCTGTTCCCTGGGAAAAGCGGGTTGTCGCCGGAACATTTCTACCCATGCTGATGAGGCCATGACAGCACTGAGTTGGAGTTTTTACCTCCTTCTCACTAAAACAGTGGGATTTCCCATTTATTTTGCCCATCTATTTTGACTGTCCTGAATATCCGTCTCACTGATCAAATTAACCATACAAAAATATCCGAAAAAATTATGATTAAAATTGTATAAATTTTTGTAAATATCGGCCTCCTGCGAATCTTAAATTCATCTAAAATTTTGATCACAAGAAAACAAAAACCATCGTCATCGTGGAGAAAAAAATGAATAAGTTATCCGTATTTGGCAAATACATCATCCGCAAGGTTTTGAGCAAATATCGGGGTCAGTTGCGTTCCGTTGTTGTGGCTGGAGCCAGCCCAGAAATTTCGACCGTGTGTGATCTAGATGGAGTCTTGTTGGATTTATATTTGGATGAGGATTCGGTTAAAAATGTGATTGCGGAACTGGAGCATTTAACCCAAGTGTACAAACGCCTAGAAACGGAACCGATTGCCCATCAACGGGAGTTGGGATTAATTGAAGGTAAAATTCTCTGGATTCTGGGACTGAAGTTTCTCGCAGATGTGGCCTAAATATAGTCGTTTTGATTAAATTTGAGACATTATTAGTTTTCACCCCCCTGACCCCCCTTAGTAAGGGGGGAAATGGTTTCAAAGTCCCCCTTGGGGGATTCAGGGGGTATCCGTCTTAGTTCTAATTGAAATGACTATATCCTCAGGGCACCTCTATTTATTACAACCAGTAGAAAATCATCTCGCTGGAACGTCCATAACCTGCGTGTCCCTGTGCGACATTAGCCTGCGTGGCATAGCGATGGTTACCGGAGGGTCTATACCCCTGCGACCGCTATTCCTGAATAAATAGAGGCTTCCACAAATTATCGGTGATTGCTATCTTTATGAATTAATCGAGGTGTCCTGTAATCATCAGCGGAATCGTTCGCACTTTAGCTCTTGAAATGCCAAAATCTGCCTTCTCAGGCCGGAGATACGACTCGGTTTAACCTGCTAAGAAAGTAAAAAGCTCCAGCCTTCACGACTAGAGCCGACATTCCACAGGGAGTAACTAACATGGCGTATCGTAACCTATTTTAGGGGAAACTGCTAGGGTTAACCGTAACATTTCGTACCTAAGGCGAGAAATTGCGCCTGCGCCTTGTGCAGTGCCTCCTGCCACTCCCGCTCCGGGTCACTGTCGCTGACAATCCCCGCCCCCACCTGACCCCAGGCCATCTCCTCCCCCGCCGGAAACAGCAATGTCCGAATGAGGATATTCCAGTCCAGCCGCCCACTTTGGCTCCAATACCCGCAGGAACCGTAAAATAAATTGCGACAATGGGGTTCTAATGTATGTAAAATTTCCATGCAACGTACTTTGGGGCACCCGGTAATGGTTCCCCCCGGGAAGACCGCTTGAAAAACATCCGCCGGGGTACATTCAGGGCGCAATTTCCCGCTAATCCGGCTGACCAAGTGCATGACATGGCTGTAGGATTCCAGGGTGAACAACTCAGGCACCCGCACCGAACCCCACTGGCACACCCGCCCCAGATCATTCCGTTCTAAGTCCACCAGCATGATGTGTTCCGCCTGCTCCTTGGGGTGGTGGCGCAATTCCCGAGCGAGGGCTTGGTCTGCTTCGGGGGTGCGACCCCTGGGGCGAGTCCCGGCAATTGGTCGGGTTTCGATGGCATTACCTTGTACTAAAAACAAGCGTTCTGGAGAACAGCTTACCACTTGCCCCCAGGGGGTTTGCCAGTAGCAGGCAAAGGGGGACGGGTTTAACTGGGTGAGATTTTGATACACCCGCCAGGGGTGGATGCGGGTGGGCACCCCAAACCGGACGGATAAATTGGCCTGAAAAATATCCCCGGCGTGGATATGTTTTTGCACCTGCCGTACCCGCCGTTGGTATTGATCCGGCGATAATTGCCACTGGACTGAGCCAGTGGGAGCAATTTCCGGCAATGGTTCCGGCAAGGGAGTATTTAATTTTTGTTGTAATGTTTGCAGTATATGATTATCACAAGACCCCAGATAGAGTTGCTCTTGTTGGTGGTCGGCAATGGCATACCAGTCGGGCTGGAACCAAAATGCCACCGGGAAGGGCAGGGGGTCGGGAGCCAAGGGGGGTAAACGTTCCCACGCCCAGACCGCTTCGTAGCCCAGCCAGCCCCACCAGCCCCCGGTGAAGGGTAGGTCGGCGGGAAGGTTATGGTTATGGTTAGTAGATTCGAGGTCAGGATGATGGATAGTCTGGATATATTCGTGATTTTGATTCCCGTCTGGGTCGTGATGATTTGCTATCTCCTGCTTTAACTGTTGATCTAGACGTTCGGCCATCCAGGGGAGGATTTCGCCCAGGGCTGGCGTGACCCAACGGCTCCCGGCGGCACACAGGGAATACCGCCCGCCGCTACCGGGGGGGCTTTCCAGCAGGGCGGCCAGGGGTTGATCCCATGCCAGATGGCGAAAAATCTCACTGCCCGTGCGTCCCGCCAGGGGCAGGTTGCGCCAGCCCCATTCAGTCGCCGCCATAGACCAACCGCAGCCCACATAAACCTGCCAAACCCAACACCGCCAGGGTATCCCCCCACCGCCAGATGGGTTTGCGCCAATGCAGGGGGGGCATCTGGTCAGCGCAATAACCCCGTGCCACCATCGCCGTTGCCACCTGTTCCGCCCGCAGAAATAAATTGAGTAATAAACGCTCCGCCACCAACAACCACAGGCGCACCACCTGGCGTAGTTTTAACTTTGACCAGCGAATCCCCCGCATCTGCACCGAACGGACAAGATTTTGTACTTCTTCGAGGACAAGCGGAATAAAACGTAATGATAAGGTGAGGCATAAACTGATTTCGTTCACCGGCAATCCCCAGCGTTTGAGGGGTTGTAAACACCAGGTCATAGCGGCGGCAATCGCCTCGCTGGAGGTGGTGAGTAAATACAAATGGGTGGCATAGACCAGGGTAAAAAATAAACTCCCCAACCGCACTGCCAACTGCCAGGAGCGTTGGGTGACGGTAAACCATTGCCATTGCCAGAGGATGTAGTGGTACGCCGTCGGGGGCGTGACTCCATCCGGGGGCAGGCGGGGTTGACTCATCACGCTCAGGCCATCCGGGGTAAGGGCAATAATCACCAGCAACAGCAGGGAAAATGCCCCCAAACCCAACATTTGTTTCCCCCAGACCCGTCGGGGCAGGCCGGAAATGAGGGTTAAAATGAGTAAGAAAATAACTAACATTCCCCGCCAGAAATTATTAGCCAGGATGGGCGTGAGCAGGATCGCCATCAGCCAGCCCAACTTCACCCGGGCATCCAGGTGATGCACCCAGGTCTGGGGGGATTCCAAATACAATCCCAGGGGTAGGGAACGCATCAAATCCATGGACAAACTCGCTCAAGCACGGGTGACGAGAATGGTCATTTGTTCTTCAAAACCTTGCAGGGTTTCACTGAGCGTCCGCAATTCCTGGAGTTGTTGCTGGCTGTGCATATCAAACCCCCGCAGTTGATTTTGCAATTGTTGCAGCACCCCCGCCGAGTCCTGCACTAGGGTGGCGAGTGCCGTCACTTGAGCCAAGCGGGTATCTTGCCCCGCCTGCGCCAGTTGAATATTGCGCTGTAAACTGGCCTCCAACTGATCCAACTGCGCCCCCGCCACCTGCCCCACCCGGCGTTTTTGGCGACGCACCTGCGCCAACTGTTTGTCCAACGTCGCCACCGACAGCACCGCCTCCTCAGTCTGGCTCAACCGCTGCACCCGCTCCTCCAGGGCTTGGGGCAGGGTTTGCACCTGGTCGCACACCTCCTGCACGGTGACCAGCAAATCCAAATCCGGGGCATCCACCAATAACCGTGCCGCTTCCGTGCGTACCTTTGCCGCCCCCTGTAATAAAATTTGCGCCTGTTGCCGCAGTTGCTGAATTTCCCGTACCAAAACCGGGTCATCCAGGGCGGGCTGTTGGGCTTCCCGTTTTTGCAAAACCACACTCCCCCCCAGGGCAATCACCGCCGCCACCGGCAACACGACCCACCGGGGCAAGGCCAACCACCGCACCCCTACGCCCAGGACGAGGGCGGCCACAAACATCGCCAGGGGATAATGTAGGGGGTTGACCAGGGGCACGACATTAGCCGGAGAACAGAATTCATTACCAGATTAACCGGTCAGGACACTAGACTGATACAGAGGACGGTTTCCATTCCCCGCCCATGCCGCTGGTCAGAAAAAATCTTGCCCCCGTCTTACGCAATGTGCTGCTGGGATTTACGGCGGCCACGGCGGTATTGGTCTTGGGCAGTGCCATCCTATACCGGAGTTTACAGGCACAGCGGGCTTCGGAAGCCTGGGTGCGGCATACGGAGGAGGTGCTTCGTCAACTGGCTCGGATCGAAGCCAATATCGCCACCCTGAAAAGTCAACACCGGGGCTATTTGCTCACGGGGGATCAGGTTTATCTGCTCCCCTACGAGGTGAGCCGTACCGAATTGCAGTTGGCGAGTGCGAACCTGCGGCGGTTGATCCATGACAATCCCGAGCAGATAACCCGCTGGCTCCGGTTGAACGTGCTCATTTCTAATAAAGTGCTGTATTTTGACCAGAACATTCGCACTTATCAAAAGCAAGGCCAACAGGCAAGTGTCAGGGCACTCCAGTCGCAAGCCAACCAGGAATTGAACTCTGACCTCAGGAATGTGTTGGATTTGATGGAACGGACGGAGGAATTTCTCCTAAAACAACGGCTCGACGAGGTGAATACCTTTAGCCAGCAGGCGCAGGGAATTTTTATCTTGGGTCTGACGGCCAATGTTTTGATTTTGTTGGCCACCACCCTATTTGTGGTGCGGCAAATCCAGGCACGGCAGGCAGCCCAGCAGGCCGCCAGTCAGGAAACCAGTTTTACCGAAGCGATTTTCCAGACCACCCAAGCCCTAATCCTGGCACTGGATGGGGACGGGCGGGTGGTGCGCTGGAACCAATTTTGTGAATTACTGAGTGGTTATACCCTAGCGGACGTGAACCGACAGCCCTTTTGGGAGGTACTCCTGCCCCCCGACGAACAGGCACCGATGCAGACCCGGTTTCTGGAGATTTTGACCGGCTCTGCCCTGACCGGCTACGAAAACCACTGGCTCACCCGCACGGGGGAACGGCGGCTGATCCGCTGGGTGAATACCCTGCTCACGGATCACCAATCGGATACGGAATATGTGATCGCCACGGGCATTGATGTCACGGAGCAACAGCAGGCGCGCACGGCTTTGAGTGCCAGCGAAGCCCGCTACCGGGATTTGTTTGAAAATGCCCACGACCTGATCCAAAGTGTGGATATGCAGGGGCGGTTTCTCTACGTGAACCGAGCCTGGAAACGGGCATTGGGGTACCACGATGAGCAAATCAAAAACTTGACCCTGTGGGAGATTATCCATCCAGATTCTTTAGAACATTGTCGGCAGGGGTTCCAGCGGTTGGTCGAAATCGGCAGTTTACCCTTTGTGGAGATTAAAGTCCGCAACCGGGACGGGGATACCTTACTGCTGGAAGGCAGTACCAGTTGTTCCTACGATGACCAAAGGCAACCGGTCGCCACCCGGGGAATTTTTCGGGATGTCACCGACCGGAAACGCACGGAAGCGGAACTGGCGCGGCAAAACCGCAGGGCACAGATTTTTAGTGAAATTACCCTGAAAATTCGCCAGAGTTTAGACCTGGGGGTAATTTTGCAGACCACGGTGCAGGAGGTACAAAAAATTATCAACGCCGACCGCACCTTTATTTACCAACTCAATTCAGACCTCGGCCAGGTGGCGGCGGAAGCCCGTTTACCCACCAGTCCCACGATGGTGGGGCAGGAAATTCCCTGGCATCGGTTTGTGCAAACGGAACTGGCCTGGTGTCAACAGGGGCAACCCTTGGTGATTGATGATATGGGCGGTTTAACGCTCACCCCCCAGCAGGATCAGCTTTTGCAAGCCTTGGGGGTGCAATCCCAGCTTTTGGTGCCCTTGATGTGGAAGGCGGAATTGTGGGGGATGTTGGTGTGTCACCAGTGCGATACCGCCCGCATTTGGAGTGCCTTTGAACAGGACTTGCTCACCCAACTGGCGGATCAGGTGGGGGTGGCCTTGACCCAGGTGTATTTGATTCAAGAATTGGAACAGGCACGGGTGGCCGCTGAGGAATCCTCCCGGGTGAAAAGTGCGTTTTTAGCGAATATGAGCCACGAAATCCGCACCCCCATGAATGCGGTGCTGGGCATGACGGGTTTGCTGTTGGATACACCCTTGAACCCGGAGCAGCGGGATTTTGTCAATACCGTGCGGGTGAGTGGGGATGCCCTGCTGAATCTCATCAACGAGATTTTGGATTTATCCAAACTGGAAGCGGGGCAGGTGGAATTGGAGGAGTTGGACTTTGAAGTGTTGAGCGTCGTCGAAGAGGTGGTGGAATTATTAGCCCCACAAGCGCATATTAAAGGATTAGAAATCGCCGCTTTGGTCAACCCCCAAACCCCCAGTTGGGTGCGGGGGGATGCCACTCGCCTACGGCAAGTTTTGATGAATTTGGTGAGTAATGCCATCAAATTTACCCAAAAAGGCGAGGTGGTCATCCGGGTGCAGCCGGGTACCAAACCCCCTGGGGTGGAATTCAGTGTTACGGATACGGGGATCGGCATTCCTCCGGAAGTGCAAACCCGTTTGTTTAGTCCGTTTACCCAGGCGGATGCATCCACCACCCGCAAATTTGGCGGTACGGGGTTGGGGTTGGCCATCTGCAAACAATTGGTCAGCCTCATGGGGGGGGAAATTCACCTGGAAAGTACCTTCGGCCAAGGTTCCCGGTTCTTCTTTAACCTCCCCCTGCCCGTCGCCAGTGTCCCCACCCTAGAGGCTCCCCCCCCGCCGGTGCAGCCGATTGAGGGGCGGTATCTCCTGGTGGTGGATGACCATCCCACCAACCGCAAAGTTGTCCGTTACCAGGCAGTCCGCTGGGGTTTGCAGGTGGAGGAGGCCGCTTCGGGAGCCGAGGCGTTGACCAAAATGCACCAAAAGGACTATGCGGTGGTCTTGGTGGATATGAATATGCCGGAAATGGACGGGCTGACCCTGGGGCGGTTGGTGAAACAGGACAAGGAACTTGCCCATGTGCCCTTAATCATGCTCACCTCGAGTCATCTGCGCGAAGAAGTCAAACAAGCCCAAGAGGTCGGCTTTGCCGCCCATTTGGTCAAGCCGGTGAAAGCCTCCCGCCTGTTGGATACGATTATGAATGCCTTGGAAGGGCTGGTCACGGCGACCAATGCGGTGGCTCCCAACCCCACCCCCGTGGTTCCCACCTCGACCCTGCGGGTGCTACTGGCGGAGGACAACCCGGTGAACCAAAAAGTCGCCCTAAAACAACTGGAAAGTCTCGGTTTCACCGCCGATGTGGCCGCCAACGGCCAAGAAGCCCTGGAAATGACCCTGCGCTTTGCCTACGACGTGGTGTTGATGGACTGCCAGATGCCGGTTTTGGATGGGTTTGATGCCACCCGCCGCCTGCACGAACTGCACCGGGAAGGCCGGTTGCGCCAGCGACCGATTGTGGTGGCACTGACCGCCAACGCCATGAAGGAAGACCGGGAAAAATGCTTGGCAGCCGGGATGGACGATTACCTGAGCAAACCCGTCCACAAAGAAGACCTGCGCCAGATGCTCAACCATTGGCACGAAATTTTACGCACCAACCCTGCGGTCGTCGAGGAGCCATGCGAGAAATAGGTCGGATTCTCGCTCCCCACGGTCTGCGGGGCGAGGTGAAGGTTTTATGCCTGAGCGATTTCCCCGAACGTTTCACCCAAGCGGGTCGCCGCTGGTATTCCCTGCCAGACCAGCCCGATTACCAGGGATTAACCCTAGTCAGTTCCCGCCCCGTGCCGGGGAAAAATCTCTACATTGTCCAGTTTCAAGAACTCGCAAACTTTGACCAGGCGGACTCGCTGCGGGGGGCACGGTTGTGGGTTGAGGATGACAACCGCCCCGACCTGGCTCCCGATGAATTTTATGTGCCGGATTTAATTGGGCTGACCGCCTGGGTGGCGGGGCAACCCCTGGGGCAGATTACCGGGGTAATCCCGGCGGGGAATGATTTGCTGGAGATTACCACCGTCACCGGGCGGGTGCATTGGGTGCCCTTTGTCGCTGACCTAGTGCCCGAGGTGGATGTGGTACGGGGGCGGCTGGAATTGACCTTGCCCCCAGGGCTATTAGAATTGAATCAAACGCCAAACCCACCCCAATCCAATCCTCCACGGTTTGCGTAGTTATCTACGTTCATTATCTTTAGCCTCACCACCGGAGTCATCTGATGAAACGGCGACACGCACTGGCTTTGTTTGGTCTGGGTCTGACGGGCAACCTCGCCTTGCCCCACCGCACCTTTGCCCAGGAGGTGATTGACCTGGACCCCCGCACCCTGGGGTTTGACCCGGTGGACAAGATGGAAAATCTCTGGAAAAACCAGTACGCCCCCCAATTGCAAATGGACTTCACCGCACCCATGCTCAACCAACAGCAGGTGGGGGAAGATTTGCAAGTTGTTGTCAATATGAAAAATCAACGGGCGGGTTTAATTTATTTGGTGCCCCGTCCAACGGATTTAGAACTTTTATTGGTACTTCCCGGCGGTCGCTCCGTGGTGAAACTGGTCACCGAAGCCGTCCCCACCGTTTTGCAACCCACGGTAGAGACCTTTCTCCGGGAAATCCGTGACCCCCGCAAAGTCGGTAGCCAGAGTTACCTCGCCTCAGCCCAAAAACTCTACCAGTGGATGGTCGCCCCCCTCGAACCCACGCTACAGGCCGAAAATATCAACGCCGTGATTTTCTGCGCCGGGGTGGGGTTACGCACAATTCCCTTTGCCGCCATGCACGATGGTCAGCAGTTTCTCATTGAAAAATATGCGGTTGGCCGGATGCCCGCCTACAGCCTCACCAACCAAGACCACACCCGTCTAGCCAATTTACGCATTTTGGCGATGGGAGCCTCCGAATTTCGGGATCAAGCCCCCCTCCCCGCCGTGCCCGTGGAGTTGGCAACCATCACCACCCAAATCTGGCAAGGCAATCAGTTTTTGAATGAGTCGTTTACCATCGAGCAACTGCAAAACCAAAAACTGCAAAATACTTACAATGTAGTGCATTTAGCGACCCATGCGGATTTTCGCCCCGGTGCCATTAACAATTCCTACATCCAATTTTGGGACCGTCCCCTGCGGTTGAATCAACTCGCCCAAATGCCCTGGAACAATTTGGATTTACTGGTATTGAGTGCCTGCCGCACCGCCATCGGGGATAGGGGGGCGGAAATGGGGTTTGCGGGCGTGGCCGCCAAAGCGGGGGTGAAGTCCGTCCTCGCCAGCCTCTGGTATGTCAGCGATGAGGGCACCTTGGCCTTGATGACCGAATTTTACCGGCAGATGCAGGATGCTCCCCTGAAGATCACCGCTCTGCAACAGGCGCAGGTCGCCCTCCTGCGCAACCAAGTAGCCTTCCGGGATGGGGAATTGGTGCGCGGTGGGCAACGGGGCGGCGTGAGTTTACCCACGGCACTCAGCTTCAGTGGCGAACGGGATTTAACCCATCCCTACTATTGGGGGGCATTTACTTTAGTAGGAAATCCCTGGTAAAACCCTGCTAAGATGGATCAAACCAAATTTTTACCCTAGATATGACGTATCCCCATGTGTGTCTGTCCATCTTTGTAGATGGGAATAATATGTTTTATGCCCAACAAAAAAATGGTTGGTTTTTTGACCCCAAACGGGTGTTGGATTACTTTACCCGGGAACCCCAAGTCCAGTTGATCAACGCCTTTTGGTACACCGGCATCAAGGACTACAGCGACCAACGGGGCTTTCGGGATGCGCTGATTAATCTCGGTTATACGGTGCGGATCAAACTGCTCAAGGAATTTTATGACGAACATTCCAATCGTTATTTCCAGAAGGCCAATCTGGATATTGAAATCGTGGTGGATATGTTCAATACGGTGGAGCAGTATAACCGGGTGATTTTATTCAGCGGCGATGGGGATTTTGACCGGGCGGTGGAACTCCTGCGCTCAAAAAATACCCACATTATTGTGGTTTCCACCGAGGGAATGATCGCCCGGGAATTGCGTAATGCCGCCGACCGCTACATTGACCTAAACGAATTGCGCCCCTACATCGAAAAGCTGGATCACCATCCCATGCGCCCGGAATATCCCCTCACCCGCAGTTCGGTGCTGGCGGAATGATCCGAGTCGGGTTACTCTTTGGCGGCCAGTCCGCAGAGCATGAGATTTCGGTGCAGTCGGCGCGCAATATCCTGGCTGCTCTCTCCCCCAGCCGTTATGAGGCGGTTCCCATCGGTATTACCCGCCAAGGCCAGTGGTGGTTGGCTGACCCAAAGTGGCTACGGCAGGCCAGTCCCCAAAAACTGCCCCCGTTTGAGCAGGGGTTAGTGCCCGTGGGGGTTGTCCCCGGCGGGGGGCTGGTGCGATTCCACAAGCAACAGTGGGAACCTTTGGCCGTGGACGTGGTATTCCCGGTTCTGCATGGGCCGCGGGGGGAAGATGGCACGGTGCAGGGGTTGCTGACCTTGGCGGGGTTGCCCTTTGTGGGGGCGGGGGTGTTGGGTTCTGCCGTCGGCATGGACAAAGAAGTGATGAAGCGGTTGCTCACCCAGGCGGGCTTGGCGGTGGGAAACTATCACTGTTACCGGCGGGGGCAGGCGGTCGAACCCGCAACCCTAGTCGCTGAATTGGGGTTGCCGCTCTTTGTCAAACCAGCCAATATGGGTTCATCCGTGGGGGTGACGCAGGTGTGCCGTACGGGAGAATTGCTCCCTGCCCTGGAAAAAGCCTGGAAATACGACCCCAAGGTGTTGGTCGAACAGGGGATTACCGGGCGGGAGATTGAATGCGCCATTTTGGATGGGTCGCCGCCCCAGGCTGCCGTGCCGGGGGAGGTCATTCCCCAGCGGGATTTTTATTCCTATGAGGCGAAATACCTGGATGAACAGGGGGCGTTGCTGAAAATGCCTGCGGCTTTGACCCCGGCGGAGATAGGGCAGGTGCAAGCCCTATCGGTGCAGGTTTTTCAAGTTTTGGAATGTCGGGGGTTGGGGCGGGTGGACTGGTTTCTCACCCCGCAGGGCGACTGGATTGTGAATGAGATTAACACCATTCCCGGGTTTACCCAAATTAGTATGTACCCCAAACTCTGGGAATTGAGTGGGATGTGCTACGAGGATTTGATCAACCGGCTGTTGGCATTGGCGCTCCACCCCGCCGTCTAATCCGCCCGTTGTCACCCCCTCAAGGAAACCGCCCCTGCAACCACGGGGCTGGGTCAATCGCCTGTCCGTGGACATACAAACCCCAGTGCAAATGCGGTCCGGTGGAAATACCGGTTGACCCCACTGCTCCGATCACCTGTCCCGCCCGCACCCGCTCGCCTTCCCGCACATCCACCCGACTCAAATGCAAAAAAATACTCGTCACCCCCTGGCCGTGGTCAAGGCCAATGGTATTCCCGTGCAGGCGAAAGCCCTGGGCAACCAACCCCACCAAAGCGACTTGCCCCGCCGCCGGAGCCACCACCGGCGAACCCAATGTGCCCCCATAATCAATCCCCCGATGGTAGTAGTCCTGGGCAAATTCGCCATTATAGTACCGTCGAACTCCAAACACGGTGGTCACCACCCCTGAATTTGGTCGCCGGAATGCCCCTTGCCAGTAGCGTTCCGGGGTCGCCAATGCCTTCAATTCCCGCACCCGGTTGAGTTCCCATTCGGTGGGTTCAAGACTACTACTGGCTGGTCCCAACCAAAGCCGTTGGGTGGGGAAAAACCGATTTTTGAGCCACACGGCCAGGTTGCGAGTTTCCCCTGCGCCCCTGATGGTTAGTAACTTTTTCCCAGGGGTATCCAAGGGAGTTGTCGGTAGTAATGCCTGCCATTGTTGGGCTTGAATTTTGAAGGCGGGATAATTTTTGCCCGCAAAGACCACCGTGGGAGGGATGTCGGGACTATCTGGTTTTTCATAACGGATGCGAATATCGAGGGTGTCGCCCAGTTGGGGAGTTGCGGGGCGCACTTGCACCGCTAGGGCAAACACCGGGGCAACATTCCCCGCCCACAGGCCAATGCTGAGCAGAGCAGTAAACTGGTGGCGGTTCCTCATGCTTGAGGCATCCCTAGCGCTCATTGTTCCGGTGGTCGGCCAGTTTTTGCCGCAACTCCCGCCGGGCTTGGTCTAGGGCTTGGGGGAGTCCCTGGGGGTCTTTGCCCCCCGCTTGGGCGAGATGGGGTCGGCCACCCCCACCCCCGCCGCAGAGTTTGGCCAAATCCCCCACCAATCGCCCTGCCTGTAGCCCCAATTTCACCACCTCTGAGCTAAAGGCGGCCACTAAAGTTACCTTATCTTCAGCGGGAATTGCACCCAAAACCACCGCACCGTTGCCCAGTTTTTGCAACAATTCTTGGGCAGCATTTTTCAGGGCTTCCCCATCCACCTGTCCCAAGGTTCCCACTAATAATTGATAACCATTAATAGTCTCGGTTTCCGAGAGTAATTGCAATGCTTGATAGCGGGCGAGTTGGGTGTTTAATTGCTCGATGTGTTTGGTTTTAGATTTAATTTCCTGTTGCAATTCCCGCACCCGGTCGGTGATTTCTTCTGGTTTAATCTTGAACACATCCGTTAATTCTTTGACCACCGTATCCCGTTGGTTGAGATAATCTAACACCGCCAAACCTACCACTGCCTCAAGGCGACGAATGCCACTGGCAATCCCGGCTTCGGAAATAATTTTACACAACCCAATTTCGCTCGTATTGGTGACATGGGTGCCCCCACACAACTCCATCGAAACCCCCGGAATGTCAATCACCCGCACCGGGTCGCTGTACTTTTCCCCAAACATAGCCATCGCTCCCCGTGCCTTGGCCTCCGCCAGGGGCAGGGTCAAAATTTGGGCGCAATGGGCTTCCATAATCCAAACGTTGATTTGCCATTCAATTGCTTGCAATTCTGAGGCGGTCAGAGCGCGGGCGCAATTAAAATCAAATCGCAATCGCTCCGCCGTCACCAGAGAACCGGCTTGGGCGATGTGGGGGTCAATCAGCTTTTGTAATGCCGATTGCAGTAAATGGGTCGCCGTGTGATGGGCTTGGGTACGATACCGCTGCCAGCGATCCACCTGGGTATGCACCTCCATCCCTATCGTTAATACCCCCTGCTCCACCCGGCCATAATGCACCCACAGGTCGGCTTTTTTTTGCACATCCACCACCCGGAATTTCAAACTATCTTCAGTACTTTGGATGTACCCCATATCCCCCACTTGACCACCGGATTCGGCGTAGAAGGGGGTTTCTTTGAGGATCACAAGTAAATCCCCACAGGTTTCGTCCCCCCGGCTGACCCGCTCCCCCGCTTGCAGGATGGCTTGGACGGTGGTTGTTCCGGTGATATTTAAGTACCCCGTAAATGCAGTTGCCCCTAATTCTTTAGCCAGTTCTGTCCATTGGTTAGCTGCCAAAACATCTACGGTTTCTTGGCCTTCCCGTGATAGTTCTCGGTGTTTGCTCATTTCCTGTGCGTAGGCCGCCATATCTACGGTTAACCCCTGTTCAGCGGCAATTTCGGCGGTCAATTCCACGGGAAATCCGTAGGTAGCCGCAAGATCAAAAGCGACTTTGCCACTAATCTGCTCCGGCTTTTGAGCCACCACATCAAATAATAATTGTTCTCCGACATCTAAGGTTTTCAAAAATTGCTGTTCTTCCCGGTCTAACTCGCTTTGAATGGCGGCAGCTCGTGCGGGGACGTGGGGATAGACGGTTGCGGTTAGGTTGATGGCCGTGAGGGCTAATTCCGCCGCAAAGGGACGGCGCAAACCGAGTAGACGGCCATGCCGCACCAACCTGCGAATTAAACGCCGGAGAATATAGCCCCGCCGCACATTGCTGGGCATCACCCCATCGGCAATCAGATGAACCACCGCCCGGATGTGATCGCCAATAATTTTTAAGGATAATTGCTGTTCAAAATTGGCCTTTGCATAGGCGATATTTAACCATTCAGCAGTCGTCTGGATCAGCGGGAAAATCAAATCGGTTTCGTAATTGTTGGGGACATTTTGCAGGATACGGGCTAAGCGTTCTAAACCCATACCCGTGTCAATATTTTTATGCGCCAGGGGGGTAACATTACCTGCCATATCTCGGTTTAATTCCATGAACACCAGGTTGTAAATTTCCACAAACCGGACTTCATCCGTGAGGTCAACCGCACCGGGTTGGGGGGCAAAATCGTAGTAGATTTCCGAGCAAGGCCCGCAGGGACCCGTCGGCCCGGCAGCCCAAAAATTATCCTCGGCTCCCATCTTTTGGATGCGCTCCGCTGGCAAACCCACCACCTCTTGCCAAAGGGTGAGGGTTTCCGTGTCTTCCGCAAATACACTCACCGCCAGATGTTCCGGGGGCAACCCGAACCCTTGTGTCACCAATTCCCACGCCCAGGCGATGGCTTCGGCTTTGAAATAATCGCCAAAGCTAAAGTTGCCCAACATCTCAAAAAAGGTGTGATGGCGGCTGGTGCGACCCACGTTTTCAATATCATTGGTGCGTAAACACCGTTGCGCCGTCGTCACCCGGGGCTGGGGGGCACTCTGCTGACCGAGAAAAATCGGCTTGAAGGGCAACATCCCGGCGATGGTCAACAGCACGGTGGGGTCGCTGGGAATCAGGGATGCACTGGCTAAGACCTGATGGTGCCGCTGGGCGTAAAAATCCAGGAACGTTTGGCGCAGGGCATCACCGGCTGGGGAGATCATGGGTTAAACACACTTTTTAGTATTTCAATTCTACGGATTTTCCCCCCCGGCGACCCGCTCTCCCCGCCAACGGCAAACTCGCCAGAAAAATTTATCTTTTTTTAATACTTTTGCCACAGGATACGTTACAATAATTCACAGGAAACTCTAGGTATTTATTCCTAATGAACACGCAAATTCCTTGGCTGACGGTGGCGGTGCTGTTACCTTTGGGGGCAGCACTGGCGGTGCCATTTTTGCCCGCCAAATCGGGGCGCACGGTGCGCTGGTATGCTCTGGGGGTGGGTTTGTTGGATTTTGCCCTGCTGGTGACGGGGTTGTGGCAGGGTTATGCCCCGGCAGCCCAGGGGTATCAGATGGTGGAGCAGTGGGCGTGGTTGCCCCAGTTGGGTTTGCAGTGGTCGTTGGCAGTGGATGGATTGTCCCTGCCCTTGGTGGTGTTGGGGGCGTTGGTGACGACCTTGGCGATGGCGGCGGCGTGGCGGGTGGAACACCGTCCCCGCTTGTTTTATGCCCTGATGTTGGTGCTGTACGGGGCGCAGTTGGGGGTATTTGCGGCTAAGGATTTGCTGTTGTTTTTCCTGATGTGGGAACTGGAGTTGGTGCCGGTTTACCTGCTGATTGCCATTTGGGGCGGCCAGCAACGGCAGTATGCCGCGACGAAGTTTATCCTGTACACGGCCTTGGGTTCGGTGTTTATTTTGGTGGCGGGGTTGGCCTTAGCGTTCAGCGGCGAATCCTTCACCTGGGATATTGCCCAACTGACGGCACGGCAGGTGCCCTTGGGATTAGGGATTTTGGCCTATCTGGGTTTTTTGATTGCTTTTGGGGTGAAGTTACCCATTTTCCCTCTGCACACTTGGTTGCCCTTTGCCCACAGCGAGGCTTCCGCACCGGTTTCGATGGTGCTGGCGGGGGTGTTGTTGAAGTTGGGGGGCTACGGGCTACTACGGTTTAACGTGCAGATGTTGCCCCAGGCGCACCAGATTTTGGCACCCATGCTGGTGGTCTTGGGGGTGGTGAATATCATTTACGGGGCGTTGACCGCCTATAGCCAGACCCATCTGAAAAAACGCTTGGCCTACTCATCCATTTCCCACATGGGGTTTGTGCTGGTAGGGTTGGGGGCGTTGAATGGCCTGGGTTTGCAGGGGGCGTTATTGCAGATGGTGTCCCACGGGCTGATCGCCGCTGTCTTGTTTTTCCTGGCGGGGGTGGCCTACGAACGCACCCACACCCTGGAGATGGGGCAGTTGGGGGGCTTGGCGCAATCGGCTCCCCGGATTTTTGCCCTGTTTACGGCGGGGAGTTTTGCGTCCTTGGCCTTGCCGGGGATGAGTGGCTTTATCAGCGAATTGTCGGTGTTTTTGGGGCTGGCGGATAGTCTGTACAATGCCCTGTTCAAAGCGGTGGTGATTACCCTGACGGCGGTGGGCTTGATTCTCACGCCGGTTTACCTATTGGATTTGCTGCGGCGGGTATTTTATGGTGCGCCGGGGCAAGCGGTTTGGACGGGGGCAGATGCCAACCCCAGGGAATTGTTTATTGCCCTGAGTTTACTCGTGCCCGTGTTAATTGTGGGCACCTATCCCCGCCTCTTGAGTGATTGGTCGAATCCGGCCACGACGCTCATTGCCGAACAATGGCAAAATCAAATGCCGGTGGTGGCGCAACCGCTGACCGTGCCGCCCGTGCTATTCTCGGCGGTGCACCAGTAGGGCGTTGGCCTGGTCGGTGGGCAGGAGCGTTAACTCCTGGATATTAACGTGGGGGGGGCGGGTCAAGCAAAAAACCACCGCCTCCGCCACATCCCTGCCGGTGAGGGGGGTCAACCCCCGATAAACTTGCTTCGCCCGCTCCCCATCCCCGTGAAACCGCACGGGTGAAAATTCCGTTTCCACCAACCCCGGATTAATCGTCGTCACCCGCACCGGCGTTCCCAACAAGTCCTGTTTGAGGCCATCCCCCAATATCCGCACGGCGGCCTTAGTAGCGCAGTATACATTTCCCCCTGGATAGGCGGCCAGACCGGCAATCGAAGCCATATTCACCACATGACCCCGCCCCCGTTGCACCATGCCGGGGAGAACCATGCGGGTCACATAAAGTAACCCCTTGAGGTTGGTATCAATCATTTCTTCCCAGTCGTTCACATCGCCCTCGTGGAGCTTATCCAAACCCCGGCTCAACCCCGCATTATTTATCACAATATCAATACCCTGCCATTCACTCGGCAAATTTTGGAACCATGTTTGCACCGCTGGCCGTTCCCGCACATCTAAGGTTTGGGGTAAGCACGGGGTTTGGTAATTTTGCGCTAATTCCTGCGCCAATTGGTCTAACCGTTCCTGCCGCCGCGCCACCAGCAACAACCGCACCCCCAGGGGAGCCAACACCCGGGCACATTCTAGGCCAATCCCGCTACTGGCACCTGTAACCAGAACCGTTTTGCCCGCAAGTTCCACCTAGCTCTGTCCCTCGGACGACCCCCCCTCAAAGCGCATCACCGGGGCGGGCAATTCCGGCGGAGCGGGTTCGATTGAGGCGGGTTCTGGGGTTTCCCCCTCATCGTCGGAGAAAAACTGCCGCTCCAGATTTTTGATCACCACGTACAACACCGGCACCAGCAACAAACTCAGCAGGGTGGAAATGGCATAGCCCCCCAGCAAAGCCGTTCCCAAGGACCAGCGGCTCATCGCCCCCGCCCCTTTTGCTACCACCAAGGGCGCAAACCCCACCAACCCGGAAAACACCGTCATCAAAATCGGGCGCAACCGCTCCCGGCAGGCATGGATGGCCGCCTGGGTGAAATTCATCCCCTCTTCCTTATGGGCTTGATTGGCAAATTCCACGATCAAAATCGCATTTTTACTCGCCAAAGCAATCAACATCACCAAGGCAATCTGGGTGTACATATTATTATTGACCGCAGGCCAACCGCTCCAGGATTGCAGTAAATTCGCCCGCAGTTGAATCCCCCCCAACGCCCCCAGGATAGACAGGGGCACCGTCAGCATAATAATCAACGGGTCAATATAACTTTCGTACTGCGCCGCCAAGATCAAAAACACAATCACAAACGACAACCCAAACACAATCGGGGCTGCCCCCGCCGCCGCCCGCTCCTGGAAGGCCATCCCCGTCCATTCAATGGCAAACCCGGGGTCAAGCACTTCTTGGGCAACCGCTTCGATGGCTTGCATGGCATCCCCCGTGCTAAACCCGGCTGCTGGAGTGACGTTAATATCTATTGCTGTATAAATATTGTAATGCTGAACAATCGGGGGATAGGTGATTTGTTCCAATTTGACTACCTGGCTCAACTGCACCGAACGCCCATCCCGGGAACGCACGTATAACTGGTCAATCGCCTGGGGGTCTGAGCGATAGGGGGCATCCGCCTGGGCATAGACCCGGTACAAAAAGCCGCCCAGCACGTACTGGTTCACGTAGGTCGCCCCCAGGTAGGTCTGCATGGTGTTGAAGACCGTGCTAATGTCCACGTTCTGGGCATTGGCCAGATTCCGGTCAATGCTCACCTGGAGTAGGGGCGCACTGGGGGTGAAGTTGGGGAAGGCACCGGCGATCTCCGGGCGTTTTTTCACCTCCTCCAAAAACTTCAGCCCATTGCCAATCAGGGCATCCATCCCCCGATACGCCCGGTCTTGCAAATAAAGCTCCAATCCACCCGTACTGCCCAGTCCATCAATCGCTGGCGCATTCACGGCCACCACCCGCATCCCGGTTATTTCCGTTGCCATGAGGCGATTTGCCCAGCGCAGGATGCCAAAGACGGATTTTTGCACCCCTTGGCGCTCATCCCAGGGTTGGAGTTTCACGAAAAACAGGGCTTTGTTGCTGGAGTTTCCAAAGAAACTGAAGCCACTAATGCCCATCACGCTTGCCACTTCCGGTTTTTTGAGCATCAGTTCTTCCACCCGCTTCACCTGGTCGGTGGTGTACTGCAAAGAAACCGTTGCCGGGGCTTCCCCGATCATGAAAAAATAGCCCTGGTCTTCTTCGGGAATAAACCCCTGGGGTGTCACCTGATAAATCCATCCCGAAGCGATCAACCCCACCACAAAAATCGGCACCACAAACCACCGCCACCGGATTACCTGGGTTACTAACCCGGTATAACCCGCCTTGAGCCGTTCAAAGGCGGCATTAAAGCCCGCAAAAAGATAAGCCAGTGGCCCGTGTAACCCCTGACTCCGGCGCATCAAAATCGCCGACATGGTCGGCGAAAAACTCATCGCATTAAACGTGGAAATAACAATCGAAAATACAATAATCAAAGCAAATTGCTTATAGACAATCCCGGTCGTGCCGGGGAAAAACGTCACCGGGATAAACACCGCCACCAACACTAAAGACGTGGCAATCACCGCACCCAACAATTCCCCCATGGATTCCACCGCCGCTTGCACAGGCCGCAGACCCCTTTCCAATTTATGGGCTACCGCCTCCACCACCAAAATCCCATCATCCACCACCAACCCCGTCGCCAGGATCACCCCGAACAGGGTGAGCTGGTTCATGCTAAACCCAAACGCCAGGGCAAAGGCCATCGCCCCAATCAACGACACCGGGATGGCAATGGAGGGAATAATGGTCGTCCGCCAATCCTGCAAAAAGAGCAAAATAACCAAAAACACCAACAAAATTGCTTCAAACAGGGTTTTCACCGCTTCCTGCAAGGCGGCGGCCACAAAATCCGTATTGTCCAAAGCAACCGTGGCCTTCAAGCCGGGGGGGAAATCCTTGGACAATTCTGCCATCTTCTGCCGCACCAATTTCCCCGTATTCCAGGCATTGGAACCCGGCAGTTGATACACGATCATCGCCACCGCCGGAGCTTGGTTAAAAATCGCCGTCACACTGTAGTTTTGGGCACCCACTTCCGCCCGCCCCACGTCCTTAACGCGGATTAGCGCCCCATCACTGCCGGTTTTCACCACAATATCTTCCGCTTCCGCCGGGGTCGTAAACCGCCCAATCGCCCGCAAATTCAACTGGTATTGCTGACCCGTGGGTGCTGGTTCCTGACCGATCACCCCCGCCCCCACCTGGACATTCTGATTATTAATCGCATTTACCACCTCCTGCGCCGTCACCCCCCGGGCGGCCAGGGCATCGGGGTTGAGCCAAATCCGCATGGCGTACTGCCGTTGTCCAGCAATATTTAAGGAACCCACCCCATCCAGGCGTTTGATTTCGTCACTAATATAACGGTCAACATAATTACTTAAAAAAGTACTGTCATAGACAAATTCCCCCTGCTCATTTTTATCAGAATAAATGCCATAGGCAATGGTAATGCTGGGGGATTGTTTGGAGGTGGTTACTCCGGTACGATTCACAGATTCGGGTAACTGGGGTTGGGCGGTTGCCACATTGTTTTGCACCAAAACCTGGGCGATATTGGCATCAATCTCCACCGGAAACGAAACATTAATCGTCGAATTGCCGGTGCTATCCGTGTAGGAAGACATATAGAGCATATCTTCCGTGCCATTAATTTGCCGCTCTAAAACGGTGGTGACGTTATCCGCCGCTGTCTGGGCATCGGCTCCTTGGAAATTAGCTGTGACCTGCACCTGTTTGGGAGCCAAATCCGGCAGTTTCGCCAAGGGCAATAAGGGAACGGCGATCCCCCCGATCAAAATAATCAACAACGAACATACCGTTGTCAGTACCGGGCGTTTGATAAAACCAGCGGAGAGATTAAATATCATGATTTAAGGAGTAGGGTTGGCGGCGGTGGTGGCTTCCGGGCGAATCGGGGCACCATCTACTAACCCCAACAACCCGGAGACAATCACCTGTTCATTGGGCTGCAATCCCGAACGTACCTGGTACTGCTGCCCTTGGATGGCTCCCAGTTGGACGGGTTTTTTGCGGGCAACGGTGCGACCCTGCTCCTGGGCAACCGTAAAGACAAAAGCCTGCGCCCCCACCGGGGTGACGGCCACCACCGGCACCAGTAAACCGGGCTGGCGGTTCCAGATGAGGCGGGCTTGCACGTACTGCCCATCCCGCAAAAACCCCTGGGGATTGCGAAATTCGGCCTTGGTGAGAACGGTCTGCGCCCCCGTATCGACCTCCGGCGAGATAAAGTACAGCCGCCCTTGGGACAGGGGTTTACCACTATTCGGGTCTTCGAGCATCACCGGCAAATCCGGACGCAACTGGTTCAACCGACTGGTGGGGACGGAAATCCGCAAATCCAGCACATCGTTTTTGACAATTTGGGTAATCTGATCCCCCGTCTGGACTAAATCCCCCACCCGCAAAGGAATATCGGCCACCATGCCGTCAATGGGAGAAACAACGGTCTTAAAATCAAAGTTCACCCGGTTGGTACCGGCATTCGCCTGGGCTTGGCGGAGGTTGGCATTGGCCTGTTCGAGGGCTGCTTGGGCGGCCTTCACCTGGTCAACGGCGGCTTTCAAATCCGCTTGCGCCACTTCCAGATTTTTGGTAGCCGTGTCCTTGGTCTGCTGGGAAATCACCCCTTCGGCCAACAATTCCACCGCCCGTTTATATTCCAGTTGCTGTAATTCTAAAGTCGCCTGCGCCGCATTCCGTTGGGAACGAGCCGCCTGGAGATTTGCCTGGGCTTGGCGTACCCCATCCTGCGCCGCCCGTACCCCCGCCAAGGCTCCCGCCAATTCCGTCGCCGTTTGATCCGGCTCCAACCGGGCAATCACCGCCCCTTGGCGTACCTGTGCCCCATTAATCACCGGAATTTGGGTAATTCGCCCACTGATCTGGGGTCGCAGGGACACCCGCACTAGGGCTTCCAGGTTGCCGACAAATTGGGAACTGTCCTCTAATAACCCACTGACCACGGCTTGGGTTTTCACCGGCACTTCCCGGGGAGCAGCGGCTTTTTTGCTATCACAGGCGGCGGCCAACATGACCATCACGCCCAAAACCGCCGTCCACCCCAAAGGTTTTAAGGTTTTCATGATCCCCACATGACCGACAACATACGTCCGTTACTATAACAAACGGGTTCTGACGCTTCCCGGTTTGCGGTGATTTTCTTAATCAAATGCATCATCAACCGGAGCCTGCCTACCCCCCGCCCACCTCCCCCAGGAAAAATCCAAAAAACAATCTATAATTTTACCTTCCAAGGTCAGGTCAAACCGCCGAGAAATGGCATAATCAACCTGAGTTCGTGTGGGGGTTAATCCCGTGGCAAAACCCGTGGTGTTGGTGGGGGATATTGGCGGGACCAATACCCGTTTTGAACTGTTGCGCTTGAGCGACCCCCCCCAAGTCCTGCTGGTGCAAAATTACATCAACGATGATTACCCGGATTTGGGCACCATTGGTCAGGAATTTTTGGGTCAAACCCCGGTGCAGGCGGACTTGGCCTGTTTGGCGGTGGCGGGACCGGTGGCGGATAATTGCATGAATTTAACCAACCGGGGCTGGCGGGTCACCGGGTCAGAATTGGGGGCACAGATGGGGATTCCCGAAGTGCATTTGCTCAACGACCTGGAGGCGGTGGGCTACGGGATTCGGTATCTGCGTCCCCAGGACTGGGTGGTACTGCAAGAGGGCACGGTGGTGTCCCAAGCTCCCATTGGCATTGTGGCGGCGGGCACCGGGTTGGGGGAATGTTTCCTCACCTGGGATGGGCAAAGGTACCGGGTGTGGCCGTCCGAGGGCGGACATACGGATTTTGCCCCCCGGAATGACCGGGAATTGGGGTTGTGGCGGTATTTACAGGGGCAATTTGGCCGGGTATCGGCGGAGCGGGTGGTCTCGGGGCCGGGGTTGTGGAATATCTATAGTTATCTGGCGCAGGTCTTTCCCGAACAGGCTCGCCCGGAAATTATCCAAGCGAAAGACCCGGCCTTGATTACCCAAAATCTGCACGACCCCCTGTGTAGCCAAGCGGTGGATATTTTTGTGGCGAATTATGGCAGTGAAGCGGGGAATCTTGCCCTGAAATTGCTGGCACGGGGGGGGATTTATCTCACCGGCGGCATCGCCCCCCGCTTGGTGGAGCGGTTCCAGCAGGGGGGATTTATGCGGGCGTTTTTGGATAAGGGGCGGATGGGGCCGTTGCTGGTGACCGTACCCGTATTTCTGGTGACGGCCACCCGGGTGGGTTTGCTGGGAGCAATTGCGGCGGCACGGCAATATGTCCAAGAGACCTACCAAAATCCCATTCCCCAATAGTTGTTGCGGCGGAAAGGCAACCGTGGGTGATGACTTTTGCAAGGTCACCGTGGGTAGCTACGGTTTTTTCACAAACAACTATCCCGGCGAAATAAACTCTTGCGTTCCTGGTCGGTCACCTCCCGCCAACACCCCGGTGCCAAGTCCTGCCAATGTAATTCACCAATTCCCACCCGCACCAACCGCAAGGTCGGCAACCCCACCGCCGCCGTCATTCTACGGACTTGGCGATTGCGCCCCTCCCGCAAGGTCAGGCTTAACCACGTCGTCGGGATATGGCGGCGAAACCGAATCGGTGGCTCCCGCGGCGGCAAATCCGGCTCCTGAAGGAATACCTGCACCTCGGCGGGTCGGGTTGTCCAGTCCTGAATCCGCACCCCTTGGCGCAATGCCCCTAACGCATCGGGGGTGGGATACCCCTCCACCTGCACCCAATAGGTACGGGGATGGCCGTAACGGGGGTCGGTCAAACGATGTTGTAGGCGGCCATCGTTGGTTAAAAATACCAACCCTTCGCTGTCAAAATCCAACCGACCGGCGGCATACACCCCCGGTACAGAGATATAATCCTTGAGGGTTTTGCGCCCATGTTCATCCTGAAATTGGCACAATACTTGATAGGGTTTATTGAATAATAGATAGCGATAATTCATGCCCTACAATTCAGTGATTTTTCCCAATAATACGGGTCGTTTGGCACCCGTTACGGCAGGGATATTCGTGGGTTTGCCATCAATGCGTTCCGAAGCTAGAATCGCAAAGGCGAGGGCTTCTTTACTATCAGGGTCAATATCATAATGGGCGCTAGAACAGACAGGAATGGGGTCGAAAATGTGCGCTAATTCTCGCATCAAAATAGGGTTATGAACGCCCCCACCACTAACAATAACTTCAGTGATTTCCCATTGGGTTTTGATCCAGGTTTGATAATGGTAAAAGATCGCCGCCGCCGTAAAGTGGGTTACCGTGGCAAAGAGGTCGTACCACGATTGTTGCGAACCCGGGTTGGTGTGGTTAATCAATTCCTGTACAAATTGGCCGCCAAACTGTTCCCGTCCAGCGGATTTGGGGGGAGCTTGATGCATAAAAGGATGTGCCATTAAATACGTTAACCACTCCGGTCGTACCCGGCCTTGACTCGCCCAGTAGCCATCCCGATCCACCCGAGTTTGTCCCCGACTAAATAAACGGGCTAATTCATCTAAAATCATATTGGCGGGACCACAATCCAAGGCGGTGACGGCCTCGCCTTTGGCAACTAAAGTGAAATTGGCAATGCCGCCCAAGTTAAGAGCTAATAATGGTCGCTGTAAGTGAGCAAATAATTGGGCATCTACATAGGGAACCAAAGGCGCACCACTCCCCCCCACCGCCACATCATGGATGCGAAAATCCGATACCACCGGACAACCAAATTGCGCTGCCAAAAAAGCCGCTTCTCCCAACTGTAAAGTCGTTTTTTGATGCTCATGGTAAACGGTTTGACCGTGGCTACCAATCAGGTGCAATTCCGTGGGAAAATCAGCTAAAACTTGAGCTAAAGCATCTCGAAATGCTTCCCCAATCCCCCGATGCCAATGGGCAATTTGGGCGAGATTAACCGGGGATTGATATAGGGAAAATCGCAGGGATTCAGGATAGGGAATGGTTTGTGCTGTCAGCCAGCGACATTGCCAGGGATGGGTCTGAATTTCACACAAACACACATCAATCCCATCCATCGAAGTGCCAGACATCAACCCCGCCACGATCCGTTTTTCTAATTTTTGCACCTCACTTAATCGCCACATCCCCAATCACCTGCCGTAAATGACCCTGGGCTTGTTGTAATAATTGCTGGGCAGTGGGATAATCTATGCCCCGATGGTACATCACGACTGCAGTTTTCACCTGTCCTTGTGCCCTGACTAATAACTCCCGCGCTACACCCGATTCTAACCCGGTTAAATACTGCACAAATCGAGTTCCCCGCTCCCACAATTTGCTATTGGTTGCCCGCAAATCTACCATTAAATTTCCATATACTTTCCCCAATTTCACCATCACGGCAGTACTGAGCATATTTAACACCAATTTAGTCGCTGTACCGGCTTTCATGCGAGTAGAACCGGTGAGAATTTCTGCGCCGACCGGCAACACAATCACCTGATCCACGGTGATTAGTTTGGCTCCTTCGGGATTACAGGTAATAAAAATCGTCGGACTGCCCAACGACCCGGCATATTCCAGGCCAGCCAAAACGTAGGGCGTGGTGGAACCGGCGGCAATGCCACACAACACATCCCCGGTTTGAAACCCCCGCTTTTGCAAATCTTTGACCGCCTGTTCCCGGTCATCCTCCGCCCCCTCCACCGCCTGCACCAACGCCCGCTCCCCCCCGGCAATCACCCCCTGCACCTGGGTCGGGTCGGCAGAGAAGGTAGGGGGGCATTCGGCGGCATCTAAAACTCCCAAACGTCCGCTGGTACCTGCCCCTAAATAAAACAAGTGATAACCTTGTACAAGTTGCTCGAAAATAAGTTCTGCGGCAGCAGTAATCGCCGGAATCGCCTGCTCCACCACGACAGGCACCTGCTGATCCGCCTGGTTGATGATCTGGAGAATTTCGGCCAGGGAACGCTGATCCAGGTTGGCACTGGCGGCATATCTTTGTTCGGTTAATAAATGGCCTCGATGGGTAATCGCCATAGGTTCAGTCGGGATTCGGATTCTTCATTCAACCATATTCAACCATCAATGGGCACCATTAGCCGCCGATAAGTTAATCATTTTTCTATGATAGGAAGTAAACCAGCCTAATTTTAATTTTATCCCATGAATGTCATCAATTTGCTGTGGTTTCGGCGGGATTTACGGCTGATGGATAATGAAATGGTCTGGCGAGCCAGTCAGGGCTATGTTTTACCTTTTTTTATTATTGACCCCTGGTTTTATCAACAGCCGGAAATTAGTCCCCAGCGGGTCAATTTTTTATTAGAATCCTGGGCGGAATTAGACAAACAATTACAACAACGGGGGAGTCACCTTTACCTATTCCACGGGGATAGCCTGATTCTCGTACAAAAATTAACCCAGGAATTATTAGCCCAAAGTTATACACCCCATTTATTTTGCAATCGGGATATCCAAGTTACCTATGGTTTAGAGCGGGATCAAAAAGTCAGGCAGTTTTATCACGATCATTCCTTACCCATGACCGAGGGTATGAATTTTTTTCTTTCGCTATCGGGGCATGGCGATGACTGGTTAGAACGATATTATCATTACCAAAATCAGCCTTTGTATCCAATGCCTGAGCGGTGCCATACCCCTGAAATCACCTTAAATATGCCCCAAATTTCCCTAACTGAGATTGGGCAAAAATATGGCAGAAACCAGCCCCAAAATGCTTGGTTTACCGGCGGTGCATCCCCGGCGCACGCCACCCTAAATTCTTTTTTGGCAAGGCGTTTTCACGGGTATCACTGGAAAATTTCCCGCCCTTGGCTAACCCAGCAGGGCGCAACATCCCACCTGGCTCCCCATCTGACCTTTGGCACCATTAGCGGGCGGCAGGTGTACCAACAAGTGCAACAAAAACGCCAAGAATACCCGGATCATGACCGAGCGGTCTTATCTCTGCGGGCTTTTCGGGATCGTTTGCGGTGGCGGGATACAGCGAGTCAAAGACTCTATGATAACCCCCGTTTAATTCATCAAAATATCTACCCTGAATTTGATGAATGGTACAATTTTGAGCCACTCACTGCCCAAAAAATGATGTATTTTACCCGTTGGCAAAATGGCACGACGGGATTTCCTTTGCTTGATGCCAGTATGCGGCAATTACGCCAAATGGGCTGGATGAATTTTCGGATGCGTGCCATGTGTGCTACTTTTTTGACCATCAACTGTGGCATTTCTTGGCACTATGGGGCACAGCATTATATGCAAAATTTGATTGATGGGGATTTAGCGATTGACCATTGGCAGTGGCAAATGCAAGCGGGGATTACCAATCCCTTAGCCACTGGTTTCCGTATCTATAACCCGGAACGAAATGCGGAGCAACGGGATCAGAATTGGCAATTCATTCATTACTGGGTACCAGAATTGCGCTCGATTCAACCTGCTGATTGGGGTAAAGCTACGGTAAATTCCTATCCCGAACCGATGTTAAATTGGGCAGAAACTCGCCAAAAACATGGTCAAATCATTCACCGCATCCGAACACAAGTGCGCCAGCGACTTAATCGGGAACAGGGACAGGAACTGGTGATTGCCCAACAGGCTCAAAAAACCTTAAAACGCTATCACCAACGTTGGCAGAATTACTATCAACAAAGTGAACCCAACGGAGCCAAACAATTAACCCTAGATTTTGGAGATTTCCAGACCTAAATGATTACAATGACTGGGATGGGGCATTACTAGAGCAATCCTTTTTAGGAACAGAACGAGGAGATCAGTTATAGCAATAGGATTAGAATTTAGAACGGCGGTCGCAGGGGGGCACCCCCCGTCCTTGGTTTTTCTGAATCTTTGTTTACCAATCAGATAGTATTGCTATAGCAGTATGATTTGAATTTAGAATGGCGGTCGCAGGGGGGCACCCCCCGTCCTTGGTTTTTCTGAATCTTTGTTTGCCAATTAGATAGTATTGCTATATTGATGGATTAATTGATTGGCGGTTATCATTACTTATTTGAAACTCTCAACTCTTTATGCCAGCAAGATGGTTTTTGGTTCGTTCTCATACCTAAAGGTGCCCTCACACAAGTATGGGAACACTGCTACTGATTGGCATCCACCGAACGTTACATCCCTGCTATACTCACAGCCTGCGTGTCCCTTGCCAAAATAACCCCCATGGCGCAATGACAGAGAGGGGTTCTATACGTCTTTTAGTCATGGGGATACCACCAAGTTTTTTTTACAGAAGTTTACATTAATGACAACAAAAGACTCATTTTTGGGTAGATTGGGATCACAGGATGATGTCTGTGTAATTATACTGAAGCTGATAGGGGCATTGGAGCAAACAAATGGGCAAGCCAATTGGGGAATACTTGGTGGAAGCGGGTCTGTTAGAGCAGTCCCAAGTGGAAGTAGCATTGCGGGAGCAACGGCGCACCGGACGGAAGTTGGGGGAAATTATCGTTGAACATGGTTGGTTGCAGGCGCAGACCATCGAGTATTGGATGAAAAACGTCATCATTCCCCACCGCAAGGTCACCCAGCCTCCCCCAGTTTCCTCTCCCGCCCCCAAAAGTCAGATTCTTCCCCGTAAGCCGCCCGCTCCACCGCCACTACCCCGGGTCAAGCCCCCGGAGGATACCCTGGTGATCGGTTTTGAGCAGACTTCCATCCCACCCCAAGTTGCCCCCCCGGAAACGCCGCCCAGGGTGAAAAATATCCAGCACCAAGAAACCCTCATCCTGGAGCGCAAAGACCTGCCGCCCCTGGGTTAAATTTTTAGGTTAGCCCCACCAATTGGGCACTCAAATCCCAGAGGCGTTCCGCCCGCTTTTGATCGGTGGCCTGGGCGGACAATTTTTGCACAAAGGGCTTGCCATCTTTTTGCTGGCGATTGCCCCAACTCCAATGCCCGCCCGACTCCTGAAACGGAGCATCAGCCACCACCTGCGCCACCCGTTCCCCGGCCAGGGCTGGGGAGACGTACCCACCGGTGATATTTTTTTGAAACCAGGGAAATACTTTTTGAAATAGGGGATAACTGTGGCGAAATAGGGGCGTATCGGCCACACAACCGGGGTAGAGAGAACTAAAGGTAATGCCGGTCGCCTCGTGATAACGCCGGTGCAATTCCCGGGTCATGATCATGTTACAGAGCTTACTATCTTTGTAGGCTTTACCGGGTTTGAAGGGTTTCCCGTCAATCATGGTAATGGGGGCGTGAAACCCCGCCTCTAAGCCCGCTAGGTTCCCTAAATCCGCTGGTGCCGGGATGGGGATTTTCCCCCCCAGTTCTTCCGAGTTGGCGGTGACCGTACCCAGCACCACGAGGCGGCGATCCGGTGCGGGGTTACGACGCAAATCATCAAGCAGGAGCAATGACAAGAGAAAATGCCCCAAATGGTTGGTGGCTACACTCAATTCGTAACCTTCGGGACTGCGGAGCGGCTCCTTCAACAGGGGCATATACACGGCGGCATTACAGACCAATGCCTGCAAGGGTCGCTTAAGCTGACGAAATTCCTGAACAAATTGGCGCACGCTGGCTAGGGATGCCAAGTCTAAATGAATGATGGTGTACTGCTGGGGGTTGAGATTGAGGGTCTGGGCGGCCTGGGTCATTTTTTGCCCATCCCGGCAAGCGCAGACGACGAACCAACCCCGCTCGATCAGGGCTTGTGTGGCATACAACCCCACCCCGGAAGAGGTGCCGGTAATGATTGCAGTCGGTGTGGCGCTGGTCATAGGGATTACGCAAGAGGGTTCTGCAATTAAAAATTCTATCGGTTGATTTTGCGCTGGGGATAAACCGTTATGAATTGTTAGATGGATGAAAGAGAACTTAGGGAAACTTTGTCCAGCGGGTTCAGGGGCTGGAACGGTTATGCTAAAAGCAAATGTCTTTACCTACGATGCCCATGACGATGCCTGCGGCTACCTCCTGGTGGGAAGTGGAGGTTGAATGTATGCCCATGCTGGAGGAAATGGCCTTCTGGCGATTGCAGGAGTTGGACTGCCGGAGTACAGCTACGGTGCGGGGGGGGGACTGGGTGCGGATCACCGCCTATGCCCCCCAAGGGCAATATGGGGTACAGCACTGGGAGGCATTGCTGGGGTTACTGCGGGAGGATGCCCGGGAAGCGGCGTTGCCCCCCCCACGGGTGCGCTGGCAGGTGATGGCCAGCCAGGATTGGTCGGAGCATTGGAAACGCCATTGGCAAGCACAACCGGTGGGAGAAAAGTTTTTGATCCAGCCCGCTTGGTTGCCGGTGCAAAACCCGGATGACCGGCTGGTATTACGCCTAGACCCGGGGTTTGCCTTTGGTACCGGCAGCCATCCCACCACCCAATTGTGTTTGGAATCCTTGGAAATGCGCCTGGATGCTCGGTGGGGACGCACGGATTTGGTGATTGCCGACATTGGCTGTGGGTCGGGAATTTTGGCGATTGGGGCGTTATTGCTGGGGGCAAAGCAGGTGTATGCGGTGGATACGGATGCCCTGGCAATTGGGGCGACCCGCCAAAACCAATCCCTCAATCAGATTGAAGGGGAACGGTTGGTGGTAGAGCAGGGCAGTTTGTCCCGGTTGGCAGAGCTTTTAGCCCAGCCCCTGGATGGCTTCGTGTGCAACATTCTGGCAGAAACCATCATGGATATGACCCCCCGATTTCGGATGCTTACCCACGCCAAAACCTGGGGGATTTTGAGCGGCATTATCCATGACCAACTGCCTGCGGTGACTGAGGCATTGGAGGAACAGGGCTGGATGGTTGGGGCTTTGCGCCAAAGCCAGGATTGGTGCTGTTTGAATATCCGCCCTGATCCAGATTACACGGGCACGACAAACTCAGTGATACAGTAGCAGTAACGATGGCCGTTTTCGAGGTGGTTTATGTCATCCGTACTGAGTCAATTGCAGGCGGCACCCAGGGATCAGGTGCTCTTATTTCAACCCTTTTTACCGGCGGGGAATAAACGGGAAACCCTACCTTTTGCCCTGAGTTTGTATCGCCTCGGTAATCTGGAAGGGGAACGCTACGTGGACGGGGGGGAGGGGATTCCCTTTGTTGCGACCTGGAATGTCTCGAATTTGCCCGCCGATTTGAGCCGCTGCCAGATGCAGTTTGAGGGCAATCCTGACCTCACCTACGATATGGTGCTGGTGAATTTTGAATTTGTGGGTTTTTTGGTGGACTTGTTGATCCATTACAAGCGCAGCCAAAAGGTGGATTTTCCCCAGGATTTTTATCGCCGTTTGTTAAATATCGCCGATGAAAAGGACAAGAAACCCACGGCGACCATGCCCCCGGCCTAGGTTTGGTGGTGAATTTCGGCTAATTTGCTCCGCCATAGTTCCCCATCCGCAAACCCCCCAGGGAACGCCACCACCTCCTGCACCCCGGTCGCCAGCCATTTCACAGGCACGTTACCCGTCGCCACCTCATTTTCCCCCAGGATCACGCAGGCTTTGCTCCCGGATTTATCCGCCCGTTTGATTTGTTTGCCCAAGGTGCCGCCACTTAAATCCATCTCCACCCGGAAGCCGTGCCCCCGCAGCATTTGGCTGATTTGTAAAGAAAGCGTTGCGGTGCCCTCCCCCTGGGAAACGATGGTGAAATCCAACGAGGGGGCGGGGTTTTCCCCCCGTTTTTGCAACAGCACCACCAGGCGTTCCAAGCCCATCGCCCAACCCACCGCTGGTGTGGCAGAGCCGCCCAATTCCGCTACCAACCCGTCATAACGCCCGCCGCCCCCGACGGCAGACTGCGCCCCCAAATCCGTGGTGGTGATTTCAAACGCTGTCCGGGTGTAATAATCCAGCCCCCGTACCAACCGGGGATTTAATGTGTAGTTTAATCCCAATGCCTCTAACCCCGCTTGCACCTGTTCAAAATGCCCCTGCGATGCCTTGCCCAGATATTGGGGCAGTTGGGGTGCCGTGGTGAGAATGGTTTGGGTAGCAGGGTTTTTGCTGTCCAAGATGCGTAGGGGGTTTTTGGTCAAGCGCACCTGGGAATCCGGGTCTAATTCCTGACTATAAGGCGTGAGGTAGTCCACCAGAGCGGCTTTATACCGTTGCCGATCCGCCGGGTCACCCACGGAATTGAGTTCTAGGGTCAATCCGGGTAAACCTAACGTCTGCAAAAATTCCCACGCCACCGCCATCACCTCCACGTCCGCCCGGGGGTCATCGCTCCCGCACAACTCCACCCCCAACTGGTGAAACTGCCGCTGTCGCCCCGCCTGGGGACGTTCGTAGCGAAACATGGCTCCCTGGTACCAGTGCCGCTGCACCCCTTGCTGAAGCCGCTTATGCTCGATCAGACTCCGCACCACCCCCGCCGTCCCCTCCGGACGCAACGTTAAACTGCGCTCACCCCGGTCGGTGAAGGTGTACATTTCCTTGCTAACAATGTCCGTCCCTTCGCCGATGCCCCGCTGAAATAGTTCCGTCGCTTCAAAAGTCGGGGTGCGGATTTCCTGGTAGTTGGCTCGCCGGAGGATGTCCCGTGCCTGTTGTTCTAAAAACTGCCACAGCAGGATTTCACTGCCCCAAATATCCCGGGTGCCCCGGCTGGCCTGGAGGGGTGCGCTGGTCATGGTGACGCTGAGGTTGACCCCCCTGTTTTAGCACGTTCCGGGGGCAAAATCCCTCCCCAGTCGCCCAGGGAGGGAATGCTACATTTACAAGTCTTTTTTCACCAGGTAAAAGTCCACCTTTTCGGGGTAATCCGTTTCCCGCCGTTTTTGCAATTCTGCCACCGTTTTCGGGGGCGGTTCGATCACCCGTTCCCCTTTTTGCCAGTTGGCGGGGGTGGCGACTTTGTTGGCTCGGCTGGTTTGCAGGGAGTCCAACAGGCGGACAATCTCATCCAAATTCCGCCCGTTGGTCAAGGGGTAGTAAATCAACGCTTGGATCACCCCTTCCGGGTCGATCACAAACACCGCCCGCACCGTTGCGGTGGAACTCGCTCCCGGATGCACCATGCCATACAAACTCGCCACCTGCATATCCAGGTCAGCAATGATGGGGAAGGGCAGTTCAATCCCAAAATTCTGACGGATATTTTCCACCCAGGCGATGTGGGCGTGGATACTGTCAATACTCAAGCCCAGGAGTTTGGCACCCCGTTTTTCAAATTCATCATTCAAACGGGCTAACCCCACCATCTCCGTCGTACATACCGGGGTAAAGTCCGCCGGGTGGGAAAATAAAATCACCCATTGCCCCTGATATTCGGAGAGTTTCTTCTGGCCGTGGGTGGTCAGCACGTTAAAATCCGGGGCCGGATCCCCGATGCGCGGGATGGGTTTGAGCGCCACTGCTTCCGTCATGCCAATACCTCCAGATTGGTTTGTTTCTCTAAGGATACTAAAAAACTCACGTTTCCCGATCAAGTTAAGGGATTTTTAAGAGAGCCACTGGTGCAGTGCCACGCCCAGGATGAAACCCAACCCCCCAAAGCGCACCGCCTGCCAAAAGGGTTGTTTGAAGCTACTCCAGGTGAGCAGTTGGCTTTCCAGGCTCACCTCCAGTTCCGCCAATTGGTGTTGCAGTTGCGCTAATTCGGCCTGGGATTCCCGGTCTTTGGTGCGGCGCAAATGTTCCCGCACCCGGGCTTGCCGCTCGTGTAGTTCCGCTTGTTGCGTCTGAGCCTCCTGCACCTGAACATACCGGGCTTTCAGGGCAGCGAGGTCATGTTCCAGTTGGGCGAGGGCTTGTTCCCAGTCCCCGCCTGACGGTGGTTCGCTCACGTTGATTACAATCGAAGAAACCCATGTTCATTGTATCCCCATGGCTGGCTCTGAACCCGATGTCCAACAACTCGCCCAAGCTCTGTGTGACCGCCTGCGGATTACCCCAGCCGAGTGGCATCGCCTGAAAAGTAACCGCCATGCCCGTGCCGCCGAGCAACTGGCCGCTGCTTTGAGTTATCTTCTGCACGACCAACCGGAACAGGCATTAGCCCATACCCAGCAGGCGCAGGGCTGGTTAGACCGCTCCCTAAAAGCCCCCCCCTGCCCGGAGCATGGTTGAAACACAAAATACAGTTCTCCATAATTGCGGCTAATGACAGCCATCAGCAACCGCAACCTCAGCCATCTGCCCAGGTGGAGATATAATTCAACTACGAGGTTAAACCTTAATCATCACAACCTATGGCAGACATTGTAGACATTGCAGTGAGTGCTGGGCCGTTTCAAACCCTGGTAGCGGCGGTACAGGCAGCAAATTTGGTGGATGCCCTGAAAAGTCCTGGCCCGTTCACCGTATTTGCCCCCAATGACGATGCCTTTGCTGCTCTCCCGGCGGGGACGATTACGACTTTATTACAAAATATTCCCCAGCTTGCCCGAATTTTGAAGTACCATGTGGTATCTGGACGTTATACTACGGCGGATTTGCACACGGGGATGCGGTTGTCCTCCTTGGAAGGGTCTTTGATCCCCATTTACCTAGAGGGGGATGAATTTGAGGTGAAAAATGCCACGGTTTTGGCCGCCGATATTGCCGCCGATAACGGGGTGATCCATGTGTTGAACCGGGTGATTTTGATGGGCGGCGATGGGGATACGCCGGGGGATGGGGCGCAGGGCTGGTACTCCCAACCAGTGACGGGGCTGTAGAGGACTGGGCTTGTCACCCCTTTTGCCCCGGTTACGGCGGTGATGTTACGGAGCTTGTGGGAATTTAACATTTAATTGCGGAATCTCATCTGCTGATACCAGGGCATTGGTAGTCGGTGATACGTTTAGCCAATATCCATTTTTGAGATTGAGGGCTTATGTATCGTCCGAGTCAACGGGATTGGCCTACGGCCTTGGTGACAGCGGGTTTGGGGGCGGGTGTGGCAACGTCTTTGGCGGTAGTGCAGGGACAAAACCCTTTGGTCGCCCTGGGGATTACCCTGTTTGCCGCCGTGATGGCTTTGGTGGTGGATGAACTGCGTCAGAGCTAAAATCTAGGGATTTGGAGAAAAACACTATAATAGGTGATGCCGCACCTATCGGGGAACGGCGCACGGTTGTCGTCGGGGAACTGGGCGTATTGGTGCCAGTACGGCTCGCAGAGTTGGATTGATTCCATGGCTAGAGCGTGGTTAATGGCACCAGGAATACGGTCATCTGGAGATGCCGCCGGTAGGCATTGGTTTTTTGTGTCATCTTTTGTCCCATTATTGCTGTTGTTCCGCCATGAATCATTCCCTATTGCCCTGGTTGACGGATGAGCGTGATGCCTGCGGGGTTGGATTTATCGCTGACCGCCGCGGGCGGGTGAGCCATGATTTGGTAACGCAAGCCTTGGCTGCCCTCACCTGTTTGGAGCATCGGGGGGGATGCAGTGCGGACAGGGATTCCGGGGATGGGGCGGGCGTGATGACCGGTCTGCCCTGGGGCTTATTGCAGGCGTGGGCGGATGCGCCGGGTTTGCCGCCGTTGGTGCGGGGTCGGACGGGGGTGGGGATGGTGTTTTTGCCCCCGGATGCCCCCGAAGTGGCCAAGGAGTGGATGACCCAGGGATTGCAGGCAGATGGGTGGACGGTGTTGGGTTGGCGGGAAGTACCGGTATGCCCGCAGGTGTTGGGGGTGCAGGCACGGCAAAATTGTCCGGCGATTGCCCAGGTGGTGGTGACGCACCCGGAACTGCAAAATGAAGCGTTAGAACAGCAGTTGTATTTAACACGCAAGCGGTTGGAACGCCAGGCGGGAGCGCAAGCCTGGGGCGGTGAATTTTACATTTGTTCTCTTTCTTGTCGCACGATTGTGTATAAGGGGATGGTGCGTTCGGCGGTGCTGGGGGAATTTTATCGGGATTTGGTGGACGAACGGTACCAGAGTGCCTTTGCGATTTATCACCGCCGGTTTAGTACAAATACCTTACCGAAATGGCCGTTAGCCCAGCCGATGCGTCTGTTGGGGCACAACGGGGAAATCAATACCCTGCTCGGCAATATCAACTGGATGATGGCGCGGGAGTCCAGTTTTGCCCATCCGAACTGGAATGGCCGTTTGGCGGACATCAAGCCGGTGGTGAATGTCAAAAACAGTGATTCGGCCAATTTGGACAACAGTTTGGAATTGCTGGTGCGTTCCGGGCGCAGTCCGCTGGAAGCGATGATGCTGCTGATCCCGGAGGCGTACCAAAACCAGCCGGAATTGGCCAATTATCCTGAGGTAGTGGATTTTTATGAGTATTACGCTGGGTTGCAGGAAGCCTGGGATGGGCCGGCGTTGATCGTGTTTGGGGATGGGAATATCGTGGGGGCGACCTTGGATCGCAATGGTCTGCGGCCGGCGCGTTATGTGTTGACCCAGGATGATTGGGTGATTGTGGCTTCGGAAGCGGGGGTGGTGGATATTCCCGCCCATCAGGTGATTGCCAAGGGGCGGTTGGGGCCGGGGCAGATGCTGGCGGTGGATTTGACCAAGGGAGAATTGCTCACCAACTGGACGATCAAACAGCAGGTGGCACAGCGTCTGCCCTATGGGGAGTGGCTGAAAACCTACCGGCAACCGTTAACTGGGGAACCCTTTCGGGATAGTTGTCAGTACGATGAAATAACGTTACTGCGCTATCAAACCGCCTTTGGTTACACCGCTGAAGATGTGGAAATGGTGGTTGAACCGATGGCGAGTACGGGCAAGGAACCGACCTTTTGCATGGGGGATGATGCGCCCCTGGCGGTGCTGTCGGAGAAGCCCCATTTGCTGTACGACTATTTCAAACAACGGTTTGCCCAGGTGACCAACCCGCCGATTGACCCGCTACGCGAAAGTTTGGTCATGTCCTTGGAGATGGGCTTGGGGGCCAGGGGAAATTTACTGCAAGTGCGCCCGGAGGATGCCCGCCAGATTTGGTTAACTTCGCCGGTGCTGAATGAACGGGAATTGCAGGGGGTCAAAACCGGGCTATTAAAAGCCGTAGAAATTAGTACGTTGTTTGACTTGAACGGAGCCTGTGATACCCTCAAAAATGCCCTGGATGACCTGTGCAAAGAGGCAGTGCGAGCGGTAGAGCAGGGGGCAGAAATTCTCATCCTCAGTGACCGTTTGGCAGAATTAACCGCCACTCGCACCTGGATACCTCCCCTGTTAGCGGTGGGGGCGGTACATCACTATTTGATTGGCCAGGGTTTGCGCCTGCGGGTGTCTCTGGTGGTGGATACGGCGCAGTGCTGGAGTACCCACCATTTCGCCGGTTTGATTGGCTACGGGGCGAGTGCGGTCTGTCCCTACTTGGCTTTGGAGACGGTGCGCCAGTGGTGGCAGGCGGCTAAGACCCAAACCCTGATGGCGCAGGGAAAAATCAACTGCTGTACCCTGGTGGAAGCCCAGGGGAACTACCGGGCGGCGGTGGAAGCAGGTCTATTAAAAATTCTTTCTAAGATGGGCATCTCCCTGCTGGCCAGTTACCACGGGGCGCAGATTTTTGAAATTTTGGGCTTAGGCAGTGAGGTGGTGGCCACCAGCTTCCGGGGCACCATTTCCCAGTTGGGGGGGTTGAATTTGGCGGAACTCAACCAGGAAATTTGCCGGATTCACCAGCGGGCATTCCCGGAGTTGACCCAGAAAAAGCTGGAAAATCTGGGCTTTATCCAAGCCCGTCCCCGGGGCGAATACCACATGAATTCCCCGGAAATGGCGAAGTTATTGCACAAGGCGGTACGTGCTGGGCAACCGGCGGATTTTGCCACCTACCAGCAATTGTTAGAACACCGCCCCCCCACGGCTCCCCGGGATTTGTTGACCCTGGTGGGCGACCGGCCACCCCTGCCCCTGGAGGAAGTGGAACCGGCCAGCCAGATTGTCACCCGGTTTTGTACCGGCGGGATGTCCTTGGGGGCGTTGTCCCGGGAAGCCCACGAGGTTTTGGCGATTGCCATGAACCGGTTGGGGGGTAAGTCCAACTCCGGCGAGGGCGGGGAAGACCCGGTGCGCTTCCAAGTGCTGGCGGATGTGGACGGGGACGGCCATTCCCCCACCATGCCCCACCTCAACGGCCTCCGCAACGGGGATACGGCCAGTTCGGCCATCAAGCAGGTGGCTTCCGGGCGGTTTGGGGTCACGCCGGGGTATCTGATGCAGGCCAAGCAGATCGAAATCAAAATGGCGCAGGGTGCCAAACCGGGGGAGGGTGGGCAACTGCCGGGGAAAAAGGTCAGCCCCTACATTGCCATGTTGCGCCGCTCCAAGCCGGGGGTGTCCTTAATCTCACCGCCCCCCCACCACGATATTTACTCCATCGAAGACTTGGCGCAGTTGATTTTTGACCTGCATCAGGTGAATCCCCGTGCCAAGGTTTCGGTGAAATTGGTGGCAGAAATTGGCATCGGCACGGTGGCCGCCGGGGTTGCCAAAGCCAATGCTGATGTGATCCAAATCTCCGGCCACGATGGGGGGACAGGTGCCTCCCCCCTGAGTTCGATCAAACACGCCGGTACCCCCTGGGAGTTGGGTTTGACCGAGGTACATCGGGCACTCCTACTCAACCAACTGCGGGATCGGGTCACCCTGCGGGTGGACGGCGGCTTGAAAACCGGCTGGGATGTGGTCACGGCAGCCTTGATGGGAGCGGAGGAGTTTGGCTTCGGTTCGGTGGCGATGATTGCCGCTGGGTGCATCATGGCGCGGGTCTGCCATACGAATAATTGCCCCGTGGGGGTGGCGACCCAGCGGGAAGACCTGCGGGCACGCTTCCCCGGTCTGCCGGAGCAGGTGGTGCATTTCTTCCTATTTATCGCCGAGGAGGTGCGGGAAATCCTAGCGCAATTGGGCTACCGTTCTCTGAGTGAGGTGATCGGGCGGGCGGATTTATTACAACCCCGACCGGTGACCGTCAGCAAAACCCAGGGATTGCACCCCCAGTCATTAACCAATTTGCCCGATACCCGCACGGAACGGGGGTGGCTCCACCATGAACCCGTGCATAGTAACGGTACGGTTCTGGATGATGAGTTATTACAAAAACCAGACATTCAGCAGGCTATTCGGGAGCAAAATTCCGTAACGGTAGCGGTGAAATTGGTCAATACCGACCGCAGTGTGGGGGCGAGGATTGCCGGGGAAATTGCCCGTCACTACGGGGATGACGGCTTCCAAGGGCAAATTACCGTGCGGGGACGGGGGAGTGCGGGGCAGAGTTTGGGGGCGTTTAATCTCCCCGGCATGACCCTGCATCTCACCGGCGAAGCCAACGATTATGTGGGCAAGGGGATGCACGGCGGGGAAATTATTGTCGTGCCCGACCCGGATTTGGCCTGCGACCCCAGTGCCCAGGTGATTATTGGCAATACCTGTCTCTACGGAGCCACCGGCGGGCGGTTGTTTGCTTACGGGCGGGCGGGGGAGCGGTTTGCGGTGCGTAATTCCCTGGCGCAGGCGGTGATCGAGGGGGCGGGCGACCACTGTTGTGAGTACATGACCGGCGGCGTGGTGGTCGTCCTTGGCCCAGTGGGGCGGAACGTGGGGGCGGGCATGACCGGCGGTTTGGCCTATTTTCTCGATGAAATGGGGGATTTTGCCCCCAAGGTGAACCCGGAGATTGTCAAAATCCAACGGGTGACCAGTCCTGCGGCGGCCCGTCAGTTGCGTGACCTGATCACGGCCTACCAGGAACGCACCGGGAGCCGTAAGGCGCAGGCCATCCTCAGCCAGTGGGCGGATTATTTGCCCCAATTCTGGCAGGTGGTGCCCCCCTCGGAGGCGGACACCCCCGAAGCCCAAGCCAACTTAGCGACTTCCGTATTAGAACGGGTTTAATCGGGCGGGAATCAGGCTAAGATTAAAGCCGACTTCTGAGGTGTCATGGTGTTGGGCTGGGCATTTTTTTTCCTGCTCCTGCTGGTGGGACTGGGCGGGTGGTGGTTTGACCGCTGGCTGAATCGCCGTTCCCAGAATCTCCTGCACCTGAGCCGGGGCGGCTGGCAGATGGAAGCGCAGGAATTAGACCATTACCGCTGGCGGGGACATCTGGAATGGATCAATCCCAGCCATCGCTTTGAGGTGATGGTGCCAGAATGTACAGTTGAAGTACAGCTTTTATCCCAACAAGATACCACAGGGATTACGGTCAAAACCGAATTGATTTCCCACCACCCGGATGCCCCGCCCCGCCCCGATGGGTACTGGTCAGCCTGTATCATCAAAACCCGACAACGGGTGGGGTTGGAGGTGAGCGTGGATATTACGGGGGCGGATGTGACGGGGTTACAGGCGGCCTGGGTACGCTTGCGGTATGTCACCTATGGTCCGGCGGGGGGGGTGCCCTGCGAACAGCATATCGTTTTACCCTTGGCGTTTCCCGACCCCACCCGCACCATTGTCAGCCGCCACACCCCTTGGCGGGCGGAAATTTTGTTGATCCGCACCCACTTGCTTTGCCATCTGGACGACCCGGTGGCGGTGATCAAACGCTATGCCCAAGCCCATGCCCTCCCCGGCGATCTGGTGGTGCTGGGGGAAACGCCGGTGGCGATTATGCAGGGGCGGTGGCGGCATCCTCAACAGATTCGTCCGGGCTGGTTAGCGCGGCGGTTGTGTACGTTTTTCCTACCCACCTCCAGTCTGGCGACCGCCTGCGGTTTGCAAAGTTTGATTGATTTGGTGGGCTGGCCGCGGGTGCTGGGGGCGTTTCTGGTGGGGGCGGTGGCGAAACTGGCGGGCCGACCGGGGGTTTTTTACCAGTTGGCCGGGGAGCAGGCGGCTTTGATTGATGACGTGACCGGCACCTTGCCCCCCTACGACCAATTTGTGGTGCTGGGGCCGACCCGTCCCCAAACCGTCGTGGCGGAGATCAAGGAACAGACCGGCTTGGCGGCGGCAATTGTAGATGTGAATGATTTGAAAGCGGTTAGAATACTAGCAATGACGGCGGATGTGGATCAGCAGTTGTTGACCCGGGTTTTGGTGGACAACCCCGCTGGCAATGCCGATGAACAAACCCCTTTGTTGCTGATCCGTCCCTTGCCCCCGGAACCCGAACCCCCGCCACCCGTTACCCCCGATTATGTTGACGATCCGACCGCCCCACCCGCAGGAATGGAAGACGATCTCGACCCGCACGGGGGCTGGCGACCCGTTTGAACCGACGGGGCAGACTTGGATAGCCCTGGAAGCGGGGCAAATTGCCGGAGCCATCCATGTGGTGCCCTTCAACCGCAGTCGCAGTACTTGGCAAGTGAAATGGGTAACTAGCACGACTCTGGCGGTGGGTTCCCAGTTATTACGTTATGCTCTGGAAACGGTTTTGGAAGCCCGCACCTGGGTTTTGGAAATAACCACCCAAGACCGGGACACCCTGGCACTGTACCGCCAGAATGGCTTTCAACCCCTGGCACATTGCACCTATTGGCACCTGCACGGGGAAGCCCTCACCGCCCTCGCCCACGCCCCGGTGGCAGCCCCCACCCTCAGCCCCGTGGGCAATGGGGATGCCTATTTGCGCTATCAGTTGGATACGGTGGCGATGCCCCCCTTAGTACGGCAGGTGTTTGACCGTCATCCCCAGGATTTTGCCATCCCCGTGTGGCAACCGCTTTGGCTCCAGTGGCGCACCTGGCAGGGGCAATCCCGTCTCGTCCAAAACTATGTCTTTGAACCGCAGCGCAAGGCCGCCATCGGTTATTTTGGGCTTTGGTTTGACCCCCAGGCGCAACAACCGCATTCCGTGGATTTGACCGTCCATCCCGCCTACACTTGGCTCTACCCCCAACTGCTGTCCCACCTGACCCGATTGGTGCCCCCGGAGCCGGGGTTGCGGTTGGCCTGTATGGATTACCAACCGGAGCGGGAAGCCTGTTTCCAGTGGGCGGGTGCCGTCCCCCAGGGGGAAACCCTGTGGATGTCCCGTTCCGTGTGGCACAAACTGCGGGAGGCGAAATTAAACCTCCAGGAACTGCCGAGTCTGGCGGAGGTTTTGCCCCATTTGCAACCCGTCCCCCTCACCCCCCGGGATTCCTTCGCCGGGGATCGGAACATGGCACAATAACATGGCACAATGACCCTAAGGTGCCAACGGTAGCAATGGTAGTCGGTTTAGGCTTGGATATTGGTCGCAAACGGGTCGGGGTAGCCATCAGTGACCCCACGGGCTTACTGGCTACGGGGCTGCCCACCCTCACCTGGCCGACGGTTCCCCAGGCTTTGGCGCAGATTGCCCAAGCCCGCCAGCCCCAGGTCTTGGTGGTGGGTTTGCCCCGCTATGCCGATGGCCGTCCCAGTAGCCAAACCCGCTACACCCAAAAGCAAGGGGATTACCTGGGGCGGTATCTGCGTCTGCCGGTGGTATATGTGGATGAAATGCTCACCTCCTGGAGTGCCACCCAAATCCTCGACCGTCGCCGTTATCGCAGCGAGACGGACTACCGGGCGGCGGTGGATCAACAGGCCGCCGTTCTCATCCTGCAACAGTGGCTCGACCAGCAACCCCGTTCCTTTCGTTCTGGAGATAACTATGGGTCGAAATTCCCAACAAAATTTTGACCTACCGGCGCAGGTGGTGCTGGTGGATGACCGGGGACGCTCCCTGGCCTGCTATGTGGATCGCACGTTGGAGGTGGACGAACGCCCCTACCTCCTGCTGTTGCCCGTGGATGTGCCGGTGGAACTGTTCGCCTGGAACGAGGCGGAAGACACCCTACTGGATTTGGAAGACGAGGAAATGAGCACCATTTTGCCCATCGCCCGGGATATTTTGGCGGAGCAAAATCTCACCCTCCTGGACACCGCCCTCACCCTCACCGCCCAGGGGGAACTGCCGGACGACCAGGAAACCCTCTTTTTGGACTACGAAGGCCAGGAGGGGGAAGTGGAATCCGAGGAATTTCAAGAATTGGGGGTGTTCTATCACGAAGGCCGCCGCTACGGGGTTTATACCCCCCTCGACCCCCTGTTATTTTTCGCCCGCCTGAATAGCCAAGGCCAACCGGAACCCCTCTCCGCCGAAGAAATGGAGCGCATTGGTCCCCGGTTAGAAGCGGAATTGCTCAATGATCTAGATTAATCTTGAATCAAGGCCGAAACAAATGCCGATGCTCCGGGTGATACAGGTGGGAACGGGTCACCCCCGCCCCAAACACCGGGCTGACCACGTACAGGGTCGTGCGGGTCAACCGCTCCCGGTGGGTCAAGGCCGCCATTTGGTCTAAAGGCACCAGCCAGATTTGCTCCTGCGGCCAACCCAAACGGTGACACACCGCCACCTGGGTATCGGGTGGATAATGCTTTTGTAATTCAGCTTGTGCCGTGTCCACCAGTCGGGTACTCAGGTACAGCCCCAAGGTCGCCCGATGAGCCGCCAAATCCGCCAGATTTTCCGGCATGGGGGTCACCCCCGCCGTGCGGGTAAGGATCACAGTCTGCACCAGCTCCGGCACCGTCCATTCCGTGGTTAACCGGGCAGCCGCCAACTGCATCGCCCCGATACCTGGAATCACCTCCACCGTGATACCCACCGCTTGCAGGGCTTGAATTTGCTCATAAATTGCCCCGTACAAACTCAAATCCCCGGAATGCAAACGCAGGACTAATTGACCCGCATTCACCCGCTCGATCAGCACCGGCAAAATGGTTTCTAGGGTAAGACTTTTGGTGGCGATGCGTTCACAATCCGGGCGGGTCAGGGCGATAATTCCCGGCGGAATCAGGGAGTCCGCATAGACCACCACATCGGCGGTTTTGATCAACCGCTCCGCCCGCACCGTCAGCAATTCCGGGTCACCGGGACCCGCACCAACTAAATAAATTTTCATTCAATACTTATCCAAGGGGAAACAGAGGGGAGAGGGGTAACGTGATCCTAGCATTGGGGAGGGAAATGGTTTGGTTGGGTTGGTAAATCACGTGACTTTGATAACCAAATTGATTGGGTTCTGTGTATATTTCTAGCTGATTGGCAACTAAGTTGATTAACCAGTAATTCCCAATACCAGCTTGGGCATAAAGGGGAGCTTTGATGTCCCGGTCATAGGCTAAAGAAGTATCGGCAATTTCAATGATTAAAATAATATCTTTAGGAGTCGGATGGGCGGCCAAATAATTCCCGGTTTGGACAATCACCCCATCCGGTTCCGGTTCACTCTCCCCGGGCAGGGTGATGGGGTCTTGGCAACGCAATATCCAGTCCTGGGGTAAATGCGGGATCAAAAGTTGCAATAAATTCATGCAACAGACCGTATGACGAGTGCCTTTGGGGGACATGGATTGTAGGTGACCGGCAATTAATTCAACTCGCTCATGGGCTGTAAAATTCCCTTGGGCGGCCAGGCGGTGATACTCGGCTAAAGTTAACAGTGGTGTCTGAATCGGAATCATTAATTCTCAACAGAATGTTATAAGTTTCCTAGAAAGTTGAAGTAATTCCAGATTAGAGCATCACTGTAAAATTAGCCACCCATTCAAGCGATAATAACCGAATCCAGATTCGTCAAATTCTTATGTCTTTGCACACCCTCGCCATTGATATTGGTGGTAGCGGCATCAAAGCCCTGGTGCTGAATGCAGCCGGGGAGCCAGTCACTCCCAAGGAACGCCAGGAAACTCCCCGCCCTGCCCAACCGGAACCCGTACTGGCAGTCATTTGCGCTTTGGCGAAGGGCAAAACCTACGACCGGATTTCCGTGGGATTTCCGGGGGTGGTGTGCCAGGGGGTCACCCTCACGGCGGCCAATCTCCATCCCGACTGGTTGGGGGTGAATGTGCAACAGATACTCCAGGAACGCCTTCAAGCACCGGTGCGGGTGGTCAACGATGCGGATATGCAGGGCTACGGGGCGATCCAGGGCACGGGGGTGGAATTGGTAATTACCCTGGGGACGGGCGTGGGTTCGGCGCTGTTTACCCAGGGGCAGTTGGTGCCGAATGTACAACTGGCGCACCAGCCCTTTCGCAAAGGTCGCACCTACGAGCAATACCTCGGCCAAGCCGCCCGCCAGCGGGATGGTTCACGCAAATGGAACCGGCGGTTGCAGAAAGCTCTGACCCAGTGGCAAACGTTGTTTTATTGTGATCGTCTCTATCTGGGTGGGGGCAATGCCAAGCATATTGATTTTGACCTGCCGCCGCAGGTAGAAACGATACCGAATGTGGCCGGTTTATTAGGCGGCATTGCCCTTTGGCGGGATGAACCCTAAACGGCTATAGTGTGAAACAATGCCCTCAAATTTAGGCTCCCATGCAACAACCGATTATTGAGTTTCGGGATGTTTATAAGCAATTAGGCGGGCGGACTATCCTCAACGGGGTTAATTTTGCCATTTATCCGGGGGAAGCGGTGGGGATCATCGGCCCATCGGGGGCGGGTAAATCCACGACTCTGCGCTTGATCGCCGGGTTGATGGCTCCTGATAGCGGGGAGGTGTGGGTGCAGGGCAAACCCCAGGTTTTGGCGGGGGAGGGCGCAGCCAGCAAAGCCCACATTGGCATGGTATTTCAGGGTTCTGCCCTGTTTGATTCCCTGACGGTGGCGGAAAATGTGGGATTTTTGTTGTCGGAACATACCCCCCTTGCCCCAGGGCGGGTGCGGGAGGTGGTGGAATTAAGTCTGGAACGGGTGGGGTTGAAAGGAATTGGTGACCGCTATCCGGCGGAGTTGTCGGGGGGGATGCGCCGCCGGGTGGCTCTAGCCCGTGCCATTATTGAAGACCCGGAGGATGCCCAGGATGACCTGGACATTTTGCTGTATGATGAGCCGACCGCAGGATTAGACCCGGTGGCTTCCCGGGTGATTGAGGATTTGATGCGGAGTTTGCAAAAGGAAGTGCAACATTCGGCGACCTATGTGGTCGTCACCCACCAGGAAAGCACGATTCGCCGGAGTACAGACCGGATTTTTTTACTCTACAACGGCCAGATGCAATGGCAAGGAACCACCCAGGAACTGGATACCACCGATGACCCCTACATCACCCAATTTATGAGTGGTAATCCCACCGGACCGATGACCCTATTTGAATAGGTCATTAGTGGTCAATGGGGAAATGACATTGCGGGATAGAGATATAGTCATTTCAATGAGGACTGAGACGGATACCCCCTGAATCCCCCTTTTTAAGGGGGACTATCAATCCATTTCCCCCCCTGCTAAGGGGGGTTAGGGGGGTGGAAACTAATGTCCCCATTGTTGTTCGCAAATCGGATAATCAAGCTATTTCAATGAGGACTGAGACGGATACCCCCTGAATCCCCCTTTTTAAGGGGGACT
>CAYZTU010000001.1:149668-221292 GCA_964481635.1 uncultured Synechococcus sp.
ATCAATCCATTTCCCCCCCTGCTAAGGGGGGTTAGGGGGGTGAAAACTATAGCTAAGTAGGGTAAGGTTGTCGCCTCAAGATTCTGGAAAACCAGTGCGGGGGCGGTGCCACTACGACTGCAATTAGCAGAAATTAATAAGAGTTCCCTATCGCTAAACAGGGTAACTTTGTCCTCACAAAATTCCCTTTAGCCTGCGTGACGTAGCCAGGTTACGTCACCCTTTACGTCCTTACGCCATACATAAAAATGCCCATCAATCAAATCGAATAATTCAACGGAAAAGACCGGGCTTCCCGGGGGCGCACATAGACCCGTTGTTGCGGCTGAAGTTCCAATTGTAAAAAGCGTTCCCGATCCACTTGTGCGGTGAGTGCTTGCCCATCATCTAATGTCAATTCCACCCGAATTTCCCGACCTAAATGCAACATCCGATGCACCCGTGCGGGGGTATGCGCCTCATGGGGGTCGGTACTGATGAGAATATCGTGGGGGCGCAGAAAAGCCTGCCCATTCAGCACCGCCATTCCCTGGCGTTGGAGCAAACCCGCATCCCCAGGCAGGACATTCACGGGTCCGACAAAACTCATCACAAACGGGGTCGCCGGATGGTCGTAAACTTCCGCCGGGGTACCCACCTGCTCCACCCGTCCCTTGTGGATCACCACAATCTGGTCGGAGAGTTCCATCGCCTCCTCCTGGTCGTGGGTCACAAATACGGTTGTGACATGCACTTCATCGTGTAACCGGCGTAACCAGGTACGCAATTCCTGCCGTACCCGGGCATCCAACGCCCCAAAGGGTTCATCCAAAAGCAGTACCTGCGGTTCCACTGCCAATGCCCGTGCCAGCGCTACCCGTTGCCGCTGCCCCCCGGAAAGCTGTGCTGGATAACGATTCCCAAAACCCTGCAATTGCACCAATTCCAACAGAGTCTCCACCCGTTGCTTGATCCGCTGGCGGGGCACCTTGCGGACTTCCAAGCCAAACGCCACGTTCTGCCGCACGGTCATGTGCTTGAACAAGGCGTAATGCTGAAACACAAAACCGATATTCCGGTCTTGCACTTGGCGATGGGTGGCATCTTCCCCGGTAAGCCAGACTTTGCCCGTATCCGGGGTTTCCAGGCCAGCAATGAGGCGCAGGAGGGTGGATTTTCCTGAACCCGATGGCCCCAACAACGCCACCAGGGAACCACTGCCAATTTCCAAACTGACCTCATCCACCGCCTGAAAACTACCAAAGCGTTTGGAAACCCGCTCCACCACAATCCCCATCATCAGCCTCCTAAATTACAACCAACTACACTGACCAATCAGCTTTTGCTTCCTGTTGCCAGACCTGCAACCCCTGTTGGCGCAGGTAGTCCAACCCACTCTGAATTTGCGCTGGCGTTCCCTGCACGTCCAGGTCAAACCAACCGTCATCCTCGTGGCTGGGGCTGAGCAACCCCCCCCGTAGATTCACCACTAACCCGTGCGCCGACACCAGACCGAAGAGAATGGGGACATCGCAGGCCGCCTTGGGAATCCGCACATGGATATGACTGCGCTGCACGCCCGCATCGGTCGCCGTCTGCACCGGCGTAGGCGTAACCACGCCCACCACCGCCGTCATGGTTGACAGGGAAACTAAATCCCACTGCCGAGCATTCATCACCGCCAAGCAGTCCTCCAAAGCCGCCGGGGCACCGTATAGTTCCAGGTCAAGCCAAGCTTCTGACTGATTTTGGGGGTCAAACAAAGCCGCCTGGATATTGACCGTCACCCCATACCGGGTAATCAACTGGGATAAAACCGGCTCCTCCTGTCCCCCTCCCGGCACCCGCACCCGCACTGTCAAGCGATTAATTCCTTCCATTCTGGGCATTTCCTTGCGTTGTGTCAGCTTCATTATCAACCTCAACGCCACACCAAATACCGCAGACCCAACACCAGCAAAAAACCACCGTAGAGTTTTTTCATCAATTCGCTACTGACGTAGGGTTGGTTGGCAAACACCGCCCCCAGGCCGTTCCCCAGCAGTAACCCCACCACCATAATCACAGCGTAATTGACCTGCAAATTGCCGCTCCGGTGATAGACCCAAGCCCCCAATAGACCAATGGGCAAAACCTGAGCCGCCAAAGACGTACCCGTTGCCACCTTCTGGTCTAAGCCCAGCCACAGCACCAGGGCAGGCACCATGATCGCCCCGCCCCCGATGCCAAACATCCCCCCGGCCAGACCAGCCACCAGCCCCACGGTCAACAATTGCCCCACCAACCTCGCTACCTCTCATTTCAATGCTACTCATTCTACAGTAAATTCATCGGATTAGTGTTGATTTTGGATAAATTGCGGCAGATAGTGGTCATCCTATGGGTAGCTCTATTTATTGCAACCAGCAGAAAGCCATCTCGCTGGAATGCCACTGGCCTGCGTGGGGTAGCCTATTACCATAGAGGTGTTTTTAATCCTCTGGGATTCCCCTTGTACAATCGAATCAGTAATCTTGAAGGAATAGACCATGATTGCTATCCACGAAAAACCTGAACTCACCAAAAAGCAATGGACTGATGAAGAGTTTATGAATTTGCCGGATGACGAAAACCGTTACGAACTCGTGGATGGAGAATTAATCATTATGAGTGGAGCCGGGGGAAGACATGGGTACTATGTAAGCCTGATTCACATTATTCTAGGCGGATATGTCCGCACTCAAAAAATTGGCTTTACTTTTGATTCCGACACATCTTTCAAGATGGCATCGGGGAATCGCCGCTCCCCCGATTGTTCATTTTTTTCTAAAGAACGCCTAAAATCCCTAGGCGGTATCCCCAAAGGCTACATCGAGGGGTCACCCGACCTAGTAGTAGAAATTCTCTCCCCAGGAAATACGATTGAAGAAATGCACAAAAAAGTAGTGGAATATTTCCAAAACGGTTCTCGATTGGTTTGGATGATTCACCCCGATGAAGAGTATGTTTTGGTGTATCATCAACCTCAACCCGATCAATTAAAACGACCAGGAGATTGTTTAGAAGGGGAAGATGTCATTCCTGGATTTTCATTGGATTTATCCGACTTTTTTTCTGAACCAGATTTTAACTAAATTGGTAATATAGCAATCCTATCCGATTTGCAAACAAAAATTCAGAAGAACCATACACCGCAGGTGCTTCTCTGACGGGGGCTGCGCCCCTGCGACCGCCGTTCTAAATTCACTTAGGATTGCTATATGGGTAAACGCACTCGAAATTCAGTCGAATTATTCCCACTGGTCAAATGAATCTGTCCCTGCAATCGTTCTACTAACTTTTTCACCAAAGCCAAGCCCAAACCCGTCCCCCCGTGTTGCCAAGGGTCATGGGTTGGAATACGGTAAAAGTTATCAAAAACCCGCTCCTGTTCCTCTAGGGGAATCTCAACCCCCGTATTGATCACGCAAAAATTACAGTAATTCCCCGTTTCCCATTCAATCGCCAGGGTAATGTTTTCTTGAGCAGGAGTATATTTACAGGCATTGTGCAAAAGTTCTTGCAGGATACGTTCGAGGGAGTTGGCATGGGTTTGTAGGGGATAAAGCTGATCAGGAAGTTGTAGATGGAAATGTTGATTTTGAGATTGGGTACGCTCTTGAATCGGAGGTAAAAGATGATCTAAAATTTGTTCAATATCCACGGGTTCTAATTCTAAATCCACTTGTTCCGCATTCAAACGGGCGAGGTCGAGCAGGTCATTGATGAGTTCGGTTTCTCGTGTAGTTGCACTTTTGAGGATGTCGAGGTAGCGTTCAATGCCCAATTCTGGACTGTCTAAAACCCCCGCTCTTTGCAACCGCAACTCTAACATTTTTATCGCCATGCCAATGTTGTGCATGGGGGAACGCAATTCATGGGAAACGGTACTAAGAAATTCATCCTTGAGTTGATTCAACTTTTGCAATTCGACGACCTGAACTTGCGCCGCTTTATACAATTCTGCCTGACGCAGAGCAATCGCCAAATGCAACCCCACGTGTTGTAAAATTTCTATTTCATTGGTTTGCCAAATGCGAGGACTATCATTTTGATAAGCCGCTAACAGACCCCATAATTTCTGTTCCAAAAAAATGGGAATAGTAACTTGGGCACGGGCTTGAAATCGCTCTAATAACTCGATATGACAAGGGGTAAATCCTGATTTATAGATATCATTGCTGACCAGAATATAATGCTGATGGAAGCGACCGCCTTGGGTTTCCTGTAGGCAATGGTCGGATAGGGTAGTCAAAGCTCCCGTGACCACGGGCACCCAACCCGCTGCCACCGATTCGGCCAGAAAATACCCTGTCCAATCATCATTAAATTGATAAACCACCACCCGGTCACAGGCCAGGGTGCTGCGGGTTTCATCGAGGACAATACCCAGCGTTTTTTCAATATCTAAAGATTCATGGATGGTTTCAATAATCACCCGCAATAACCCTTCTGATTGGGCTTGCTGTTGCAACTGAACTGTCCGCTCTTGGATACGTTGCGCCAATTCTTGATTGAATCGCTGTAAGCGCAATTCGGCTTCTTTTTCAGGAGTTATATCCGTAAACACTGAATCCCATATGGTACTACCATCGGGTTGCCGCTCCGGTTGTCCTCGCCCCCGCAACCATTTGTGTTGACCTTGGGGGGTAATGATCCGCCATTCCGCTTGCCAAGTGGTTAAATGTTGGCGAGATTCTTCTGACAATCTGAGGATATGAGGCAAATCTTCGGGAACCGTCAAATCCCACATCATTTGAACATTTTGCCTCGCCTGTTCTGGCGGCACACCATACAATGCTTCACACCCCGCACTTACATAAAGCAGAGCCTCCCGCCCGTCCGGCCACAACTGATACCGCCACACCGTTACGGGTAAATTGGTCACCAGATTGTCTAAAAATTTCTGGCTTTCTGCGAGTGCCAATTCCGTTGCCTTTAACTCAGTAATATCCGTTGCCACCCCCAACATTTGATTGGGAAGCCCTTGGGCATTGCGGCTCAGAACCCGATCTCGACTAAAGAGCCACCGCCATTCCCCGGATTTCGTCCGCATCCGATATTCAATTTGTATTCCTCCCGCTTGTATTTCTCCCGCAAAACTCGGCTCAAATAGATGCGCTAAATTTGCTTCTATTTTTGGCAAGTCCTCCGGGTGAATTAGATTAGGGAATAGTTGGCTACCCATCGCTTGAATTTCCGCCACTGAATAACCCAAGACCGACTCGATCTCAGGATTGACAAAAACATTGCGATTCTCTTCCAAGTCATAGACATAGATAATCGATTGAGTGGCAGTAACAATCCGATGCAAAAATTCCTGTTGCTTTTCTAATTCTGCTTGAGCAGTTTTTATTTCAGTAATATCCAAAACAATCCCATCCCAAAATGGTTCATTTTGATGCTGGCGCATCTGAGAACGTCCCTCTAGCCACTTCAATTTCCCCGACGGCGTAGTGATCCGCCATTGACAATGCCAAGGGGCGGATTGGACAATAGCTGTCTGAATCGAAGTGAGTAATAAATCCAAATCCTCCGGGTGGGTAAATTTCATCCAGATAGCAGTGACATCGGCCATAATTTCTGGGACGGTCAATTCAAATATGTCTTCAGCACAATCACTCAAATAACTAAAGCGATGGGGGTGTTCTGCCGTTGCAGGATGATAGCGATAGACCATCCCCGGCATATTTTCCAGTAAGGTCAAAAATTGCTCTCGACTTTCTTGGAGTTCCTGTTTCAATTTTACTTTTTTGGTAATATCTACAGATATGCAGATAAAACCCACCACATCGCCGGTGTGATTGCGTAGCACCAGCGCATTGTCCCGGATCCAAACCATAGAACCATCCCGGCGTTGCAGGCGATATTCTTCCGCATATTCATGGGGCGGTGTGTGAACAGCCTGTTCCCAAGCGTGGATCACCCTATAGCGGTCATCGGGATCAATGACATCCACCCAACCCTGCCCCAACATCTCCTGCGCTGACATTTGACATAGCTGCTGTGTGAGATATTCATTCACATAAATACAACATCCTGCGGCATCAGTTAATGCCACACCAACGGGTAAAGCGTTCAACAAAAAATGGTAAGGTTCATCTTCCGTAATAGGCAGGGGAAAATGATTGGAAGTATGACTAAAATTATGATTTAACGTATGATTTTCTCCCCACCCCGTCGCTGGAATGATTAAACCCAAATGCGCTGTGAATAACTCCCACTCTGGCTCAATTTCTGGATTTACATTCCCTCGCCAATAACTCACCAACCAGCCCCACCCTTGCCGCCGCACCATGATGGGAAATAACCAGGCTTCCCCACTTTCACTTTGAATTTTTTCAGCTTGCCAAGTGTCGGGTAGCTGTTCATGCCCAACTGTTTCGCCAACCGCTAACACCATCTGCTGACCCTGGTAGAGCGAGACTTGGTGTACGTTATACTTTCTTTGTAATTGCATCAGCGCAGATTGGATAACCTGATCTACCGCCCCTCCCGCCTGGATTTGGAGCGTCATTTGGCTACACAATTCGACTACCGATGTCCTTTTCAATTTCCGAAGCCCCTATGCAATAAAATGTTACTATTTTCCAACTTCCAATGATAAGGTAGACTTAGAAGGGAAGCCGATTTTTTTACACTCTGCAATAATTAGGCCACCGGCGTAGCTGTGAGCTAGACAACTTGTGCTTTTCTTAGAACGGGCGGTCGGCAATCCTTAGAGATTGCCATATAAAATCAGAGGTCAAACGATCAGGTAGATAGAATAATGATTACCCAAATCCAAACCGGCTCCCATACCCTAGAGGAATATCTAGCCCTAGAAATTGCATCAGAAACCCGCCACGAATACATTCATGGAGCAATAATCCCCATGACTGGAGGAATGCCCAATCACAACCGCCTCATCCGTAATTTTTGCACGCTACTAACCGTTCAACTTCCTAAAGATTGTGAAGTATTTGTTAGCGATCAACGGCTTTGGATACCAACTCATCAGATATATACTTACCCTGATGTCATGGTCATTAGAGGTGATCTCGTCCTGCAAGAAGGGCGAAAAGATACAATCACTAATCCGGTGCTGATTGTAGAAGTGTTGTCGGAATCCACTGCCTACTATGATCGTGGTCAAAAATTTACTTACTATCGCTCCATCCCTTCATTTCAAGAATATCTACTTGTAGATCAGTACACCTATTCCGTACAACACTATCAAAAAATTTCTGACACAAAATGGGAGTTTGAAGAATTTAACAACCTAGAGGAAGAAATTGAATTTACCAGTATTCCTTGCAGGATTTCACTTATGGATACCTACGAAAAAGTAGAGTTATAGCTAAACACGCAATATATGATTGTGAGAATCTCTATGAATTTAGTAACAGCAAGCGGTCGCAGGGGGGCACCCCCCGTCACTGGTTCTCCAGAATCTTTGTTCGCAAATCGAATCGTATTGCTATATTGTCAAAATTGTCAAGAATTTCTATAGCAATCCTAGATGAATTTAGAACAGCGGTCGCAGGGGCGCAGCCCCCGTCTTTGGTTCTATAGCTATGCCACGCAAGCTATCAGAATCTTTGTTCGGCAATCAGATAGTATTGCTATAGTACTTTTGAGCTTAGCTGTTCATTACCCTGAAAATACCAAATAAAAGCATAGTATCTAGCAGAATATTCACGCTTACATATACTCCTTCAAATCCTCAAGCGGTTCATCAAAATTTTCGGCCATCCAAATCTTATCTTTCAGGATTCCAAACCCGCATCGCTTTTTCTTTTGCTGTACTGTATCTATTTGTTCTGGTTCCACTCCAGAATAGGTCTCAAGTAGATGATGGGCATAATCAAGAAGCTTATTTTTCAGTGATTCTGGCAGGTGAGAAACTGTTTCTAAAATCTCTGTTTCAACAGTCATTGTTATTTACCTTTCTAGTTTTGGTGCCGCTTTTACTGTTACCAGTATAACATCTATAACATCATGTAATTATAGATCACCTCTATTAATTCATATTAATTCAGGAATGGCGGTCGCAGGGGCGCTACACGCAGTGTGCCGGAGGCATTCCCCCGTCCTTAGTTCATGGCTACGTCACGCAAGCTATCGGTAATATAAGCATTCCAACGAGATAATTTTCTACTGGTTCCAATAATATAGAGATGCTCTAGAGGTGTCCCACGGATGGGGTCTTTTTGACAATTTTTTGACAAAATTAATGGGAATTTGTTAGCTTAAGTAAAATTTACCTAACGCTCACGGAATGTCAATCATGGAGGCACATATCCCAATCGGGCGGGGCAAGCGGGCACGGCGAGCCTACGGCATTGATGAGATTGCCCTTGTTCCCGGTTCAGGTACCCTTGACCCCGCATTGGCGGATACCACTTGGTCACTGGGCGGGATTGTCCCAGGTAACCCGCCCGCTATCGTCCGTGAGATACCCATTATTGCCAGTGCCATGGATGGGGTAGTAGATGGGGCAGTAGCGGTAACCCTAACGGAGTTGGGGGCGTTGGGGGTCTTGAATCTGGAGGGTTTGCAAACCCGTTATGAAGACCCAACCCCAATTTTGGAGCGGATTACCCAGGTGGGCAATGAGGAATTTGTCGGACTGATGCAAAAACTCTACCAAGAGCCAATTAAGCCGGAGTTGGTCACGGTGCGGATTCAGGAAATCAAGCAACGGGGGGGCATTGCGGCGGTCAGCACTACGCCGGGGCGGGCGACGACCTTGGCACCCTTGGCGGCGGCGGCGGGGGCGGATTTGTTTTTTGTCCAGGCCACGGTGGTTTCGACGGCACATTTGGCCGTTGCGGGGGTGGAATCCCTGGATTTACATCGGTTTTGCCACGAATTACCCATCCCGGTGGTGCTGGGAAACTGTGTTACCTACGGGGTGGCTCTCAACTTGATGAAAGCGGGTGCCGCCGCTATTTTGGTGGGCATTGGCCCAGGGGCGGCCTGTACCTCCCGGGGCGTGTTGGGGGTGGGGGTGCCCCAAGCGACAGCAGTAGCGGATTGTGCCGCCGCCCGGGAGGACTACCAGGCGGAAACCGGTCGCTATGTGCCCGTGATTGCCGACGGGGGGCTGGTCACCGGCGGAGACATCTGTAAAGCGATTGCCTGTGGTGCCGATGGGGTGATGATCGGTTCCCCCTTGGCACGGGCGCAGGAAGCTCCTGGCCGGGGCTACCACTGGGGCATGGCGACCCCCAGCCCGGTACTACCGCGGGGCACCCGGATTCGGGTGGGCACGACCGGCACCCTGGCGCAAATTCTCCGGGGGCCAGCCCTCCTGGATGACGGCACCCACAACCTGCTGGGGGCGTTGAAAAACAGCATGGCGACCGTGGGTGCTAAAAATCTGCGGGAAATGCAACAAACCGAGGTGGTTATTGCCCCTTCTTTATTGACGGAAGGTAAGGTTTACCAACGGGCGCAGAAACTAGGCATGGGTAAATAGTTTAGATAGTTTCAGACAAAAATCAGTACAATATCCTGTTAAACACACCCTAAACCTGTGGCTTCAATGTACTAGAACAACCCCCCTGGTGCCAATTCTTAAGAAATACAGACAAAGGGCTGGCCTTGTCTCAGGAAATTTGTTTATAATAGCAGAGTGCGGAGACGCAAGTTTCCGTTCACTCCTCACACCACACTCTGGCCTAAGCTGGTGCTTAGGTCTTTTTTTGGGCATTTTTTGCAGACAGGTGGGGCTGGTGATGGCGAAAAGCCCAAATTTTTTGTGGTAAAATTAGGTTTGCTGATTTCGAATCATTCAGAGGATGGATGCTTATGTCAGATGCAGCCCCAGTCACGGATGCAACCTTTGAGCAAGAGGTAATTCACAGCCCGATTCCGGTGCTGGTTGACTTTTGGGCACCCTGGTGCGGGCCGTGTCGCATGGTAGCTCCGGTGGTGGATGAGGTGGCGAAGGAGTTTGAAGGCCGGGTCAAAGTGGTCAAACTCAACACGGACGACAATCCCAAAATCGCCAATGAGTACGGCATTCGGAGTATTCCCACCCTGATGATTTTCAAAGGCGGTCAGAAGGTGGACGTGGTGATGGGCGCAGTCCCGAAAACCACCCTGGTCAAAGCGTTACAACAGCAATTATCCGCATAAGGAGCATCATTAAATCATGGCACGGCGTTGTCAATTAACCGGAAAGCGGGCGAATAATGCCTTTTCGGTCTCCCACTCCCACCGGCGTACCAAGCGTCTCCAGGAAGTGAATTTGCAATGGAAGCGGGTCTGGTGGCCGGAGGGACAGCGCTGGGTGCGACTGCGGCTTTCCACCCAGGCAATTCGCACCTTGCAACGGCGGGGTTTGCAGGCTATGGCGCAGGCGGCGGGGATTGACCTCAACCAAGTGTGATGCCGCCGTTCCGCATTGGCAATGGTTACGATATTCACCGGTTGGTGCCGGAACGGGCATTGATCCTGGGGGGGGTGACCATTCCCCATTCCCTGGGGCTATTGGGGCATAGTGATGCGGACGTCTTGACCCATGCGGTCATGGATGCCCTGCTGGGAGCCTTGGCTTTGGGGGATATTGGTCATTATTTTCCCCCGGATGACCCGCAGTGGGCAGGGGCGGATAGCGTGATGCTGTTGACCCAGGTGCGGCAACTGGTGGCGGAACGGGGGTGGCAGGTCGCCAACGTGGATGCGGTGGTGGTGGCGGAGCGACCGAAGCTGAAACCCCATATCCCGCTGATGCAAGCTCGGTTGGCGGCGGCTTTGGGGGTAGCACCAGCCCAGGTGGGGGTGAAGGCAACGACGAATGAACAATTGGGACCGGTGGGGCGAGAAGAGGGAATTGCCGCCCATGCGGTCGCTTTATTAGTGCCCGTAAGTAGTTGACGGATTGGGGAAATTTGATTAAGCTTGGAAGCGTCAAACCATTGGTTTATCGCAGTTCACGGCCTTAAATGGAAAGCGAGTGCTACGACTAAACCAAGTACTGAGAGATTCTTAACTTTTTGGTGAGGCGCTCTGTATGAATAAGGAAGAGTTGGTCACTGAAGTTGCCTCGAAAGCGGGGACAACAAAAAAGGTGGCTGAATCGGTTTTGGATGCTACCCTCGAAGCAATTATTGATTCGGTGGCGGAGGGGCAAAAGGTGACCTTGGTGGGGTTTGGTTCCTTTGAAGCCCGCAAACGGCAAGCCCGAGAAGGTCGCAATCCAGGGACGGGTGACCCGCTGCACATTCCTGCCAAAACCGTACCGACCTTTTCGGCGGGCAAGTTGTTTCGGGAAAAGGTGGCGGACGGGGGGGCTGAGGGTTAAATCCCGGTTTGGTTTTTAGGGTTTAGGACGTTTGTTAATGCGGCGACCGGGGTACGGTACCAGGTTGCGAGGTTGGCGAGTTCGCTTTGCACCGATTGGGTGTCCGGCCAATCCGGGTGGTTATAGCCCAGTTCCCGCAGGCCAGCGACCCATACCTGGGGGCTAACCCAGTATTGTTGCCCCAAGGCCAGAAGATTCCAGGGGGTGGTCTGGTCTTGACTCAAGGCCTCCTGGAGCCAGCGGTGTACCTGTGTCGCCGTCGGTAGCGGCGGGATGTGCCCAGAAACATAGAGGGTTTGGGGTTGGGCTACGGCCACCAACCAGCGCAGATAAATCGGAGCCGGGGGTAACGTCCACAAAATTAACGCCCCATAGGTGCCGTGGGGGCGGTCGTAGTCTAGGTGGGGGTGGTGCGGCACATCTGGCCGTTGATAGCCGTATAAAAGTAGCTTTTTATTAGTACCATTTCCTAATAAATCTTCAAGGTTTCCCAAGGAAACACACTCAGGAATGCAGTTGAGCGGCGGCGGGGGTTTGATTTCTAAATGGGGTAGGGGGTAACGCACCCCCAGGAGTTGCAACTCCAGCGTCGTTTGTCCCTGAAATTCGTTGGGGCGCAGGGTGTAGGCCAGGTCTAGCCATTCCGGGAGCGGTACATAATGCCCCCAATTCCAGGCCAGGACTTTTTTTTCACCCGTCCCGTCCGCCACGGTCAACTTAAGGTGGTTTTTCTCCTTGCCCATCACCTGTTGGGACACCACCCGCACCCATTGGCTCCAGAATTGGGGAGCCGGGTTGGCCATGCCGTAGGGTTGGAGCCGTTGCAGTTCGTCGTATAGCTCCAGCGTCAATTCCCCCAACTGCGCCTGGGCGTGCAGTTCCACCAGGGGTCGCAGATGATAGGCGTGCAAAACCCGGCGGCCAAAGGCTTGCAACCGCTCCCACCACTGGGGAAAATCCGCCGCCTTGAGCGTAAATCCCCCCGCCGCCCGATGCCCGCCGTAGCGTTCCAGGCATTCACCACTGTCATGCAAAGCCTCGTACACATGAAATTCGGGAATCCCCCGGGCAGAACCCCGAATCACCGCCTGACGCTCATCCTCGTAGGTGCCCAAAAACACCGGCACCCCGTAGCGTTCCACCAAGCGAGAAGCCACAATGCCAATCACCCCATGATGCCAACCCGCTTGCACCAGCACCAGTACCGGCTCCTGGGCGAAATCCGGTGATTTTTTTTCGCATAAAGCGACCGCTTCCTGCTCAATTTGTTCACACAACTGCCGTCGGAGCAAATTGGTCGCCTCGCATTCCTGTGCCCGTCGCTGCGCTACCGTTTCATCCTCAGTCGTAAATAATTCAATCACCACCTGGGGGTCGCCAATCCGTCCCACGGCATTGATCCGGGGTCCTAACTGAAACCCCACATGATCCGGGTTCAATGCCTGCGCCGTCCCCAACCCCGCCGCCTGGATAAGGGTGCGTACCCCCAAAAGCTGGGAATCCGCCAACAACCGCAGTCCCTGCTGCACCCACCTGCGGTTCACCCCCGTCAAGGGCGCAATATCCGCAATGGTTCCCAACGTACAAAGTTCTAACAACGGCTGGGTCAACGCCTCCCCATAGCCCAGCCGTGCCGCCAACCCTAGCCCCAACAGATAGGCCACGCCCACCCCGGCCAAACTGCTGTAGGGTGAGTCCGCCGGGATCAACCGGGGGTTCAAAATCACCTGGGCAGGGGGTAATTCCGGGGGCGGCTCGTGGTGGTCGGTAATCATCACCGTCATCCCCAACTCCCGAGCCAGGGCAATCGGGGCATGGGCGGCAATGCCATTATCCACGGTGATGATAATATCAATACCTTGTTCATAAAACTCTTGGACAATCCTTTCGTTGATCCCGTAGCCCTCCTGCATCCGACTGGGAATGGCATAGTCGGCCTTGGCTCCCACTCCCCGTAGTAGTCTTAGTAATAATGATGTACTGGTCATTCCATCCGCATCGTAGTCCCCGCAGATGGCGATGTTTTGCCCGGTTTTAGCGGCCTGTTCCAAAATATCCAAAGCCACGGGCAAATCCCGAAAATCTGGAAACGGGGGGGGGAGGGATTCCTGCTGCGGGTCAAAAAATTGGCTAATCGCCGCCGCTGTATGTAAACCCCGGTCTGCCAAAATCTGTACGGTCAGGGGTGATAACCCCAGGTTTTGAGCTAAATCCGTCGTGTCAGGGTGGGTTGGGCTAATCAACCATCGTTGTACCGGCCAAGTCATTACCGCACACCTTGGGACGACACCTGCACTTTAGCACGATGCAATTCCATACTTATCTGGCCGGTGAAATCGGGAATGGGTGGTGCCACCTTGGTCACCCGCAGGGTCACCGCCTCTACCTGAGGAAAGGCCAAAACCTGTTGGGTCAGCACATAAGCCAGCCGTTCGAGGAGGAGAAAACGCTCGGTTGCAATGGTCGTTTTTATCTGGTCAATTACCCTGCGATAGTCCAACGTGTCCTCAATATCATCACTTTGCCCCGCTTTTTCCAAGGGTAATTCCAAATATAAATCCACCGCAAACCACTGGCCGAGGGTGCGTTCTGCTGGTAAAAAACCCGTGTAGCCATAGGCGCGGATATTGTGTAAATAAATCATGTCATTCATGGGTCAACCCAGGGGTTAAAAATGGTCTTTGCGTTGGCGTAGTTGGGTAAAGGTTGCCACAGGAGATTGGGTTGCCATCGCCCGTTGCACCGTTGGTTGATCCCAACGTAAAAAGGGGTTGATGGCCTTTTCTAAACCGAGATTGCTGGGAATCGTTGCTTGTCCTTGTTGCCGTAATTCCCGTACCTGCTGGGTATAGTTTTTCAGGGCTAAATTCTCCGGTTCAACCGTCAGCGCAAACCGTAAATTTTGTTCCGTATATTCATGGGCACACCAGATGCGGGTATCGCCGGGTAAGGAGCGAATTTGACTGAGGGAATCGAGCATTTGGGCGGGTGTACCTTCAAACAGACGGCCACATCCCCCGGAAAATAACGTATCCCCGATGAACAGTTCCCCCGGTTGTGCCTGGGTGGGCAAAAAATAGTAGGCAATGTGCGCCCGGGTATGCCCAGGGACGAAATAAATTCTGGCCATTCGACCCGCAAAATGAATCTCATCCCCGGCTTCTAAAAAAACGTTTTGCCCAGGAATTCGACCCCGATCCTTGGCACCTCCATACACGGTTAAACCCGGAACGTAGTCCAACAAATCCGAATTGGCACCCACGTGATCCCCGTGGTGATGGGTATTGAAGATAGCCGTTAATTCTAATTGATGCCTATGCAGAAAATCCAGAACGGGAGCCGGTTCTGCCGGGTCAACCACCGCTGCCTTACCCGCCCATTCATCCCACAGCATAAAAATGTAATTGTCTCTCAGAGCCGGGAGCCGTTCAATCCGCATTTTAACCCCTTGCTCCCTGGCGAGCTGGAGCAAAGACCTGTTGAGCGGCGGGCGAACCCACATAGCGCCAGTGCCAGGGTTCATACATAACTCCCTGGGCATTATGGGGGGGATAGGAAAGTTCAAAACCGTAGGTCATTGCATTTTTTTGCAACCATTCATAAGCACGGGTTTGACCAAACCGCTCCGTAATATCGGGTATCCCCTCCCCGGCGGCAAAGCCATCCCCCAGATCAATCGCTAAACCGGTGTGATGTTCACTAAAACCCGGGGGTGCGCTAATGCGAGCAGCGGCGATTTCCGACCCTTGCCTTTGCACTTGCCGATTGAATAAATTGGCTTGGTATGCGACAGTTCTAAATCCCGAAACGGGGATAATCCATAGCCCCCGATCCCGCGCCGCATTGATGAGTTGGAACAGAGCCAATCCCGCTTCCCGTTCCATTTCTACCTGCCGTTGATATTCTTTTTGACCATAACTGGCAACCACAATTAAACGGTTGCGATTCACTTCTGGATAGGAGAAATGGCCGTATTTGGTGGGCGGATTGGCAATATTTGGGGTGGACATGGGTTGCGTTGGGGGAGTTGCCGTAGGCGTAGTCATGGTCACCAATGGGGGTGAATTGGCCGTAATCGGACTGGATTGGCGTTGCGGGTTAGTAAAATAACCAAACGCATAAACAGAGGAAATGACCACCATTGCCGCAACCAAAGTACCGAGACCGAATCCATACCAAGAACGCCAACGGTACATGATGAAAATCAGTTGCAAATCAATGGGTTGTCAGTACAGTGGACTGTGGGTAATTCTAACCCCAGATTTATCTTGGAAGCAAATCCCCAGAAACCGCCCGTCAAAATTTACCAACGGGGGCATGGTACCCTGGAAATCAGCAAGGGAGGGAATGCTCATGTCTCGGTTTCGTTGGCTTCTCGGTCTAAACACCTTGGGTTTCGTCCTGGCTCTGCCGGTATTGGCGCAAACCGCAGCCGGGGGCGGCGGGTCGAGTTTGTTGGGGGTGTTGACCCTCGCCTTTTTAACCTTGTTCATCCTGGTGATGGTTCTGGTCATCCTTAGCCAGGTTATCTACATTTGCAATCCCAACGAAATTTTAATTTTTTCTGGGCGGGAACATCGGCTCAGTGGCGGTCAAAAAGTGGGCTACCGTGTGGTTTTTGGGGGGGCTTCGCTGCGGATTCCCATCATCGAAAGTGTTGACCGGATGGATTTGACTACCATGCCCGTCCAAGTGGAGGTTAAAAATGCCTATGCTGCCGGCGGCACTCCTCTGCAAATCCAAGCCATTGCCAACATCAAAGTTTCCAGTGCGCCAGCGATCGTGGGTAATGCGATTGAGCGGTTTTTGGGACGCAAGCGGGAGGAAATCATCCGGGTTGCCAAGGAAACTTTGGAAGGGAATTTGCGTGGGGTAGTGGCGACTTTGACCCCCGAACAAGTGAATGAAGACCGGCTCGAATTTGCCGACCGCATTTCCCAGTATGTCGAGCGGGACTTATCGAAGTTGGGTTTGCAGTTAGATACCCTGAAAATTCAGAGTGTTTCCGATGAAGTGGATTATCTCAATTCCATCGGCAGGCGACAAATCGCCAACATGATTCGGGATGCCAAAATTGCCGAATCCAATGCGGAGCGGGAAGCGGAATCTGCCGCCGCTGAGAGCCGTCGTGCCGCCGAAGTCGCCCAAAAAGAAGCCCAAGCTGCCATCCAACAAAAGCAAAATGAACTCCGCAAGATGCAGGCCGAACTAGAATTGCAGGCACGCTCCGAGGAAGAACGCACCGAAGCCACCGCCCAGGAGACCCGGGCACGGTCGGAACAGGAGCTACAAACCGTGCGGGCGGAATTGGAACGGTTGCGGTTAGAAGCGGACGTGGTACTACCGGCGCAAGCGCAACGGCAAGCCCAGGAATTGTTAGCCCGGGCGCAGGCGGCTCCCTTGGCGGCTAATGCCAGAGCCACGGCTACCGTGACGGATATGCTCAATGAACTCTGGCAAGAGTATGGTCAGGATGCCAGTGCTATCTTATTGATTCAACAACTGGAGATGCTCCTGACCACAGCGGCGCAAGTGCCCCAAAAGCTAAACTTGGGGCAGATCAACGTCATCGACAGCGGCGATGGTCGAGCCCTGTCCAGCCTCATGCGGGCTTATCCAGAAATGACCCAACAGTTCCTGCAACAGGCGGATCAAACCCTGGGGTTGAATTTAGCGGACACCCTCCGTTCCCCAACCCATCGCCAGCCAGCACCCCCAACAGACACGCCATCGGAGTAGTGCTTGAAACCGTTGGCCAATCAAATACGTTTGGGCAAACACCCTAACCGCCTCCAGAACGAGCCAAGCCCAAGGTCAAGACCAGAAGCAAACAGCCCACAAAAGTCAATCCCAAAAGAAATAGGGCGAACAATTCCCCCGCCGAGAGGGGGCGGTCCGTCGGGTCAAGATAGGCCGAATACATCTGCTGAATTTGTTGCAACGTGGGGGTCGGGGGCAGGGTGCTTTGCCACAACTGCTGGTCATAATCCGCCCGTTGTTGCGGCGAAATCAGTACCGTGTAGGCCGTATTGATCTGATGGAATTTTTCCTGGGCGACCGCAATTGGTAGCGTGGTGGTATCAGGGTGGTAGCGTTTACTCAATTCCCGATAGGCTCGGCGAATCGTCTCCCCACTGGCAAAACGATGCACCCCCAGAATTTCGTAGTAGGTTGGCTTCGAGATACCCACCATGGGATTTGCCCAGCATTACTTTTACCAATGTATTGCATTTAATGTCTTGCATCCCACCGGGGGGTGTGGGTCAATATAGAAACAGTACCAGTACCGGGGAACGCCATGACCACACCGGAGTACGAAGAATTGCTGGCACAGGGTAGCCAGGTCAAAGGGGCAATGGCACTCCTGAAATCCTACCGCTCCTACCTGGAATTGCTCCCCAGTATGCGCCGTCAAGAAGATAGCTTGATTACCGTGGTTTTGCCCCTGGTGCGGCAGGAAGGTCGCTTGGTGCAACTGCCCTGTGAATTGGCCTTGCTCCCCTGTGACCCAACCTGGCAGGTAAAAACCGACCAGGAAATTTTGGTATTTATCCACCGGGAAGCGGAGGATTTTTCCCAACTGATGCACCGCTGGCGGCAAACCCAAATCATCCTCGGCCAACCCTATGAATGGGTGATGCCCCCCCGCCACAGCCAGGTGTACAACGAAGGTGCCGAAAAAATTTACCCCCTGTTTATCCTCTGGCCGAGTAGTCCCCAGCGCATCCGCCACGGCTTGCAGGGGGCAGGTTTACCCGCAGTGATCCACACCCAACCCATCACAACCAGCCGTTCAGACGACTACCCTGACCCGGTGCCAGACAGTGACCCGGTGTAATTTGTTCGTTAATTTTCTGCTATTATAAAAAATCGTGTGTTTAACCTTACCCCATCTGGTCACTACGGGTGTTCTTTGGGAACCCAACCAGGTGGCTTGAACCCGTAGGAGTCCCTATGTCTATTTCCCTAGCCCAACTGTTGGAAGCGGGGGTGCATTTCGGCCACCAAGCCCGCCGCTGGAACCCCAAAATGTCCCCGTACATTTTCGCCGAGCGCAATGGGGTGCATATCATTGACCTGGTACAAACCGCCAGTTTGCTCAATGATGCCTACGAATATATGCGCCGTGCCGCTGAAGCGAACAAGAAGTTTTTGTTTATTGGCACTAAACGTCAGGCCGCTGGGATCGTTGCCCAGGAAGCCAGCCGCTGTGATGCCTATTACGTCAACCAACGCTGGTTGGGCGGGATGCTCACCAACTGGACAACGATCAAATCCCGGGTGGATCGCCTGAAGGATTTGGAGCGACGGGAAGAAACCGGCGGTTTAGACCTGTTACCCAAGAAAGAGGCGGCCACGCTCCGGCGGGAACTGGAACGGCTGCGTAAGTATTTGGGTGGCATCAAGCTGATGCGGCGACCCCCCGACATTGTGGTGATCGTTGATCAAAAGCGGGAATACAATGCCGTTCAAGAATGTTTGAAGCTCAATATTCCCATCGTTTCTTTGTTGGACACCAACTGTGACCCGGATGTGGTGGACGTGCCCATCCCCGCTAATGACGATGCGATTCGCTCGATTAAGCTTGTGCTTGGCTCATTGGTGGATGCCATTTGTGAAGGGAAACACGGTCAGGTTGGGGCGATGGAGGACGGGGAAATGGGCGAAGAAGACCTGCCCTTGGAAGAAGATGAGGGGGACATCCCCGATGAATCCGAATCCTGAACGGGTTAAAATAGACCAAGTTGAACAGGAGTAGTTATGGCCGAAGTTTCCGCCCAAATGGTCAAAACCCTCCGGGAAAAAACCGGTGCGGGGATGATGGACTGCAAAAAAGCCCTCCAGCACAGTGAGGGTGACCTGGACAAGGCCATTGAATTTTTGCGGCAAAAAGGGTTGGCTTCGGCGGAGAAAAAAGCCGGTCGCAGCACCACCGAAGGGGTGATTTACAGCTACATCCACACCGGCAGTAAGTTGGGGGTGTTGCTGGAAATTAATTGCGAAACGGATTTCGTCGCCAAAGGGGAGGATTTCCAAAGTTTGGCGCACAACATCGCCCTGCAAATTGCCGCTACTGAGAATGTGGAATACGTGGACATGAGTGAAATTCCCGTGGCGGCGATTGAACGGGAAAAGGCGATTGAGATGGGACGGGAAGACCTGGCCAAAAAACCGGAAGCGGTGCGGGAAAAAGTCGTCCAAGGCCGCTTGGATAAGCTGTTCAAAGAGCGGTGCCTGGTGGATCAGCCCTACATCAAAGACCCGAATATCACCGTCGGGGATTTGGTGAAACAGACCATCGCCAAGGTGGGTGAAAATATCCGGGTGCGTCGCTTCACCCGCTATCGTTTGGGCGAGGAGTTGGTGACTGCTGCCCCACCGGCGGAACCATCGGAAGCCGCAACCCCGGAGCCGACCCCAGCGGTACTTGAGGCGGTGGCGGTAGCAGTGGCGGTTACGGAGCCGACCCCGGCACCTGCGGCCAAAAAGGAAACCAAATCCCGTTCTAAGAAAAAGTAAGGTGCTCACCCCGGAGCAGTACCGCCAGAAAATGCAACAACGCCAGCAGGTGCAGGCGGAGCGTTTAGCCCAATGTACGGAAAAAGGGCTAGTGATTGTCCATACGGGGGAGGGCAAGGGCAAAACCACGGCGGCCTTGGGGATGGTACTCCGTTCCCTGGGGCATGGTTATCGGGTGGCGGTGGTGCAGTTTATCAAGGGAGCCTGGTGTCCGGCGGAGCGGCGGGTTTTAGAACATTGGTCGGAGCAGATGACCTGGCACGCCCTGGGGGAGGGATTTACCTGGGATACGCAAGACCGGGAGCGGGATCGGCAATGCGCTCAAGCCGCCTGGGTCATGGCGGGGAATTACCTGAAAAACCCAGATTATTACTTGACGGTTTTGGATGAGGTGAATGTGGCACTCAAGCTGGGTTATTTAGAAATCAACCAAGTATTAGCAGATTTGGCGGCAAAGCCCCCCCAGACCCATGTGGTGTTGACCGGGCGGGGTGCCCCCCCGGAATTGGTGGACTATGCCGACTTGGTGACGGAAATGACCCTGCGGAAGCACCCGTTTCGTACCCAGGGGGTCAAGGCTCAAGCGGGGATTGAATTTTAGGCGCACCGGATGACTTTCCCCCAGGCTCACCCATTTGCTACAGTCAGAACCAACCTGCTGAAGGTGCCCTATGGGTAAGTTCGCCCCGCCCCGACTGCGGCAATGGCTGAAGTGGCTGAAGCCGGGATTGCTGGTCAAACGCTGGTTGGTGGTGACCTTCGTCGGCACGGTGTTGGTGGTGCTGGGGTTGTCCATTTCCCTGCGCCTGACCCCGGTGAATAGTTTTTTGCAGTTGATGGAAAGTGTACTGCGGACGTTGGCGACCGTGATTCCCAGCTATATTTCCGGGCCGGTGGCGGTTTTGGTGGGGATTGGGTTAATTATTTGGAGCCAGACCCGCTCTGTCGGTAGCTTGAGTGAAGCCCTGCGTCCCGAAGGGGAACAAGCCCTGGTGGATGTGTTGATTGCCCAACGCCAGCGCAACCGGGGGCCAAAAATTGTCGCACTGGGGGGGGGGACGGGGTTATCCCGGCTGTTGCGGGGTCTGAAAGCCTACAGCAGTAATATCACGGCGATTGTCACCGTAGCGGACGATGGGGGTTCCTCCGGGCGGCTACGGCGGGAGGTGGGGGTGTTGCCGCCGGGGGATATTCGCAACTGTTTGGCAGCCCTGGCGCGGGAAGAACAACTGTTAACGGAATTGTTTCAGTATCGGTTTGAATCCGGGGAAGGGCTGAGCGGCCACAGTTTTGGGAATTTGTACCTGACGGCACTGACGACCATTACGGGCAATCTGGAGCAGGCGATTGCCGCCAGTTCCCGGGTGTTGGCGGTGCGGGGGCAGGTATTACCAGCGACGATGGCGGATGTGCATCTCTGGGCGGATTTGGCCGACGGGCGGCGCATTGAGGGGGAATCCCAAATCCCCAAGGCCAAGGGGCACATTGTCCGTATTGGTTGTACCCCCGCCCATCCCCCGGCGTTACCCAAGGCGATTGAAGCGATTGAAGAGGCGGATTTGATTTTGATTGGGCCGGGAAGCCTCTATACCAGTGTGATTCCCAACCTGCTGGTGCCGGAAATTACCCAGGCGATTGCCCGGGCGACGGTGCCCCGTATTTATATTTGTAATGCCATGACCGAGCCGGGGGAAACCCAGGGCTATCGGGTGTCCGACCACCTGCAGGCCATCGAGCGGGTGACGGGGCAACGGATATTTGATGTGGTGTTGGTGCAAAAAAAATCCCCCTCCGCCCAGGCGTTGCAACGGTATGCCCAGGTGGGGGCGGGGTTTGTGGACTTAGACCGGGAGCAGGTGGTGAAAATGGGCTACCGCCTGATCCTGGCGGATGTGATCCAGGAAGACCCGGAAAAAGCCCAGGTGCAACACCATTCCCAGCGGCTGGCGCACGTCCTCATGCGCTGGTATAGCCGGGTGCAGGCGTGGTGGTAGCATTGCCTGACCCAGCGGCCACGGTGCGGTGGGGGGAAGCCCTGAGCCACCTTTTGCCCGCCGGGGCGATTCTGTTGCTTCAAGGGGATTTGGGTAGCGGCAAAACCACTCTTGTCCAGGGACTCGCCCAGGGGTTGGGTATTACCGCACCCGTCACCAGCCCCACCTTTGCTCTAATCCAGGAATATCCGGAGGGGCGCATCCCCCTGTACCACTTGGATTTGTACCGGTTAGATTCGCAAGAAGTACAGCAATTGTACCCAGAATATTACTGGCAGGAAGCGGCACCGGGTATTGTGGCGATTGAGTGGCCGGAGCGGTTGCCCATGTGGCCGGCCAGTTACCTGCATTTGTGCTGGCAAAGTATGGCATCCGGGCGGCGGGTGACCCTAACGGCGCAGGGGGAGGCACCGCAAGAGTGGCTTCGGCACCTGGAGCAGGCGGCGGGAAATTAGATTAGCATGGAGGGTACCGTCAATTTTTAAGCCCATGACCGCATGGTTGGCTTGGTGGGGGAACCAATGGCGCACACTCACCCTGTGGTGGCGGAGTTTGGTGCAGGTGGTGGCCGATTTGCGCCTAGCGATTGGCCTGCTGTTGGTGATTGCGGTGGCGAGTATTGCCGGTACGGTGATTGAGCAGGGAGAAACCCTAACGTTTTACCGGGAAAATTATCCAGAACATCCGGCATTATTTGGATTTTTAACTTGGCAGGTCATTCTTTTTTTAGGATTCAATCAGGTCTATCAAACCTGGTGGTATTTGAGTTTATTAATTTTATTTGGGGCGAGTTTGTTGGCCTGTACGTCTCGGCGGCAATGGCCTGCCTTGAAAGTTGCCCGTAAGTGGTACTATCACCAGCGACCGGAGCAAATTTTGCGATTGAATTTAAGTCAAGTCTGCCCGGAAATTTCTATTTCTCAGTTGGCATCTATTTTGCGTCAAAAGGGATATTGGGTGGCTACGGAAAAGGAGAAACTTTATGCCCGTAAAGGGTTGGCGGGCAAAATTGGCCCGATTGTTGTTCATGCCAGTCTGGTGGTAATTTTAATCGGGGGTTTGGTCGGAGCACTAACCGGTTTTTTGGCTCAAGAATTAGTCCCGAGTGGGCAGGATTTTCAACTCAAGAAAGTGATTGAAGCCGGGGCATGGGTGCGGCGTTTACCGCCAGTGCAGGGGCGGGTACATCGGTTTTGGATTGACTATACAGCGGGGGGAGAGATTGACCAGTTTTACACCGATTTGGGATTGTTAAATGCTGCCGGAGAAGAAGTGACCCGCAAGACCATTCATGTGAATGAACCTTTGCGGTGGCGGGGGTTGACTTTTTACCAAACCAGTTGGGGTATTCAGGGGGTACGATTGCGCTTTAATAATAGCCCAATTTTAGAACTGCCCGTTACTCCGTTTACAGCGGGGAATGGCCGGAAATTGTGGGGAACCTGGTTACCCCTAAAACCCGATTTAAGCGAGGGGGTATCCTTGGTAATTCCTGACCTACAGGGCTTATTTTTGCTCTACGACCAACAGGGACAATTGTTAACCACCAGCCGGGTAGGAACACCGGTACATATTGGGGGGGTGGATTTAACGCTGACCGAATTAGTTGGCAGTACGGGTTTACAAATCAAATCTGACCCGGGTGTACCCATTGTATATTTAGGCTTTGCTGGTTTGATGTTGGGTGTGATGATGAGTTACATCTCCCATAGTCAGGTGTGGGGGTTACAAATAGAAAAACAGTTATATGTTGGGGGTAAAACCAATCGGGCGCAGGTGACTTTTGAACAGGAATTTCTCAATATCTTGCAACAATTACAAGCCAGAATATAGACTCAAATAATTATTGAAAATTCTCTTTCACCTGCGGCACTTCCCCCCTGTTAGGAAATAAGGCTATCTCACAAAATAACGAGGTATTCGTTGGATTCTCCTAAAGTAATCATGTAGTGATCTAATTAGAATTTTGCATGGCGGTCACATCGCACCGCCCCGCTCTGGTTCTGGCAGACCTCTTCAATTCTTATGAATCCCATGAGATTGCTATATCAACCCCAATCAGAGGTAGAGAACAACCTCAAACGCACCGCCAATTGCCTTCAATTTTCCGCTGCATTGGGATTGTTAGCTGGTGCTATATGATGCTGTAGCCACTCCACAAATGCTTCACGTCCCAGTTCACCTGATATGATCGCCAAGACTACACGCTCTTGTTCATCCACGGAGGCGTTAATTTTCAACCTATTCAGAACTATACCAATCCTACGGCATTCGTGAGAATATAAAAACGCTGAAGAACCAAAAACGGGGCGGTGCCCTGCGACCCTTTACTGTTTGAACGTAAAAATTATTCTCATGATTCAAGTGTGATTGCTATAGAAAGGTTTCCATTGCCGCATGACCTGTACGTTTATTTCCATCTACAAATGGATGATTGATGATGATTGAGAACCCTAATGTTGTTGCTTTTTCTAGCAGGTTTGGGTACAGGTCTTGTCCACCGAATGTCATTCGGGGCTGGGCGATCGCTGATTCTAATAAACCCATATCTCGGATGCCCGATGACCCACCGGATTGTTCAAGAATTTTGCGATGTAGCTCTAATACCTCAATCATTGTCAAATAGCGAATCATGCTAAACGCCGATATAGTTCACTATTTTTCGCCACTACATAATCGGCGGCATTAATAAAATCGTCTTTTTGTAGACTTAGCCAATCCTCTAAACTTGCTTTCAAAAGCACTTCAGTCGCAATGCCATGTACTCTTGCTAAATTCTGTAGCCTTTGGAATTGGCTGTCTGAAAGATCAATTGTGATAGAAGCCACAGCGATTACTCTCCTAGTTTTTCTGCATCAAGTTTAACACTCACGTCCAAATTAATAACCTCATTGTACTGTCCCAGACCAAAAGCCAAGCCAGCCAACAATGGTACTAACCTAGAAGGCATGAATATATTCTTCCAAAATTGGTTGGCGGAGATGTTCTTTCACGGCATCCAGTGTACCGAGATCGACCGGACGTTGAAGTAAATTTTTTAAATATAGCAATCCCGATTTGCAAACAAAGATTCTGATAGCTTGCGTGTCGCTTTGCAACATTAGCTTGCGTGTCGCTTTGCGACATTGGCTTGCGTGTCGTAGCCATAGAATCAAGGCGGGGGCAGTGCCCCCGCGACCGCTATTCCCGAATTAATAGAGGTTCCCTTTAACTAAAAATTAAGGGAATCTCCCTTGCTCAAATTCTGATGATATACTGATACCGGAGTAACATTTTATTAACAACTCTTCCTATGAAGTTCATTTCCTCGCTGCGTCATCTGGTTTGGTTTCCCCTGAAGGCGTTAGCGGTGCTGTTTGTCTGTCAGGTGCCGGGGCTGGCATTACCCCAGGGCGGTCAAGTCACCCAGGGAGCGGCCACGATTCAACAGGTGGGGGATACCAAGCTAAATATCAATCAATCCACTGATAGAGCCGTCATCAACTGGAATAGCTTTAGCATTGCCCCCCAGGAGTGGGTGAATTTTCAACAACCCAGCAGTACATCAGCGACGTTGAACCGAGTCACTGGAGCTACACCCTCAAGTATTGCGGGCAGATTAACCGCCAATGGGCAGGTATTTTTGGTAAACCCCAATGGCATTGCGTTTTTACCCACGGCACGGGTGGATGTGGCGGGCTTAGTCGCCAGTACGTTGAATATCCAAGATACTGACTTCATGCGGGGCGTTTTGCGCTTTGAACAAATGCCAGGGAAACCCCCTGCGAGTGTAGTCAATCAAGGTTTAATTACGGTGAAAGAAGCGGGTTTTGCGGCCTTGGTTGCTCCCGCCGTGCAGAATAGTGGCATCATTTCCGCTCGCTTGGGTAAGGTCGTTCTGGCATCGGGAACGACGGTGAGCTTGGATTTCTATGGGGATGGATTATTAAGCGTGACGGTTGACCCCACGTTGGCGGGGCAAATCACGGATATTTATGGGAATAAATTAAATTCGCTGATTGACAACCAAGGCAATATCACGGCACCGGGGGGGATAGTTACCCTGACGGCTCAGGCGGCTGGTCAGATTGTAGATCATGTGATTAATGTTGGCGGGATGATTGAGGCGAAATATGCGGAAAATCGCAATGGCGTAATTGTTCTATCCGGCGGGCAAAAGGTTACGGTTGCGGTAAATGGTGCGTTAGATGTATCGGGAATTGTATCAGGAGAGAAAGGCGGTAAAGTTACTATCACTGGGGAAAAGATTGCGCTTAATAATGGCACAACCATAGACGCTTCGGGTGATCAAGGCGGTGGGATTGTCAATATCGGGGGTAGTTTCCAGGGGAAAGGGACGCTACAGAATGCGATAGAAACGACGGTTGCCAAGGATGTCCAAATCAAAGCAGATGCCCTCACCCAGGGGAATGGGGGGGAAGTGATTGTTTGGGCGGATGGGACGACGAAATTTGAGGGTTTTGTGAGTGCCAAGGGTGGCATTATCACTGGGGATGGTGGGTTTGTCGAAATATCAGGGAAAGAAGTCTTAAATCTTGCGCCCGGTTGGTCGGGTCGGATTAACTTGAATGCCCCGGCGGGTGTGGCGGGTACTTTGCTCCTTGACCCCAATGACATTACGATTTCTGGCACAGCCGGAGCGAGTACCATTACCAATCCTGAGAATGCGACCGATTCAGGTAATCAATTATTAGATGATGATATTGCGGCATTTTTGGGCGGTAGCAATTTAACGATTCAAACCACGGGCACAGGTGGGGTTGGCACGATCACGATCACTGGCGATGTGAATATCACTTGGGGTACATCAAAAACCTTGACCCTCAATGCTGACCGCAATATTGTGATGAACAGTGGTGCAGTGATTCAAAATACCAATGCGGGTGCCACGCCTTTTGATGCCATAGTCTTTAATGCCAATGGTACGGGTAGCGGTAGTTTTGATGGTATTAAGCTTAACGGCAGTACCTTGGCTACTAATCGAGGCAATATTACCCTGACGGGGCAGGGCGGTGACACACTGAGCGGCAACCACGGTATCGTTCAACAGTCAGGTGCCCAAGTCAGCACGGTGGATGGCAACATTACCTATACGGGCAAGGGGGGTAGTAGCTCCGGCGGCGGTAACTTCGGGATTGATTTGAGGGATGCCACCACGAGCATTCGTACCACCGGCACTGGCAACATTACCTTAACCGGAATAGGGGGCAGTGGCAGTGATAACAACATCGGCATTAATCAAAGCAGTAATGCCCAAGTCAGCACCATCAATGGCAATATTACCTATACGGGCACGGGGGGTAGTGGCTCCGACGGTAACTTCGGGATTTCTCTGACTGCTACGAGCATTCGCAGCACCGGCACCGGCAACATTACCTTAACCGGAACAAGCAAAGGCAATGGAGATGGTAACTCGGGCATCTACCAACAGTCCGCAGCTCAAGTCAGCACGGTGGATGGCAACATTACCTATACAGGCACGGGAGGTAATGGCATTGACGATAACTACGGGATTGATTTGGCTGGTACGAACACAAGCATTCGCAGCACCGGCACCGGCAACATTACCTTAACCGGAAAAGGCCAAGGCACTGGAACAAATAACTACGGCATCTATCAAATCTTTGATGCCCAAGTCAGCACGGGGGCTGGCAACATCATCTACACCGGCACCGGAGCAGGCACAGCAGATGGCATTCGCATTGGCATTATTGGATTTGGCAGTAACGTGATTGGCTCGGCAACTACCACGGGCAATATTAGCCTAACCGCCCTGACCAATGGCCTGACACTCAATGATGTTACGGTTCAAACGACTGGGAACCTTACCCTTTCTAGCCCAGGCAACACCAGTCAAAACAGCAGCGGTGGCCTATTCGCCAATGGTTTAGAGCTTTTAGGAACTGGTTCATTTACCCTTAGCAATGTCAACAACAACATCACCACCCTAGCGGCGGCTACCACCAATGACATTAACTACACGGATGCAAATGGGTTTGAAATTGGGACGGTGAATACCACCAATGGCGTGAATGTCAGCACAATCAAAAATCTCACCTTGAAAGCCGGTGGAGCAGTTACGCAAACCCAGAAGATTACGGCGGGTGGGTTGGAACTCAAGGGAACAGGTAGTTACACCCTCACTAAAAACACCAACAACATCAGTATTTTAGCGGCTAATACTACGAGTAACATCAGCTACACGGATACTGATTCCTTCACCGTTGGCACAGTCAATGCTACGAATGGCATTACCAACGATGGAAACTCTACCCTCACAGCGTTGAATAATGGCACGATTACCATCAACAAAAACATCACCAACAACGACACAGGCACATCAACCATCACTGTAAATGCTGACAAAAATATCGTAGTTAATTCTGGAGTAGAAATCAAAAATACCAGCACAAGTACCACATTTAATGCCATAGTATTTAACGCCAACACCGCCGGTACAGCGACAGGAAACTTCGCAGGGATTACACTGAGTAGTAATAGTACCTTGAAAACTAATGGTGGTGGTATCAAACTCACGGGCAAGGGCGGAGATACAGGCTCTGATAACTACGGTATTTATCAACTCAATGGAGCGCAGGTAACTACCGCAAATGGCAATATCACCTATAAAGGCACGGGGGGTAATGGACTTAATTCTAATCATGGTATTAAGTTAGAAGATTCAAATACCCTCATCACTACCGGCACGGGTAATATTGAACTGATTGGCACAGGTAATGGCACTGGGAGTACCAACTATGGTATTCAGCAAACGGATAACGCCAAAGTAACTACCACCAGTGGCAATATCACCTACACTGGTACAAGTAATGGAACAAGTATAAACAATTTAGGTATCTTTCAGACTACTGGTGCCCAAGTCATCAGTACGGATGGCAATATCACATTCGATGGTACAGGCGGCAATGGCACAACTGGCAATGACGGCATCTTAATAACAAGTGCTAACACGCTCATCCAAACTACAGGTAAAGGTGATATCAGCCTCACGGGTACTGGCAAGGGTTCCAACGCTGTGGGAATTGTGCAACAAACATCAGCCAAAGTAGAGACAAATCAGGGCGATATTACTTACAAGGGTACGGGGGGCAATACTGGCTCTGATAACTACGGCATTCATCAACTTGCCGGGGCGGAAGTAGTCAGTACAAGTGGCAATATCACCTACAAAGGCACGGGGGGTAATGGCACAGAGAATAACTATGGGATTTATTTACTTAATGATGACACCAAAATCAGTTCTAACTCAGGGGCGATTAGTCTCACCGGGATAGGAAACGGGTCAGGTGATTCTAACAACGGCATTTATCAGAAAAATGGCGCACAGGTGACGACCCAAGGCGGCAACATTACTTACACCGGTACCGGGGGGAGTGGCACAGATAATAATTACGGTATTTTTCTGAACGGTGCTAACACCAAAATCACCACAACGGGCAATGGCAAAATTGAACTCACTGGCACAAGTAATGGTGCTGGCAATGATAACTATGGCATTTTTCAACAATCATCAGCGCAGGTGACCACTACTTCGGGCAGTATTAGTTACAGAGGCACGGGGGGTAATGGGACAGATAATAACTTTGGTGTTGTTCTGAGTGATGCGAGTACAACAATCAGTTCTGATACCGGGGCAATCTCTATCACCGGCACAGGAAAAGGGTCAGGTGATTCTAACTACGGCATTTATCAGAAAAATGACGCACAGGTAACTACCGATGGCAACATCACCTACGAAGGCACGGGTGGCAAAGGCACGAATTCAAATTTTGGTATTTTGCTGAACGGCACTGGCACCAAAATCACCACAACGGGCAATGGCAAAATTGAACTCACTGGCACAAGTAATGGTGCTGGCAATGATAACTATGGCATTTTTCAACAATCATCAGCGCAGGTGACCACTACTTCGGGCAGTATTAGTTACAGAGGCACGGGGGGTAATGGGACAGATAATAACTTTGGTGTTGTTCTGAGTGATGCGAGTACAACAATCAGTTCTGATACCGGGGCAATCTCTATCACCGGTACAGGAAAAGGGTCAGGTGATTCTAACTACGGCATTTATCAGAAAAATGGCGCACAGGTGACGACCCAAGGCGGCAACATTACTTACACCGGTACCGGGGGGAGTGGCACAGATAATAATTACGGTATTTTTCTGAACGGTGCTAACACCAAAATCAGCACTACTGGTACAGGCACTATCAACCTGACTGGTACAGCTCAGGGCACAGGTACTGGCATCATAGGCATTAGGCAACAATCGTCAGCGCAGGTGAGCAGTGTAGATGGCAATATCACCTACCAAGGCACGGGTGGCAACGGCACAAACTTTAACTATGGGATTTTGCTCTTAGATACAAACACCACTACTAGCAGTACGGGGAAAGGCACTATCAACCTGACTGGTACAGGTCAGGGCACAGGTAGCAGCAACTTTGGCATTTATCAACTCAATGGCTCAAAAGTAACCACCACCGATGGCAATATCATCTACCAAGGCACGGGTGGCGATGGCACAAACTTTAACTATGGGATTTTGCTCTTAGATACAAACACCACTACTAGCAGTACGGGGAAAGGCACTATCAACCTGACTGGTACAGGTCAGGGCACAGGTAGCAGCAACTTTGGCATTTATCAACTCAATGGCGCACAAGTCAGCACCGATGATGGCAATATCACCTACCAAGGCACGGGTGGCAATGGCACAAACTTTAACTATGGGATTTATTTGCAATCTGTCAACACCAAAATCAGCACTACCGGTACAGGGGCGATTAATCTCACAGGTACTGGTAAAGGTTCAGGTAATGATAATTACGGTATCGCCCAATTAGGTGGACCACAGGTAACTACCACCGGTGGTAATATCACCTACATTGGCACGGGGGGAAATGGCACAAGCTTTAACTATGGTATTTTATTGCAGGATACTATTACCACCCTTAGCACCTCTGGTACTGGCAATATCAACCTCACCGGCACAGGAAATGGCACTGGTAATTTTAATTATGGTATCGTGCAACAGTCTGGAGCGCAGGTAAATACCACGAAGGGAAACATCAGCTACACAGGTACAGGCAATGGCACTGGTGCTAGTAATTTTGGTATCTACCAATTCAATGGAGCGCAGGTAAATACCACCGATGGCAATATCACCTACACCGGCACGGGGGGTAAAGGTGCGGATTCAATACACACCAAAACTGGCACAAACCTAATCGGCAATAACACCACCGGTCAAATTACTTTTACTTCCACAAATAATGGCATTACTTTCAATGAACTCAAAGTAGAGACTAAGGGTAATATCATCATCACTTCCCCTGGCGATGTCAATCAGAATAACAAGGGCGGACTATTTTCTAAGGGTTTGGAATTATTAGGTGATGGCAAATTTACGCTAACAAATACAAACAATAACATCGCCATATTAGCGGCCAAGACCAATAATGAAATTCGCTATACTGATACGAGTGGGTTTGATATAGGCACTGTTAATACCATCAATGGCATCAGCACTACTGGAATTGTGGTTCTCACTGGGAATGGCACCATCACCCAAACCCAACCCATTACCACCCCAGGCTTAGCCATTTTGGGTTCTGGTGGTGCCACTTTAACTAACACCAACAATCAAATTAGTACCATTGCCGCCGATACCAGTGGGAACCTGAAAGTAATTACCCAAGGGGATTTAACGGTGGGTGTAGTCAACCCCGATGGCATTGAAAATGCGGCTAGTGTATTTCTGCAAAGCCTCACGGGAGATATTATTCTTGATGAATCTATCAATGTCACTGGTGGCATTACCCTAGTTGCAGGTAGAGATTTCATCAACAAGGTGGGTGCAGGTGCCTTAAATCTTGAAGATGGAAGATTTTTAGTTTATGCCACTAGCCCTGAGCCCACGGGAAATTTCCAAGGCTTCTCCGTCCTGAAAGGTTCTCAGCAATTTAATACCACATTCCCCCAACCCGCTCTGTTCGCAGGCAGTGGCTTTTTGTATAAAGGTTTAGCACCTATTATTCCTGGATTGCCAAGTAGTTCAGTATTCACAGAACCCGTTACATTTGTGCTTAATTTCAATGACCGGCAGTGGCGGGATTTAACGGATTTGGGTGAAGCAGTGTTCTTCCCCGAAGCCCTATTGTGCGTGAATGTCCCCGTGAATCAAACGACGGGTTCACCGCCTTTGACTGACCCCATCATTCTGAGAAGTGAAAATCTACCTGATCTCAATATCCAATGGCAAACAGGTGAACTGCCTGAGTGTTCTTCCCCAATCGTTGCCGAATAGTCGTATGTTTCTGGGAAACTGTATTAGATGCCCAGATTCTGAAGAACCCCAGAGACTACTTGCTATTTTCTTGGGCAAATTTGTTGCATACATCAATCTCTTCGAGATAATCTAACAAAGTGAGGAGTATGGAGTTAATTTGATGAAAATCCTGTTCTGCGGCTTGATTGTCTTGGGAGTTATGGAAATTCAGGCTAATGCTTTAGCCCAGGTCGGACCCATTGACCCTAGCCGGATTCAACAGGAGTTGCAACCCCCTCAGGTGCCCACCCGCCCCGAAGAAATTACCATTCCCCGTCGGGATGAACCCACCGCCCCCCCCGGCGCAGAAAATGTGCGCTTCATTTTGAAAACGTTGGACATTCAAGGGGTAACCGCCTTCACCCCGGAGCAACTACAACTTCTTTACCAAGCCAACATCAATACAGAAATTTCCCTCGCAGAATTGTATATTATTGCCGACCAATTAAATAATCTTTATCGTCAGGGAGGCTACATTTTAACCCGGGTCTTAGTGCCGGAACAAACCATCCAACAGGGTGTGGCTCGCATCGAGGTGGTAGAAGGCTTTGTGGAGGCGGTAAAGTTCGTCGGTACGACCCCGGCGCAGGAGAACAGGTTGCGGGGTTTTGGGGAGTGGATTCAACGCTCTCGTCCCCTCAAATCCTCTGCCCTGGAACGGAATCTATTATTGATGAATGATTTGGCGGGTTATGAGGTGCGGGCGAGGCTTGACCCTGGCCAGGAAGTCGGGGGCAGTGTGTTAACTTTAGAACTAATCTATGACCCATTTGACCCATTTTTTGAAGTGAATAATTGGGCACCCGATTCCGTGGGGCCAGTGCGATTGCAAGGGGGGGTATTTTTGAATTCCTTGGGCAATCAGGGGGAACGGTTTAGTTTGAGTGCCGCCACCACACCTTTTGATTTTGAAGAATTAGCTAGTGGCCGGTTTGACTTCCAAATTCCCATCGGTTTTGACGGGGTGACCTTGGCCACCAGTGCCAGCTACACGGGCACCCAACCGGGGGCGGAAGTTGCGCCATTTCTGGTGACGGGGGAAAGTTTTAACTTTAATCTCGGCTTGAGTTATCCCCTGATTCGTTCCCGGCAATTAAATCTATCCTTAAATGGCTTATTTGATTTAACCAATAGCACGGTTGCCACCCGTTTTTTGGGGTTTCCCATTGTTCTCAGCCAAGACCGGATTCGTTCGTTGCGGGTGGGGGCGACCGTGGACAATATCAATGCCGTGGGGTTTACTTCCGCTTCGATTTTGCTCTCCCAGGGGTTGAGCGGTTTGGGGGCACGGTTGGAGGGCAGTGAAGGGGCACCCCTCTCCCGGGCGAATGGTCAGGCAACGGGGTTCAAGGTGAACTTGAATTTTGCCCAGTTGTTCACCCTACCCCAGCAATTTAATCTTTTGCTAACGGGAGCGGGGCAGGTGGCCAGTACCTCCTTGCTGGTATCGGAGCAGTTTGGCTTGGGTGGACCCAGTTTTGGATCGGCCTACAACCCTTCCCAATTGTTGGGGGATGATGGCTACGGGTTGCGCCTAGAATTGCAACGGCCAGTGAATTATCGCGCCGGGACGACGCCGATGGTCAGCCAGCCCTATGCCTTTGTGGATTATGGACAGGTGTTTTTGAAACAACCCACGGCGGCGGAGCCGGGGAATCGGGAGTTGGCTTCCGCAGGGTTAGGACTGCGCCAATTTATTAGTAATTATCTGCAAATGCGTTTGGAATTAGCCTTTCCTTTGAGTAAATTTGTGCCCCAGTTTGAGCAAACCCCCCGATTATTATTTAGCGTTCAGGGAGTGTTTTAGGATACCGCTATTGATTAGCTACACCACACCAGCCAACAAAATAAGCGGTCGCAGGGGCATAACCACCGTCTCTGGTTCTCGTTAACTTTGATGATTCTCGTAAATCATCTGTGATTGCTAGTTTAAGTATTTTTTATAGAATATGAGCGGAAAACCCGGCTGCTTGCGGCGGGGATGGATAGCGAATCAACAAACAGCGCGCGTAGCGCATCCTTACAAAATAAATGCTATAATGTAAGGTATGACAGAACGTGCTTTCAAGTTCCGCTTCTACCCAACTCCTGAGCAAGAAACCTTGCTTAGAAGGACGCTTGGCTGTGTAAGGCTGGTGTATAACCGTGCCCTCGCAGCCAGAACAGAGGCTTGGTATCAGCGTCAAGAGCGAATTGGGTTTGACATACTCCACCGCCCTAAAGGGCAGGGATTCTAAACCTCACGATTTAGATTTCTGCTTCTTTCTCTTTCGAGCCTTTCGCAACTGCCTCTACTCTCAAGGAGTTTTGGTCTTATGTTCGCTCCACAGACTTCAAGCTATTCCCCGCTTTCCCGGATGCCCCTCGGTATGGGGTTGGAAAAACTTGTTTTTTGTTTTCCCGATGTAATTCTAACAAAGTTTTTGTAAAGCCGCCCTGAAAGGGCGGGGTTTTAGACCCAGTTTTTTGATAACCAATCGTCCGCAATGCTGACCGAGTGGAAGCGGGATGAGGGGCTGAGTTTTCTGAGCGAGGTAAGCTCTGTCCCTCTCCAACAAGGATTGAGGCATCTGCAAACCGCATTCAGCAACTTCTGGGCAGGCAGAGCGCAATATCCCAACTTCAAAAAGAAGCGGAACGGGGGTTCTGCTGAGTTCACCAAGTCGGCATTCAAGTTTAGAGATGGTCAGGTGTTCCTGGCTAAATGCTCTGAAGCCTTGCCGATTCGTTGGTCTAGGCAGCTTCCTAAAGGTGCTGAACCCTCTACCATCACAGTCAAGCTGGAGCCATCGGGTCGCTGGACTGTTTCGCTGTTGGTGGATGATCTGACTATTCAACCGCTACCAAAAACTGACAAAGCGATTGGGATTGATGCCGGAATTACCAGCCTGGTTACAACCAGTGACGGTGAGAAGGTGTCCAACCCTAAACACTTTGCCAAGCTCTATCAGAAGTTGAAGAAGGCTCAGAAACGGCTAAGCCGCAAGCAAAAAGGCTCTCGCAATCGGGATAAGGCACGGCGCAAAGTTGCCCGTGTCCATGCCGAGATTAGAGACTCTAGACACGATTTCCTGCACAAGTTGACAACGCAATTGGTGAGAGAAAACCAAACCATCGTTGCTGAGTCGCTGGCAGTGAAAAACATGGTCAAGAATCGGAAGTTGGCAAAGTCGATTTCTGATGCTGGATGGAGCGAAATGAACCGCCAACTGGCCTACAAAGCTGAGTGGTATGGTCGTAACTTTGTCCAGCTTGACCGATGGTTCCCTGGTTCTAAAACTTGCTCGAAGTGTGGGCATAAAGTTGATTTGCTTCCTCTAAATGTTCGTGAGTGGGATTGTCCTAAATGCAATGCTCACCATGACCGGGATGTGAATGCTGCTATAAACCACTTAGCTGCTGGACAGGCAGTGTTAGTCTGTGGAGCGACCGTAAGACCTGAAGAGAGCAAATCTCGGAAGGCTGGTGCTATGAAACAGAAACCTAAGCCGTGAGTCTTAGGAATCCTCGCTGCTTGCGGCGAGGAGGATGTCAATCGCTGCCAACTCACATTTTTTGTGCCATAAACCGTAATCGTACATAATCCACAACCCAGACCCCAGCCGGTTGATAAAGTTGGGGACGCAACCGTGCCACGACCTCAGCGATAAAATCGTCCCGTTCCTCTGGCCGTATCCACGCCAGGGAGGACTGGGCAAACATCAGCAACCAATCCCGCAAATCTCCAGGTAAAGGGGTGGGACGCGGGATTAGTTCAATGGTGGGCACCCGAAAGCCCTGGGCGGCCAGCAGTTGGCGATAGGTGGTGGGGTCGGGAAAAAAACACGGGTACGGCACGTTCAGTCCCCGGGCAGCAAAGGTCGTCTCCATGGCCGTGAGGATGGCGGCGATATTGCCCCGCCCCCCAAACTCCCCGACAAAACGGCCACCGGGTTTGAGGGCACGCCACACCCCGGCGATCACCGCTGTCGGCTCCAGCATCCAATGCAAGGCCGCATTGGAAAAAACCGCATCAAATTCCTGGTCAAACGCCAGGGCGGTTCCATCCATGACCTGGGCGGTCACTCCCCGGGATTGGGCGGCAGCGACCATCTCCGGGCTGGCATCCACACCGAGGACGGTCGCCCCCACTGCCTGGAGTTTCACGGTTAACGCCCCATCGCCACAGCCCAAATCCAGGATGTGTTCCCCCGGTTGGGGTGCGAGTAAACCCACAACTGCCTCGCCCAAATCGGAGACAAAGCGGGCGGTTTGGGCGTACTGCTCAGGATTCCAGGTTTGCACTTGTCCAACTACTGCATGGCACGGTTCAGGGTTTGATGGAGCCGCGCCACCACCGGCACCACCGGGATGCTGGGGTCATTAAAAACCGTCTGCGCCGACAGGGGGGAGCGGCCATAGAAGGCTTCCGTCCGGTCACGGTTGAAGGAAATACGGTTGCCAGAGAGGGTCACCCCGGCGAATAAACCGGCACTGCGGGAGTAGGCAAAAATGTCCGTATTCCCCGGCGTATCCGTAGGCATCACCGCATTACTCCCCACCGGGCCGGCGGCCACCCCCACATCCCCACCCAGATTTACCGACTGGCGCAGGAGACTGCGTACCGCCCGTTGGTTCATAAACACCAGCACAATATCCGAGGATTTTGCGCCCGCTTGCAGGCCAAAACTGCCCCCGGAAAGGCCGACAAAAATCGGGTTACCCCAGCGGCCTTTGTCATCTTTTACCGTAATAATGCCGGAACCGCCCGTGCCGCCAAAAATAAATCCCGCCGTGGTGACGTTGGGGATAATGGCAATCCCCTGGGCTTGGCGCATCACGCTACTGGGAATGCGTTGGTTGGGGTTGGCCATGAAGGAGGCAAAGGTGTCGGCGGCATTTTGGATTTGTTCTTCCCCATCTTCCGCCTGAGCCGGTACGGCGACGGTGATCACGACTGCGGGGATCAAACCCATGAGCATGGCATAGCGCATCCCATTCACTCCCAGAACTAGCGATTGCAATTTAATGTACCACCCCTGAGACGGCGACAGACCGGACTCGGGTTCCCTGGGTTCGGTAAAAGTTATCCCCGGATGACCAACGGATGTTTCCCACTTGTGCTATTGATGTGATTATTAGTGATAATTCAAAACGTAAATTCATCCCTGCAAAACGATGGTGCTTTGGCAACAGACCGCTCGCTTGAAGGAATCCCCCTGGGCAGAACCGGGAATTGGCCGGGGGCGGCAGGCGATGGTGCTGATTGGGGGCATCAGTTTTGTCTTGTTTGCTGGGTTTGGGAGCCGGTTGGCCTACCTGCAATTGGTCAAAGGCCAGGAACACCAGCAGATGGCGGATAGTAACCGCATTCGCCTGATTCCCAAACCGCCGGACCGGGGGCGGATTTTTGACCGGCAGGGACGTTTGTTGGCGGGCAGTCGCCTGTCCTATTCCGTATTTCTCTGGCCGATTGCCCAACGCCCCCAGGACTGGCAAAATACCCTTACCACCCTGGCGCAACTGCTGAATATTCCCGAAAAGGAGATGAAAAACCGCCTGGAGCAGGCCGGTTACTTTTCTCCCTACCTACTGCGCTTGGCGCGGGGGATTGGTCCGGCGCAAATCACCGCCTTGATGGAGCATAGCGACACCCTGCCGGGGGTGATTTTGAACGCCGAACCGATCCGCTACTACCCCCAGGGGGAATTGTTCTCCCATGTGCTGGGCTACACAGGGGAAATTAGCGAGAAAGAACTCGAAGCCCGCCAAAAGGAAAACTACCGCATCGGCGATGTGATTGGCCAAATGGGGGTCGAATCTGCCCTAGAATCCCGCCTGCGGGGGGAGTGGGGGGGGCAACAGGTGGAGGTGGATGCCCAGGGGCAGGTCTTACGCATCCTGGGGAAAAAGCCTTCCGTGGCGGGGCAGGATGTCACCCTGACCTTGGATTTGGATTTGCAAAAAGCGGCGGTCAAGGCTCTGGGTACCCGCCGGGGGGCGGTGGTGGCGATTGACCCCAGGGACGGGGCGGTGCGGGCGATGGTCAGTTATCCGGGGTTTGACCCGAATATCTTTTCCGGGCGGGTCACGCCGCAGCAGTGGCAGGAACTGCAACGCCGGAGTTTTCCCTTTGTGAACCGGGCATTGCAGGGGTATCCTCCCGCCAGTACGTTTAAGATCATTACCACCACGGCGGCTCTAGAATCCGGTCGCTACCCGGCCAATACGGTCTTGGCGACGTTTCCGTTTTTGACCGTGGGGGGGATTCAGTTTTGGGATTGGAATCGGGCGGGGTTTGGGCCGTTGGACTTCACCGGGGCGATGGCCTGGAGCAGTGATACGTTTTTTTATCAGATTGCCCTGGGGGTGAAGGAAAAACCGATCGCCGAGTGGTCTCGTCGCTACGGGTTTGGGGAAAAAACCGGCATTGAGTTGGCGGCGGAAGAAGCCAAGGGGTTGGTGCCCGATGAGGCCTGGAAGCTCAAAAACCTCCAGGAGCCGTGGTACGTCGGGGATACGGTGAATATGTCCATCGGCCAGGGATTTATGCAGACTTCGCCTTTGCAAGTGGCGGTCATGTTTGCGGTGGTGGCGAATGGCGGTGACCGGGTGCGCCCCCACCTCTACCAAGCTTCCGGGGATAGTCCCAGCCAGTGGCGAACGCCCCTGGGTCTGCAACCCACCACCATTGATATTTTGAAGCGGGGGTTGCGCCAGGTGGTCACCGGGGGTACGGGTGGAAAATTAAACGTCAGCCATTTACCCCCAATTGCGGGCAAAAGCGGCACGGCGGAAGACCCCCCCCGCCAGAGCCATACCTGGTTTGGTGCCTACGCCCCGGCGGACAAACCGGAGTTGGTGGTGGTGGCCTTCGGGGAAAACTCCGGGGGCGGCGGCGGCAGTCTCACCGGACCGATGACCTTGCAGGTGTTAGAAGCCTACTTCGCCCAACAGAAAAAGCAGGGTCGCCGATGAGTCCTGGGCAGACTGGGCTACCGGTGATTTTGCTGGCGAGTCGGGAACCCATCCTGCGTTTGGGGCTATCCCAGTGGCTAGAGCAACAAAATTTGGCGCAGGTGGTGACCAGCGACCAACCCGGGGATTTACAAAATCTGCTCAATGAACGGCTACAACAGACCCAGCCCCTGGTAGATGTGCTGGTTTTGGATTGGGAACTGGCGGATATTCCCCTGTGTGAATCGCTGAAACGCCGTTACCCGCACCTGCCGATTGTCGCCCTCGGCCCCCCGGTGACCCGGGATCAGTTGCTCCGCTATCAACAATTGGGTTTGGCCGCCTATGTAGAACGATACACACCGGCGGCGACCCTCTGGCAATGGATACAAGCGATTTCGGGTGGCTATTCCCCCTGGTTGCAACCGGAAACCGTCGCCCCCCGCTGGCGTTCCCAGTTATACCAACAGGGCTTGAGGCAGATTGAGGCGGCACTTGACCAATGTCAGCGGTGGGCACACCGTCCCCGCCCCTGGCTGGAGCAACAGATCACGCGGGGGCGCATCCGGGAGTTGCACACCGCTCGCCGCCTTTTGACCTGGCTGTGGCGACCGGGTGCGGTACTTGCCCCACCCCCCCAAGTCAGCCATCCCCCCCTGGCTCTGCCCCCTGGAGAACGCTTGAGCCGGGTGCGGCAACAGTTCAATCAACCCGTGACCAACGCCAGCGGTCTGCTGTTGGAAACCGACCTGCTCCGGTTTGAGAAGCAACGGGAACTCTGGAACACCATCCTCACCCGTTGGGAAACCCTGTTGGCGGAGTTGATCGAAGCCCGCATTACCCCAACCGACCTGGCAAGCCGTTGCTCCGACCTGGTACAACGCCTGTGGCAGGAAGCCCTGACGGATTTTATCGGTCGCTACTATACCCTGGACGGCCAGGATGTGATCGATACCCTCCTTGCCCAGGAGGAGACGGTGCGGGGGTTAATTTTGGACAAAATTCCCCTGGTTTCTGACCTCTTTAATTTTTATCTGTTTCAAAACCCCCTACGGATTGATGAGGTGCTGTACGCAGCCAATAGCCAAATCGCCAGCGACCATGCCGCCATCTTGCTGGAAAATCTGGTTCTCCAGGTGGCCAATGGGGTGGTGCAACCCTTGGTCAACCGCTTTCCCCACCACGAATCGGTGAAGCAACGATTTTACCGGCGCAACCTCATCTCCACCCGAGAAACCGAGCGTCTGCGGAATCAACTTTCCCAACGCTATCGCTGGCAACGCTACTGGGACGAACCCCGCGCCATTTTTGAGAGCCGTTACCAACTCCTGCGGATTCAGAACCAAGCCATTGTCCGCTACCCAGTGTACAGCGGTCGTACTGCTGAACTCGCCCAACTCCAGGGCATTCCCTGGCTGGTTACCCTGGGGTTGGAATTTCAAGATGCGATTGCTCCGGTACTCCGGGCGGTGGCAAATTATATCGGACGCACCAGTGCTTATCTACTCACCCGCATTATTGGCCGGGGGTTGGGCTTGATTGGGCGGGGAATTTTGCAGGGTATTGGCAGTACATTGCAAAACAATCGTTCCCGGGAGACTTCCCAGTTGTAAAGGGTTTAGGCTTACGTTAGGTTTCTTGGTTGTCTGCCCTAGTTGGAGAATTTTTATAGCAAAATCATCCAATTAGCGAACAGAAATTGTGAAGAACAGAAGCGGTATCCCTACAACCTTTGTTCCAAAATCAAGAGGGATTGCTATGGTATCAGCCATCAAGAGTTTCTACGCCTGGGACTAATCAAATGTAAAACATAGATAATCAAACCAGCAAAGCCCAACTCTTGATACAAAAAAGTGCGTAGTTGTTTGGATGTACGCTGTCTGCGAAATTCCCGTAGATAACTTTCAAATTGACGGATAGCAATCATCTCCTGCTTACATACTTCTAATTGATTGCGTAGAAATCTTGACTCATCTAAAAGTTCGTTAGTTTTCTCTATAATATTATCGGTGATTCCCAGTTCATTGAGTTTTTTGGGTATATTCCGAATTGGCTCTAACTCGGAGACAATTTTTTGAACTTGGTCTAAGAGTTTTTGAGTATTGGCTTCGGTTTGTTGGATGAAATTTTTAACTTGTTCTATTTTCTCCTGTTTAGTGTTTAGCTCAGTAATTGTCTGCTCGGAGAACGCTTTAGCTTGTTGTATCTCTTCAAGAATGCGTTGCATATCCTGTAAAACGTTCTCTCTGATGCCGAGTTGGTCTAATCTTTGAGGTAGATTCTTGAAATGTTCTAATTCTGAAGTGATTTTCTGTAGTTCTTGTAATTTCAGTTGAGTATCGGCTTCGGTTTGTTGGATGAAATTCTTGTTTTGCTCTATCCTTTCTTGATTGATTTGCAAATTAGTTAAGGTCTGTTCGGAAAATGCTTTAGCTTGTTGTACTTCTTCAAGAATACGTTGCATATCCTGTAAAACATTCTCCCTGATACCGAGTTGATCCAACCTTTGGGGTAAATTCTTGAAATGTTCTAATTCTGCAATGATTTTCTGTAGTTCTTGTAATTTCAGTTGAGTATCAGCTTCGGTTTGTTGGATGAAATTCTTGTTTTGCTCTATCCTTTCTTGATTGGTTTGCAGATCAGCAATTGTCTGCTCGGAGAACGCTTTAGCTTGTTGTATCTCTTCAAGAATGCGTTGCATATCCTGTAAAACGTTCTCTCTGATACCGAGTTGGTCTAACCTTTGGGGTAGATTCTTAAAATATTCTAGTTCTATAATAATTCTCTGTAGCTCTTGCAATTTTAATTGAATATCAGCTTCGGTTTGTTGGATGAAATTCTTGTTTTGCTCTATCCTTTCGTGATTGGTTTGTAGCTCGGTAATTGTCTGCTCAGAAAATGTTTTAGCTTGTCGCACTTCTCCAAGAATACTTTGCATATCTTGTAAAACATTCTCTCTCATACCAAGTTGGTCTAACCTTTGGGATAGATTCTTAAAATATTCTAGTTCTATAATAATTCTCTGTAGCTCTTGCAATTTTAATTGAATATCAGCTTCGGTTTGTTGGATGAAATTTTTGTTTTGCTCTATCTTTTCTTGATTGGTTTGTTGTTCAGCTAATGTCTGCTCGGAAAATGTTTTAGCTTGCCGTACCTCATCAAGAATGCGTTGTATATCCTGCAAAACATTCTCTTTGATGCCAGATTGGTCTAGGATGCCAAGTTGATCCAATCTTTGGGGTAAATTCTTGAAAGACTCTAATTCCGATAGAGTTTCGTCTAAGTCTGTTTTTGTTTTTTGTAATAGCTGTTTATTCAGTTCTAAATCTTGTGAAACAATTTCAATTCGTCGAATAAGTTCACTGACTTCATCAATTTGTTGTGCTTTTTGCAAAACTTCATCAATTTGTTGTGCTTTTTGCAAGAATTTACTCGCTTTTTCAAGAGCTTCATTAACTTTCTGACAGAGTAATTCTAAGTCCCTTGCAACTTCCAAATCAGTTTTGCTGTTGTAATCCATAATTAGACCTCACATTAATTTGATCCTATCAACAGCTAGTTTACACAAAATAGATACTAGAGGGGAGTCACTGTCTATGGGAAATTCATCAGCGAAGGGATATTGCTGCTCCTGCAGATGAGACGACCTCACTCTTGCTCTGATACGAGCGGCTTCGTAAGGTAACCTCTTTGCTTCCATTTCGTCAGCAATAGCCAAAAGTATCCGATGATACTGTTTGCGGTTTAATGCTCGTATCCTAGATGCTTCGGCAACCGCATCCCAGGAACGGTCTAAGGCTCTCAGCATCAAACATCGCAATCCCACTCGGTCTTCAATATCTGTCACTTCCTCCATTTCTCTAAATTGATTTTCCAAGAAATTTGTATCATGCTTTTTGAGTTTTGAAATAAGCTCTGATTCAACCCCATATATTTTTTCATCACTAGCTTTGATCAAATTTAGAACCGAGTAGGTATCAAAGTATAAATCTGGCACTTGATTGCGTATCCTATTTAATACCCCATCAACATTTTCAAATGCACTTTCAGCATTAGATGATTGAGAAATCCAAGTTGCCAAACCATCGAGATGATCATCAGAGGCATCAAAAAATTCACAGTTCTGTAGCTTTTTTCGACCAATCTTTTCGATTTCAACCGATGTCATAACTACTAAAAGCCGTTGTCTCGGTCGAGTAGCCGCCGTGTACCAATTATTTGCCTCGACCAGTGATAGCCCTTTCTGTTCCTGGGCAAGAGATAATACAACGCATCCATCAAATTCTCGCCCCTTTGCACCTGCAACGCTCAAATAATTGATACTTGGTAGTTGATTTGTCCTGTCTGGGATTTCTTGATCTTTAATATAAATAATGTAGGTTTGATTAGCTAGTCTATTTAACAAAAATCGCTCTGAATCTTTTGTTGATTTATTTATTTTATCGCTCAGTTTACTCAAAAATTTTTCTACATCATCAGGTGCAGAGACTTCTAATATCTTGATTGCCTCTCCCACTTCAAAAGCACTCTTAGGATCAGAAGGGGGCGGCGGATGAGCAACGCTATTAATTTTAGCAATTTGGTTTGAAATTTCATTACATATATTGGCAAATTCAAGAATTTTCCGGGTGTTTCGATAATTATACTTTAGAGAATAACGCCGATTGAGATGTAGATCGCCCCAGTCAAAATCTACAGGTTGAATGCGTTGATTCATGTCTCCCAACAACCAAAGTAAGGTAAAGTGTTGATGTTCTTTCTGCCATCGGCTTAGCATCTTATTACTAATCAATTTAAGTTCTTTGAGGAGATAATCCTGCGCTTCATCTATGATAAGTACCGTTGAGTTTCTTGGCGTTATCGTTTCTGGAGTGAGTTTTTGACTTAGTTGTTCTAGAGCATCCACTCGCAGGATTTTGTTATTTAGATTTTCTTGGAATCTTGTTTTTCTGATCCCGCTAAGCTGTTCTATTTTTTCACGATTTTGTTTATAAAGAATCCGTTGTTGATAGTTTTTGACACTCTCATCAATTGCGTAAATAAAACTTGTGTATAGCTTTACGTCATTTTCATGTAGCTCGGCTAGATCAGTGATATGAATCCTTTTAGCTTCTTGTTGTAAGGCAATTTTTTGTTCTTCAATAGTAGCAATTTGAGAAAAGAGTTCCGGGTCTAGGCTTTCGATCCACTGCTCTAAAGTGCCAACAAAAAAGCTTTCGTTGTCATATTCTTTTTTGATCCGCTTAATCTGTTCATACTCTTGAATATCCCCACAAAGATTTTTAGGTAATATTAAAATGATATTAGAATAATACTCATATAAATTGCAGGCCAACAATGCGGCACACACTGTTTTTCCTGTGCCTGGAGAACTTTGAATTAATAAGCTATCAATTTTTTCATGCGATGAAGAAACATTTAAGCTGGAAAGTAGTTGTTTTTGTTCCTCAGTTAAGCATGGTGAGTAGAGATAGCCGCCATAGAAAAATTGACGTAAAGAACTGGTTTGTGGAAGTAATTCATACGTGGGTAAATCTTCAACCTTTGTATCCTCAATGCCTAAATCAGCCCAGCTTAACTCCTCTGGCTCCATCTCTTCAATCGCTTGCTCAACAGAGCTAAACCTACCTCTATAAACATCTTTCCGATCACCTACTTTGACAACTAAAATAGCATTTTCATCAATTCTTGTCCAAATAATCCTATAATTACCTGTACGTGTACGCAATAACTTACTACAACCACTTAGTGCTTTATGTTCTCCAAAATGCCCTTCCCGAAAACGAGTTACTGTGTCTATTACATCAGGATACCTCTGTATTCCTAAGATGGCAAAGCGGGTGAACCTGACCGTGTACATAGGTTACATAACTTAAAATTTGGATGCCCTCATATTTTTACAATACAACTTTTTTAGGGTTTAACTTGTAGCGAAGCCAACACCTGCGCCACCCGTTGGGCACTATCGGGTACAGCTGACGCTCCCATCGCGTGTGCCATTTGCACTAATTGTTCGGGATGATCCGCTAGTTCTCTAACCAAGGAATCAAGTTTTTCAGGAGCTAAATCCGCCTGTTTGATGACCACCGCCGCCCCCTGTGCCGCAAATATATCCGCATTGTACTGTTGGTGATTTTCCGCCGCCCAGGGGTAGGGGATCAAAATCGCCGGTTTGTGCAACAAGGTTAGTTCGCTTAACGTGCCCGCCCCCGCCCGTGCCACCACCACCTGCGCCCGCCCCATCCAGGCGGCCATATCCGGGAAAAATGCCCGTTCTATGTACTGCGGATGACTGAGATTGCCCCGCTCCGGGTCCTGGTCGCCCGTCTGATGCACCACCCACCAACCCCGCTCTAGCCAATTTGGGACGCAGGCACGCACCATACGATTTAAACTCACTGCTCCTTGGCTACCGCCGGTAATAAGCACTACAAACGCATCACAAGGAATCGCCAAAGCTTCTTCAGCTAAGGTAATTTGGGCAAAATCAGGACGCACCGGCGTACCCACGACCACGGTTTTCATCCCCGGCAAATAGCTCTGCGCTTCGGCAAATCCCAGGGCGACCACCGCACACCAGCGTCCCAACCAGCGGGTGACTTTCCCCGGTAACACATTGGATTCGTGCAAGACCACGGGTATGCCCAGGGAACGGGCGGCCAGAATAGCGGGGGCGGCAATATAGCCCCCGGTGGTAAACACCTGGTCAAAGCTCCCCGATTTTAATAACCGGCGGACGTGCCAGGTGGCGTTTAGCAATTCTCCCAGCACCCGCACCGTGCGCCAGTTCACCCCCCCCGGCAGGCCGGACAAGCGTACCCGATGCAGGGGATAATTCTGCGGCACCAACTGATTTTCCAACCGCTCCGGCACCCCCAGCCACTCCATCCGCCAATCCGGTAGTGCCTGCGCCACGGCCAAGGCCGGAAACACGTGCCCGCCGGTGCCACTAGCGGCGATCAACAATTTGGGCATTAGGCCATCCCCCGCTGGCGAAACCATTGCACCGCCTCGTGAATCGCCCGGTCTAAATCCGTTTGCGGTAAACCCAGTTCCTGAATCGCCCGCTGGGCACTGTAATACATGGTTTGTTGCGCCATGCGTACCCCGTCCAGGGCAAGACTGGGCGTTTTCCCCAGGGCACCCAACAGGATTTCATCCACCCACGCCACGGCCAGGGGAATCTGCACGGGAATCTGCCACCCGGGGGCGGGTAGACCGGTGGTCTGCGCCAGTTTTTGCAAAAATTCCTGCAAGGATAAATTACTGTGCCCCAAAATGTACCTGCGCCCAGATTGGCCTTTTTGCCAAGCGAGAATATGCCCCCAGGCCACATCCTGCACGGGAATAAAATTCAAACCCGTATTGACATAAGCAGGCATTTGCCCCCGCAAAAACCGCAGGATAATCTCCCCCGTGGGGGTGGGTTTGCCATCCCAGGCACCGATCGGGGTGGTGGGGTTGACGATTACCACATCCTGTCCCGCTTGGGCGGCTTGCATCGCTGCCTGCTCAGCCCAGTACTTGGACTGTTTGTAATGGCCGATGAGTGATGCCACCGGGCTTTGGTGGGTTTCATCCACGACTGCTCCCGGTTTCCCCACACCAATGGCAGCCACAGAACTGGTATAGACCGTGCGGGGTACGCCCACGGATTGGGCTGCCCTGAGGATGGAGCGGGTGCCCAGGACATTGGCCTGATACAGTTGGTCTTTGTCCTTTTGCCAGAGGGAATAATGGGCAGCCACATGGAACAGCACATCGCACCCGCTCAAATACCGGGGCAATGCGGGACTGAGCAAATCCCCCGTTACCCACTCCACCGGCAATCCTTGGAGATTCGTCAGGGTACTCTGGGGGCGCACCAGCACCCGCACCTGATGCCCCTGGGTGAGGAGCAACCGGACGAGGTTGGCTCCCACAAACCCGGTGGCTCCCGTGACCAACGCCTGCGCCATGGGGCTGGGGCTATTCTTCTTCCAACAGGACTTGACGGGGGTCGGTGGAGTCGTCCACCATGTCCTCGCTCAGCACCAGCACCTCTTCTTCGTTATCAGGAACATCCACGGTGCGGTGACGGTAGCCACTGGAGCTTTCGGCAAAAAAGCCCGTCCCCGCCGGGATTAGCCGCCCGATGATCACGTTTTCTTTTAACCCCCGCAGGTAATCCACCCGCCCTTCAATGGCTGCTTCCGTGAGTACCTTGGTGGTTTCCTGGAAGCTGGCCGCTGAAATGAAACTGTCCGTATTCAAGGCGGCTTTGGTGATCCCCATCAACTTAGGACGGTACTGGGCGGGCGCACCGGGCACCGTGTTGTTTAGGCTTTCGATTTCCCGCAGGATCATCATTTCCCCCGGGAGCCGCATGGTGTCGCCCCCGTCTTCCACCAGCACCTTGGCGGTCATTTGCCGCACCACGACCTCGATGTGCTTGTCGGAAATTTCGATCCCCTGGTTGCGGTACACCCCCTGCACCTCGTTGACCAGGTGGGTTTGCACCTTTTCCAAACTGTGGCGGCAGGCTTCGTAGGGGGACTCGGTTTCCCGGTACAGTTCAAAGAAGAGTTCCAGCAGTTCGTGGGGGTTAATCGGGCCGTCCGTAAGGGGTTCCCCGGCCTGCACCAGTTCCCCGTCCGTCACCACCAGGTTCTGCCCCGGGTCGGTACTCAGGTCATTCACCACCTGACCATCGCTGGCAATGATTTTGATCTGGTAGGTATCATCCGGGCGGCGGGTCACCTGCACCTGCCCAGAACGGCGAGCCAGATGGCAGGAATCCTTGGGATTACGGGCTTCCAGCAGTTCCTCAATCCGGGGCAAACCCTGGATAATATCGCTGTTTTTTACCCGCTCAAATACCAACGTCACCAGGCGTTCATTCCGTTGCACCAAATCCCCATGCCCCACGTGCAGGGTCGCCCCCGCCGAGGCCAGATAGGGACGGGCTAACCGCAAGGTAACCCGGTCTTTGCTGACCTGCACCACTTGACCCGATTCGGGCGTGACCACCCCCGGAGCCAATTCATCCCCCGCCCGGAGCATCTCTCCGGCACGTACCTGGGCTTTTGCCCCGCCCAAGGGTACCTGGAACTGGTCTTCCGAGGTGACCACCACGAGTTTGCGGGTCGTGCCGCCCTCCTGGATGATCCGCCCCACAAACCCGCCTGTACGGCTGAGCATCACCGTGCGCGCCACGGGTGAACCGGGCAGGATCGTCTGCCCATCCTGCACCAAAATTTGGGTCTGGGTGCGCCCTTGGATTTGGTCAGCTTCCTCGTCCGCCCGCACCACCAGGGATTCCAGGATCACCAACTGCAAGCGGCTGATCGCCTCGTCCTGGCCGTCCGGGATAAATTCAATGTCAGCAGCCAGTTGGGGCGCATCTTCGCCAATCTCCAGAACCAGTTGGGTGCGGAGCAATTCCACCCCATCCTTGGCCTTGACCCGCTCCCCATCCTTGTAACTCAACCGTTGCACCGCCCGTAAGCGAATCCCCGCCCCGGACTCGTGCATGGCTTCCTGGCTGGGCACCGCCGGTTCCGTGGCAATCGCATATTCCACCACCGGGCGCAACAACAAGGCCGCCCCCGTCGGGGTGTCCACGTACTCCAGGAAACTCAATGTCTCTACCGACAAACCGGGCAAGACCGTTTCCCCCGGATGCGCCAGGGTTTCGTGCCGCTCCATCGCCAGGTTGGGGTCATCCACCAAAAATACCTGCCCCGGCTTGATCACTACCTCCCGGAGGATGTCATTTTTTTCCATCACTTCCACCACCCCGGTGGTTTGACAGAAAATGTCTTTGACAATTTCCGTCCCGGCTTCCACGGACTCCCCGGCGGCCACCTGCAACAGGGAAATGTCCTTGTTCACCTCGTGGGTTTCCTCGGGAATCCACAGCAGGGTGCCCCCTTGGGTCACCTCGTAGCCCTGCTTGCTCCCCCGTCCCTTGCGGATGGTTTCCAACCCGGCACTGTAGCGGACAATCCCGCCGGTTTGGGTGCGGTATTGGCTATCTTGGAGTTCCGCCACCACGGTCGCATGGGTGACTTTGCTACCGGGGCTGACCTTGAGGGCAAACCGCTGGCCGGTGCGGGTTTCTAGCACATAATGCTCGCTCCCGTGCAGGGTTTCTTTGATCACTTTGGCCTGGTCAAGAAGTACCGATGATGTAATAATTTTAATCTCCCGACTGCCCCGGTGATTTTCCCCGTGGCTCAGGCGCACCAACCCCCCGTGCTCGCTGATTAAATCCGTCTGGGACAAAATGCTTTCCGCCTGGATTTCCTGACCGGTTTGTACCACGGGTTCGGCACCGGGGGGCAAATTGTACACCTCCCCGGCCAGTACCCAGATCAACCCCGCCCGTTGGGTACTGCGGATGGTCGCCGACTGGCCGTCACTGCCTGCGCTACGATCCAGCTTTTCCTCCACCTGGAGATCAGCGCAGTACACCTCGCCGGGAATGTCGGTGGATACGTCCCGGGTGGCTTTTTCCGTGGTACGGCGGGTGTGTCCCGTGGTGGGTTTTTCCGCCAGCACCTGCCCCGGACGGACTGAGGTGCCCGGTTGCACCAACACCACACTCCCCTTGGTGAGGGTAAATTCCCGGGTCTCTGTCTCACCCACCAGTCTCAAAATGGTGTCCCCTTCGGCCACCAGGGCATCCTCCCCGTGGCGGGTACGGTGGGCACGGGTGGGGGCTTCCTGACCCAGTTCCATCACGCCCGCAAAGGGTGCCCGGGTCAGTTCCGCCACATCCCCGGTAAAGACCCCGCCCGTGTGGAAAGTACGCATGGTCAACTGGGTGCCGGGTTCGCCGATGGACTGGGCGGCAATGATCCCCACCGCCTCTCCCATGTCCACCAACTGGCCGTGGGCGAGGTTCCAGCCGTAGCAGTTTTGGCAAATCGAATGGCTGGCCTCACAGGTCAAGGGGGAACGCACCATCACCTCCGTCACTCCGGCTTTGACAATGGCCTTGGCCAAATCAGCACTGATACTCTGATTGCGGGCGGCCAAAATTTCCCCAGTTTCGGGATGCAGGACATCCCGGGCAGCCACCCGCCCGATCAACCGCTCCCGCAACTGGATTTGCCGTTCCCCCACCTGCAGGGTACGCAAAACCATCCCTTTCTGGGTGCCGCAATCCACTTCTCGGATGATCATATCCTGCGCCACATCCACCAACCGGCGGGTGAGGTAGCCGGAATCTGCCGTGCGTAAGGCCGTATCCACCAAGCCTTTGCGGGCACCGTAGGAGGAGATAATGTAATCCGTCACGGTCAACCCCTCCCGGAAGTTGGCCTTGATCGGCTGCTCAATAATTTCCCCGTTCGGGTCGGCCATTAACCCCCGCATCCCCACCAACTGCCGCACCTGGGAGACATTCCCCCGCGCCCCGGAGGTCGCCATCATATACACGGGATTGAGGGGGTCGGTCTGCTCAAAATTCCGCATCAGGTCGTCTTTGAGGGTTTCGCTGGTGGCATTCCAGGTATCAATGACTTTTTGGAACTGCTCGACTTTGGTAATTTCCCCCCGGTCGTAGCGCTCCTTGGTGGTTTGGATGGCCTCTTCCGCCAGTTGGAGCAATTCCGGCTTGCTGGGGGGCACCCGCAGGTCGTCAATGCTGATGGATACCCCCGCTTGGGTGGCGTACCGGAACCCCATACTCTTGATAAAGTCGGCCATCTGGGCGGTGCGGGCGGTGCCGTAGCGGCTAAAAGCCCAGCCGATGAGCTCTTTCAACTGGCCTTTGCCAATGACCTTGTTGCGAAACAGGGGACGGGGGGCGGGTTGGTTCATGGTCAGACCTCCGGCGGTAAAGGGATAGGAAACGGACAGGGAATCAGTTGACTAGAGCATCTTGGATGGTTTTGTTGAAAATCACCCGCCCCGGTGTCGTGCAAACATACTGCACTCGGTAACCGTTGCTGGTACTGCGAATTTTGCGGGTTTCCTGGACACGCTCTCCCCGGCGTTTTTGGCCGTAGAGTTCCAAGGTTTCCGTGATGCCATCACTGCGGGTCTGGGTGTCTGACCGCAAAAGGGTTTCTTCGCCAATGCCTTTTTTGCGATCCGGCGGCTCTACCTCCACTTCCCCTTCGTATCGCAACCAAACCCAGGCGTGCAAATCCACTTGTTTTTGTTCATAGGCCAGAATGACATCGTTCATACTGGCAAAGTGGCGACCCTGGCCTTTTTGGGGGGTGGGATTTTCCGCCGTCAGGTAGTAGGCTCCCAGCACCATGTCCTGACTGGGGGCGATGATGGGTTGGCCGGTGGCGGGGGAGAGCAAGTTCCCGGCGGCCAACATCAACACCCGCGCTTCCGCCTGGGCTTCCAAGGACAGGGGGACGTGGACGGCCATCTGATCCCCGTCAAAGTCGGCGTTGAAGGCGGGACAGACCAGGGGATGGAGTTGGATCGCCCGCCCTTCGACCAAAATCGGCTCAAAGGCTTGAATTCCCAGACGGTGTAGGGTCGGTGCCCGGTTGAGCAGGATGGGATGGCCTTGGATGACTTCCTGGAGGATGTCCCACACGTCCGGGTCTTCCCGTTGGATTTTTTTCTTGGCGGCCTTGATATTGTTGACAATTCCCAGGTGGATCAGGCGGTGGATGACGAAGGGTTGAAACAATTCAATCGCCATTTCCCGGGGCAGACCACACTGGTAGAGCTTGAGTTTTGGCCCGACGACGATCACCGAACGCCCGGAGTAGTCCACCCGTTTGCCCAGCAGGTTTTGCCGGAACCGCCCCTGTTTCCCCTCAATGATGTCGGAGAGGGATTTCAAGGGACGGTTGTTGGGGCCGGCCACGGTACGTCCCCGGCGGCCATTGTCAATCAGGGCATCCACCGCTTCCTGGAGCATCCGTTTTTCGTTACGGACGATGATCTCCGGAGCGAGGATTTCCTGTAACCGGGCGAGCCGGTTGTTGCGGTTGATCACCCGGCGGTACAGGTCGTTCAAATCCGAGGTGGCGAAGCGTCCCCCGTCCAACTGCACCATGGGGCGCAACTCCGGCGGGATCACCGGGATCACGTCCAAGACCATCCATTCCGGTTGGGCACCCGTGGCGATAAAGCTGTCAATCACCCGCAGGCGTTTGATCAGCTTGGGTTTGCGTTGCCCCTTGGCAGTGGCGATTTCCTGGCGCAGGTTTTCCGCTTCGATTTCCAAGCCCCGCCGACCGTCCTGTTCCTTATCTAGGTCTTGGAGCAGTTGCTGGATGGCCTCCGCCCCAAAGCCGATTTCTACCCCGCTCAGGTGGGTGTCCTCCCGGTACAGCTCGTCTTCGATGTCCATGCGCTGGTCTTCGGTGAGGAGTTGCTTGTAGCTGAGGTTTTCGGCGTTGCCGGGGTTCAAGACCACGTAGGCGTTGAAATAAACCACCTGCTCCACGTCCCGCAGTGCCATGTCCAGCAAAATGGCAATGTAGCTGGGAATCCCCTTCAAATACCAGACGTGGGTGACGGGGGCGGCCAGCTTGATGTAGCCCATGCGGTGGCGGCGCACCCGGGATTCGGTCACCTCCACGCCGCACCGTTCGCAGACGATGCCCCGGTAGCGGACTCGTTTGTACTTACCGCAGTGGCATTCCCAGTCCTTGACCGGGCCAAATATCCGCTCGCAGAACAGCCCATCCATCTCCGGCTTGAGGGTGCGGTAGTTGATGGTTTCCGGTTTGGTGACCTCCCCCACTACTTGACCATTAGGCAGGGTGCGTTCTCCCCAGTGACGGATGCGCTCCGGGGAGGCGATGCGGATTTTCACAAAATCAAAACTACCAGAATCAGTCCGGGTCACGGTTTACCTCCATGCAGTAGATCAGCGGCAACGGTACATCAGCGGCAAGGTTAATCCTCGTCCTCATCCCGCCCCAGGGATTCGTAGGCGGTGGGTCGGGGCGGCACCCGGCGGGCACCGGCGGGGTCGGTCATCAGGTCTACTTCCACCACGCTCGTTTCTCCGGTGGTTTCGTCCTCCTTGTTTTTGTAGGCGGCAATGTCAATACAGAGCGATTGCAACTCTCGCATCAACACCTTGAAGGATTCCGGGGTGCCAGGTTCGGGGATGGGACGGCCTTTGACGATGGCATTCAGGGCTTCGTTACGCCCCCGGGTGTCATCGGATTTGACGGTGAGCAATTCCTGCAAAATGTGCGCCACCCCGAAGGCTTCCAGTGCCCAGACCTCCATTTCCCCAAACCGTTGGCCGCCCTGCTGGGCTTTCCCCCCTAGGGGTTGCTGGGTGACCAGGGAGTAGGGGCCGGTGGAGCGGGCGTGGATTTTGTCGTCCACCAAATGCACCAGCTTCAGCATATAAGCACAACCCACGGTCACCGGGCGGTCAAAGGGTTCACCGGTACGGCCATCGGTCAAAATCACCTTGCCGGGATGCTCGGTGCTGAATAACCAAGGTTTGCGGGTTTTGCGGGCGGCCTCCTGGAGCTTGCCATGCACCAGTTTTTTGGAGGCTTCCGGGCCGTACATTTCATCAAAGGGAATCAGCTTAAAGCGTTTGCCCAGGTGCAGACCAGCCAGCCCCAGCAGGCATTCAAACACCTGTCCCACGTTCATCCGCGAGGGCACCCCCAGGGGATTCAACACAATATCAATCGGGGTGCCATCGGGCAGGTGGGGCATATCCTGGCGGGCGAGAATCCGGGAAATAATCCCCTTGTTGCCGTGGCGACCGGCCATTTTATCCCCCACCTGGATTTTGCGCTTTTGCGCCACGTACACCCGCACCACCATGTTCACGCCGGGGGGCAGTTCGTCCTTGTAGTCTTTATTAAAAACCCGCACGTCCACCACCCGGCCTTTTTCGCCGTTGGGCACCCGCAGGGAATTGTCCCGCACATCCCGGGCTTTTTCCCCAAAAATCGCCCGTAGCAGTTTCTCCTCCGGCGGCTGGTCGGATTCCCCTTTGGGAGTGACTTTGCCCACCAAAATTGCCCCGGATTCCACCCAGGCACCCACCCGGATGATGCCGTTTTCATCCAACTGGCCGAGGGCATCTTCCCCCACGTTGGGCAATTCCCGGGTGATCTCCTCCGGTCCAAGCTTGGTCTGGCGGGCTTCAATTTCGTACTTCTCTACGTGGATGGTGGTATAGACATCCTCGGAGACCAACCGCTCGGAAATGAGAATGGCATCCTCGTAGTTGTACCCTTCCCAGGGCATATAGGCCACCAGCACGTTCCGCCCTAAGGCCAATTCCCCCCCCTCGGTGGCGGAGCCGTCGGCCAGCACCTGCCCCCGCTTCACCTCATCCCCCACATAGACCAAGGGGCGTTGATTGATGCAGGTGTCCTGGTTGGAACGTTGGTACTTCTGCATCGGGTAGGTGATTTCCATCCCCTGGGTACTCCGCACCGTGATGCGACTGGCATCCACGTAGGTCACCTCCCCGTCCGTGCGGCTCACCGCCACCATCCCGGAATCTCGGGCGGCCTGGGCTTCCAAACCGGTGCCCACAAACGGACGCTGGGGACGCAACAGGGGCACCGCCTGCCGTTGCATATTGGAACCCATCAGCGCCCGGTTGGCATCGTCGTGTTCCAAAAAGGGAATCATGGAAGTCGCCACGGACACCACCTGCACGGGCGACACGGCCACAAATTCCACCTCCTGCCGCTCGCACTGGGTCACGGCGCGGTTGTAGCGCACGGTGATCAGCGGCTCCAGAATGTTGCCCGCTTCATCGGCACGAATATCCCCCGGGGCTACCCGGCGTTCATCCTCTTGGTCGGCGGTCATATAAACGGGGGGCAAATCCCGGCGAATCCTGCCGTGATCCACCCGGTAAAAGGGGGTTTCGATAAAGCCGTACTGGTTCACCCGGGCGTAGGTCGCCAGGGAACCAATTAGCCCCGCATTCGGCCCTTCCGGGGTTTCGATCGGGCAGATGCGCCCGTAGTGAGAGGGGTGAATGTCCCGCACCGCAAACCCCGCCCGCTCCCGGCTCAAGCCCCCCGGACCGAGGGCACTGATCCGACGTTTGTGGGTCAATTCCGCCAGGGGATTGGTCTGATCCATGAACTGGGAAAGTTGGGAGGAACCGAAAAATTCCTTAATGGCGGCCACCAAGGGCTTGGGATTCACCAAATTCACCGGGGTGAGCCGCTCCGCTTCGGCACTGGTCATCCGGTCTTTAATAATGCGTTCCAACCGATTCAACCCCACCCGCACCTGGTTCTGTAGCAGTTCCCCCACGGAGCGCACCCGCCGGTTGCCCAGGTGGTCAATGTCGTCCACCTCGCCGGTGCCGTGTTCCAGGTTAATCAGGTAATTCACCGCCTTGAGAATGTCATCCCGGGTCAAGACCCGAATCTCTTCCGGCACCGCCAGTTCCAGCTTTTTGTTGAGCTTGTGCCGCCCCACCTTGCCTAGGTCGTAGCGTTTTGGGTCAAAAAACCGGGAATGCAATAACTGTTCTCCCCCGCCCACGGTGGGCGGTTCGCCGGGACGCAGTTTGCGGTACAGTTCCAGCAAGGCCTCTTCTTCGGTGGGGTTCCCCTCTTTGGCGGAGGTTTTCGCCAGGTAATCGGGATAGCGTAAACCGTCAAAAATTTCGTTATCCGCCAACCCCATCGCCTTCAGCAACACCAGCAGGGACAATTTGCGGGTTTTGTCAATCCGCACCCACACCAAATCGTTTTTGTCCGTCTCGAATTTCAACCAGGCACCCCGGCTGGGGATCAAGCTGGCACTGTAGGTACGGCGGTTATTTTTGTCCTTATCTTCCTTGTAGTAAATCCCCGGACTGCGGACAATTTGGTTGACGATGACCCGCTCGGCACCGTTGATAATAAACGTCCCCCGGTCGGTCATCAAGGGCAGGTCGCCAATAAACACTTCCTGGGTGATAATTTCCCCAGTTTCCTTGTTCATCAATTGGGCGGGCACATAAACCTGCACCGCATAGGAGGCATCCCGCCGCTTGGCTTCCTCGACATCATATTTGGGGCGTTTGAGTTTGTATTGATCCCCCAGAAAATGCAGTTCAACTTTGCCCGTGTAGTCCGTAATCGGTGAGAAATTTTTTAATTCTTCAATCAAGCCCTCTTCCAAAAACCAACGGAAACTCGACCGTTGAATTTCAATCAAATCCGGCAGAAGAAACGAAGTATCATACTGACTCATAACATCATCCCCTGAACGACATTAAGCGACCGCAACCGGCAACCGAAATAAACGCTGGGCATTCTCGGTGGTTTGATGCGCCACCTTCGCTAAGGATTCCCCCCGCAGAGATGCCACTTTTTCCGCCACGGACAGCACATAGCTGGGTTCATTGCGCTGACCCCGATGGGGCACGGGTGCCAAAAACGGGCAGTCCGTTTCCACCACCAACCGCTCCGCTGGCACCAAGGGGGCACAGGCATGGAGAGCATGGGCATTTTTGAAGGTAATAATGCCGCTGAAACTGATGTAAAACCCCAAGTCCAAAAACCATTGCATCTCCTCCGGTGTACCGCCCCAACAATGCATCACCCCCCGTACCCGCCCGTGTTTTGCCCAAAACTTTTCTAACAATTCTCGCATCGCTAGAGCCGCCTCCCGACAGTGGATAATTACGGCGAGGTTATGATTTTGCGCCAAAAGCAATTGCTCCCAAAACGCCGTTTCCTGCTCGGTGCGATTGGTGGCTTTGTAATAATCCAAACCCGTTTCTCCCACGGCCACCACCCGTTGCCCCTGGCGAATGCCCGCCTCGATGGCCTGCCAGGTATCCCGCCCCCACTGCTGGGCTTCCAAGGGATGCAATCCCACGGCACAACTAAGTTCCGGCATTTGCCGCACGAGGGCTTGAATCGCCGGAAACTCCGCCGGAGTCACGCAGGAGTGAACCAACCCCACTACCCCCGCCGCTTGCCAACGCCGCCGTACCTCCCCCTCCTGACCGGCGAAGTCCCGAAAGTTGATATGCACATGGGTATCAACCAAAGGCGGCATGGCGACTAGGCCGAAGGAGCAACGGTCTGGGCTGGCGGTTCCAACTGTTTCAATTTGCGGGCGAGCCGGGATTTTTTGCGGGCACCGTTATTGGGGTGGAGAACGCCCCGCTTCACCGCCTTGTCAATCTTGCTGTAGGCCACCCGCAAGGTAGCCTCGACTTGCGCCGGTTCCCCCGCTTGGACGGCGACCAAACATTTCTTGATTAAGGTTTTGACCGTAGACTTATAAGCTTTGTTGCGTAACCGATTACGCTCGGCAATTTGGATGCGTTTGATGGCAGATTTGATATTAGCCACAAAGGTTACCCCAACAACGACCCGGACGACAGCTTAAAACACAGGACAGGAAAACATGAGAATAAGTCATAACCCTGGAAGAGCAGATTTACACTTGGCCTACAAGATAAGTGCTTTATAAGCCTAGAGCATTGGATGCGGATTCGTCAAGGAGTGGGAGCCTAATGCGGCGGATTCTTAACAGGACTTAACCAACTGCCCTGAATGACGGTCAGATTAAGCTACAACAGGGAAAAGACATGAAGCGGGGGTCAACCCGATGATGCTACGTGTTGTCACCCAAGGGGCAGAGGCAAAAGCCGAGTTGGGACGGATTGGTCAGCGATTGGCGGACACCCAGGCTCAGGCGGATCAGGTGCGGGAGATTCTCGCCCAGGTGCAACAACGGGGGGATCAGGCGTTGGTGGACTACACCCGCCGGTTTGACCAGTGGGAGGTTACCCCAGCGGACTTTTTGGTGTCGGGTTCGGCGCTGGATGCGGCCTACCAGCAGGTGTCCCCGGAATTATTGTCGGCGATTCGCTTGGCGCACAAACGCATTACGGAGTTTCACCAGCAACGGGTGCCCCAAACCTGGGTGCAGTTTGCCCCGGACGGGATGGTGCTGGGCAAGCGCTACACGGCGGTGGAACGGGCGGGGGTGTACGTACCGGGGGGGCGGGCAAGCTATCCCAGTACGGTGTTGATGAATTGCATCCCGGCGAAGGTGGCGGGGGTGGAGCGGGTGGTCATGGTGACCCCGCCGGGGGGAGAAGGCGTGGTGCATCCGGCGGTGTTGGTGGCCGCCCAGGAATGCGGGGTGCAGGAAATTTATCGCATCGGGGGGGCGCAGGCGATTGGAGCGTTGGCGTTTGGCACGCAGACCATCCCGCAGGTGGATGTGATCACTGGGCCGGGGAATGTGTACGTGACGTTGGCGAAAAAACAGGTCTATGGCCGGGTGGGGATTGACGCTCTGGCGGGGCCTTCCGAGGTGTTGATTATTGCGGATGAGTCGGCGAAGGCCAATCAGGTGGCGGCGGATTTACTGGCGCAGGCGGAGCATGACCCCTTGGCGGCGGCGATTTTACTGACCACGGATGCCACCCTCGCGCAGGCGGTGGTGCAGGAGGTGGCAGTGCAACTAGAACACCATCCCCGCCGATTATTAACCGAAAAATCCATCGCCCATTACGGGTTGGTGGTGGTGGTGGAATCCCTGGCGCAGGCAGCGGTTTTGACCAATGAATTTGCCCCGGAGCATCTGGAGTTGGCGGTGGCGGAACCCTGGGATTTGCTCCCCCAGATTCGCCATGCGGGGGCGATTTTCCTGGGGCATTACACCCCGGAGGCGTTGGGGGATTATTTGGCCGGACCGAATCACACGCTACCCACGTCCGGGGCAGCCCGCTACAGTTCTGCTTTGGGGGTGGAGACATTCCTCAAGTCCACCAGCATTGTCTGTGCGTCCCCGGCGGCCTTGCACCAGTTGGGCGAAGCTGTGGTAGTGTTAGCGGAAACCGAGGGCTTGCATTCCCATGCTGAATCGGTGCGCCTGCGTTTGGAATCCTGATGCTAAAAACGATTCTGGTGGCTGTGGATGGTGCGGGTATCGCCTCCGGGGTACTGCAAAGCCTGCATTGGTTACGGGTGGCACCGGATGGTCAAGTCCAGCTTGTGTATGTCCGTCCCCCCCTCGCTGATGATAGTCCGGCGGATGCGCCCCACCCGGAACCGGATTTTGCCCCTTGTTTGGAATTTTGTCGGCAAATTTTGCCCTGCGATTGTCGCGTAAAAATACTAACGGGTGACCCGGCAACGGAGATTGTGGGTTGGGCGGGGGTGATGGGGGCAGAGTTGATTCTCATTGGTAGCCGGGGGTTGACGGGGGTAGAGCGGATTTTGCAACGGTCGGTGAGTGCCCAGGTGGTGGCGGATGCGCCCTGTGCGGTGTTGGTGGTGCATGGCTGAACACCTGCCCGCTTTGATCCAGCAGATGCAGCGGGCGGAATTTTATCCCCATCCGGTGGGGGAAATTAGCGTCACCCAAACCCATATTTCCTGGGTGATTTTAACGGGTGATTATGCCTATAAGGTGAAGAAACCCGCTAATTTTGGATTTTTAGATTTTTCTACCCTGGACAAACGCCAAAAATTTTGCCAGGAGGAGTTGCGGCTCAATCAACGGTTAGCCCCGGCCTTGTATGGGGAAGTTTTGCCAATTACGGTTAATTCTGAAGGTAAATATGCGTTGGGAACTGCGGGTGAAATCATAGAATATACACTCAAAATGCGCCAGTTTGAGCAACGGGATTTGTGGTTAAACTGTTTTGAGCAGGGTAGATTAACCGTTCAGGATTTAGAGAATTTGGGGGGACAAATCGCCCAGTTTCATCAGGAATCCCCCACGAATGAATACATCACCCGTTTTGGCTCTTTGGCAATGATTAAGATGGTGGTGGATAGCAACTATGATGCAACGGAATCCTACACAACGGATTGGGGTTTGGCGAGAGAATTTCAGGAAATTCGTGGGTTCACCGATAATTATTTAGAAACGCATCAGGATTGGTTTATCGAGCGGCAAAATCTAGGGAAAATCCGGGAATGTCACGGGGACTTACATCTGGGCAATATCTGTTTTTTTCAAGGGCGTGCCTGTGTGTTTGATTGCATTGAATTTAACGAAGAATTTCGCTTGACCGATGGGGTGTATGATGTGGCTTTTTTGGTGATGGATTTGGAGTTTCGGGGGCGCAAGGATTTAGCCTATGCTTTTTTGAGTCGTTATTTAGAATTAACCGGAGATTATTTGGCAGCTAGATTACTGCCCTTTTACTGTAGTATTCGGGCGTACATTCGGGCAAAGGTGAACTCTTTTTTGTCCAGCGATCCGGGCGCACCGGTAGCGTTACGAGAGGAGGCCAAAACAACGGCAATTCACTACTATCGAGCCGCCTGGAATTATAGTCAAAAGCAAAAACCCCAGTTATGGATCATGGCGGGTTTATCCGGTTCGGGAAAATCTACAGTTGCCCGTTTTCTCAGCCAAAAGTATGGGGCAATTCACATTCGTTCCGATGCGGTGCGTAAGCATTTGGGGGGGGTGCCATTACAGCAAAAGGGCGGCGCAGAGCTTTACACTCCCGCCATGACCGAGCGTACCTACGGGGAGTTATTACGTTTAGCCGTTGCCCTGTTAACGGCGGGACAATCGGTGGTTTTGGATGCCAAATATGACCGGGTGAATTTACGTCAGCAGGTATTAAATGCGGTGGGGGATTTACCGATTTCCGGGCGCATTATTCACATTCAAGCTCCGGTCGCCGTCCTGCAAGAACGCTTGGATAACCGCACGGGAGATATTGCCGATGCCACGGCGGATTTGATTGCCCAACAATCGGCGCAGTGGGAACCTTTTACGGAAGCAGAACAGGCTTGGGTAACCACCGTGGATACCACCCTAGCCCCTTCGGCATGGCAACTCCTCCTATCCGCATGAGGTGCCAGTGGCGAGGTTGGGGCGGAGGGGATGGGCTTGCTGTTGTCCGTTGGCAACCGCCCTGCTGTCAAAAATGATACAATTTTTAATAAATTTAGATTTTGATTATCTGGCCTAGGAGTCAGCGGGGGGCGATGTGCCGGGAGGTTTGGGGCGGTTGTTCGGGTCAGCCTTATTGTTTTGGTTGGGGCTGACGTTGCTTTTGCCGACGCTACCGCTTTATCTGGATGAGGTACTAGGGGCGAGCGATTCGCAGATTGGCTGGGTGATTGGGGCGTTTGCGGTGGGGATGTTGCTGTTCCGGGAGCCGGTCGGACGCTTGACGGATGAACGGGGGCGCAAGCTGGGGATTCAAATTGGGTTGATGGTGTTGGCGACGGCTCCCCTGGGGTATCTCTGGTTGCAGGGGATTCCCGCCCTGTTGGTGTTGCGGGCGTACCACGGGTTGAGTGTGGCGGCCTTTGCGACGGGGTATTTGGCTTTGGTGACGGATTTGGCTCCGGTGGCTCGGCGGGGGCAGGTGTTGGGGTACATGACCTTAGCGCAACCGGTGGGGGTGGCGTTGGGACCGGCCATCGGGGGATTCTTGGCGGATCAGGGGCAATACCCAGCGATTTTTGGGCTGTCGGCGCTGTTGGGGGGGTTGAGTTGGGGGCTGTGTACCTGGGGGGTGCAGGAACCGCAACGGGTGCGGGCGGAAACGAGCCGGGGGGCTTCCTGGGGGTTATTGCTCACGCCCCGGTTACGCACGCCCGCTTTGGTGTTTTTGCTGGTGGGGTTGTTGTTTGGCAGTTTGCAGATTTTTATTCCCCTTTTTATCAAACGCCAGGGAATTCCGATGAATCCGGGTTTGTTTTACACGGCGGTGGCCATTGCCAGCTTCTCGGTGCGGCTCGCTTTGGGGCAGGCCGCCGACCGGTGGGGGCGGGGGCGGTTGATTACGGTCAGCTTGGGCTGCTATTGGTTGGCGATGGTGACGCTGTGGTGGGCGCAGGGGGTGCCCTGGTTGCTGCTGGCCGGGGGATTGGAAGGTATCGGGGCGGGGTTGTTGATTCCTGGTATGGCGGCTTTGATTGCCGACCGTTCCCACGCCCGGGAGCGGGGACGTAGTTTTGGGCTGTGTTTGGGGGGTTTTGACCTGGGAATTGCCCTCGCTGGTCCGGTGTTGGGCAATTTAGCGGCGGAATTGGGGTTGCGGGAGGTGTTTGGCGGGTTGGCCGGGGTGGCCTTGCTGGCCTTGGGGGTGTATATGCTGTGGATTGGTAAAAATCCCCGGGACTCCCTTGCTTTTGCCTTGAGCAATAGCCCGGATGCCTACCGCATCTCCTAAACACGGCGGAAATCAATTGTGTTAATATCTTGACAAACCTTGCCCTGGGGAAGTGATGGCGAAGGTCTTGGTACTGAATGCTTCCTATGAGCCATTGAATATCACCACCTGGAAGCGGGCGGCGGTGCTGGTACTCAAGGGCAAGGCGGAGCAGTTAGAACACAATGGCAAGGTGGTTTATCCCAATTTTTCCCTACCTACGGTGATTCGCCTGCGGCATTACGTGAACATTCCCCACAAGGAAATCCCCCTCACTCGCCGCAATGTCCTACACCGGGATGGGCATAGCTGTCAGTACTGTGGCTATACGGGGGAGGATTTAACCCTGGATCATGTGGTACCCAAATCCCGGGGCGGGGGGGAATCCTGGGAGAATATCGTTACCGCCTGTGTCCGGTGCAATATCAAAAAGGGTAACCGTACCCCAGATGAAGCGCGTTTGCCCCTGCGCCAACGCCCCCGCCGTCCCCACAGTAGCTTACATTTTGAGGTGAGCAAGCATCTGCGGGGTGGTTCTAACCAGGAATGGCGGAAGTATGTGATTGGTTTGTAGTGTTAATGTGATGTCGCAAAGATGACAATTCCACAGATTACGGCGGAACAACTGCGGCAGAGGTACCTAGACGGGGAACGGAGTTTCCGGCGGGTGGACTTGAACCGGGTGGATTTGCACGGCATGAAGCTCGCCGGAATTGACCTGGAGCGGGCAAATCTATATCGGGCGGATTTATTCGAGGCTGACCTCACGGGCGCTCACCTGGGGGGAACCATTCTCTGCCGGTGTAATCTCACCCGTGCCCGGCTCAATCAGGCGGGGTTGCGGGAGGCGGATATGATTTTTGCTAATTTTGGGGAGGCACAACTCCAGGAGGCCGATTTACGAGGGGCTTATCTGCGGGGGGTGGATGGGTTAAATGCCCAGATGCAGGGTTGTACCTTGGCGCATAGCAACCTCACGGAGGCCAATCTTTATCACGCCAACCTGTCCGGGGCGGATTTGACGGGGGCATTTTTGGTGGTAGCGATTTTACGGGGTGCCAATCTCTCCGGTGCTAATCTTTCTGGGGCGAATTTGGCGGGTGCGAGTATGCGGGGGGCGAATTTAGCGGGTGCCAATCTCACCGGGGCAGTGATGCCGGATGGAACGATCCATCCCTAATGTTTGTAGTACGTTGTCGTTACAAAACTCTGCTCAATAATCCAATGAAATAACTGGCGGCTTCCCTAAAAAGGGTAAGGAGATTCAGGGGCTGGGTGCCCCATCGCCTTTTGGAATGCCAACCGTGCCCCACAACGCCCTAAATAGGCTCCGATCTGCGGGTAGGGGCTGAAATCCAGACCGAACATCTGCACCGCAAATCCCAAAATTGACCCCAGGGCTATATCCGCTACGCTTAACTCAGCACCGGCAATGTAGTCCTGGTCACTCAAAATCTGCTGGAGGGGGGGCAAAAGTTTGCCCATTTCCGCCTCCCGTTTGTCTGCTTGGGCAATCGCCTGCACCAGGGTCGCATTGCTAAACAAAACCCACTGATACATCTGCCCCCGTTGCCCCACATCCGCAGGCAGGTGCCCGTACTTATCCGCTAAGTACAACAAAATCGCCCCGGACTCCCAGACTACGGTCTCCCCATCAACGAGGGCAGGCACTTTACCCATCGGATTGATGCTGAGGTAATCCGCCTGCCGGTGTGCCCCCTGCGCCATATCCAGACGGACAAATTCATAGGGAACCTGCAACTCTTCCAAATACCAAGCAACAATCACCGCCCGGGAGCGGCTTCCCCCATAGAGTTTTAGCATCTTGTCCGATTAAATTACAGCCAATTACCGCTATTTATACAAAGCCAAACCCAGCCGTACCGCCATCGCCAAAGGCAGTAAGGCCACGACCATTGCCACAAAAACTTGGGTATCCGATAGTGCCATGAACGCATCCTCCACAACAATATGCTCCTCAATAACTGTGCCGGAAACGGTCACCAATTGCACCAATCTGTTACATTATGAAATACTGTGTCCCCCATATCCATGCTCGACCAATTGATTGAATTGCCCCAGCAATTTGGGTTACAAACCCTGGTTATTATTGGGATTTTAATTTTATTAGAAGCAGTACTTTCTGCTGACAATGCCATTGCATTAGCCGCCATTGTCCAGGGGCTACACGACCCCAAGTTAGAGCAACAAGCCCTGAACTGGGGGTTGGCCGTGGCTTTCATTTTGCGAATTTTGTTAATTTTAACGGCGACCTGGGTGTTGAAATATGCAGTGGTTTCCATTGCGGGGGGATTGTATTTACTGTGGTTGGCGGGGAATTATGTGCGTACCCGGGGCAAGGAAGAAACCGAGAGTGCCAAAACCCTCACCCCTGCGGAATCAATTTGGCAGGTCATTCCGACGTTAGCCTTAACGGATTTGGCGTTTTCATTAGATAGTATTACCACAGCGATTGCGGTGGCGGAAGAAACCTGGCTTGTCCTCCTGGGCGGGGTAATCGGCATTATTGCCCTGCGGTTTTTGGCGGGTTTATTTATCCGCTGGCTGGAAATTTATACCCATCTCCAGGATGCGGGTTATATGACGGTGGTGGTGGTGGGGGTGCGGTTAATTATTAAGGCGGTCAAACCTGAATTAATTCCCCCGGAATGGGTGACAACAAGTTTGATTTTGCTCCTGTTTGTGTGGGGTTTTTCTAAGAAGAACCCTGAGGCTCCCCGCTCGTCCTAAATCATTTTTTTGCCGATGGTGACAACGACCCATGTTCCCCGTCTTTTGGCAAAACTAGCGGGGCAAATCTGGCCGGATGACCCCCAGGAACAAGCGGCTTTTACCGATGCCCTCCAACACCCCCAACCCCGGACTCCGGGGATTTTGTGGTGCCGTCCTCGCCCGGAACCCCCGCCTTTTGAGGGGTTACCGCCCTACCCTTGGCAACCGGCGTGGGTGGATCGTCTCCCCCCCGATACCCAACCCGGTCGGCATCCTTACCACGCCCTGGGGTACTACTATTGTCTGGACATATCTTCCGTATTTGCCGGGGCGGTGTTGGGGGCAATTTCTCTGCCGGAAGCGGTGGTAATGGATGTCTGTGCCGCTCCGGGGGGCAAGGCTTTGTTGGCATGGCGGTACTTACAACCGCAGGTATTGTTGGTCAATGAACCCATCGGCAAACGGGTGGGTATGTTGCTGAGTAATCTGCGGCGGTGTCAGGTGCCGGGGGTGGTCTTGCGCCAGGATAGTCAGCAACTCGCCCAGCATCTAGCCCAAACCGCCGGGGTGGTGCTGGTGGATGCCCCCTGTTCCGGGCAATCCCTCCTCGCCAAGGGGGACACAAATCCCGGCTGTTTTCATCCCGTGACGATCAACACCAACCGGAAACGCCAACGGCGGATTCTTGCCAATGCCGCCCAACTGGTCAAACCGGGGGGTTATTTGGCCTACATGACCTGCACCTACAGCCCGCAGGAGAATGAGGACAATTGCCAGTGGTTTCAGCAGCAATTTCCCCAGTTCCAGGCGGTGGCGGTGCCCGACCTAGTACCGATGCAATCCCATCTAGCGGATTTCCCCTGTTACCGTCTGTGGCCGCAATCCGGGGCGGGGGCGGGAGCATTTACTTGCCTGTTTCAGACCCGAACCGAGGGGTTAGGGCAGGGGCTAAATTGGGCTTGGCTTGACCAGGTGGCGGTCGCCCGCCAGGAACCATAACAAATTTCATCAAAAACCAAGGAAGGGTTTGGGATTGTGGTAGCGTCCAAATAATCCCCCTTGATGGACATTTTTTATGAGTGCGATGCCCAGCATTTCCCCCCGGCAGATGAACCTTTTGCGGGTCGTGGCGGCCATGTCCTGGAGTGATGGGGAACTTTCCCCGGAAGAAAGTACCCTGATCCTCGACCGATTTTCCCAACTTTTTGCCCAGGATCAGCAACAACAGGCGCACATTCGCCAGGAATTGCACGATTACGTCACCCAGAATATTCCCCTGGAGGAGATTGTTCCCAAACTGCAAAGTGACACGGAAAAATTCCTGGTCTTGCAGTTGGGTTATGCGGTCATCCAAGCGAGTAGCCGTGCCCCCGGTGAACCCCTCGTGAATGAGGATGAAAAGGCCGCCTACGGCAAGCTGGTCGCCCTGCTGAACCTGCCCCCGGAGCAGGTCACCGCCCTGGAAGCGGAAATGGATGCCCAACTCCAGAGCCAGAGCGTGGTGGATGCGGTGGTGGACAGCGTGAACCAATACCTCCACAACCACCCCTAATGGGGTTTTGCGCCGGGACATTCGTTGTTGGTTAGAATGGGGGCAAATCACGGCCTGCCTATGCTTTCGGATGCGCCCCATCGTCCTCGTAATTCTGAATTAAGTTTTTCACCCCATCAATTGCCCCCGCAAAATGTGGCGGCGGAGGAGGCGATTTTGGGGGGAATTTTGCTTGACCCGGAAGCCCTGAGTCGGATTAGTCATCTACTGAAACCGGAATTTTTTTACATCCAATCCCACCAGGATATTTACCGGGCAGCCATCAGTCTACAAATGCAGGGAAAACCGACGGATATGACCGCCGTCGCTACCTGGTTGCAGGATCAGGGGTTATTGGAGAAGGCGGGGGGGCCGGCCAAATTGGTGCAGTTGGTCGAACAGGTGGTCAGTGCGGTCAACATTGACCAGTATGCCGCCCTCGTCTCGGATAAATACCTCCGCCGCCAACTGATTCAAGCGGGGCAGGATATTCTCCGGTTGGGGTATGAAACCAGTGTGCCCATGGAGCAGGTGCTGGATCAGGCGGAACAGCATATTTTTGCCATTTGTCAGAGCCAACCCCGCCAGGAACTGGTGTCCACCGCCGAAATGGTCAGCACCATCTGGCAAGAAATCGAGCAACGCTCCGAGGATATGTTGCCCCCGGGGATTACCAGCGGGTTTTATGACCTGGATGCCCTCACCCAGGGGTTTCAACGCTCGGATTTGATCATTGTGGCTGGTCGTCCTTCCATGGGGAAAACCTCATTTTGCCTCAATATCGCCCGCAACATCGCCGCCACCCACCGCCTGCCCACGGCCTTGTTTAGCCTGGAAATGTCCAAGGAACAACTGGTGTATCGCCTGTTATCCAGCGAAGCCCGCATCGAAAGCACCCGCCTGCGGACGGGGCGCATTGCCGAGCAGGAATGGCCGAACCTGAACCAAGCCATCAGCAACCTGGCGCAATTGCCGATATTTATTGATGACTCCGCCAGCGCCACGATGATGGAAATTCGCTCTAAAAGTCGCCGCTTGCAGGCCGAGCAGGGGAGTTTGGGGCTGGTTTTGATTGATTACCTGCAACTGATGGACAGTGGCACCAACAGCGATAACCGGGTGTTGGAATTGTCCCGCATGACCCGGGGCTTAAAAACCCTCGCCAGGGAGTTGCAAGTGCCGGTGATTGTCCTATCCCAGTTGAGTCGGGGGGTGGAACATCGTACCAACAAACGCCCGATGCTTTCGGATTTGCGGGAAAGTGGCAGTATCGAGCAGGATGCGGACGTGGTGATCATGTTATATCGAGATGAGTATTACAACCCCGATACCCCGGAACGGGGCGTATCAGAAGTGATCATTGCCAAGCACCGCAATGGCCCGACGGGGGTCGCAAAAATGTTATTTGATGCGAGTTTTACCCAGTTCCGAAATATGAAACATTAGGTGTGGCCATCCCATTTGCCCCAGGAGAATAATTTTTATATCCAAAGCGTCATGGGTCGCAGGGCACCCCCCCGCACTGGGTTTCCAGAATCTTGAGGCGACAACCTTACCCTAGCTATACCATCCCATCAAATTGCGATAGAAATATCCATAATGCCTAAAGCCATCGCGCAAATCCCGGTGGATGGGTGGGTTAGAAATTCTTATCCAGACGGGTTTGGGAAGGTACAGGATGAGCGTTCGGAGACATGCCGGCGACCTCCAGACCTGAGCTGCTGTAGCGACCGCCGCCGGGTGAAGATTTGCCAATTCGGGGGATTTCATCGTAAATAGTATCATTGAGGACAAAATCCATCCCCTGAGAGAACCGCTTATGTCCCACCCTACTGCCCCGGTTGTTTTGGTGATTTTGGATGGTTGGGGTTATCGGGAAAACCCGACAGCAAATGCGATTGTCAACGCAACGACCCCGGTAATGGATAGCCTTTGGCACGCCTACCCCCATACCCTGATCCAAGCATCGGGACGGGATGTGGGCTTACCGGCGGGACAAATGGGCAATTCCGAGGTGGGACATCTCAATTTAGGTGCCGGTCGGGTTGTGCCCCAGGAATTTGTCCGCATTTCCGACGCTGCCGCCGAGGGGGAACTGTTGCACCATCCCGTATTGCTGGCAATGGCGGAGCGGGTGCGGGGACGGGGGGGCAACCTGCATCTGGTGGGGTTGTGTTCCACGGGCGGGGTGCATTCCCATCTGGATCACCTGCTGGCGTTGCTGGATTTTGCCCAGGCGCAGGGTTTTGCCCAGGTGTGTGTCCATGCCATCACGGACGGGCGGGATACCCTCACCACCGCCGGACAGGAGTATTTGGCCAAAATTCAAGCCTATCTCACCCATCTGGGGATTGGCACCATCGCCACCGTCAGCGGTCGGTACTATGCCATGGACAGAGATAAACGCTGGGAGCGCATCCAGCAAGCCTATGCGGTCATGACTACGGACGGAGCGGGCAAAGCTATTCCGGCGGTGGAATTGTTGACACAGAGTTATGCAGCGGGGGTGACGGATGAATTTATCCCGCCGGTGCGGTTGACCTCCGGTGCCATTCAGGGTGGGGATGGGGTGATTTTTTACAATTTCCGTCCCGACCGGATGCGGCAGTTGGTACGGGCTTTTGTTGACCCCAAATTCTCGGGTTTTGAGCGGGCGTATTTGCCGTCATTAGATGTCGTCACCTTCACGGAATACGACCCCAGTCTGGGCGTGCCGGTGGTGTTTACGCCGCAAAATTTCACCAATCTCCTGGGGGAAGTGGTCGCTCAGCACGGGCTGAAGCAGTTGCGGGCTGCCGAGACGGAAAAATACGCCCATGTCACCTACTTTTTCAACGGGGGTCGGGAACAGCCCTTTCCCGGCGAGGAACGGTTGATGATCCCCAGCCCCCAAGTCCCCACCTACGACCGGGCACCAGCCATGTCTGCCCAGCAAGTCACCGAGGCGGTGATAGATGCTCTGGAATCAAAGCAGTATGATTTACTGATTGTCAACTACGCCAATCCCGATATGGTCGGCCATACGGGGCAAATGGCCGCCGCCATCACCGCCATTGAAACCGTGGATCACTGCCTGGGACAACTGCTGACCACCGCCAGCCAAGTCGGAGCGACGGTGCTGATCACCGCCGACCACGGTAATGCGGAAACCATGCAGGACGAGCAGGGCAACCCCTGGACGGCACACACCACCAACCCCGTACCGTTGATTTTGGTCGAGGGGGAAGGGGCGAAAATTCCGGGGCATGGGGGGGACGTGCAACTGCGCCAGGGCGGGCGGTTAGCGGATGTGGCTCCCACCATTTTGGACATTTTACAGTTGCCCCAACCGGCGGAAATGACCGGCCAATCCTTGATCGCCCCGGCAGCCTACGAAATCATCCCGGAGCCGGAATTGACGGCGGGGAAAACCAACTGAAAAACTCCCGCACGTAGGGATGCAGTTCCAGTTCCATGTAGTAAAAACTCTCCCCTCGGTCGGTAAATTCCCAAAAATCCTCCAGGGTGGATAATAATTCCTCACAAATAATCTGCACCCGAGCGTAGGGTTCCTGTTGCATATCATGGAAAATCAAATCCGCCAGGGATTTATCCCCCCGACTGAGATAATAGGCCGCCAACTTCACCTGGGATTTGCGTACCCCACGGGAGGATTGTTCCTGTTGTTCACTCTCCGGGTCTTGGTCAATTTTTAAGAAAATATCCAATAAATTGCGATGTACCTCATCTCCCAAATTCGAGCAGGTTTGCACCAAATGCCCCAAATCGTAGGCAAAGGTTTCGCACAGAAAAAATAAACTCGCCTTATACGCAATAATGCTGTAATAACGAAAGTGCTGACCAATTTCCAAAGCCGTATCATCAAACCCCTGCAACAGGGCTTGTTCTGCTAACAAACGATATTGCTTAATAATATTATAACCGGCTCGAATATCCCGTTGATTCATCACTAAACGGAGATAGGTATTAAAAAATTTCACCGTCAAATGGATAATATGCCTATGGCCTAAATCCAGAGCCTGTTCGCCAATTTCCCGAGTGCAAATGCCTATCAGGGTACAGGTTTCGGCGGAAACGAGTAGCGAATTAGTTAATATGCCTTGATACTGGCGAAAAATTTTTACTTCTAACCAAATTTTTTGAGCTTCGATTTCCCGCAATTTACTCGCATCCACCGAGATAAATTCCGAATCTTTATACACCGGTGGTGTGAGCCGAAACCAAAGTTCTGGGAGTTGGGATTTATACTCCCCATAAAAGACAGCCAAATCCCGCAAACTTTCTAAGCAACCCAAAATAATGGCCTGATCCCGTTGGTGAATCGCACTAATGGCAATCGAGCGAAATTCCCCTAAAGCAGACAAACAACTGCAATGGACTTGGCTGACCCTGACGAGAGATTCCGATGACTCAAACTGTTGGATAATTGCCCGTTGGACTTGCCGTTCTAAACTTTGGATAATGGAATTAGGTTGGAGAAAATCCAACACAAAAATAAAATAAGGAATCAAAATAATAAATGCCATACTCCCCAGGAGTAAATTAATCACCACCAAAGCAAAGGGAATAGGGTCAAACGCAAAGGCCAAAGCCGTCCACACGCTGATTAAATTGGCAATAATCAAAAATAAAATGGTTAACAAATTCGTGCGTTCCCGCAGAAATAGTTCCGTGACCTTGGGGCTAAACCTTTCGGCACTCAACTGCACCACAATCGCCACCGCCGAGATCGTAAAGCCCAATACCCCCGACAGCACCTGCGCCAAGGTACCCACAAACGCCCCTAATGCTGCCACATCCTGAATTTTCGGTGTGACCCAGCGTGCCCCTGGCCCAACGATCCACAGGGCAATCACCACCAGACCCACCACCACTGCCAGCCGTTGACCCAGTACCGACCCCTTCACCCGGAACTGCCCCCCGCAAGCCCTGACTTTTTATATCACGACCGACCCAACGGCAACCGCCCATAGCACAAGAGAGCAGTTCTGAAGAACCAGAGACGGGGGTGCCCTAGGACTCCAACGTATTATTCCAGATTGGATACGCCATATTAAAACTAATGCTCATTTAGTATGGGGTCTATCACAGGACACATTTATTTGTTGCAATTAGCAGAACGTCATCTCGCTGGAATGCCCATAGCCTGCGTGTCCGAAGGACATTAGCCTGCGTGTCCGAAGGACATTAGCCTGCGTGTCCGAAGGACATTAGCC
>CAYZTU010000002.1:0-145421 GCA_964481635.1 uncultured Synechococcus sp.
CCTCTTAACTCGGTCTCTACCCATTTTAACCATTACAAAACTAGGACTACCGATACCCGCAACCAGCACGGTCGGACGGTTTTGGTAGTTCCATTTTCATCAGATTTCAATGCTACATCGGTTCACCCAGGCCGGGTCAAGATAAAAGCGGGAGAGGGCGGCTTAGAGCGTCCCTCGGTGGCGATGTGCGACTTGATTACAACGGTTGAAAAGGATTATCTGGATACAGAACCCTACGGATTTCTTCTGCGTGAAACCTTCCAGGCGATTCAACAGGGAATTCTAATGGCGATTGGCATTTATGGCAACTGAAGCAATAACCCATTGTCCATGTGCTAAAGCTAAGTCGGGTCAGGTTTTCGCCTCAAGATTTGGGAGGACTATACACCCTAGGTGCTTCTCTTGCGGGGCGGTGCAACCCTTTACACTCTAACTACAAAATTGATCCTCACACTGCAAATGTAATGGCTGTATCACCGGAAGTATCCTTTTGTAACAGAGTTTAAGAAATATCCCACCCAAATGAACCCACCTAAATAAACGCAAAATTACCGAAAAATAATCCCCCAAAATTAGGAATTTAGGGCTAAATAAAAATACTTGATGGGGAAGCCGCCATGCCCAATCAATTAACCCATGCCTTACGCGACCGGGATATGGAAGCCGCCACCGCCATTCTCGCTGAAATGCAACAGGTCATGACCCCCCGCCAGATGATGCACCACGTTTTAGTCGCCGCCGAACGACTCGCCTGGGACGAAGGGGATGCCCAGGTCGCCCGGTGGTTATTGAGTAATCCTGCCCAACGCTGGTACGGTTAAATTTAACGGACGAACCCACTAATTCCCCTGTGCCATGTCCAACCGGGGTCGCCCCATGCTGTAATTCAACACCCGGCTATTCAGGTTGTAGGAAATTTCCCCTTTTTGCAACATTCCCCGGATCAGGTGTTCCAGGTCAGAACCAATCCGCCGCAGGGTGTAATCGGTTAAATCCGCCCCCTGAAACGCCTTGACCAGTTCCGCAAACGTTTCATGCACCCGTGCCAGGGTCGCTTCCGTCCAGTTGAATTCATTGTCCGGGTCAACATCCACGGTCAATTCCGTATCGCTGGGGATGAGGACACCCTCCTGCACCGTAGCGGCAAAAATGCGAATATGACGGGTGGTACTTTTGAGTAACATGACCAGTTCTCCGGGGATTCGCTTCTATTGTAACCCCGGCGAGGACGTTCAGGAGCCTTGGGGCAGGGTTTGGCTGAGGGTGAATAAAATTTCCAACGCCGCCCGTGCGTCCTCCCGTGCCATCGCATTTTGAGGGCTGATTTTGGTGGTAAATAAGCAGTTTTGGGGTACCGTCAACACCGGCTTCATCTCACTGTTGGTAATTTTGTAATTTTCATAGGTGAGATAGCGGGTTTCCAACACCATGCCCTGGGCGGGTCCGGCCATCATACACATCGGGCCACCGGGTTCTTTGAGATGAATACCGCCCGATAAACTGTCATAACTAAAACTGCGCCGTAGTCCCTCCAAACGCCGAGATAATTCCGGGTTAATCGGCACATTTTGCCCATCAATCGTGAGGGAAAATTGGTCATCCACGGAACTGGTATTGGGGTCAATATCCGTGCCATAAAAGCGAATGTCCCGCACCACTTGGTCATCGGACTGTATCTTGAGTTTCAGGAGTTCCACGGGGGTTTGTGTCATAGCCAGGTGGGGAATGAATGCGAGAAAAATGGCGAGCGGATATTTTATCATCGGTACTGGTTCCTGGGATTGCTTAATGATTGCTTGACTACAGACGCATCCGGGTATTTGCCGGTTCCTGTACTCTAAAAGTAAGATTGCAAGTCAACAACAAGTTAATGACTGCCACGCATATCTACGCCTTAAAATAATCATCCCCAGACATTCTCAACGAGTGCTACTCCCTCAGGTTACGCCCATGACCCTCCACCTGCTCGCCCCGGAACTGATCGAACGGATGGCCGCCGGAGAAGTGATTGATTCCCTGGGGGCAGTGGTGCGGGAATTGGGGGAAAATGCCCTGGATGCCCACGCCACCCATCTCCATCTGCGGGTGGCACCGGATGGGGTGCGATTGGCGGACAATGGCCGGGGCATGACGTTAGACACGCTCACCCTGGCGGCTACCCCCCACACCACCAGCAAAATTCAGCACCCGCAGGATTTTTATCGCATCCACACCCTGGGATTTCGGGGGCAAGCCCTCTACAGTCTGGCACAATTGGCCGACCTGACCATTGCCAGCCGTTGTGCCGATGCGCCCCAGGGTTGGCAGGTGCAGTACGATTCCCAGGGGCAGGTACGGCAACAACAGGTCACCCCCCTCGCCCCCGGCACCATCGTTACCGTCAGTTGCCTGTTTGCCGGTTGGCCTCAACGTCAACAGAGCTTACCCAGTTGGCCGCAACAACTGCGCCAGATGCAACTATGGATTCAGCAAATGGCACTCTGCCACCCCCAGACCACCTGGCAGGTGGAATTTCCCGGCAAAACCTGGCACCTCTGGCCGGGGACGGTCAGCGACCGCTTGACCCAGGCTATTCCTCAGGTGGCAGACACCCAACTCCAAACCGCTGACCAGGACGACCTGACCCTGGTTTTTGCCCTCCCTGACCAGCACCACCGCCCTCGCCCCGACCGGATTTGGTTGGCCGTGAACGGTCGTTGTGTGGAATGGCCCGCATTGACCACCGCCGTGAGCCAGCATTTTCAACGGCTGTTGCCCCGGGGACGGTTCCCCTTGCTGTTTGCCCACTTCCACATTCCCCCGGAGCAGGTGGACTGGCACCACCACCCGGCCAAGAGTCAACTGTACTTAAAAAATCAAGAGCATTGGCAAGCGAAATTACTCCATTTATGTGACCAGAGTTTGGGCGTGACTCCCCCCAGTAAAAGCGATTACCCCAGGGTCAAACGCCTGATGCAGGCCGCCGAAACATCGGCTAATTACCAAGTCCACCCCACCCTAAAAGCTCTGGCGCAAATTCATCGCACCTACATCCTGGCGGAACATCCGGCGGGGCTATGGCTGGTGGAACAACACATCGCCCACGAACGGTTTTTGTATGAACAATTGCAACAAGAATGGCAGTTACTTATCCTGGATAGCCCGGTAATTTTAACCTCGCTGACCCCGGCACAGGTGGAGCGGCTGACCCAGTACGGTTTCACCCCGGAAGCCTTTGGTCCCCAGCAATGGGCGGTGCGGCAGATTCCCCACACCCTGGCCGAACGACCGGCGGAATGGGCGGCGGCACTGGTGGAACTCAGCCATTTCAACGACCGGGAGCAAGCGACCGTGAACCTGGCCTGCCGCAGTGCGATTCGTAATGGCATGGTACTAACATTACCCCAGATGCAGACCCTCCTGGAGCAATGGCAGTCCACCCGCTCCCCCCGCACCTGCCCCCACGGGCGACCGATTTGTTTAACCCTAGGGGAGACACAACTGGCACGGTTTTTCCGCAGGCAATGGGTGATTGGCAAAAGCTACGGGATTTAGACACCCATACTGTGGGCAAAATCCGCCGCACTGGCATAGACCATCAGCACCTTATCCAGGGAGGTCATTTGCAGGAGGCGTAAAATCACATTCCGGGGCGCAATCAAGCCAATTTCTCCCCCCAACGCCCGCACGTGTTTGTGGCAGGCGACCAAAGCTCCCAAGCCCGCGCTATCCAAAAATTCCACCCGCGACAAATCAATGCCCAGGTGACAGGCTTGACCCGCCACTTTAGTTTCATACTGCTGTTTGAAGCCGGTCACTTGGGTACTATCCAGCCGGGTCATGGGCAGGGTAATGGTCGTGGGAGGTTGGCCGTAGCTTTCTTCCGTGGCGGGGGTAAGAATAAAAAGTTCCATAGGAGCATGGGTGAGGGGGTCATCACTAAAAAAGTACCATAACCCTACGATGAACCCCAGGTTATCCTGAAAGTAATTGCCTAAATTCACCTGCTGTGAACCCCCCATGAAACAACGGGTTACCCTCACCTTCCCCCGCCAGATGGTGCAAATTCCCATCACCTACCGCTTGGCCAAGGATTTTAATATCGCCGCCAATATCATCCGGGCGCAGGTCGCCCCCAACCAAGTCGGCAAACTGGTCGTGGAACTGAGCGGCGATATGGATCAACTGGCCGCCGGCCTGGAATGGTTGAGCGAGAGCGGTATTGAAGTCGCCCACAGCAGCCGAGAAATCCTGATTGATACCCAACGCTGTATTGATTGCGGCCTCTGCACGGGGGTGTGCCCCACCCAGGCGCTTACCCTGGATCGGGATTTTCGGCTCCACTTTAGCCGTAGTCGCTGTATCGTATGTGAGCAATGTATTCCCACTTGCCCAGTCGTTGCCATTACCACCAATTTCTGAAATGTGCTGGGGGATTGCCAGCGTTTGTACCGACTCCGTCCTTGTCAAGTCCTTGCCAATCCCGGCGAAAGGTTGTTTAATAACTCATTAAGGCACTTTGATGCCAGAACGACGCTGTCGATTCTTCCAGAATTAAGCTCCCCTACAAGATCGGTACATTTCTTTAGTCACTTATCTGTACTTGCGACTATGCCTAGAACCAAACCCCCTTCGGATCGTGTACTGACTATCCGCTTACCTAACGAGGAGCTAGTCAAATTGGAAAGCTACTGTGCCGCCAAAGGTCGCACCAAGACCGATGTACTGCGGGAACTGATTCGCAAACTCCGCAACAGCTAACCTTCGCCCTGATGATGCGCCACCCAGTCACGCCCTTTTCGCTCCCTGGCGTATGATGCACTCCTACTTGGCGGCGGCTTTACAAATGACCAGTGGGCCGGCGGTCGAGCAGAATCTGGCGCAGTTGGCGGAATTGGTGGACTTGGCCTGCCATCGGGGGGCTACCCTGGTCGGCTTGCCGGAAAATTTCGCCTTTATGGGGGAAGAGCAGGAAAAAATCGCCCAGGCGGCTCACATCGCCAAGGTGACCGAGCAATGTTTGCGTACCCTCGCGCAACGGTTCCAGGTCACCCTGCTGGCGGGGGGGCACCCGGTACCGGTGGATGGGGAACGGGTGGTCAATCGGGCAATGGTGGTTAGCCCGGACGGGCAGGTGCAAATACGTTATGACAAAGTACATCTATTTGATGTCAATCTCCCGGACGGCAACACCTACCAGGAATCGCGTACCGTCGTGGCGGGCGTGACTCTGCCCCCGGTGTATCACCAGCCAGAATTGGGGCATATCGGTCTGTCCATTTGTTATGACGTGCGCTTTCCGGAACTGTACCGTCATTTGGCGCAGGTGGGGGCGGAGATTCTCTTTATCCCGGCGGCGTTTACGGCCTACACGGGCAAAGACCACTGGCAGGTGCTCCTGCAAGCCCGGGCGATTGAAAATACCTGCTACGTTCTGGCACCGGCGCAGGTGGGCTGGCACTACCCCCGCCGTCAAACCCACGGCCACGCCATGATTGTTGACCCCTGGGGCGTGGTACTGGCGGATGCGGGGGATCAACCGGGCGTAGCAATAGCTGAAATCAACCCGGAACGCTTGGCGCAGGTGCGGCGGCAGATGCCCAGCCTCCACCATCGGGTGTTTTAGGATGGATTAAATGTTTCGCCAGGGTCACGGCCTGGGCTAAAGTCTGGTCATCGTCTAAGTTTTGTAAATACGGTTGCAGGAGTTTGCGGGCGTAACTGCCGTAGGCGACCCCGTGAATGGGCAGGTTTAATTTTTGTACCAACGGCCAGGTGGCCTGGTTGGTGCCCCCCGCCAACTGCACAAACCCCGGCGGCCCTTGCGCCAAGATTTTTTCGGCAAAGCGCACGGTGGCCTGGGTGGTTCCTGCCCCAATATCCCCACTCATGGGACGGCCATCGGCCTGCCAGACCAGGGCACAGGGTAAGGGCGTAATCATTTTGTATAAATTCCACAAATACGGAATTACCTGCTGATGATCCTGACAACTGATGGCGAGTATTTTTAACCGGGACACCCAGGGCTGGAGTTCCCGCCACACCCGCTGAAAACTGGCTTCATGCCCCACCTGGGTATGGATTTCCAGAGCGGAGATGGGTTGATTTTGTAATAATTCAACCACTGCTCCCGGACGATGCACATAGGTACGCTCAGTAATATAGTCGTATGGACAAATATCCAGACAACGACCACAGCCATAGCACAGGGGAGCCGCCACCCCCGCCGAAGTGATCGCCTGTACTGGGCACACCCGTTCGCAGGGGCGGGGGCAATCCGGGGGGCAGGATTCAGGGTCAAAATGCGCCTTGCGGAAGTGGGGGTCGGTGTCATCGTTGAGGCTCACCATCAGCCAGGGGGGGGACGTACCGGCTCGTTGGATGCCCCGATAGGCGGCCTGCACCACGGCGGGGTCGGCGCACACGTCAATACAATTCACCCCCGCCAGGGTAAAAATCCGACTTAGGGGTTCGATGCTGGCCGTATCTTGGTAACTCGCCCCACAGATTAACTTCGACCATGAATGCCGGTGCAGGGCAGTTAAATGGCCTGAATCCACGGAATGACCTCGTAGTCCGTCCAAATCCCGTTTTGCCAGTAGGGGTCTTGTTCAATCAACTCCTGCACCTGGGTCGCCGATTCAGCTTCATAAATGGCAAAAAACCGGGTTAAGTCCTGGGTTGGGCCGATGGTGACGAGTATGCCCAATTCTTTTTGTTGGGCTAAACCCGTCAGATGGGCTTGCCGATAGGGTACCCGCTGCGTTTCCACATCCCGGCAATAATGGCCGGTAACCACAAATTTAGGCATGGATCAATACTTCATGGGGTAATAGGACACTACGCATGACTGGCATTAACACTTGCATTAACCCTTGGAACCCTGCACCTGTCGGTCAAAATTATACCGCCCCGTTTGGGCATAGCTATTCTGGGGCACATTGGACAGGCGGTGCAAAATCACCTGGGCAATTTTCAACCCCGGATAGATGCCTAACCGCCGAAACCGGGTCGTATTCCGCAAAGCCATCGTTAAATGGGAACCCTGCCAGCCCGGGTCGAGCCAAAGGGCGAGGGACAAATCAAATCCCTCTCGGGCGCGGGATGACTTGAGGCGCACCTCTCCGGCGGTAAATTCTGGAATATGAAATACCTCCAAAGAAGCCACCAAAAGCCAGGTTTGCGGCTCCAAAATATAGGGCTGGTTAATATCATCATTACTAAAATCTACGGGAGTATGCTCCCCATTTTCCTGTTCAATTAACCCAGACGTACCGATGCGAATATCTAAAGAAGCCGGGTTGATCAAACTAGGATCAAAGGGGGCGACCAAAGGTGGGTTGCCCTGACAGAGTTGATTCAGTTCCAAATCCGTTAAAATCATACTTTGATTACTCCGATGAAATGAGGGTTAACTGTCCTAAATGGCCATCTTCGCTCATGGCTCGATAGCTGTAAAATCCCCGAAAATTGCGGGTAAAAACCGGCGTTGTGCACCCTGGTACATAAGCATAGCAGGGAATTTTGGGGGGAGCGGTGAAATAATCCACCACCGCCATTGCACTATGCTCTAAAGGCCCCATGTGTCCATCTTGTAAAAGTTGTTCATGGAGTCGCACATCCTCCTGCACATCCCGTTGACCGCTGTGGGTGGCGTAGGACAAACGGGCACACCGGGCGGTTGCGACTTGTAACTGTGCCATCAGGGATAAAGTCGGGGGCATTTGGTCTCCAAAGGGAATATGCCACCCGCCAGGACTGAGTTCTTGGGGTTGGGAGTTTTTTAAGCGATTTTGAATCGCAATCGCCCAAGCCCTAAACTCGGGGCGACAGGGTTTATCGGTACGCAGATAAAAGAAATTTTCCCATTCCGTCGCGGTGATTAAAATGGGGATGCGTAGAAAAGGTTTCAGTAAATCATTGACGTGCTGTTTATGCACCCCTTGGGCGGCTAATTGGCGGGCAAAATCTACATTTTGTGCCAGGGCGTTGCGCCAAATCTGTTCATTTTGGGTTTGAAATTCCGGGTCATCAATCTCGACCCCCTGCATCCCCTTTTGATGTTGGCTGAATTGGGGAATAAACGGGTCATCCAGAATGCGCTGAATCACCCGCTCCACCGGAATCGCCCGCGAGGAACCACTGGAACGACTGGTGACTTCGGTAAAGGGATTCGTATCCCCCAGCACTTCTACCAGCCCCCCCTGGCGCAATAACCGATGGGTCGCCAACTCCTGCAACAGGGTGTAGGGAAACCGGGTGAGCAACACCGTCACCATCCGGTCGCCCGTGGCTCGATTGCGAGAATCGGCCTTGATTTGTACATCCCCGAAGTCGGTCATGGCCTTAATAATTACCGTTGCTTGCGATTGTACCAAGGTTATTTGGGTGGGGAAAGTTCCCTGGGAGTGTTTTTAGATTTGCCTTTTGCAACGGATGTTTGCTAAACAGAGATGTTATTCTCCTGCTGGTTTCGTCTGACCTAAGCGGGGTTCCGTCCCCTGGAGCAACCGGTGGATATTGCTGCGGTGACACCAAAAAATATACAGGGTAGCCAGCAATACATACATCTGATAAGCGGGGGGAACGCCCAGCCCCACCGCCAGCCCCACCGCCGCCAAACAGGCTCCCAAAGAACCCACCGAGACGATCCGCACCGTGGCGACCAGAAACCCGAACATGCCCAAGGCGGCCAGAGCCACCGGCCACGCAAAAAAAGCCAACAACCCCAACCCCGTAGCCACGGATTTGCCCCCCTGCCAGTTGATCCACAGGGATTTGCTGTGCCCCACCACCGCCGCCAACGCATAAACCAATTCCCACCACGGACGCTGATCTGCGGGGTCAAGGGCGGGAAATACCTGCCACAGCCACCGGCTGAAGCCTATGGCCACCACCCCTTTCCCCACATCCAGGAGAAAGACCGCCAGGGCTGGCCCCTTGCCCAGGGTACGCAGGACATTGGTTGCCCCGGTGGAACCCGAACCCACCTGGCGAATATCGATCCCCGCCAGCCGCCCCGCCACATACCCTGGCGGTAGGGAGCCGCAGAGGTAGGCCACCAGGAGCAACAGCAGATTTACAATCATGGTTGGGGTGGGGCGAGGGGTTTTTCCAACCGGACGGCATACCATTCGATAAATTCATCCGCACCCCATTCCCAGCGACACCCCGTATCCAATAGGTACTGCACCCGCTCGGCAGTGGTGGCCAAGGCGGCCAATTCCGGGCTGAAATCCCGGCTCTGCGCCACCAGTTCCTGGAGTTGCTGCCGCAGTTCCGCCTCGGTGCAAAACTGCTCCGGTGCGCCCGGTGTTAAAACAACGTAATGCTCATTTTGGTGCATGAGTAGGTCAGTCATTGATGGTTTCTCCTTGGCTGTGATTGGTTGGGCAAACATTCAACCTCACCAGATGTTTCAGCACTTGCGCCACCCGCAGGAGATTGCGCTCAGCATCCGAAAGCAAAGTAAAGTTATCCGATAAACCAAATTCACTGCCCACTAACTTGCTAAACAAATAATCATAGCCGTTGGTGGCCAGGTCAAAAATCGGTTCGTTGGGGCTGGCGGACATATAAGCGACTGCCTGTGGAACGGCTCGCACGACACTAAAACCACTGCGTTTCCCTTCCATCACCACCAACCAAAAATGATCTTGGATGGTTAGGGCATCAATGCGTCCTTCGAGGGTGATTCTGCCTGCTTCGGTATCCATTTGGGTCTGCACTTCCACCCACGTTTCGCCCCGAATCCGATAGGGTGAATCCCATAAACCCAATACGTCTAATAACGGTGCCAGCAATATGATATTCAGGGTGCCTTCACTAACCTCACCTTCTTCTAAGTAGGTTAAATATCGCTGCGATAAACAATTCAATCTGACGACTTCTGTATGAGTCAGTTCGGGGAGTAGCATCTGCCACTCTGGGAAAAAATTGGGGTTTTGGGTGCGCCTCAGACCGAGTTTGTCCTCAAGGTCACGAAAGTTGATCATGGCTTTGGCAATGGCGGTAACCGGAACCATAGCGCCCTCCTTTACCCCGTGGGTGCCAAGCGTTTCCGCAGGGCATTGGCTCTTTGTTTCGCCGTGGGGTTGTCCGGGGCAAGCCGCAACGCCTGTTCGTACATTTCCAGGGCTTGGGCAGTGAGTTTTTTCTTCTCGTAGGCGTGACCCAAATTGTTCATCCCGGTGACATACGCCGGTTGGCATTTCAGTGCTTCCCGGTACTGGCGAATGGCGAGGTCGTACTGCTCTTGGCTGAAATAGGCATAGCCCAGGGCGTTATAGACCTTGGCAAGGCCATCGGTATCCGTTGGTTCCCAAATTTTCAATGCCTTTTGGAATTGATTGATGCACTGCACATAGAGCTTTTTACGCAGATAAATGCCCCCCAATTCGTAGTAGTCCGTCGCCGTGGCGGTGCCCCCGTTGACCGCCTCTTGCAGTTGGTTGAGGCGGGTTTCCGTGGTGCGGGTGCGCCAGACCTGACGTGCCACCAGCAGGGCAGCCACCACCAGCAGGGTCACCAAACCCAACAGATAGGACGATTGCAGGACAAAATTCACCTATTCCACTCCCGCCGTCATGGACAAGGGTTCGGCCACCGTCAAATCCAGGACATAATCCGGGCTGGTGAAAAACCCCCGCAATTGGTTGGCCTGGTCGTTGTAAAAGGAGTAGGCCTGCAAACCCCAGTGGCCGTTGAACCCGTTGGGGTCGCCGGTCAAGGTACCCGCCCCCTCATCCACCAACAGGGTGACGCAATTATTGCTAAAGGAATTGCTGTCGTTTAAGCGCACCCGCACAATGTAGTCCGTATTAAACACCTGGCTACCGACCCGGATGAGTGCCATACGCCCCCTTTGAACCCACTCTTCCAGGATAAAACACAAAAAAGCCCGGAGCGACCCCAGGCGATAAAGTTTCGTTTTTCGTACCAATGCCAGGGGCAAACCCGACGGGGCAATTACATCAAGCCCAGTTGGGACAAAATCCCTTTGCCGGTCAACAGTTCGGTCGCAATCCCGATCACAAAGCCCAACATCGCCAGCCGACCATTCCAAGTTTCCGCAAAATTGGTGAAGCCAAACTTGGTATCCGGAGTTTGCTCTTGCATGACCCAGTTCCTCAAACGGGTTTACATTAACAAATGTAACTAACTGTCCGGCAAATGGCAACAAAATTTTACATTCTCTCGGTGGCGGGGACGCACAATGGGGATAAAGGGGGTTTGGCATGGGGCAAGCGGGGATTTATCCGGTGCGGGATTGGGCGGCCTTGCGGGGGGCGTGGTGCGTGGCGCAAGCACGGCTGGTGGCGACCGGGTCGGTGCGCCAGCGACTGGAGGCGGGCTGGGTGCGGGTGGTGGCCTTGGGATTGGTGGGACGGGGCAAATCCAGTGTATTGAATGCCCTGGTGGGGGAACGGGTTTTTGGGACGGGGGCGATACATGGAGTAACCCGCGGGGCGCAGTCGTTTTTTAGTCAGGCGTGGGGGGGGGTGGAATGGGTGGACACGCCGGGGCTGGACGAGGTGGGGGAAACCACGGCGGCGGGGGTGTGGGAATTGGCTCTGGGGGCGGAATTGGTGTTACTCGTCCTGAGTGGCGACCCCAACCGCCTGGAGATGGGTATCCTTTCCCGGTTGGTGCGTAGCGGGAAACCCGTGGTGGTGGTGATGAACAAAATGGATCAGTATCCCCCGGCGGCTCAGGCGCAACTCCAGACCCGCTGGCAGACCGGCAAACTCGCCCATTGGGTTGCTCCGGCGGATGTGGTCTGGGTGGCGGCTCAACCCACGGGCTGGCAGAAAACCGCAACGGGGACGGTGGTACGACAGTCCCTTGCTCCGCAGGTGCATGAGTTACAGCGGGTATTAGCCAACCATTTAGCGACCTTAGCCCCCGCTTTGTTAGCACTCAACGCCCTACAAACCACCGCCCAGTCTCCCCCGTTGCTGACACCCCCCGCCCAAATTGAAGCCCTGATCTGGCGTGCCAGTACCACCAAAGCCCTGGCGGTGGCGGTGAATCCCCTGCTGGGGGTGGATTTGCTGGTGGGGGTAGCCATGGATGCTGCCCTCCTGCTCCGGTTGGCGCAGCGGGCGGGGGTGTCGTTGACCCCGGTGGAGGCCGCCAAGATGTTGTCTCTCCTGGCGGGGAGTCTGGGGGGCTTGGGGGCGGGGGCGAGTCTCCTCAAAGGGCTACTGGGTTGGGGTGGGGCGGCGACCCTGATGCCTTACCTGGCGGTGGCGACGGGGCAGGGGGCGGTGGCGGGTCTGGCGACCTACCTGGTGGGGCGGGTGGGGTGGCAATATTTTATCCAGGGCAAAACCTGGGGGACGGGCAGTGCCCGGGAGCAGATACACCGCCTGGTGGGGGCGATTGACCAGGGGGCAATTTTAGACCGGTTGCGTCAGCATTTGCATCATCCCCCCGGCCATGGGATACAGTAAAGCCAGAGTGGGGTAGCAAACAGGGCAAAAAACCATGAGCCGTAACAACACCGGGGCGTTTTTGGGTGGTTTTGTCGTGGGAGGGGTCGCTGGGCTGGTGGCGGGGATGGTATTGGCACCCCGTTCCGGTCAGGAAACCCGCAAGGTGTTGCGAAAAACGGCGGCGGCACTCCCGGAACTGACCGCCGATGTGTCGGGGAATCTGCAACTCCAAGCCCAACGCTGGACGGGAGTCCTCCAGAACCAATGGCAGCGCAATTGGGAACGGCTACAGACGGCACTGCATGCGGGGGTAGAGGCGGGTCGGCAAGAACACCAACGCCAGCAGAACCGTGGCTGAGGCGATTTTCATCCTGGGGTTATCGCTCCTGCTGGTGGCCGTCTCCCTGACGGCGGTGTTGATTGCCCTGGTGCCGGCGGTGCAGGAAATCGCCCGGGCTGCCCGGAGCATTGACAAATTGGCCGATACCCTCAGCCGGGATTTGCCCCCCACCCTGGATGCGATTCGCTTGACCGGGATGGAAATCAGTGACCTGACCGATGATGTCAGCCAGGGGGTGCAAAGTGCCAACCGTATCGTCGAGCAGGTGAACCAAGGCGTGCAGGGCACCCGGCAAACCGTCCGCCGCACCCAGGTTTCCACCCGCAGTGTCTGGGTGGGAGTCCAGGCCGCCTGGAACACCTGGAAACGCCCCACGCCCTTGCGGCTCCCCCCGGAACGCCAGTCCCTGCCGGAGTCTCCCCCGGAATAGGGGTGAAGCGGGTTGCGCTGCGGGCGAAGCGGACACGATATGCTGGAAGCTAAATCGCCGTTCTCCTCGCCCATGTCCCTGCCGATTGTGGCCGTGATTGGCCGCCCCAATGTGGGCAAATCTACCCTAGTCAACCGCATCGCCGGGGGACAGGAGGCGATTGTCTATGACCAACCGGGAATGACCCGTGACCGCAACTACCGGCCAGCCTTTTGGCAAGACCGGGAATTTTTGATTGTGGATACGGGCGGTCTGGTGTTTGCTGACGACACGGAATTTCTACCCCAGATTCGCCAGCAGGCGATGACGGCGATGGCTGAGTCCCAGGCGGTGATTTTCCTGGTGGATGGGCAAACCGGCCCCACGGCGGGGGATGCGGAAATTGCCCAGTGGTTGCGCCAACAACCCCTCCCCATTTTCCTGGCGGTGAATAAATGCGAATCCGTTACCCAGGGGCTGACCCAGGCCGCCCAATTTTGGGAGCTGGGGCTGGGGGAACCCTATCCCATCTCAGCGGGGCACGGTTCCGGGGTGGGGGATTTGCTGGATGCGCTCCTGCCCCATCTGCCGCCGGTGGTGGGTGGCTCCGCCCCGGAACCCATCCATGTCGCCATTATCGGGCGGCCTAACGTGGGCAAATCCAGCTTGTTAAACGCCCTGGTGGGAGCGGAGCGGGCGATTGTCAGCCCCATTTCCGGCACCACCCGTGATAGCGTGGATACCCTGGTGGAACGGGACGGGCAAGCCTATTGGCTGATTGACACCGCCGGGATTCGCCGCAAAAAATATGTGGACTACGGCCCAGAGTTTTTTAGCATCAACCGGGCATTTAAGGCCATCCGGCGGGCGGACGTGGTGTTGCTGGTTTTGGATGTGACCGAAGGGGTCACCGACCAGGACTTGAAACTGGCAGACCGGATTGTTGAGGACGGTCGTGCCTGTGTGCTGGTGGCGAACAAATGGGATGCGGTGACCAAAGACAGCCATACCCTCACCCAGGTGGAGCGACAGTTGCGGAGCCGGTTGTACTTTCTGGATTGGGCGGATTGCCTGTTCATCAGTGCCAAAACCGGCCAACGGGTGGATAAAATTCTCGCTTTGGTGCAAGCCGCCGCCGACTCCCACCGCCGCCGGGTTGCCACCGCCGTGATTAACGAAGTCCTCGCCGAAGCCACCGCCTGGCAATCCCCCCCCGCCAACCGCCAAGGCCGCCAGGGGCGCATCTACTACGGCACCCAAGTCCAGAGCCAACCCCCCACCATCGCCCTATTTGTCAACGACCCCAAATTATTTAAGGACAACTACCGCCGCTACCTCGACCACCAATTCCGGGAGCATCTGGGCTTCCGGGGCACCCCCGTCCATCTGCTCTGGCGGGGCAAAACCGCACGCCAAGCCCAACGCCAAACCCCTAGCACTCAGTAATTCTGCGGATATTCCCCGCTTCTGTCTCGGCAATCTCCCTGATTCGTCAATTTTTTACCAATTATTAACCCTTCCATAACCCGAAAAGCTATTTCATCCTGGGGATTGGGAGTAAAATTTGGAGTAAATACTGAGTTGATCGACACCACCATGGGTCAGGGGGCAAATTTATGGACGAGATGATGCAGTTTGAGGCCATGGACTATCGGGTAAGCGATTTGCCTTACACCGAGTATTCTGTCGATCCCAGCACCCCCGGTAAGGAAGTGTGGCATCGGGTGCAGGAGGATACGGAACTGTCCGGGGTGGTGTTGCAACGGGAAGACCAACTGGTGGGGATGATTTCCCGCCGGCGCTTTTTGGAACGGATGAGCCGCCCTTATAGCTTAGAAATTTATTTGAAACGTCCCATTGAAGCCATTTTGGAAGTAGAAAACGTGCCGGTTTTGGAGGTTTCAGGCGACGCTCGGATTGATGAAGTCGCCGCCGCGGCCCTGAACCGTCCCTTGGAATTGGTTTACGAGCCGGTGGTGGTGATTAGCCCCGACCAGCCGCCCCGTTTAGTGGATTTGCACGTGTTGTTGCTGGCGCAGTCGCAAATGTTGTCCGCCACCAACGCCATCGTGCAACAAAAAACCGCAGAGATTCAAAGTAGTTTAGACCGGTTGACCGAAGAGCAAAACAAGGTGCGGGAATACACCCGCCTGTTGGAAATCAAACAGATGGAAAACAAACAACGTAATGACCTACTGCAGGTGCAACAGGAAGAACTCAGCCGCAAAAGTCAGCAAATTGAACAACTTAACGAGCGGTTTGTTCGCATTGGACAACTCCTATCTTTGGAGGGGAAAAAGGCATTTCAAGCCACTTTTTCTGGGGTAAATAGTATTTGTGGCACCACGGATCAAATTATTAACATCGGTGAGGCACTAGAGAAGGAGTTGGAAGCGGTGGATAGTGCTACCAAAATCATCGAAGATGTGAGTAAGCAAGTACGGCATTTGGCGGTGCAGGCCGCCGTGGTTGCCAATCAATCCGGGGGTCAGTTGGCTGGGTTTGGCTACATCACCTCGGAAATCGGCAAATTGGTGAGCCAAACCTTTGAAGCCAGCAGTCAGGTGAATCGGGTAGCTACCCGGTTTCGCACCAAAATTCAAGAGAATGGGGAAGCGGCACGGTCTACGGCGGAAACCGCTCGTTCGCTCATTCAAAAAATTCAGCGGGCGGAGGTTGCCCTTACCGAACTAGAGCAGGCGGTCGGCACGGCATTAACACCAGTCAGCTCCCCGGAGGAGGTGCAGGCGGTCATTCGGGATGGGAATACGACCTCTACCCGTCTGCAAGCGGTGGATGACCCGACGACCCAGGTGCAATCGGAAGCGGCAAACTGAGGGATGCCCTGGTTTAGCGCACGGATTAAGCTCATCAATTCAGGTAATGGGATGGCTCCGTTAATTTTAGAAATTAAGTTGCCATGACTTCCCTTTCCACGCTCTGGCGTAATTGCTGTATTTTCTCCAGCCATGCCGCCAATTCCCGGTCACTCAAACGTTGGGGTGTCAAACCCAAAATACCCACGAATTCTGTAGCATTTTGGCCGGTTGTTTGCTCCCAAATCGAAGCGAAATCGGCTAAAGCTAACAATTCGTCCCCCAGTCCCAGTTGTCTTTGCAGATAACGCTGCTCCGCCTGTTGACACAATTCAATCACCAATTCCGTGCATCCTGCCCGCATCAAAACCGACGATAAAGCATCTATATAAACCCGACTTTGATCCAATTCACGAGCTGGCAGAGATACAGGTGACCCCAATCGCCAATTTAGTCCCCACAGTAAAATTACCAGCACAATCATGCCCTGAATCAATACCGCCCGCCAAGGGGTACGGGATAGGAAATCAATCCAGTTGCGATTCCCTTCGAGTTGGCGAGTTTCTTCATCTTTATAACCGTGAATAAATTCATCCACATAGATAGGCAATCCCGGTTTTATAACCAAGGACTTTAAGTAATTAAAATTTCCCGGTTCCGATTGATAAGCATTGGCGGCCAGATGGGGAGTATTAACCTCAATGTGTTGACCATCATTGATGAGAATTTGCCGCACCATCACCCCATAATCATCTTGTAAAATCGGATTGATTTCATCAATTTCCGAGTTAGATTTAGGACTGGCGGTGGTGTCTTGAAAACGTCGGCGAGTTTGAATTTTAACCATTCCTCCTTCGCTCGGATGGAGGGTGGTAAAGGGCGCACCCGTCACCGGGGTCTCAATTCCCAATTCAATCAGCACATTGCCCGATGTCAACCAATCGGGTTCAATATAACCAAAACCGTAGGGAGACAGTTCACTCCCCACCCGCAAAAGCGTAATTTTCTCATCCAAAGTTTTTAACTGATCCGCCGGTTTTTGCCAGCGTACCACGGGATGACCCTGTTGCTGCATAAATTCATACCAAGCCCCATAACCATCGGGAGTACGGCTGTAGGTAGAACCCCGTTTGAGGTTATTTCCTGCCGGAGCCAACAAAAAAGTCAAACCACTGGCAACGAGAAGAATAATTAACCCAATGATCCACCAGCGATTGCTTTTTCGCATCCCCTAAAAACTCTCCAACGCACACCGCAATAAACGCTGAGCCAGCGAATAGCCAATCCCCTCCCGCATGGGGTAATAGCCATCAAAATCAGGATGCCCCCAAAGATTGGCGGTACTGCGACTTTGTGACCAGATTTTTTGTTGGGCAATATAGCCATATTTACCGTTAGAATAAATACTCCAAAGTTTGTTAATAATTTTCAGATCAACACAGGGCAGGTGATCAATATGAATCGCCTCTAAAAAACCCTGCTCCTCCGCTTTTTTGCCCGCAATTTTGAGTAGTAACCGTTGGGTTTCCCGGTCCGCATTATCCCAATCCTGTTGGGCTAATAACTCTTTCAACGACGCATAATTTACCCCGGATGCCTGGAGTAACCAGTTTTCCCCCAGAGCCAAACAATTTTGACAGGGCGGGCTGACCGCCTCCAAGTCCTGCAACCGCTCCAATAAGACATCCCGCCCCAACCGCAAATCCTGATTTTCCTGGCGCAGTAACTGGTTGGCTCGCCGCTGTAAGCTTAATTCGGTCTGCAGATCATCCTGCCCCATGCACCCTAACCTTTTGGCCTACCTTTTTTCTCTATGGTAGTGCGTTTCCCCTCAGGATTCCCCCAGCCCCTCACTCACCAGGGACAAGCCCACCACCAAGCCGGTCATCGCCAGGCCGGGAAACAAGGTTGTCCACCAAATCCCCGTCGGCAGACCGGCCAACGCCTGCGCCAACTCGTGTCCCCACTCCGGCACCTGCGGGGGCAAACCCAACCCCAGGAATCCTAGTCCTGCCAATGTTAGTACCGCATCCGCACTATTCACGCTAAATAAAACCGGCAAATTCCGACTCAAATGACCGCTTAAATGCCGGGTCAAAATATCAATATTCCCCGCCCCCAACGCCCGTGCCGCCTCGACAAACACCTCATTTTTGAGGCTAATCGTATGATTGCGAATGACCCGATAGTACTGGGGAATATAGGCAATACTCAAAGCAATGGCGGCATTCAACACCCCCCGCCCCACCACAAAAGCCACGGTCAGGGACAATAACAACCCCGGCAATGTATAGATAGTGTCCATAATAAATAATAAAAATTTATCCAGCTTTCCCCCCCCATAACCGCTCAGGGCACCCAAAGGAAACCCCACGCCCAAACTCAAGCCCGTTGCCAAAAGTACCACCTGCCAAGCGGCTCTAGCCCCAAAAATCACCCGACTCAGCACATCGTAGCCCTGGCGGTCGGTGCCCAACCAATGCGCCCTACTAGGGGGTTGTTGGGGGGTGTAGGCCAAAAATTCCTGGGGGTCGGGCAACCCCAGGGATACCAGCCAATCCGCCGCCAGTGCCGCCCCAGCGTACACCACCACCAGCCCCAACCCCGTCAGTAAAAATACCTTTTGGGTCGGGGATTGCCGCTGCCAGAACGGTACAATGGCAGAGAAAAGTTGGGAGGCTGACACGTTGCTAACCCTGGGTGTGAACATAGACCATGTTGCCACAGTCCGGCAGGCACGCCGCACCACCGAACCCGACCCAGTGGCTGCTGCTGTCCTCGCCGAATTGGGGGGAGCCGATGGGATCACGGTGCATCTGCGGGAAGACCGCCGTCATATTCAGGAGCGGGACGTGCGCTGTCTGCGGCAAACCGTGCAGACCCACCTGAATTTAGAAATGGCCGCCACCCCCGAAATGGTGGCGATTGCCCTGGACATTCACCCGGATTACGTCACGTTAGTCCCCGAACGGCGGCAGGAAATCACTACCGAGGGTGGATTGGATGTGGTGGTATCCCAAGCCCTGTTGACCCAAACGGTGCAGGAATTACAAAGTCAAGCCATCCCTGTGAGTTTATTTATTGACCCGGAACCGGAGCAAATTCAAGCCGCCCAAGAAACCGGTGCCCAGTGGATTGAACTGCACACGGGAACCTATGCTTTAGCGAAACACGAAATAGAACGACAGCAGGAATTAGCGCGTTTGCGGGTGGGAGCAAAACTCGCCCAGGAATTAGGTTTACGGGTGAATGCGGGGCATGGTTTGACCTATCAGAATGTTTATCCGGTGGCCGGTATTTCGGGCATGGAAGAGTTAAACATCGGCCACAGCATTATCAGTCGGGCGGTGTTAGTGGGATTGACCCAAGCGGTGCGGGACATGAAACGGGCGATGAAAGGGGAGGTGTAAAGCGCATTCCAGGACAGTATTTATAGTCATTTCAATTAGAACTGAGACGGGTACCCCCTGAATCTCAAGGGGGACTATCAATCCATTTCCCCCCTTATTAAGGGGGGCTAGGGGGGTGAAACCTAATGTCTCAAATTTAATCAAAACGGCTATAGCAATTCTATCCGATTTGCAAACAAAAATTCAGAAGAACCAAAGACGGGGGCTGCGCCCCTGCGACCGCCGTTCTAAATTCTAATCCTATTGCTATATATCAGCGAGAGGGCAAAGGGAAACTAGAACTTTGTTGTAAAATTAAGAAGAACTGAAGTTAAAAAAAAAGCTCTGTGCCTAAAAAAAATTAAAGAGTTGAAATCTATGCTTATAGAATTGGGATTTTTCTGTGAGAGTGAAAAAGGTAGCCATACTAAAGGGTCTCACCCACTGCTTAGCAAAAAGATCATTCTTACTGGAAATGATGGGAATGACGCAAAGTTATATCAAGAAAAGGATGTCAATCTTGCTATTTAAGAAGTAAGAAAAAATTGGGAGGCTAAGCGATGAAACGACGTTATAGCGTTACGATTCAATGGTCAGAAGCAGACCAATGTTATATTGCCTCTTTACCAGAGTGGGGCGATTACTGTCACACCCACGGTGATACCTACGCAAAAGCCCTCGCCAATGCCTTAGAAGTTTTAGAGTTGTTACAGGCAGATGCAACTCAGACCAATTCTCTCCCCGATCCCTTAACATTTTCCATGAATACCTAACCGATCACCCATGCACTACTACTACGTTCTCGCCAGCGAAAAATTTCTCACCCAAGTTGAACCCCTCGCCGAAGTCCTGCGGGAGCGCACCCGTTACTACCAAGAACAGGGTAAAGAAATAGATTTTTTCCTGGTCAAGCGTCCCGCTTTTTTAGAAACTCCAGAATTTAGGGAAATCAAAGCCCAATGCCCCCAACCGGCGGCGGCGGTGATTACCACCAACCCGGAATTTGTCACCTTTCTTAAGCTGCGTTTGGAATTTGTTTTGACCGGGAGTTTCACCGCCCCATCCGAGACAATTCCTGACCCTCTCGCCAGCGTTTAGCGGTCTGCTAGGCGGAGGAGATAAATGCCGGTGGCGATCCCCAACACATTCGGGAACCACGCCCCCACCACTGGAGCCAATAACCCGGCTTGACTAAGGGCATCGCCGATAAACATCAATAGGTAATAGACAAAAATAATGACCACACTCAGCCCAAACGCCCATCCCCCCGAACTCCGGTGGGGTAAACTACCCAAGGCCGTCCCCACCAACCCCAAAACCAAGCAAATAAAGGGAATCGCAACTTTTTGTTGAATCCGTACCTGCCACTCCCGAATTTTAGTGAGATTGCCACTGCGTTGCAAAATTTGCAGATAATCCTGCGCCTCCACAATACTCATTTCCTCTGGGGTGCGCCGTTGGGTCGCTAATTCCAAAGGTGCCCGGGGCAGGGTAATTTCCTGTTTATCAAATTGAATGATATTGCGGTAGCTGCCATCGGTCGCCACCAGATAAATCGTGCCGTTTTGAAACTCCCAGGTTTTGCGTTCCTGATTCCAAAACCCGCTTTCGGCACTCAAAATTTGTTGCAGACCTTCCTGGGAAAAATCCAGCACCGTTAACCCCCGCATATAACGGCCATCAAAACGGCTGGCATAGAATAACCGCTGGAGTTGTTTCCCCGTTTCATTATCAAATTCTTGATAGGTGATATTGCGCCGCTCCACCCGGGGACGATCCTTATCCAACGCCCGCCGCACGATCACCGTCGCTTGGTGGTTGCTCACGGGCACCACCGCCTCATTCACCACAAACGTCAACCCCGTTGTGACCAGGCTAAAAATGATGGCCGGGATCACCCAACGCCGAGCTTGTACCCCGCAGGCGCGCAGCGCCACCAACTCACTATCGGTTCCCAACCGTCCATAGGTGAGGAGCATGGTCAACAGGGTGGCCATCGGAAAGGCCAACCCCAGGAAGTAGGGACTTTTCAGCGCCAACACCTGGAAGGCAATCGTCAGGGGCAAACCCGATTCCACCACCCGCCGCACGGTTTCAAACAAGGCTCCCACGGACAGCCCAATGGAACTAAACGCCCCCAGGCCAAACAAAAACGGAGCCAGAAATAACTGCCACAGATACCGATCCAAGACCGGAATTCGTTGCACCCAAAACCGTAAGGATTTCCAGACCCGAGTTGGAGAAAAAGCCACCGTTGCCATCACTGTGCCGGGGAGCGTTTACCCTAGTTTGCCATATCTAGCAAAAATTCCCATCCGGTAGGATCAGCATCCCATCCCCTAGGGAATAGAACCGATACCGTTCCCCAATCGCCTCTTGATATAAATTCAGCAACCGCTCCCGGCCAATCAACGCACTCACCAACAGCAGCAAACTGGACTGGGGCAAATGAAAATTGGTGACCAACCCATCAATCACCCGCCAGGGGTAGCCAGGGTAAATATACAAATTAATTTTCCCCGTAGTGGCCTGCAATTCCCCCCCCTGCGCTGCCCCCTCCAATGCCCGTGCTACCGTCGTCCCCACGGCAATCACCCGCCCGCCCCGCTGTTGGGTTTCCCGAATTTTTTGAACTGTGGTAGGGCTAACTTCCACCCATTCACTGTGCAGTTGGTGTTGGCGCACATCGGCGGTACTCACCGGGCGAAATGTCCCCAAGCCCACATGGAGGGTAATCATCGCCTGTTCAATACCCTCAGCTTGTAATTTTTTTAGTAAATCATCGGTAAAATGCAAGCCCGCCGTCGGAGCCGCCACCGAACCCAACGCTTGGGCATAGACCGTTTGGTATTGGTGCGGGTCGCCCTGAAACTTTTGAATGTAGGGGGGTAAGGGCAATTCCCCAATTTCATCCAGTAGATGTAATAATATTGTATGATTAATAACCGTGCCATCCGGGGTGGTAAATGTCACCCAACGCCCGCCGGTAGTTTCATCCCGATCCCGTACTAATCCCAGTAGTTGCGGTACTCCCTGCGCCGGAAAGGTCACCGTTGTCCCCACCCCGACCCTGCGCCCGGGACGCACCAACACCCGCCAGATGTCCCCTTCCCCCGGTTCCAGGAGTAAAAATTCGGTGACCCCACCCCCCGCACGAGTGCCGAGCAAACGGGCAGGTAATACTTTTGTATTATTTAATACTAACAAATCTCCTGGTCGTAGTAATTCCGGCAATTCGTAGAATCGGCGGTGTTCATGGCGATGGGGATGCACCACCAACAACCGGGAGTGATCCCGGGGTACCATTGCACTCTGGGCAATCAGTTCCTCGGGCAATAGGTAATTGTAATTGACTAATTCCCAGTCCCCCGCCCCAGCGGGATGAGCAGGCCAGGGCATGGGCGATTAGGCCAGTAATTGGCAGTCGGTAAATTCAATCACTGCTTCGGTCGTGACCCCATCTTTAGTGACGCTCTGCCGCCGTTCTTTTAAGAGGTAATACCCCCCCACCCGTGCGTACTGTTCCCGAATATCCACCACCTGCTGCGCCTGTCCGGTGGCCGCATCCGTAAATTGCACCCGGTAATGGAGCGGCAAATAGCCCTGCGCCGTCTGTTCTACCGAGAGGGTATCAATGGTAAACGCACTGCCCCCCATCACCCGACTCACCTGGGTAATCACCGCCCCCCGCACTTGGTAATGGGAACCCATGGCATCCCCCGTGACCTGAATCGGTACGGCACCATCCGCTAGGGGTTCCCCGCTCGTAAACTCATTTTGCCCGTGCGCCGTGGCAAAATCCCGCCGCTGCCGATGGGTAACCACGTCCCGCATCAAACCCAGGAGTTCCTTGTGTTGGGGGTAGTCGGCGGGCAAGCCATCTATCGCCACCGTCAAATCCCGGCCAATGCGTACCTGAGCGGTTAAATCCTGCACCCCCGTTGTCCAGGACACTTGAGCCGTGTACCCGGGAAATTGCTCATCCCAGGTGTAACGGTTCTTGTAGGCTTGTTGAAAAAGGTCACGGGCGGTGAGGGCAACAGTCATAGGAGATTTTGTAATTTAAGGTTACAGAACTATTGTGTCATATAGCCATCAGGTTTGACTGGTAAGCAATTGTTGTGAGAGATATGGCAATATGATCTGAGTTTTGAATAATGGTCGCAGGGCGTAGCCCCCCGGGTTCTATGGCTACGCCACGCAAGCTAATGTCCTACGGACACGCAAACTAATGTCCTACGGACACGCAAGCTATCAGCGTTTTTATATTCTCACGAATGCCGTAGGATTGCTATATGTAAAATATAACGACTACCCCTTCAGCAAAATAATGAATAATTTTTCCTCTCCCCAATTGAATTACCAAGAACACACCCTCTGGCAAAAAGCTCTAACGCAGCTAAATCGATATAATCTTTACTGTGCTTGCCGTCAGTGTGGCTACGAATGGGTGGATTCCCAAACCGATATTGCCTGTCCTCATTGTCAATCTAAGTCAATTCAAATGATTCCTTGCTGGCAATTCCCCGATGATTAATTACTGTAACTACCACCGATGAGATACCTCTATAGCAGTATGATTTGAGTTTTGAATGGTGGTTGCAGGGGGGCACCCCCCGTCACTGGTTCTCCAGAATCTTTGTTCGCAAATCGAATCGTATTGCTATATTTATTCCAATTAGCAGAAAGTCATCTCGCTGGAATGCCTGTATTACCGGGAACTAAAAACGGAGGTTGCGCCCCTGAGACCGCTATTTTTGAATTGATAGAGGTGTCCGATAATCTTTGAGATAACAATCACATTCCAATTGCGGGAATAATTTTTATACCCAAAGAGTAAAGAGTTACAGGGCAACGCTCGCACTGGTACTTGCAGACCTACTTAACTCTTACGAATCCTATAACTGGGATAGCTTTTCTTACAAAAATCCCTATTTATCCCACTAGACTATCCCAAAATCCCGGCGATGACCTGGGATAGTTTGAGATGTTAGCGGATGAACTCTGGGGAAGGAACCCTTTATCCATCAGGGTTCTGGGACTTAGCTAGACCTCTTGGGATAGATTTTGGATGGAGCCGAGCGGAATCGAACCGCTGTCCGTACCGGGTATTAACGTCCCACTCATTCACAGGCGTAGGTGTCTTAACCCAAACACCGGGAACCAATTTTGTCCCAAACTGGCCAGGGGTTTACGGTTAAGGCTTAGCTAACTTGCAACCGTACAAATCAAGTCAGCGCAACCGTTGGGGGTATACGTTCGGGGATTAACGGTGTCACCCAGAACGCCTCGAAGTCGGTCTAGTACTAACTAGGGACTCTTAGGCAGCCACAACGGCCGCTTTACGAGCAAAAGGAACAATGTTGTTCGCAGTTACGTTTTTTTGAGCCTGGATTTACGAGAGTGGACTCCCTCTCGGCCTGCATCACGGGATGCGTGTTCGCCGACACGTCGAAACCATTACGGCCCCTTGTGTGAATCCTTATTATAAATCAAAATCCAAAGCCTTAGTGGTGGTTAGCCGGGGGAAGGGTTGGAAGTTTTGCGGTAGAACGGGTGATAATGGATGAGCGTACCGTCCTTGAGTCCACCGATGATTATCCTGGAGTGGCAGGAAGATAACCGTACCCATCGCCGCCAGATGGATATGGCGAACCCATCCCAGGTGATCCGCTTGGGGCGTGACCCGAACCTGTGTGATGTGGTTCTCAATGACCCAACGGTTTCCGGGCTACAGGCGGAAATTGCCAGTGATGGCCAGGGGGTGTACTTGCGTTGTCTGCGGGAGTCTAATCCGCCTTGGGTGGATGGGCAACGGTTGGGGAGTATGCCGGTGCCCTTGAAAACCGGCAGTGTGTTGCGGTTGGGGCGCACCCAGGTGCAGGTGGTGAGCGTGGGGGTGGCAGCGAACCCCACGGATTTGAGTTTGAGTCAATTGATTCCGGTGTTTGGCAGTGGGCAAGCCCTAGCCCACAAAGCCCATTTAATCCCGGCGGCGGTGACGGTGGTTGGGGTGATTATTTTATTTTCAACCATTGGGAATCCCACGTTGTTTAATGCCTGTTTGGCTTTTTTACTGGGAACGGGGGGATTTTATTTTATTTATCAATTGTGCGGCAAAGCTAAACCCTGGTGGGCGATGGGGTTGGTGGGGTTACTCACGGTGATTTTATTGTTGAGTCCGGTGTGGAATCTCTTTGTGTTGATTTTCCGAGAGATTTTACCGGGGAATTTGAGTGAAAATAGCCAGAGTTTTGTGGTGCAGTTTACTTCCCATTTTTTTGGGGCGGGTTTATTGGAGGAATTGTTAAAAGCTCTGCCCATTTTTCTGTTCTGGGGACTGGGGTTGCTGTTGCCGCCGGGGGCACGCTCCCGGATGGGGGTGGTGGAACCCTTGGATGGGATTATTTATGGGGCGGCTTCGGCCTTGGGGTTCACCTGGCTGGAGACGATGGGGGAATATGTGCCGGGGATTGTGGAGGAGGTGGCGCAGGAGGCGGGCACAGTGGCCGGGGAGTTGGTGGGGTTGCAGTTGCTGATCCCCCGAATTTTGGGTTCGGTGGCGGGGCACATGGCCTACAGTGGGTATTTCGGCTATGGGATTGGCTTGGCGGCTTTGAAACCTAAATATACCTGGCTGGTGATTCCGACGGCGTTTCTGGCTTCATCGGTCGTCCATGCCCTCTGGAATGCCTCGGATACGATCGGCACCTGGGCGGCAGCGGTGGTGGGGATTTTAGCGTATGTCATGTTGTCAGCAGCGATTCTGAAAGCACGGCAACTGTCCCCCAATCGCCATGATAATTTTGCTACCGGCATCGTCGGCAAGACCCGCCCATGAGTGGCAGTCAGGATTGGGAGCAGTTCCAACGCTTGAGTGAGCGGGGAAATTTTATCCCGGTGTATCAACAATGGCCTGCGGATTTGGATACGCCGGTATCGGCCTGGTATCGGGTGTGTCGGGGTCAGCCCTATAGCTTTTTGTTGGAATCGGTAGAAGGGGGTGAACGCATCGGTCGGTATAGCGTCCTGGGGTGTGACCCGCTGTGGGTGCTGACGGCCTGGGGGGAGGATTGCCGGCAGGTGTTCCGGGATGGGACGCATCAGCAGTGGTCGGGGCAGCCGTTTCAGGTCATTCAACAATGTTTAGCTCCTTACCAGCCGGTAACGGTGCCGGAATTACCGCCCGGATTGGGGGGACTGTTTGGCTTTTGGGGTTACGAACTCATCCGCTGGGTCGAACCGACGGTGCCGGTGGTCACCGAGGGTGATTTACCCGATGGCTGTTGGTTGCAGATGGATCACCTGTTAGTGTTTGACCAGGTGCGGCGGCAAATTTGGGCGGTGGCCTATGGGGATGTGCGGGCTGGAGATGTCCGCACTGCGTATGAACAGGCGCAGGCCAAAGTCCAACAATTACTTGCCAAACTGCAACAACCTCTATCAACAGAAACCACCCGCATGGTTTGGCAACCGGGGATACGGTCTTTGGATGTCGCTAGCGACACCACCACCGAGGCGTTTCAGGCCGGGGTTAAACAGGCAAAAGATTATATCCACCGGGGGGATATTTTTCAGGTGGTGCTGTCTCAGGAACTCAGTACATCATATAGCGATGACCCGTTTTTGCTTTACCGTTCCCTGCGGTTGGTGAATCCCTCCCCCTATATGGCGTTTTTCCAGTTTGGGGATTGGCAGTTGATCGGCTCTAGCCCGGAGGTGATGGTCAAGACCGAGGGACGCTTGGCGACCGTGCGACCGATTGCGGGCACCCGCCCCCGGGGCAGTTCCCCCACCCAGGATGAGCAGTTGGCGCAGGAATTGCTCAGCGACCCCAAGGAAGTGGCGGAACACGTGATGCTGGTGGATTTGGCTCGCAATGATTTGGGGCGGGTGGCGGCGCAGGGAACCGTCCGGGTGGATCAGATGATGGTGATTGAAAAGTACTCCCATGTGATGCACATTGTCAGTAATGTGATTGGCACATTAGCCCCGGAATTTAATGCTTGGCATGCCCTACAAGCCTGTTTTCCGGCGGGAACCGTCAGTGGTGCCCCCAAAATTCGGGCAATGCAGTTGATTTATGAATTGGAACACCGGCACCGGGGACCCTATGCGGGTTGTTACGGTTACTACGATTTTGAGGGGCAGTTGAACACGGCGATCACCCTGCGGACGATGGTACTGCACCAGGGGCGGGTACGGGTGCGGGCGGGGGCGGGGGTGGTGGCGGATTCTGACCCCCAGCGGGAGTATCAGGAAACCTGGAATAAGGCTAGGGGGTTGCTGACCGCCATTGCCGCCCTAGGAGACGTGTAGGATTCGCCTATGATGGGGGTGGGGTCAATCCCCGTGCCTCCCCAATTCTGATGTCAGCTATGAATCGGAAGGTTATCTTAGCCCTAACCCATCCCAAATGGCGGGTGATTTTTTCGCTGGCGGTGGCTTTGATTGCTTGGGGATTTTTATCCCTATTTACCCAACTCCATGGGAATTTTATCTATTTAATTACCTATAATCTGGCCGTATTAACCTATCAAATCGCTTTTTTTGTGCGGATTAGTCTGGCTTCTGTGCAGGATACCCATCGTTTTATTCGCAGTCAAGAACCGAGTAATTGGGTGATGCTGGCTTCGGTGATTTTATTTTCTTGGGCAAGTATCATGTCCCTGATTAGTCTGGCGGATACGCCTAAGGATTGGACAAAAATTGAGTATAATCTGCATATTTTCCTATCTATTCTTGCGCTGTTTTCTTCCTGGATATTGGTGAATATTTTCTTTGGTTTGCATTATGCAAAGTTGTATTACTCCCAGAGTCAACCGCTCTCTTGTGAGCCAACTTCTGAATTTAATCGAGGGTTATTATTTGCCGAGGATGATTTGCCTCACTACTGGGATTTTCTGTATCAGTCGTTTGTGATTGCCATGACCTTTGCTACGGCGGATGTGAATATCGCTCGGAAAGACCTGCGGATATTGGCCTTGTTTCATGGCATTTTCTCGTTTATGTATAACCTGATTATTCTCGGTTTGGTGGTGAATTACATTGCCAATTTGTTTGGGAATTGACTGCTGGGTTCATTGGCATGGGTCGGTGGGGATAGGCAAGCGTAATTCCGTCAATGATTGCACCCCATGCCCCCCTGGTCTTAGACTGGGGCTGGTGATGGTTGCAGGAATAATTATGCTCAACGGATTACTACTGCCCTCTCTGGCCAGTCTGGAGGTGGGGGAACATTTGTACTGGGAGATTGGCAATCTCAAGATTCACGGCCAGGTGTTTATCACCTCCTGGATCGTGATGGGGTTGTTGATTGGGGCATCCCTATTGGGGACTCGCAATGTCCAACGGGTACCCCAGGGGTGGCAAAATTTCATGGAATATGTGCTGGATTTCGTCCGTACATTGACCAAAAATCAGTTGGGGGAAAAAGAATACCGAGCCTGGTTGCCGTTTGTGGGGACATTATTCCTATTCATTTTCACCTGTAACTGGACGGGGATTTTGGTGCCCTGGAAGCTGATCCAACTCCCGGCGGGGGAATTGGCGGCCAGTACCAACGACATCAATACCACGGCGGCCTTGGCTCTATTGACCTCCTTGGCCTATTTTTATGCGGGGTTTAGCCGTAAGGGTCTGCTGGGGTACTTCAAGGGTTATCTGTACCCGTCGCCGATCATGTTGCCGTTCAAGATTATTGAGGACTTTACCAAGCCCTTGTCCCTGAGCTTCCGGTTGTTTGGGAATATCCTGGCGGACGAACTGGTGGTGGGGGTGCTGGTGCTGTTGGTGCCGGTGCTGTTGCCTTTGCCGCTGATGGTGCTGGGGTTATTCCTGAGTGGGATTCAGGCGTTGATTTTTGCCACCCTGGCTTCTACCTATATTGCTGAGGCACTGGAAGACCACGAACACGAAGAGGAACACGAGACCGAAATGGCCTAAGATTTTGGTGGTACTGGGAACAAAACCTGGTATGTTGATCTGCGGGGGCTTCATATCCCGTTACACAACCCTACTGCGAGGATGGATTTATGGATGGTTTAACGTCTGCTGCTTCCGTGTTAGCCGCCGCTCTAGCCGTGGGCTTGGGAGCCATTGGGCCGGGTTTGGGTCAAGGCCGCGCCGCTGGCCAAGCGGTGGAAGGGATTGCCCGTCAGCCGGAAGCGGAAGGTAAAATTCGGGGCACGCTCCTGCTGAGTTTGGCCTTCATGGAAGCCTTGACGATTTACGGTCTAGTGGTGGCCTTGGTGTTGTTGTTTGCCAACCCGTTTGCTGGTTAGTCAAAAAACCTGATGGGCCTGGTGGGACGACCATCGGGCCTGCACCTTGGGAGGGCGGTGGATGAGTAGTTTCGTGGGAATGATGTTTATAGCCGAAGCGGGGGGGTTATTCGACCTGGATGCCACCTTGCCCCTGATGGCGATTCAGTTTTTGGTGTTCGTGGCGATTCTGAATGCGGTGTTCTACAAACCCCTGTTGCGGGTGGTGGATGAGCGGGATGAGTACGTCCGGTCAAACCAAGTCCAGGCCAAGGATGCCGAGGCTAAGGCCGGGGAATTGACCCGCCAGTACGACCAGGAATTGGCCGTGGCGCGGCGGGAAGCCCAGCAAACCCTGAATGCGGCTCAGGAGCAGGCCAAGCAGGGGGCGCAAGCCCAAATCCGGGTGGCGCAACAGGCGGCGCAAACCCAGATTGCTCAGGCACAGGCGGATTTATTAACCCAACAGGCGCAAGCGTTGGCCCAGTTGGAACCCCAGGTGCAGAGCTTGGGGGAAGCAATTTTGGCAAAGTTATTGGTTTAACCTATGGATTCCCTACTGCTGGCGATGGTGGAAGAGGGGGGCGGGTTCGGGTTCAATCCCGACCTGCTGGGGACGAATGCCCTGAATATCTTTTTGGTGTTGGGGTTACTGATTTATTATGGGCGGGGGTTTCTGGGAAACCTGCTGGGGGAACGGCGGCAAACCATTGCCCAGACCATTGAACGGGCGGAAACGGCACAGAAAGAAGCGACCCGTGCCCTGACCACGGCGCAACAAAATTTGACCCAAGCCCAGGCAATGGCGGCGCAGTTGAAGCAGGAAGGGGTGGACAAGGCGGCACAAATGCGGGCGACCCTGCTGGCTTTAGCGGCGCAGGAGGTAGAACGGATTGGTCTGCAAGCGCAGCAAAGTATGGAGTTGGAGCAGGAACGCACGGTGGCAGCCATTCGCCAACGGATTGCGGCACTCACCCTGGCGCAGGTGACGGCGCAACTTCAGGAGCGGTTGACCCCGGAAGTCCAGAGCCGTTTGATTGACGAGGGAATTGCCCGGTTGGGAGGTGCCGTATGACGGGACAGGTGGCTCGATTGGCGGCTCCCTATGCGGAGGCGTTGTTGAATTTGGCGCAGGGTCAGAACCAACTGGAGCCGATTGAGCAGGAATTGGCGGGGATCAAACAACTCCTCCAGACTGCCCCGGAATTGGCACAGGTGTTGCAAAAACCCACCATTGCCCCGGAGCGCAAGAAAAATGTCCTGCGCCAGGTGCTGAGCGGCCAAGTCCAGCCGGTGGTGTTGCATTTTCTCCTGCTGTTGGTGGATCGGGGGCGCATTGTCCTGTTGGAGCGGATTATTAGCAGTTTTCAGGATATGGCACGCCAATTGCGGGGCACCCAGTTGGTGCGGGTGTGTTCGGCGGTGCCTTTGACCCCGGAGCAAGTGCAACGGCTGACCGAGCGGTTGACCCCGCTGAGTAATGCCCGCCAGGTGGAACTGGAAACCACGGTGGATGCCTCCCTGTTGGGGGGGTTTACCGTGCAGTTGGGTTCCCGGTTTTTGGATACAAGTTTGCGGAGTCAGTTGCAACGGCTGGCTTTGCAGTTGAGTCAACGTGTTGTTTAGTCCCTAACCCCACGAGGAAAGCAAAGTTATGATCAGCATCCGCCCCGATGAAATCAGTCAAATCATTCGCCAACAGATCGAACAGTACGACCAGACGGTGCAGGTGGCCAACGTGGGTACCGTGCTCCAGGTGGGGGATGGTATTGCCCGGATTTACGGCCTGGATCAGGTGATGGCTTCCGAGTTGTTGGAATTTAGCGACGGTACGGTGGGGATTGCCCTCAACCTGGAGCAGGACAATGTGGGGGCGGTGTTGATGGGCGATGGCCGGGATATTTCCGAGGGCAGTACGGTGAAAGCCACCGGCAAAATCGCCCAGATTCCGGTGGGGGATGGGATGATTGGCCGGGTGGTTGACCCGCTGGGGCGACCGATTGATGGTAAGGGAGCTGTAGCTTCGACGGAAAGCCGGTTGTTGGAGTCCCCCGCACCGGGGATTGTTGCCCGCCGGTCGGTGTACGAACCCATGCAGACCGGGATCACGGCGATTGATTCCATGATTCCCATCGGGCGCGGGCAGCGGGAGTTGATCATCGGCGACCGGCAAACCGGCAAAACCGCCATTGCCCTGGATACGATTTTGAACCAGGCCGACCAGGACGTGGTGTGTGTTTATGTGGCGATTGGGCAAAAAGCCTCCTCCGTGGCACAGGTGGTGGGGGTGCTGGAGGAACGGGGGGCGATGAAGTACACGGTGGTGGTGGCGGCCAACGCCGATGAACCGGCCACGTTGCAGTATCTAGCTCCCTACACCGGGGCGGCCATTGCGGAATACTTTATGTATAAGGGCAAGGCCACCCTAGTCATTTACGATGACTTGTCCAAGCAAGCCCAAGCCTACCGGCAGATGTCTTTGCTGTTGCGGCGGCCACCGGGGCGGGAAGCCTATCCGGGGGATGTGTTTTACTTACACTCCCGCTTGTTGGAGCGGGCGGCCAAATTGAATGATGCCCTGGGCGGCGGCAGTATGACGGCTCTGCCGATTATTGAAACCCAGGCCGGGGACGTGTCAGCTTACATTCCCACCAACGTGATTTCGATTACCGATGGGCAGATTTTCCTGTCGGCGGATTTGTTCAACGCCGGGTTGCGCCCCGCCATCAACGTGGGGATTTCCGTGTCCCGGGTGGGTTCGGCGGCGCAAATTAAAGCTATGAAACAGGTGGCGGGGAAACTGAAGCTAGAACTCGCCCAGTTTGCCGAATTGGAAGCCTTTTCCCAGTTTGCTTCGGATTTGGATAAGGCCACCCGGGAGCAGTTGGCACGGGGGCAACGGATTCGGGAAATGCTGAAACAGCCGCAATTTTCCCCCATCTCGGTCGAGGAGCAAGTGACGATCATCTACGCCTGCACCAATGGCTACGTGGATGACCTGCCCCGGGAACAGGTGCAACCCTTTTTGACCGGCCTGCGGGAATACCTGCGGGTGAACAAACCCCAGTACGCCGAGACGGTGCGGGCGGAGAAAAAACTCACCCCCGAGGCGGAAGCCCTGCTCAAATCAGCGATTACGGAATACAAAGCCAGTTTCACCGCCTAGGGGGAAGCCATGCCCAACTTAAAAACGATCCGGGATCGGATTAAGTCTGTGAAAAATACCCGCAAAATCACCGAAGCCATGCGGTTGGTGGCAGCGGCGAAGGTGCGACGGGCGCAGGAGCAGGTGTTGGCGACTCGTCCCTTTGCCGACCGGCTCGCCCAGGTGTTGTACGGGTTGCAATCGCGGTTGCAGTTGGAAAATCTGGATGTGCCTTTGTTGCAACAACGCCCGGTAAAACGGGTGGCGCTCTTGATCCTGTCCGGGGATCGGGGGTTGTGCGGGGCGTACAATGCCAACGTCATCCGGCGGGCAGAGAACCGGATTGGCGAGCTCAAACAACTGGGGTTGGACTACGTGCTGATTCCGGTGGGGCGCAAGGCTACCCAGTATTTCACCCGGAGGCAGCATCCGATTGACCGTTCTTTCACCGGGTTAGACCAGATTCCTTCCGCTGAGGAAGCCCGCCGCATCAGCCAGGAACTGCTCAGCCTGTTTTTATCGGAGGATGTGGACCGGGTGGAGGTGATTTACACCCGGTTTGTGTCCCTGATTAGCTCCAAGCCGGTGGTGCAGACGATTTTACCCATGTCCCTCCAGGGGGTGGAACCCCAGGATGATGAAATTTTTCGTTTGACCACCCGGGAAGGCCGTTTGGCGGTCGAGCGGACTCCCCAAGCCCCAACCCCCGGTGAGGTATTCCCCCAGGAGATGGTGTTTGAGCAAGACCCGGTGCAAATTTTTAGTGCCCTCTTGCCTTTGTACCTGAATAACCAAATTCTGCGGGCGTTGCAGGAATCGGCTTCCAGCGAATTGGCCTCCCGCATGACCGCCATGAACAACGCCAGTGACAACGCCAAGGCTCTGATCAAAACCCTCACCTTGTCCTATAATAAAGCCCGTCAAGCGGCCATTACCCAACAGATTTTGGAGGTGGTGTCCGGGGCTAATGCGTTGCAGGATTAGGCGCAAGCGTAGCGGGCAACCCTAACCTATTCCCAGGTAATCGCGTTAGCCCCACGCCGCACGGGATGGTGGGTCTGGCCTATGAAGTAAAAGTTAACCTTATGGGGGTCGCAGGGCACCGCTGTGGTTAATAGCTATGTCCTGCGGACACACTTCCCTATTGTCAGCGATGGGGAATTTTGTAACGGCACGGTTACCCTAGTGTCACGCAACGGCTCAAGACCCCAAACCGCACTTGCATCGGGGGTAAATTCATACTTAGTATGTTGATCTGTTGCTCTGTTGTCCAATGGCCTGATGATTACCGTACAGAACGCCGCACAAATCATGCAGGCAGCTTGGACGGCTTCCCAAACTGAAGTTGTCCCTTTGCAGCGGTGTGAGGGTCGGATTTTAGCCGAGCCAATTTATGCCGACCGGGATTATCCACCGATTGACCGAGTGATGATGGATGGCATCGCTATCCCCAAAAAAACCTATGACCAGGGATGTCGGGAGTTCCCCTTGATGGGGATGGCAACGGCGGGAATGGCTCCCCTCCACCTAGAAAATCCCAACACTGGTATCGAAGTCATGACCGGGTGCGCCCTACCCCAGGGAACTGATTTGGTGATTCCCTACGAACAATTGTCCCTGCATCAGGGCGTTGCCAAAATCACGGTCGAAGCTGACCGCAATATCAACGATTTTGTCCATCAAAAAGCCAGCGATTGTCAGGGTGGGGAATTAGTCCTCACCCCGGGAACACGACTGAAAGGCATACACTTAGGAATTTTAGCCTCCTTTGGTTATACAAAATTATTAGTAGAAAAATGGATCAAAATTAAGGTTATTGCTACGGGTGATGAACTAATTCCTATTGAGCAAAAACCACAACCTTATCAGCTGCGACGGTCGAACGTTTATGCCCTGCGTGCATCGTTAATTTCCTATGGTTATCCCGATGTGGAGATAGATTATATTCCCGATGAACCGGAATTGATCATTGCTCATTATCAACAAAATCAACAGCCCTATGACTTGCTGATTTATTCCGGTGGCGTTTCGCGAGGGCAGCGGGACTATCTCCCCGGCATCTGGCAACGGATGGGGGTGGTACCCTACATTCAGGGTGTCAAACAAAAACCCGGAAAACCCATGTGGTTTGGGATTGACCAGCGCAGTCATACCATGATTTTCGGTTTACCTGGCAATCCCGTCTCTGGTCTGGTCTGTCTGCACCGCTACCTCTTAAATCGCACCAAATTATCCGGTTATTTACAACAAAGCATTTCATTTCAACCAGATTTGACCTATTTTGTGCCCGTAAAAATGAGTCCCAATCAAGAGCTAATTCCCATCATGCCGCAGAACTCAGGGGATTTTATCGCCCTCGCCAATAGTGATGGTTTTGTCGAGCTTCCGCAAGCACAAAAACAGTTTACGACCCAAGAGCAATTTCCCTTTTATCCTTGGTATTAGTGATGAAACTGGTTGATTCCTGGCAACGGCAAATTCGTAAACTCAGGGTATCTTTGACCGAACGATGTAATTTGCGTTGTCGCTACTGTATGCCCTTACATCCCCATTTCATGGAGCAGTCAAATTATCTCCAACCTCAGGAGTACGCTGATATTATTCAAGAATTACTGGCCTACGGCATTGAAGAGGTGCGTATTACGGGGGGGGAGCCGCTGGTACGACCGGAATTTGCCGAAATTATGCTGGGATTAGGCAAGCTGAATATCCCCCATTTAAGCCTGACAACCAACGGCATTTTACTCCACCATCATTGGGAAACGCTCAAAGCCTGCAATATCAGAAAAATTAACATCAGTTTGGATAGTTTGCGCCCGGAAACCTTTACATCAATCACCCATCGCCAGGGGTTGCCCAGAATTTTAGATAATATCAGCCAAGCCGTCGCCCAGGGATTTGACGTTAAAATCAATATGGTGCTAATGCGGGGCATCAATGACCATGAATTATTTGATTTTGTTGCATACGCCCATAGACTGTCCATCACTGTCCGGTTTTTGGAACTGATGCGGATTGGCTATGCCAACGAATTGTATGACCATCATTTTATCTCAGCCCAAGAATGTATCAATCAATTACAGACCCGCTATAACCTGATGAAAATTACGGTTGCATCCGACTCCACCGCTTTTTATTTTCTGCTTGACAGTGGGGTAAAAATTGGCTTTATTGCTTCCGAATCCCAACCCTTTTGTAATCATTGTTCCCGCTGGCGATTGTCTGCCGATGGCCATTTGTTTGCCTGCTTATTTACCGAAACAGGTATCTCCATTCGCCATACTTTAGCCGCCGATAGGCATCACATCTATCAACAACTATTAACCATGAAACCGACCCAACGTTCGGAGCAGGTATTACATCCCATGTACGAAATTGGAGGGTAGTTCCATGTTTACCCATATCAACGACCAGCATCAACCCCGGATGGTAGATATTAGTCATAAAAATACCAGCCTCAGGCGAGCCACCGCCCAAGCGCAGGTGCAATTACCGCTGGATGTACAGGAGTACGCTCAGGGCGACGAAATTGTTTTGAAAAAGGGAGCCGTTTTTCAAACAGCAATTATTGCCGGAACTATGGCGGTCAAAAAAACTGAGCAACTGATTCCTTTTTGTCATCAAATTCCCATTGAAAGTTGTATTTTTGAAATCGCTATGGATGATAGTCTTTTGGTAACCATCCACTGTACGGTAAAAACCACAGCCAAAACGGGTGTGGAAATGGAAGCTCTCTGTGGCGTGACGATTGCGGCTCTCACGATTTATGATATGTGTAAATCCCTATCGCCCCATATCCTGATCCAGAATACGCAATTATTAATCAAAACCGGTGGTAAACAAACCCAATTAGAACGACCTTTGTATGGCCTGATCCTGACGGGTGGCCGCAGCAAGCGCATGGGTCACGACAAGGCTTTATTAGATTATCATGGTCAACCTTATGCGCTATACCTATACCAATTGATGCAATCCTATTGCCAACAGGTTTATCTCTCGGCTCGGCCAGGGCAATGGTCTAATACAGCACTAGAGTCATTGCCAATTTTAGCGGATCAGGTCACCAGCGTGGGGCCGATTAGTGGTTTATTAACTGCATATCAAACCCATCCTGATGTGAATTGGTTGGTCATTGCTTGTGATTTAATGCAAGTGCAAGCCAGTACCATTGATTATCTCTTAGCCCATTATCACGGAACAACCATGGCTACCTGTTATACCAATGACCAACAGGGTTTCCCAGAACCTTTGTGTGCCATCTATACCCCCTCAGCCCAATCGGTTTTTGCCGCAGCCTATCAGGCGGGAATTTATTGTCCTGTGAAGATTTTACAAAACCAATCCTGTACCCTCATCAAGCCTCAAAATGCCCAGGAACTGATGAATATCAATACCCCTGAAGATTATGCTTCCATGCGCCCCTAAGGTCATTACCGTCCAGTATGTGGCCATGCTCAAAGAACAGGCAGACCGGTCAGTGGAAATCATCGAAACCGAACTAATAACCTGTGCGGAATTGTATCAATACTTGCAAAACAAGTATCAATTTATCATTCCCCTGTCCCAAATAAGAGTTGCGATAAATCATGAATTTTGCCCCACATTACAACCATTACAAGACCAGGATTTAGTGATTTTTATTCCACCAGTTTGCGGAGGATGAATGATTCAGTTTAGCCTCAGTTCTCACCCGATTTATCCCCTGGAAATGAATCGTTTACTGGTGAATCATACAGCGGGTGCTTTAGTCACTTTTGAAGGCTGGGTACGCAACCACAATGAAGGCAAATCCGTGCTGGGTTTAGAGTATGAAGTGTATGAGATTTTAGCTCAAAATGAAGGTAATAAAATTCTCCAAGAAGCCCAAATTAAATTTAATCTTTCTGGTTCTATGGCCTGTCATCGTCAAGGTTATTTAGACATTGGTGAAATTGCCGTTTGGGTGGGCACAACCGCAATCCATCGTGGTGCAGCATTTGCCGGGACTCGCTATATTATTAATGGCATCAAAAGTCGTTTACCCATCTGGAAGAAAGAATACTATGTCGGGGAAAAACCCCAGTGGATTTTATGTAAAAATAGACATTTTCAGGTGGGGAAATAGAGAATCTCTATCCACTTGTTCTGGTTGAGAGGGTAACCGTATGTGTCAGGGCGAATCCAATAAAGGGCACCGCTATTTATTACAACCAGTAGAAAATTATCTCGTTGGAATCCCGATAATATCGAGAACCAAGGACGGTGGCAACGCCTACGGCGCATTGTGTGGACTGCCCCTGCGACCCTTATTTTTTTGATGCATTTTGCCCATACGTTCTTAGTGCTGCTGGGGATGCCACACCATCTGAGGCAATCGCTGTAGGGTTCGCTGGAAAATAGCAGGATTATCCAGGGTTAGGGACAGCATCAATGCGCCTTGGATCGCAAGGAGTGTATCTTCACTGCTCTGTCGTGCCAGGTGAGCATCAAGCCCTGTTTCCACCAGGACGGCGGCGATGGCTTCAATCCAGACTTCCAAAATAACTCTTACCCTCTCGTGAAATAAATCACGCCCCGTGCCAGAGTGCAAAATTGCTAACAAGCAGGGTTGCGTCCCTGCGGCATAAAGGTCGTTGATCTGTTGGCACATCTGGGCTAAGCGTTCCTCCGGGTTGCCCTCTCCGGCCAAGAGCGACAGGATATGCTCCTGGAGCCAACGTTCGGTGTAGTCCAGCACCGCCGTTGCCATGTCGTCCTTGCCGCCGGGAAAGTGGTGGTAAAGGCTTGCCTTGCCTAACCCCGTGACCTGGGCAATCTTGGTCAGGGTCGCCCCGTCATAGCCGTACTGACGAAATAATGAATGCAAGCTGGGAATATACGCTTCCCTGGGCATGGTGAGTCATTTTGGTAATCCCTCGATTGACACTATACCAAACATTCGGTATAGTTAAATTGTACCGAACGAACGGTTTAGTTGCCAGATGTCTCCATTCCTTGTGCCCAGGGTTTTCCCATGGCCATGACCCTCGCCCAATTCCCCCCGGAGGTGCAACAGGCGGCCACCCCTACCACGTTGCGGGCGGGGCAAATCCTGTTCCAGCAGGGAGAAAAGGCAGACGCAATCTTCCTGTTGACCTCTGGGCGGTTCCGACTGGTCAGCTTTACCGAGTCGCAGGTGGTGATCCACTACTTTGTGGAAGCCGGTGAACTCTTTGCGGAAACGGCTTTGCATTACGACCACTACGGTTGTACGGCGATAGCCGATACCCCTGCCCAGGTGGTTGCCCTGCCCAAGTGTCTGTTCCTGCAAGCACTGCGCCAGTCCCCAGACCTATCTGAGGCGTACTTGGCGCACCTGACCCGGCGGTTTCAGGGGGTGAAAAACCTGCTGGAACTGCGGAGTATTCGTGCGGCGGGCGACCGGCTGTTGCACTACCTGCGGCAACGCACCCAGCCCCCCCAACGGACGCTCCAGCTTGACCGTCCCCTAAAATACTACGCCAGCGAGTTGGGGATGACCCCGGAAGGGTTCTCCCGCACCTTGACCCGTTTGGCGGCGGCGGGAGCCATCACCCGTAAGCAACGGAGTATTACGCTCTGTGAAGACTGGTGAGCGGTTACAAACAAATGATGCGACCTTGACTGCGGTTAAGGAGCATAGCCCATACCTTTCGGTACTTTTTTTGTAGATTCAGGAGATATTTCCCATGACGACCACGCTCAAGCTTTACGGCCATGAATTATCTGGCAATGTCTACAAAGTGCGTTTGTTCCTGGCGTTGCTCGGTCTGGAACATGAATACGTACGCATTGATTTGATGAAAGGTGCCCACAAACAAGCAGACTACCTCGCCATCAATCCCTTTGGGCAGGTGCCCGCTCTGGTGGACGGGGAAACCTCGTTTCAGGATGCCCAGGCCATTTTGGTCTATCTCGCCCGCCGCTACGGCAATGAAAACTGGTTACCCCTGGAGGCGGAACCCCTCAGTCGGGTCGTGCGCTGGCTTTCCACGGCGGCGGGGGAAGTGCGCCAAGGGCCGGAAAATGCCCGTTTGTACTACCTTTTTGGTGCCACTAGCATCAATATCGAGCGGGCAACGGAGAAAGCGAATCTGATCCTCAAGCTGTTAAACGAGCATTTGAGCGGTCACACCTGGTTGGAGTTCGAGCGTCCTACCATTGCCGATGTGGCCGTGTTTCCGTATGTCGCACTGGCTCCCGACGGCAAGGTGGATTTAGCCCCCTACCCCAATGTCCTAGCTTGGATGGAGCGGGTCAAGCGACTCCCTGGTTTTGTGGGTATGCAAGGCATCGCCGCCGCCTAGGGGTTTGCCGGTGTAGGGACGTGACTCCTTGTGTCTCTACACCTTTTTTACTCATGACCCATTCACCAGGAGATAGTGAGCATGGCCATCCCCGGCTGGCAAAAGGACGAATCCCCCTTTCACATCGGCGAACGCACGATTCAGACCAAGTTGGGTGGGCGGGAACGCATGGAGACCTTTGGGCGCAGGGTGATCCGGGATTTTTTGCCGGAGCAACATCAGCAGTTTTACGCCCAACTGTCCTATGTGCTGGTGGGGACAGTGGATACCCTGGGCAACCCCTGGGCTTCGGTGCTGGTGGGGGCACCCGGCTTTATGACCAGCCCAAACGAGGACACCCTGCACCTTGCGGCTCAACCCTTGGGGGGCGACCCGCTGGCCGAGAATCTGAGCGTCGGTGCGGATATTGGCTTGTTGGGCATCGAACTCCACACCCGCCGCCGCAACCGCATGAATGGGGTGGTGTGTGCCGTTACCACCGCTGGCTTTACCGTGCAGGTGGGGCAAACTTTTGGCAACTGTCCCAAATATATCCAGGCACGCCGGTTTGACCTCCAGAGCTTTGACCCGACTGCACCCAGACCCACTACCCGCCTGACATCCCTGGCGGCACCCCAGCGAGACATGATTACCAGTGCCGATACCTTTTTCATTGCCACCGCCTATCTGGAGCCAACCGCCGGAGCCGCTCGGGGGGTGGATGTTTCCCATCGGGGGGGTAAAAAAGGCTTTGTACAAGTGGCTGGCGACACCCTGACTGTCCCTGATTTCGCTGGTAACTGCCACTTCAACACCTTTGGCAATATCGAAGTCAATCCCCGGGCGGGCTTGCTTTTCCTCAATTTTGAGAATGGCGACCTGCTCTACCTCACGGGACGGGCGGAGGTGATTTGGGAGGGTGCCCCCGAAATAGCCACCTACGCCGGAGCCGAGCGGTTGTTCCGATTTCATGTGACCCAGGGCGTGCAGGTTGCGGGCAGCCTGCCCCAGGGTTGGTCAGCACCGGAATACTCGCCTTTTTTGGAGGAAACCGGCGATTGGGACTAAATGAGGATTGCGGTAGGATTGCTGATGGAATGATTCATGGGAAATTTCGCTGCACCGGCGATGCTACGCAGACTAAGGTTTCACGGTGAGATGATTCTTTCCTGGCTGCAATCGGGATGCCAGGAGTACGCTATCGTCCACAGAGAACATCGTAATAGTAGCCCATTCCCCCCGCCGCCGTAGTATAGTTGGCCGACCAGTCCTTCTGGTTCAGGGGTTGCCAGCCATTGTTGGCCGGAAAAGTCGGAGTGGGGCTAAAAGCCACTTTTTTATTGAAACATTCCCCCCATGCGTAAGCCTGTCGGGGCGCACCAGATGCTTGGCCGTTGGTGAGTACCTGTTGGCGAAAAGTCGCCCGTCTGATCCCATCCGCTACCATCTCTACAGACCCAACCAATTGGGCTTCAACCCCACAGCCCGTGCCACACCCGTAGCTAAAGGATTTGGGAGTCGCAAGTGCTACACTCCCAAAGAGGGTCACGCTCGCCACCACTGACCAATTGAGCCGCATACCTACCCCCTGAATGACATTAAATAGACGTTAAATAACGGTTACTTAGAATAACCATTGCCTATTTTAGCCTGAGGTTTTACCCAGTCTTACGGTTGTGAACCATCCCCCCCAGTCGCTGAACGTTGGCGAGGGGGATTCAGGGGTATCCGTCTCAGTTCTCATTGAGATGACTATAAATTAATTATCAAAAAGGAGGCATTGCCAAGGCATCCTAGCGCATACTCACCCGATTGTGTTGGTCTAGGATTAAAATTTTGGGCACATGGTTCCGCCATTCTTCCGGGCTTAATAAGCCATAACTCATAATAATCAAGCGATCCCCAACCCTACCGCAGTGCGCCGCTGCCCCATTTAATTCCACCTTGCCGGAACCCGCCGGTGCCGCAATCACATAGGTCGTGAGTCGTTGCCCATTGGTGATATTGGCGACCTGCACCTGTTCCTGGGGAAGTATCCCCGCCCGGTCGAGCAAATCCTGGTCAATGGCGATACTGCCGGTGTAGTCTAAATGGGCACCCGTGAGGGTCGCATTGTGCAGTTTGCTGAGCAGGAAGGTGCGCCACACAGGGAAGTTCCGGGGTCAACTAGGCGTTTTGGTAGGCTTGAATGCATTGTTGCACCAGCGGTATGACCGAGTACACGTCTTTCCATTCGCCAATTTCGACTTTTTTCTTCTGCAGATTTTTGTAGGTACGGAAAAATTCGGCGATTTCCGCCAGCCGGTGAGGTGCCACATCGCTCAGGGATTTGACTTTTTCGTAGCGGGGGTCGTCCACCGGGACACAGAGCAATTTTTCGTCCCGCTCGCCCCCGTCAATCATTTCCAACATCCCAATCGGGCGGGCGGTAATCAAACAGCCGGGGAAGGTGGGTTCATCCATGATCACCATGCCATCGAGGGGGTCGCCGTCATCCCCCAACGTGTTCGGAATAAAGCCGTAATCCAAGGGATAATGCACCGATGAATACAACACCCGATCCAGTTTGATCACCCCCAAATCCTTGTCCAGTTCGTATTTATTCCGGGAACCGGCGGGGATTTCGATGATAACATTCACCAGACCTTCAGCGGGTTGGGCGGGAATCTGACTCAAATTCACGAGGGGCACTCACGCTTGGGAACATTCTTGATTGTACCGGCAAAGGGGTTTGACCAATAGTAACCGTTTGGGACCGCCCAGCCAGGTTTGCCACGTCCATTCCCACCGTTCCACCTGGTAGTCCAAGCCCTGGTAGAGTCCCCGGGCGGCCTGGTTGTTTTCCATGACGTGCAGGTATAAATTTTCCTGCGGCCAGGATTGCACCGCCTGTTCCGCCGCCAGCAACAATTCCCGGCCAATGCCCTGCCGCCGATAGGCTGGAGCCACCGCCAAGTTCGCCAAGTAAATGTAGTGGATGTGGAGCCATTGCCGCTGGCTCAATTCCACCGCCCCGGCTAGGACGCTACCCCGCCAGAGTGCCAGCCAGAGGGTTTTGTCGCCTTCACGCTCTAATCTTTGGCGCACATCCTGCTCAATCGTGCGTTGCCAGAGGGTCGTCCACCAGCCCCCCGGATTCACAGGCGGCGGGAAGCACTCGGCCAACAGGACGGCCAACTGCCCCAGTTCCCCCAGGGTGACCGGTCGAATCACCCCTGCTTGGCGAGGAATTGTTCCAGTTCCTGGAGTTGCTCCGCATCCACCTTGGTCTGCATGGGGCAAAATTTCGGGCCACACATGGAGCAAAATTCCGCTGTTTTGTAAATGTCGGCGGGTAGGGTTTCGTCGTGGTATTCCCGTGCCCGCTCCGGGTCGAGGGAAAGTTCAAATTGCCGGTTCCAATCGAAGTGGTAGCGGGCGGTGGATAAGGCATCATCCCGCTCCCGTGCCCCCGGACGATGACGGGCAATATCAGCGGCGTGGGCGGCAATTTTGTAGGCAATCAAGCCATTCCGCACATCCTCGGCGTTGGGCAGACCCAAATGCTCCTTGGGCGTGACGTAGCAGAGCATGGCCGTGCCGTACCAACCCGCCATCGCCGCCCCAATCGCCGAGGTAATGTGGTCGTACCCCGGCGCAATATCCGTGACCAAAGGCCCCAGCACATAAAAGGGGGCTTCTGAGCATTCCTCCATCTGCTTGCGGACGTTAAATTCAATTTGATCCATCGGCACATGACCCGGCCCTTCCACCATCACCTGCACATCCTGTTCCCAGGCTTTACGGGTGAGTTGACCCAGGGTTTTTAGTTCCGACAATTGGGCGGCATCGGAGGCATCGTGCTGACAACCCGGACGTAGGGAATCCCCCAAACTAAAGGACACATCATACTTTTTGAAAATCTCGATAATGTCCCGGAAATGGGTGTAAAGGGGATTTTGTTTGTGATGGTGCAACATCCACCGGGCAATAATGCCGCCCCCCCGGGAAACAATCCCCGTAATCCGGTTTTTCACCAAGGGTAAATACTCGATCAAAATCCCCGCATGAATCGTCATATAATCCACCCCCTGCTGGGCGTGCTTTTCGATCACATGCAAGAAATCCGCCGGGGTCAGTTTGTCCAAATTGCCATGCACGGATTCCAGGGCTTGATAAATGGGCACGGTACCGATGGGGACGGGCGAATTTTGGATAATGGTGGTGCGAATTTCATCCAAATTGCCACCGCCGGTGGACAAATCCATCACCGTATCGGCACCGTATTTCACCGCCAAAAACAACTTGTCCAATTCCTGTTGCATATCTGAGGAATTGGGCGATGCCCCAATGTTGGCATTTACCTTACATTTGGAAGCAATGCCAATCGCCATCGGTTCTAAGTTTTCATGGCGGATATTGGCGGGAATAATCATCCGTCCCCGTGCCACTTCTTCCCGGATTAATGAGGGGGGAAGTTGCTCCCGTTCCGCTACAAAATTCATTTCTTCCGTGATCACGCCTTGGCGGGCATAGTGCATTTGGGTGACATTTTTTTGACCCCGCCGGGGGGCGAGCCAATGGGTGCGTAAATGAGCCATGATGATTTCCTCAAAAAAACAGCTTCCCTCCGCCGGTATGAGCCGGTTCAGGTTCTCAGGGTATATTCTCAGCCCCGCTGGGAGGCACCCCTAGCTTGTGTAGTGACCATTTTAACATGGGAGTTTTGGCCGGGAGGGTGGTTGGGCAATTCTCAGGAAAATTTAAGCATTGCCGGGGGGGATGTAGGGCGGTGCTGTTCTGCGCCAGTGCCCTTTTTTTTCGCTATGGTGAAACTGGGAACCGCTGGAGGTGACGCATGGATGTGAAGCTGATTATTGTCGGGTTAACCGTGGTGTTTACCGTTGCTACTTTATATTTCGGCACCCGCAATGGGTTTTATGACACGGACGACTACCACGGCAACGGCTCCGCGCATTAATTTCTGACCCATGACCCTGGGGTGTCGGGTCTATAGTCCGGGGCACACGGGAGCGGGGGTATGTCTGGTGGCGCACTTAGGTGCCTACCGCCTGATGTTGGATTGCGGATTGTCGGGTTTAGACCCCTATTTTGATTTGACACCCCCGGCGGATGGGGTGGTTTGCTCCCATGCCCATCCTCAGCACGGACGGGGGCTGTTGGCCTTGCACCGGGGGTTCCCCGACTTGCCCATTTACACCAGTGAGGTGACCCGGGCGTTATTGCCCCTCAACTGGCCGGTGGAAGCGGGTTTGACCGGGTTGGGGACGGTTTTACCCTGGCGGTTGCCGGTACCCCTGGCCGAGGATGTCACCGTGGAACTGATCCCGGCGGGGCACTTGCCGGGGGCAGCCCTGGTCTGGGTGCAATACCATACCCCGGAGCGGACTTTTTCTTTGCTCTACACCGGGAATTGTTTTTTAGCGAATACCCGCCTGACGGAGGGATTGCGGTTGGAGGAATTGCGGGGCATTCGTCCCGATGTGTTGATCCTGGATGGCACGGCGGGCACCTGCAAATATCCCCGGCGCAAACAGCAGGAACAGCAGTTGGTGGAAATGGTGGTGTGGGGGTTGACCCAGGGGCAACGGGTGTGGATTGGGGCGGGGGGAATTGGGGAAGCTCAAGAGATATTGCTGGTTTTGCGAACCCATTATCTGCTCACGGGGCGACCTGTGAAAATCGGGGTGGCGGCGGGGGTGGCGCGGGGGTGTGATGGCCTGTGGGAATTATTGGCGTTTTTGCCGGAACCGGTACAAAATTTCGCCCGCCACCAAAGTCTATTTTGGGATGACCGGGTTTATCCCCAGAGCTACCGGTGGCAGGGGGAATCCCCAGAACATTTTGACATTATTATTGCCAGTACCCCGCCGGATTTGCCCTGCGTCAACTCCGGGGATTGGCTGGTGTTGTGGCCGCAGGGGGAGGCATTTCCCCCGGATATTCCTACCCAGCCCTATCAACTCCAGGCGCACAACGATGGGGCGGCGACCCTCCAACTGATCCACACCCTGCGCCCCCAGCATTTGGTGTTGGTGCATGGCTCGCCGACCTACTTGGCGGATTTGGCGGGGTTGGCGGAAATCCGCAATCGGTACCATGTGCATGTGCCCCAAGCTGGGACATGGCTGGATTTGCCCGTGGGTTTACCCCTGGTGGCTGGCCCACCACCGGAACACGGGGGAAGTTACGAGGGGGAGTTAACCGAAACGGCTACCGGCATCCGCATTGAACTTCCCCAGATGCTGACCAGCGACCCCCGGTGGCTGAATTTTGGGGCGACTGGGCTGGTGGAAGCCCGTTGGCAGGGGGAGGAATTGTTGATCCGGGGCTTGAGTCCCCAGGAAGTCCTGGCACCGCCACCCACCGCCGAGCGCGCCTGCGCCCACTGCCGCTTTTACCGGGGGCAGCGTTGTACCCAACCGAATTCGCCGTTGATGGGGTTACAGGTGGCACCGGAGGGGTACTGTGATGCTTTCGCCCCCTAGGGAGTTATTGCCGCCACCCATCAGCCCCAAGGCTTGACCCGTCGTTCCCGGCGACGCTATGGGTTCGCTTGATTCTATCCCTATGAAATAGCCTATGGGTCTGACGGGGATGATGCTTCCTGATCTGCTTGCAGCGGCGCTTCCCTATCACTGGCACGCACTTCTTGAATGGGATTGACATCAAAAACCAGGGTGAATTTCTGTCCCATGTGGCGTTCTAAAAACTCTTCGAGTAGTTTCACCTGTCGGGGGGTAACGGGTTCCTCCGCTCGCACCGTCAGGCGGGTCTCCGGGGGATGGATTTGCCAATTGGTGCGACTGCGGATCAATTCCACCCGTTGGAAGGTAATCGTGCCGCTCAGGAGGGCTTGGCGGAGATTGGCTTCCAAGCGATTTTGCCGGGTGAGTTGCACAAAGCTGACCCCCAAAGGAATCACCAACAAACTCGTCAGGAAGGTGGCCACCGCCAAAACGCCCCGGGCTTTTGTCCAATGGGCATGCCCCGTCAAGACAAACGCCACCATACAGGCCAAAGCGATGCCCAACAAATTGGTGAGAAAAAGTAACAATGCCCCCCAACTCAGAACCCAATTGCCCTGGGATAACCCCAACCCCACCACACACACGGGCGGCATCAAGGCTACGGCAATTGCCGTACCGGCCAATGTCCCGGACACCTTCGGCTCTACCAATGCGTAGCCACAAATCCCCCCGGCGGCAATTGCAATCCCCAAATCCAATAAATTCGGGGTCGAGCGGGCTAAAATTTCACTCCCAAAAGCGGGCAAACCTGCCACCACACCCAAAACCCAGGATAAAAGCACCGCCAATCCCGCACCCACGGCCAAGGACAGCAACGCCCGCCGAAACAGAGCCACATCCCCCATCAAGGCTCCAAAGGCCAAGCCCCGAATCGGCATCATCAACGGAGCCACAATCATCGCCCCAATAATCACGGCGGCACTATTGGAGAGTAATCCCAACGTGGCAATGACACAGGAACCCACCACCAGGACTAAGTACGGAGTATCCAGTTGGGATTCGGCACATAAATCCTGCTGAATTTGTCGCAGTTGTTCTAATTCAGCTAGATTTTGGGGACTGGCTGGTTGGACGGCAAATGTATTCCAGAACTGTCGGTACCAACGTCTAAGTTGGGACATTTTTGCTCCTGAAGTAGGCTACTTGTTTAGATAAGGATAACAATCGGGTACCTCTATAGAACCCATTTGACATCTGGAAATGTTATTATTAATGTAAAAATGAGTTACACAAGTGACTTGACAGATGAGCAGTGGGAAATAATAGAGCCTCTGTTGCCACATAAAAAGAAAACAAGACCGATGAGTTGTACGAAAAGAACAGTATCTAACGCAATTCTCTATCAATTAAAAAGTGGCTGTAATTGGGTTGACCTGCTCAAGGATTTTCCACCCTATTCCACTGTATTCTGGCACTATAAGCAGGGGCGTGTCCAGGGGGCGCACCTCCCCAAACCCCACCCCAAAAATGGTAATCACCACCATGTACAGGGCATCCAGAAATGACCAGCCCGCAAATACCCAATAGCCCAGGATGCCGACCAGAAGCACCCCGGAGAATACAGCCATAGCAATCAACAGGTTCCGCAGACCGGGGGAAACCTGCCAGTGATCCCGCAAAAGGGTGGCTTGGTCAAGCAGTTTGGGAACCGAACGACGGGGCACGGGTAGACTCGGGGATTAGGGAATCATACTTAACTATGATGTTAATCCTTCCCCTCCGCAGTGGCCGCCAATACCAATCCAGGTCACGGCTCAAACCTGCGTTAATTTACACTCCGGCGGTCATAGATTTTCCAGGTATCCCCCACCCGGCGCAGGTCAAAGCGATAGGTATCCCGGTCGGTTTTGCTTTGGCGCAGCCGACCATCTTTGTAAATACTTAATTGCTCTTGAATGTATATGTCTAAAATGGCTTGATTGGCCGCCAATTTCACAACCCGTTTCAGGGTAACTTGATTTCCCCCGTACTGGTAATAGGTATTATTTTGGCGCAGCCAGTCCACCGAACCATCCCGCTTGGCCACCGCCGTCCAGGCCGGCCCGGTTAAAAAATTGGCCGCCACATCCAAATCGTAGGGCGGGGCAAAAACGGATTTTTTCGCCTCCAACCAGGATTGCACCAGGGCAACCCCATCCGCACCACTAAAAGGACTCATTGGGGCACTGGCAACGGATTGACCGCCCGACCCAGCCTGTTGTCTGGGGCGTTCGCCTGGGGTAACGGTGGGACTGGGGACAGGGGTTTGGGGGTCGCTCACCACCGGCTGGCGGAGAAATACCAACCACCCCAAGCCACCCGCCAAGGCCACTAAGACACCCAACCCCAAGCCCAACAACAGGAGTATCACCGGGAATTTTGTCTCCGTTGTGCGTGCCACCGACTGGGGAGCGGGGAATGGCGTAGGGGGCATCGCCACCGTGGCAGTACTGCCAGAAATCGGGTCAACTGCCGTTGGATCAACCTCCGCCGGCACCAAAACCGCCAACACCTGACCGGCTTGGGCAAAGGCACCGGCCAACATAGATTCCAGCACCGTCACCAAGGCACTATCAATCTGACAATGTTCCTGCCAATGCCAATCGGGACTAGGGGGATAACCCGTTAACAAAGTAATGGCTGCCCGTGCCAGAGCGACTAAATCCTGCTGGGGCGTACCGGTAGTGGGGGTACGGGTCGGGGGAGCCAAATGGCAACCGTTGGGCACCTGTTGGAGGGTGGATAAACCCACCTCCCCGTGGGCTTGCTGGCGGTCATGGTAGGCTTGCAATTGGCTAAGTATCTGGCGCAATAAGAGCTTGACCTGGGACTCATTCAAGGGTTGTCCGTCCCGCTCCAGCAGAATTTGACGGTAGGATACGGCCATGCGCTCCTCCTACGAAACCCCCAACTCTAGTGTAATCAGAGGGTTTTCAGATAGGGAGCCAAAAGCGGACGCAATTTCTCCAGCGTCGCCGAGGGTACTTGATCTAGAGGGGTCATGATTGCATTTTTCAACGCCCGATGCGCCTTCGATACCGGGGGGTGTGCGGCAATATTAGCCACCGCCCGTTGAATCACGGCTTCCGCATTGCTGACATTTTTGCGTAAATTCGCCACCACCATCTCCACCGACACGCTGGCATGATCCGGGTGCCAACAGTCATAATCGGTCGCCAAGGCCAGAGTTGCATAGGCAATTTCCGCCTCCCGTGCCAGTTTCGCTTCCGGTAGATTGGTCATGCCGATCACCGTCGCCCCCCAACGGCGATAGAGTTCTGACTCCGCCCGGGTGGAAAAAGCCGGTCCCTCCATACACACATAAGTGCCCTGGGGATGCAGGGCGACATCCGGTAAACCCAGTTCGGTAATGGTATCAATCAACACCTGGGCAAGGGCAGGGCATACGGGATTTTCAAAAGTAATGTGGGCGACTATACCCTCCCCAAAAAAAGTAGAAATGCGGTTACGGGTGCGGTCAATAAACTGATCCACCACCACCAAATCCAGGGGTTTCACCTCGGCCTGCAAGGAACCCACCGCCGACACGGAAATAATGTACGCCACCCCCAGGGTTTTCAGGGCATAGATATTCGCTCGGGCGGGCAATTCCGTGGGCAAAAGATGGTGATGCCGCCCATGCCGTGCCAAAAACGCCACCGGTACCCCCGCCAACTCCCCGACCAACAGGGCATCCGATGGGTCACCAAACGGGGTGGAGATGCGGTATTCCTTAACACCGGTCAGGGCAGCCATTTGGTAGAGGCCACTGCCCCCGATCACCCCAATTTTGACCTGCGGTTGCGCCATTATCCCGTACCCCATATCCGTTCCGTTTCAATGTACCACCCCGACCATTTTTGGGGAACAACCCCACCCCCTGCCCCGTCCTACATTTCAGTACAACGCTCACAGTATTTCAGGATTGAGAATATGGGATTGATGTTGCTACCAGTGTTACTGGGGCTGGTTTTGGCCGTGCCCGCTCTTAGCCCCGAATTAGTACAATCACCGCAGGGTGAGCCGTTGATCTTGGCGCAAACCCAGTTGGAATTGACCCCTGCCCAACAAGCCCAACTTGCGGAAATTCAGACCCAGGCCGCAACCCAAGCCATCCAAATCCTCACCGCCGACCAGCAGGCGCAATGGACACCCCAAAGCCTCTGGCAAAATACCCAACACCTCAACCTCACCGCCGACCAAAAAGCCCAGATGACCGCCCTGCGGATGCAGGTGCTGGGGCAAATGCACAGCGTCCTCACCCCCGCCCAACGCCAACAGTGGCAAGCCCAGCGTTAATGGGGTAGTTGTGGCCGCAGGGTGAGGTACAGGGCTGGTCCGACCATCGGCAGAGCGCACACCAGGGCAAACCAGGGGGAGTGATTAACCTTGCGGCGGGTCAGGTCATCCCCCAGTACGAGGGGGAAAAGGCAACTTAACATCACAAAATCCAGGCTCATCACATGGATAAAACGGCTGGTTTGGAACGCCTGCCACCAAGCCGCCCAATTCCCCTGGGACAGGCCATAGCCCATAAAACCCAGGGTTAGGGTCAGCCAGAGCATCCCCAGAATGCGACTATTCCACACCTGCAAAAGCCGGGGCACCGCACCCTGCCATGCCGAGTGGGGGCGACGCAGAGCCAGGTAAGGCAACAGCGCAAACGCTCCCAGGGCAAACGAACCCGCCACAAACGGCCAAGCCGGAATTTTTTGCCCCCGCCCATCCGTGAGCAAAACGGCGGCATAAATCCCCGGCCAGACCCCCATCAGGTTAAACAAAGCGACAATCAGGGGGTTGACTCCCGTCACCTCAAAGCGGATCAAGCGTTGAATCAAATCCCAGGTTTCCGGTTGATCCGGGGGTGCCAGGGTAAAAGCATACCCCACAAAACCCAGCCAAAGGACTCCCAGTAAAGCGGTTTTCATAATGCGGACGGCGGTGATTGAGCTTTAGCCCGGTTTTAACCTAGCATAGCGTTGCGGCGAGGGGTGGATGGGCAACGGGCGGTCACACCCTACAATGGAGGCGGCATAGGTAGAACCTCGGTTCATCGTAGGCACATCATGGGAAAAATGCTGTTTTGGCTGTTGGTGATAGCCCTCGGTTGGGGAATGCTTGGGATAGCCCCTGCCTTGGCCTTGGCACCCGATATGCAAGCCATCCAGCAGCGGGGTGTCCTGCGGGTGGCGATGTTGGGGCAGGACAATCCCCCTTTTTTTGCCCAGGATGCCCAGGGGCAACTCACGGGCGTGGATGTGGATTTAGCCAGAGCGTTGGCGGCGACGCTGGGAGTCCAGGTAAACTTTATCCGCACGGCAGAGACTTTTGACCAGGTGACGCAGTTGGTCTATACCAACCAGGCGGACGTGGCGATTTCCAAACTAACGGTGACCCTCGAGCGGGCGACCCAGGGCTTGTTTTCCCAACCCTACCTGGTGATGCGGGATGCCCTGCTGCTCAATCGTTTGCAACTGGCGCAACGGGGACTGCAAACCCAGGATGAGCTGGTGAATGACATTCGGCAATTTTCCGGGCGGTTGGGGGTGATTACCCAGACGGCGCACGCCCGCATTGCCCGCCAGCGGTTTCCCCAGGCGGAAATTGTGGAATATCCCCGCTGGTCTGAGGTGGTGACGGCGGTGGAACAGGGGGAAGTGCTGGCCGCCTTTCGGGATGAATTAGAAGTGCGACAGTTGGTGTTAAATGAGCCGAAATTAGCTCTCTACTTGAAAACAGCGGTTTTGAGTGATAGTCAGAATCGGCGGGCGGTGCTTTTGCCCTGGAATAGCTACAATTTGCGGGATTTGGTGAATCAGTATTTAACCCTAGAAGATGCCACATTGACAACGGCACAGTTATTGGCAAAACCCAGCTAACCCTCTGCTTATGCTATCCTCAAGACCATGGATTTCCTGGGGAGAAAATACAGTCTATGGGGCGGTTTTGGGGCGTGATATTGCTCCTAGCGGGTGTAGTCTTGCCAGCGGGTATGGCCGGGGCGGAATCCCCGATACCCGTGGTGGAGTCGGCGGCCTTGGCGGTGGGGATGCAGGTGCCCTGGTCACAGCCGGTGCGGGTGAACGACCCTTTTGAGGGGCAGAATTTGGGGGTGTTTGACCGCCATGAATTTAGCCGGGGGGATATTCCCCGGGTGACGGTGTTGAGCCTATGGCAACCCAAAGCCGTGCGGTTTTTGGTGGGATTGGGCACCCAATGTACCCGGGCTTATGTGGGCTATGTGTTTTACTTTCCGGTGGGTGGATTGAGCTGTGGGCAAGTTGATACCAGCCGTAAAATCACCGAAGTTGTGCTGAAAATTGGGGAAACCAATTGGCCGTTGACCCAGGGACAAAATAATACGTTTCCCATTGCCGCTGAATTAGCCACCGCCCTCCGCCAAGCCCCGCCAGCGAAGGTTTTGGTGCGGCTCGTCACCGAAGCGGGGGAATTCATTGATAGCGAAATTGGGGTAAATACGGTACGCTCATGGCAACAGGTCTTTGCCCCTGTTCCTCCTACCACGTCCTACGGACACACAGGCTATGAGTGACCATCCCATTGCCAAATTAACCGCCAATATCGCCTCCGTATTTCTCGGTAAACCCCAGGTGGTGGAGCGGGTGGTGATGGCGGTGGTTGCCGGGGGGCATATCCTGATTGAGGATGTCCCAGGGGTGGGGAAAACCACCCTTACCCAAGCCATCGCCCGCAGTATTGGCGGTCGGTTTCAGCGGATTCAATTCACCAGTGATTTATTGCCCGCCGATATTTTGGGGGTGACGATTTTTGACCGGAATCAGGCCAATTTTGAATTTCGTCCCGGCCCGATTTTTGCCAACGTGATTTTAGCCGATGAAATTAATCGCACCTCGCCCCGTACCCAGAGTGCTTTGCTGGAAGCCATGGCAGAACAACGGGTTTCCTTGGATGACCAGACCTACACCCTACCCCAACCTTTTATCGTTTTAGCGACCCAAAATCCGATTGAATACCACGGCACCTATCCCCTGCCGGAAAGTCAATTGGATCGGTTTTTGATGCGCTTATCCATTGGCTACCCTGACCTCAGTATCGAGAAAAAATTACTCATGCATCGGCAACAAAACGAGCCGGTAGAACAGTTAGAAGCAGTTTTATCTTTGGATGAATTGCTCACCCTCCAAGCCCAGGTGGATCAGATTACTTTGGATGAGTCTTTGGTGGATTATGTTTTGCAGGTGGTGACGGCGACCCGGACGGCAAAAATCCTGCGGGCGGGGGTGTCCACCCGGGGGGCATTGGCCTTGGTGCGGGCAGCAAAGGCACGGGCGTTGGTGCAGAGGCGTGCCTACTGTGTGCCGGATGATGTGGCGGAATTGCTCGTCCCGGTGTTGGCGCACCGGCTTTCCTTGGGGAATGCGGGGCAGGATATCCAAGCCCACCGCCAGGAATCGGAGGCCATTCTGCGGGATTTGACCGCCGAGATTCCCCTGCCGGTTTGAGGAAATGAAGCGTATTCAGGGACGCACCGGGGGGGGGGGAGCGGGAACCCGAATCACTGGCATTGGATGCCACCTGTCCTTGCTATGCTTGCCAAAACTTTAGCCGAGCTTATTTAAGCCACCTATTTCGCTCCCGAGAATTACTGGGTTATACGTTGCTTTCGATCCACAATTTAATGGAACTGATGCGCTTTAGTTTGGGGTTGCGACAGGCGATTATCACCGAGGATTTTGCGACAAAGTTAGCGTCCATTCTGGGTGAGAAATAACGGTTATTTCCCTGAAAATTTAGTAGGTTGTAATTTCAGCCATTCAATCGCTTGATAAACTGCTTCTCTAAATGTTCTGACAGTAGCAGTTGGTTCTCCATTCCGCAGCTTTTTTTTATCTGTTTTATCTTCTTCAGGATCATATTCTCGAATCATAAACCTTCCATTATGGACTACTTCATTTCTAGTCCCCCATAATTCCTGACAATCTTTATAGTATGGTAAATCTTTCATTTTACAATAACAACGAAAGCTCTCACTTTCTGTTCTTTTAGAAAATTCACGACCAAGGTAATGGGTTGGATGAAAATCAATCTCTTTAAACTTTGGATTTTTACCTAAAAATTCATAGCTGGCGACTTCAAGAGTTGTTGCCAACCAAACTATGGCAGATTTGTCATCAAAGGCACACCATCGTTCATCAGCCAACACAGCAAAATTCTCAAAATCAAACGTTTTTCTCTCCAATACTCTTTTAAGATTCCCCACTGGAATAATAGGCATTGACAAAAAGCCAAGCCCTAAGAATCTCCCCAGACTTAGGTTAGTACGGGTTATAAATTCTTCCATTCCATCAGGTTTGACAACAATGTCACCTAGAAGTTTTTCTATTGGAGTCCAATTATATCTATGTAAAAGATTCGGATTCCGTGTCACATAGGATAACCGAACAAGAATAGGCCACAATGACCAATAAATATATGACCCCAAAGATGAGCCAAAATATGACTTAACTGCTACAAATTCTACATCGTGAGGTGAATACCTTAACATATATTTTTCAATTTCTATTTCAATTATTCCTTTCACAAAAATTTGTAAGTATTGTTGTTCATTTAGAGATAAACTAATAAGAAATTCTCCGTTATCACAGGGTGTTTGAACAGATTGAATGGAAAAATCACTCGGTTCAACATTGAACCTTTCTGGAATCACGACAGTACAACTGAATTGGTATTTGCGTTTATCTGGTTTGTCTGTATTCATGGCTTTTAAGGCCGCACCGGGGGGGGAGCGGGAACCCGAATCACGGGCATAACCGGGTTGGTCGTCGGGCTGGGGGGCGTGGCTTCCGTGAGTTGGCGCAAGGTCTCCCGATAGGCCAGCACTTTGGCGTTTTCACCATCTAATTTCAGGGCTTCATCTAAACATTCCAGGGCGGCTTCCAGTTGGTTCAATGCCCGCAAAATGACAGCCCGACTCAACCAAAAATCGGGATTTTTGGGGTTCAGCCTCAAAGCTCGGCCATTGGCAATCAGGGCATCGGGAAATTTGCGTAAATCGGTTAAAACCAATCCTTGATTGTACCAGGCGTCTGCCAAATCCGGTTGAATTTCCAGGGCTTGAGCGGTACTTTTGAGGGCTTCGGGGAATTGCTTTTGCCGCCATTGGACGACCCCCTGATTCAGCCATAAAATCGCCACCAGTTCGTGGGGGGTGCGGCTAGTGACCTGCTGCAAGCCGGTTTGGTAGGCACTGAGGGCTTCCCCATTGCGTTCCAGGGATACTAAAATACGCCCTTGGTTAAACCAAATTTGCGGCGAACGGGGGTTGATTTGCAGCGCTTTTTGGTTAGAAACCAGGGCTTCGGCATAGCGTTGCAAGTACCACAAAATCACCGCCTGGTTGGTTAAAAAATCAGCGTTGTTGGGTTGCAAATCCAGGGCAATTTTTAGGGAACTGAGCGCATCCGCATAGCGTTTGAGACCCACCAAGGCAATCCCATGCTGTTGCCAAGTCACCGCCGGGGTGCGGGTATCCCAACGACTGTCCCCCTGTTGCAGGGCTTTTTCGCAGGTGGTGAGTGCCTCCTGAAATTGGTTTTTTTCATTGAGAATTTGACACTTTTGCCCTAGGGCAGCGGCGTAGTTGGGGCTGAGTTTCAATGCCCAATCGGCGGCGGCTAGGGCCGAATCCCATTTGCTGAGGGTGATCAGCACGGCGGCTTGTTCTGACCAGGTGCGGGGGTCTTTTTGGTCTAACGCTAGGGCTTGGGTCAAACTGGCGAGCGCATCCCCGTCCCGCCCCTGCCTGCGGTAAATGGCTCCCTGGAGCGTAAGGGCTTTGGCACGCAGGCGGTCATCCGGAGGACGGACTTGGTTCAACGCCCGTTGGCTGGCGGCCAGGGCATCTTCTAAACGGTCTAACGTTGTTAATACATCCGCCAGGGTTACCCAGGCCACCGTGTAGGCGGAGTCGAGTTCCACCGCTTTTTCCAAATCCGCTACCGCATTGGGCAACTCCCCCAGGGCTTGGGAACTGCGCCCCCGATAAAACCAGGCTTGGGCGGGGGAGATATTGCCCCAGCGGCGGTTGATCTGAATCGCCTCACTACACCGGGGGAGGGCGGTTTGGGGTTGCTTGAGTTCCAATAGGCTGGCGCATTTGCCGGTTAATAGCAAGGAATTTTGCCGCTGCCCCAACAGAGCCAGGTCGTAGGCGGCCAAGGCTTGGGCAAATTGTCCCAGAGCAAAATGGTTTTGGGCTTTATTAATCAGGGTTTCCCGGTCCCGGGGGCGAATCCACAGGGCTTGGTCACAGGCGCGCACGGCGGCTTCGTAGTCCTTGGCTTGCGTTAAAGTCTGGCAGAGGTGGCTCCAGTAGCGAAAATCCCACACCCGGGTCGGTTGGGCTTGGACAACCCAGTTCCCGGAGCCAGCCAAAACCCCCAGGATGCCGAGGCAGAGCTTGAAAAAAGTCAATCGCATTATTTTAACCGGGGGGGTTCTTCGTGGGGTTGGGGTTTGGGGGGTGGCCCGACCGGGACAGTTTCACCGGGGAGCGTACCAGGCAGGGTGCCGGGGGGACGTGCCTGTTTGGGGTCGGGGCGGGGGTCGCTGGGCAGGGGTACGACTTCTAAAATGAGGGAACGGCTGACCTGCTCCCCCAGGGGGTTGGTGGCGGTGAGGGTGAGGACTTGGGTGCCGGTTTGGGCGGTGAGGGGGTAGCTCAGCCCGCCCACGGTGCCGACGGTGCCCGGTGTGGGTTGCAATTCCACCCGCACATTGGGGGAGCCGGTGACCTGCCAGGCCAGATTCACGTTCACCGTTTCCTGGGGTTTGAGGGTGAAGACATACTTGGGTTGGGCGGGGGCACCATTCACACTAAAGTCCACAATCCGGGTCGGGGCGGGGCTGACCTTCACCAGGTCGGTTTTTTGCACCTGGGGGGGTTGGCCTTTTTGGACAACCGTTAGCTCAAATAGGTATAGACCCGCCTGGGGCACGGTCACGGGCAAATTAGTACAGATGAGGGTTTGCCGTTCCGTGCGACAAAAGGGATTGGGTGCCTGCTCCGGGGTAAAGGTCTGGGGCGGGTTGACGGCGAGACCTTCCGGGGTCAGGGTTTGCAGACGAATTTGCTGCGCCTGTTGGGGTTGGCTGATTTGCCAATTCAGGTCAATGGTGGTGGGGGTCTCCAGGTTTTCGGCGATTTGGGTCTGGGTGGGGCGGAACCCTTGGATGGTCGCCACCACCGGCGGGCGGGGGGGGACGGGTGCCATGACCACCGGCGCTGTCCGCACGGGGGGTAATTCTCGCCCCCGCCGGGTCACGCCCACTAGTTCAAAAATGTACGTCCCAGCGGCACGGGCATCCGTCGGCACAAACCGGCAGGTGAGTTCCTGACGTTGCAGGGTGCAAAAATTTGCCAACTCCCTGGGGATACCCCCTTGTAGCGCATAGGTACGCCGTTGGCTGACCACCCCGCCCCCAGGGGAGATGCCCTGGATTTGCAGACTGGCTAGCTGGCGGGGCTGGCTGATTTGCCAATTCAACCGCACCACATCCCGGTTGGCGACCTGATAGCTGGCGGCATCCGTGGTAAAGGCGAGAATCCGGGGGGGCACTGGGGGGCGGAACAACCACCACCAAATCAAAAAAGCTAACCCCGCCAGACCCAACACCCCCAGGGCAACCAGCAAGGCCAACTGCCACCAGGGTCGGGCTTCCCAGACCAACACCCCCTCAAGGCGTTCCGGTTCGAGGGGTAAATCCTGCGGGTCTTGTAATAACACCATAAATTCTAACTCTGCCCCCTGTCCCCACCAGGGACGGCCTTGCTTCGGTTGCACCGCCAAGGCAACCCGTTCCGTTTGGGTGGGTACCAACGCCACCCGGGGCGGGTCAAACGTAAATTCTCCCCAGGGTTGCTCCCGGTCGGTACGGGCGGCAAACCCGATTTCCCGGGGGCTATTGCCCCGATTGTACAGGGTAATTTCGTACAAACCTGTCTGGCGGCGCACCCGTCCCCGCAGGGTCTGCCAATCCACCTGCACCCCGTACTGGGGGGCGACCTCCAGGTATAGAGCTTCGATCAGGGCTAACCCGGGGTCATTGGTGGAGCGCACCCGCAGGGTGGCACTGTACTGCCCCGCCAAGGCGGTCACGGGTGCCTGGAGGCGCAGTTCAATTTCCCCATCCGCTCCGGGATTGAGTTCCAAACAGGGTTCCGTCCGCACCTGCCCCAGGGTCAACAGCCCCTCTGGGTACACCACCTGAAACCAATCAGCGGCAATATCCTCGCACTCCATCTGAAACCGATCCACCCGGGGCGAGCGGTTTTGTACCCGCACCCGCACGCTGGCGGTTCCCCCCCCGGTGAGTACCACCGGATGGAGCGGATCCGTGGCCGGAATTACCAAAAAGGTGGGGTCTCGTACCGGCGTGGTTTGCTGGGCGGGCAATTGGACGAGGACATGACCCTGTTGTTGTACCGGTGCCGCCTCCGGGTAATGCTCCGGCGCATCCACCACCAGCAAATACCCATAGGTACCGGGCAGGGTTTGCTCCGGGATATGCAGCGGAAAAATCACCTCATAACTTTGCTGGGGACTCAAGGCTAACCGCTGTCGGGGTTGCGGGCACCAGTCCCGCAGGGGTTGAGAGGTGGGGTCAATCACCACATCAATCAATGCCCCCACATTGCCCCGGTTGGTGACCGTCACCTGGAGTTCGACCGTATCCCCCCCCGAGGCCAGCAATTCCCCACTGGGACTGACAATAACGCTCAGGGGACTGAATCCCAAACGACTTAGGGTCGTATCAATATTCTCGGGTTCTGACTGGCTAAACATACCCGTTTCAGACCACATCCTCCCACCTCAATTCGGCTTAATCGGCAGATGACCTTGGGGACTAACTGGGGGTCAGTCTCTCCAAGAGGTGAGGGGCTCGTTAGCGAATGACTTTATGATGATGTAATAAGCAAACATGGCATGATGCGGTTGTGTGAACACACCCATCCCAGCACACCACTCAAACGTCATTATACTGTAAGGGTGAGGTAATGCAAGCGACGGGGCATAGGGTTGTGTCCTAACGGTGGGGCGAAACATCTCCATCTCGGGCAATCTGCCGACAGAGAATCAACACCGGCACCATGCCCACCACCACCAATGCCAACGCCGGTCCCGATGCTTCGATAATCCGGGCATCCTGGGCATAGCGATACACCCGAATCGCCAACGTATCAAAATTGAACGGGCGAATGATGAGCGTCGCCGGGAGTTCCTTCACCACATCCACAAACACGAGAATCCCAGCACTGACCAAAGTTCCCCCCAACAAGGGCAAATGCACCCGCACCAGGGTACTCCAGGGGGGATGCCCCAAACTCTGTGCCGCCTCGTCCAACTCCGGGGCAATGCGGGTCAACCCGGACTCCACCGCCCCCAACGCCAAGGCCAAATACCGCACCAGATAGGCAAAAATCACCGCCCCCACCGTGCCCCCCACCACCATCCGCCCCAGGGTTTGATCCACCCCCCCCAGCGCCAACAGCACCCCCACGGCGATCACCGCCCCGGGCACCGCATAGCCCATCGCCACCAACCGGGTCAACCAGGGCAAGGCACCCCAGGGAAACAAGCGGTTGCCATAGCCCAAAAACAGGGCGATGACCAAGGCCAGCCCGGTACTCACCGTCGCCAAAAACCAGGTGTGCCCCACCGCCTCCCAAAAGGAGGCATCAAAGGTTTCCGTCCGGTAGCGCACCGCCATTTCCAGCAGTACCCCTCCGGGGATGACAAACCCGATGAGCACCGGCACCCCGCAGGCCACCCACGCCCCCAGCACGGCTCCCCCCCGTAACCGCAACCGCACGGCCATACCCCCCTTCGTTTGGGTATAACGAGCCTGCCGCCGGGAGTACAATTCGAGTACCACCAACCCCAGGATTAACACCAACAAACACACCGCAAGTTGCGTGGCCGCCACCCGGGAACCCAGATTAAACCAGGTGCGATAAATCCCCGTGGTGAACACAGGCACCCCAAAATAATCCACTACCCCAAAATCCGCCAAAGTTTCCATCAGGGCCAAGGCCAACCCCGCCATCACCGCCGGACGGGCTAGGGGTAGCGCCACCCGCAGAAATGTCCCCTGCATCCCCCACCCCAGGAGCCGACTGGCTTCCACTAGGATGCGGGACTGCTGGCGAAAACTCACCCGCACCAACAGGTACACATAGGGGTACAGGACACAGATAAACATGAGAATAGCTCCCGGCAACGAACGCATCTGGGGAAACCAATACTGCCCCACCTGCCAGCCGGTGATTTGGCGCAACCACCCTTGCACCGGTCCAAAGACTTCCAACCATTCCCCATAGGCAAACGCCAACACATAGGCTGGTGCTGCAAAGGGCAACACCAACGCCCATTCCCAAAACCCCCGCCCCGGCCAGTCGCAGACCCCCACCAGCCAAGCGGTCGCCACCCCTACAATGACCGTGCCCACCCCCACGCCCACCGCCAGGATAAGCGTATTAACAATATACTCCGGCAAAACCGTGCTGAGCAGATGTTGCCACACCTCCGGTTGGGGGTCAAACACACTGGCCAACACCACCAGCACCGGCACCAGAAACAAACCGGCCAGTAGCCCCCCTCCCCACAACCAGAGGGAAGCCCAGGGATAGGAACGTTCCAACATGAATTACACTAGGTAGGGTCTATTGCACTTATTTTGCAACAAAAGCTACGTTAATCGCCCATGCAATCCCCAATTCTACTCCAGATTGACCAGGTAGGTTACCGGTTCCCTGGCCATAAGCACCCTACCCTGAGAGAAATTAGCCTCGCCCTCCCACCGGGGGAAATTCTCGGTCTGTTGGGAGCCTCCGGCTGTGGCAAAACCACCTTACTGCGATTGATTGCGGGGTTTATTGCTCCCACCACCGGCACCATTCGCTTAGGGCATGGAGTTGTTGCCGGGGAACAGCAATGGATACCCCCCGAGGCACGGCATTTGGGGATGGTGTTCCAGGATTACGCCCTGTTTCCCCACCTCAACGTGCGGCGCAATCTGGAATTTGGTTTGAGGAATCTGACCCCACCCCAACGCTCCGAGCGGGTCGGCCAGGTTTTGGCACTGGTTCAACTGGAGGGTTATGGGGAGCGGTACCCCCATCAACTCTCCGGCGGTCAACAACAACGGGTCGCCCTCGCCCGTGCCCTCGCCCCCAAACCCCGGTTACTCCTGCTGGATGAACCCCTTTCCAACCTGGATAGCCAAGTACGTCAGCAACTCCGTCTGGAAATCCGCCGCATCCTGAAAACCACCGGCACCGGCGGGATTTTTGTCACCCACGACCAGGAGGAAGCCTTCGCCGTCTGTGACCGGGTGGCGGTTCTGCATCAGGGACAGCTTGAGCAAATCGGCACCCCCGCCCAACTCTACCAAGCCCCGGCCTCGCGGGTGGTCGCCCAACTGGTCACCCAAGGAAATTGGCTCCCGGCCACCCCCCACGGCGATGCTATCTGGCAAACCGACATTGGCCTAATCGCAGGCTTACCGGCAACCCCGGATGTAATTCATCCTTGCGAACTGATGATCCCCCAGGAGAATGTCACCCTCGAACCCGATGACCAGGGCGAACTGGTGATTCAGGACAGGCAATTTCTGGGACGGGAATACCGCTACTGCATCAGCACCCACTCCGGTCGGGAACTGCACGCCCGGGTGCGCCAAGGCCCGATATTGCCCGTGGGTATGCGGGTACGGCTCCAGGTCAACCCGGAAGGAATACGGGTGTTTGCTGCCCCGGACTAGATGCTCATAGGTATATAGCCGTTTTGATTTGGGGACATTTTGAGACATTAGGTTTCACCCCCCTGCCCCCCCTAGCCCCCCTTGCTAAGGGGGGAAATGGATTGATAGTCCCCCTTGAGATGCAGGGGGTATCCGTTCTAATTGAAATGACTGTATTATGTTTACTGCAACCGGCAGAAAATTATTTCGCTGGAACGCCCATAGCCTGCGTGTCGCTGTGCGACATTAGCTTGCATGGCGCAACCATTAGGACATTAGCCTGTGCGGCGTGGCCCTTGTTACCGGAAGCCAGGGGTGGCAACGCCTACGGCGCACGGCGTGGACTGCCCCTGCGACCCAGGTTATGTCAACCTTTGCCTGTTTAGCAATAGCATGGTTTCCGCCGACATCAATTTAGGGTCAGTTCTGCCTTTTTCCCCAGCAATCCTTGGGGTCGCCAGACCAAAACCAAAATCAACAAAAGCCCGATAATCATCACCCGTAACGCCCCCATGCGTCCCCCATCGAGGGGGATCAACGCCGGAAGTACAAATCGGGTGAGGGAGTCGTAAGCCCAAAAAATCAACGCTCCGAGGAGAGTTCCCGCATGGTTGCCACCGCCGCCAATAATAATAATCATCCAAGCTTGGAAAGTAATCAAAGGCACAAAAGATTCAGGATTGATAAAGGTCAATTGCCACGCATAAAACGCCCCGCTGACCCCACCAATCATACCCCCCAAAATGAGGCTTTGTAATTTGTAGAGAAATATATTTTTCCCCAGGGCTTGCACCGCCAGTTCATCCTCACGAATGCCCGTAAGCAATCGCCCCCAGGGGGAGTGGCTAAGTTGCTCTAAAATTAAAAATGTTCCCAATAATATACTTGCTAAAAGTACCAGCAATCGTACTTTGTAATCCCCTTGGTAGAGGGTTATCAATCCGGCCAAATAGATAATAAAAATCAAAAGTGCTACGCCCAAAACTAACCATCTTTTGAACCAAATCGGTATCCGCATGGCATAGCATAGTTGCCGCAAACTAATACCAAATAACACCGTCCAAAGTACAATTACTGGCCAGCGACTCCAATCCGCTTGCCAAGGGAGCGGATAACTAAAAAGTCCTAAGGCTCCCCGGGTTAACCACTGTTCATTCAGGGCAATTAAACGCACCAATTCTGAGGTACCAATTGTAACAATTGCTAGGTAATCTTCCCGCAATCGTAATGTCGTTAATCCTAAAATAATGGCTAACATGGCCGCCAACACCATCCCAGCGATCATCGCCCAAAACCAGGGAATTCCCTGGAGGGTTAGCAACACGGTGGTGTACGCCCCCACGGTCATAAACGCCACGTGACCAAAATTAACTAAACCCGTCACCCCCCACTGGAGATTTAACCCCAAACTAAACAGGGCAAAAATACCGGTATTGAGTGCCAAAAAAATGAGGTAATTGGTGAACATTATTTGGGGGAATACAGCACCATTATTCTACCGGAATTGGCTACCGCAATTGTTTCCCAAGATTGTTTACCGGAATTGGCAATGAACCCCATCCCCCACCCCAACGTCTTAACCCGTACACCTGCATTCAGTGGGGTATTACCTATGGATGGATTCGTGCGGCGGGCACACCTCTGGCGACGGGTGGCATTTGGGGGCACCTGGGAAGAATTGAACCGCTCGACCAGTGAGGCGGCATTAGTCAGCCAGTGGCTTCAACAAACTGCAACTCCCAATTTGCCCAATTTTGGTGAACGGAACCGGCAGATGACCAATCAACAACGGCGGCAATTTGGACAGTGGTTAATCAAGCAATGGTTAACCAATTCCAACCCCCTGCAAGAACGCCTGGTGAATTTTTGGCGAGATTATTTTGTGGTCTCCATTCGCAAAATTCGCTTTCCCCAGTTGCTGGTGGATTATGAGGAACGCTTGCGCCGTTATGCCTGGGGTGATTTTCAAGAATTGCTCTGGCAAGTGAGCACCAGTCCGGCGATGCTGGCCTATTTAGATCATGGCCGCAGTCGGGTCAATCGCATCAATGAAAACTTTAGCCGGGAGTTGTTGGAATTATTTACCATCGGTCGGGGTAATTATACGGAAAAAGATATTCAAGAGGGGGCACGAGCGTTGACGGGTTGGATCATTGTACCCAATTTTACCGCCGGTCGCCCGATGTCCACATTTATGCCCCGCCGCCATGACGATGGGGTTAAACATTACCTGGGCAAAAAAGGGAATTTCAAAACCGAAGATGTGGTGGAAATGCTCGCCAATCACCCCAACACCCCGCGCACCTTGGCAACCAAATTGTGGAGTACCTTGGTCTATCCCAACCCGGAGCCAGCGATTGTCCAACGTCTCGCCAATGTTTACACCCAAAATCGTCGGCAGATTCGCCCCGTGGTGGAGGCGATTTTGACCAGCCCGGAATTTTATAGCCCCAAAGCCTACCGCAGTTACCTGAAATCGCCTTTGTTTTTTCTGCTGGGGAGCCTACGACAATTGCAAATTCAACCCAGCCCGGAGCGGTTACTTCCCTCGTTGCGGGCGATGGGGCAAATTCCCTACAATGCCCCCACCGTGAAGGGTTGGCCGGAAAATTGGCTGACCGCCCCTGCCCTGCTGACTCGCCTCAGTTTGGCGCAACAACTCACCCGTCCCTACAGCGATGATTTGGGGTTTGATTTCCAACCCCACAACTACACGGTTCAGGACATCACCCGCCTGCTGTTGGATGGCAATCCTGACCGGGGAGTAACCGGGGCTTTAACTGGGTTGAATATCCGGGAAGTAACGGCCTTACTGTTGGCTTCTCCGACCTATCAACTCGCCTAGAGGTAAGCATTATGTATAGACGACAACTGGTACTTTTAGGAACCTTAACTGCTGCCGCCACCCTCGCCCGTCCGGTGTTGGGGCGACCCCAGGCCAAAACCCTAGTGGTGGTGGAACTTGCCGGTGGTAATGACAGCTTGAATACGTTTATCCCTGTCAAAGACCCGGATTATCAGCGATTGCGGCCAACCTTGGCGATTCGGGATGGACTGCCCCTCGGTGACCGGGTTGCCCTGCATCCGGCGCTCCAGGACTGGCAAACCCTCTGGCGGGCGGGGCGGCTGGCGATTGTGCAAAATGTGGGGTACGCCAACCCCAGTTTGTCCCATTTTCGGGCGCAGGACATTTGGCAGAGTGCCGTACTCCAAGGGGCAACGGATTCAGGTTGGTTAGGACGTTATCTAGATAAAGTTCAAGCAAAACCCCAGGACGGGGTATTTCTGGGCGAGGAGTATCCCCTGGCTTTGCTGGGCGAAAAGCAACCATATTTTCACCTATCCCCCAGTTTGCTCACCAACCCGCAGGGTAAATTAGCCCAAGCCATACAAAGTATTTATCGTACTCCCCAGAGTTCCCCCTGGGCGGAGGAGGTGCGCCGGACGGTGTTGGAGAGCCAAAACGCTGTACAAATATTACAAAAAGATATGCTCCAACGGCAAGCCAGTCAGGGGTTTACCCGCACAGCCATTGGTCAGCAATTTGCCCTGGCTTCCCGGGTGACGGAAAACCAACCCCGGGTTGTTTACCTGACTGTGGGGGGGTGGGACACCCACGCCAACCAACCCCAACGGCACCAGCGGTTACTCCAGGAATTGGGGAAAAATGTGGCGGCTTTTTGGCAAAAAACCTACGACCAACCGGTGTTGATGCTTGTTTACAGTGAATTTGGCCGTCGTCCCCAGCAAAATGGAGCCAATGGGACGGATCACGGGACGGCGGGGGCGGTGGTGCTACTGGGTCAGGTGCGGGGGGGCATTCTGGGCGGGGAACCGGCTTTAGATAGTTTGGTGCAGGGAAATTTACCAATAAAAATTGATTTTCGCCAGGTGTATGCGGAAATTTTGCGGCAGTGGTGGAGTACTGATGCCAAGGGAATTTTAGGGGGCGAATTCGCCCGCTTGGGCGTGTTGGGCTAGGGAAGTTATGTCCCAAACGGGTGAGAAATCCCTACAATTTTCCCTGAAACGTTTGCAACAACCAGCGATGGATTGTACTATCATCTTCCGTCTGACTCTGCTTTAATGCTTGCTCAACCGTAGCAATTGCTAATTCCGGTAGGACTTGAGAAACTGGAATTTGCCGACTCCCCCCATTCGATACGGCAAAGGCGGTCACTTCCCCGCTCTCGACATCCACCACCCAATACTCCTGCACCCCCAACCGCTCGTACAACAACCGCTTGCGTCCGAGGTCGTCATCCAGGGTGGTGGAAGCAATCTCAATAGCTAAATGGGGTGCCCCAAATTCATCCACATCGATGGGTTGAGATGTCTTGGGCGGTATCGGAAAATCGGTGCCAATGTAGTAGGCCAAATCCGGCTGACATTCCCGCACACCCTGTTTACGAAAACTGCCGTTGGTAAAGCCTTTTAGGCGGATATTTTTTACTGCGCCATAAAGGGTGACAACTAGGGTCAAAATGGTATTATCCTGGCTGTGTCCAGAACCAACTGGCATGGTTTCCATCCTCATCACATCTTGGTCGTAGTAAAAGCGGGTTTTTTCATCGGGTGAGTTGTCCGCAAGTATTAAGAACTCTGACCATTTCGCCCTAACCCAGGCATCGGTGGTGACATTTTTGAGTGCAGTGCTAACCATGACAATAAAGACCTAGGGTGTATCAAAATATATCCAAGATTATTATAAAACACCTGAGATTAGTCCTCGCCCCCCTTGCTAAGAGAGATTTAGGAAGAGATGTCTCAATTCTAATTAAAATGACTAGATCAATTAAAAGTTTCTAATAGCCAGCGATTGATCATACTGTCATCTTCAGTTTGACTCTGCTTTAATGCTTGCTCAACCGTAGCAATTGCTAATTCCGGCAGTGCTTGGGAAACTTGAATTTGCCGACTCCCCCCATTCGATACCGCAAAGGCGGTCACTTCCCCGCTCTCGACATCCACCACCCAATACTCCTGCACCCCCAACCGCTCGTACAACAACCGTTTACGTCCTAGGTCATCATTTAATGTCGTGGAAGCCACTTCAATCACTAAATGGGGTGCCCCAAATTGATTCACATCTATCGGTTGGGATGTCTTGGGCGGTATCTGAAAATTGGTGCCAATGTAGTAGGCCAAATCCGGTTGACATTCCCGCACACCCTGTTTACGAAAACTGCCGTTGGTAAAACCGACCATCCGAATATTTTTGAGGGCACTGTAAAGCGCAACGATTTGAGCAAGTAAGGTATTGTCTCGTCCATGTCCAGAACCAATCGGCATGGTTTCCATCCTCATCACATCTTGGTCGTAGTAAAAACGGGTTTTTTCATCGGGTGGGTTGTCCGCAAGTGTTAAAAACGCTTGCCAGTCCGTTTTGACCCAGGCATCGGTGGTGATATTTTTGGGTGCGGTGCTAACCATGACAGGCGACCTAGGGTGTATCAATATATTCAAAATATATGAAAATTCTAGTCATTTCGATTGGTGTTGAGACTGATCCCCCTCAATCCTCCTTGATAAGGGGGACTTTGAATCCGGTTCCCCCCTTGATAAGGGGGGTTAGGGGGGTCACGCCTAGCAATGATGACCCAGCAAAAAGCCCCCCACCATCACTGGTAGAGGGCACCATACTGGAGGTTAAAAACCGGAAAACTAACGCCCCGTGGCATCCAATAAATTGCTCTGGCTGACCGGTTGACCCGGTACGGCACTACGAGGGCCAGGGCTGGCCGGAACGGGGGTGTAGTTGAAGGTGGACATATCGGTTTCGTTGATAATCTGCGGGGTAAGCAGGACGATCACCTCGTTGCGCTGGTTGACTTTATTGGTCGCACGGAACAACGTACCCAGGATGGGAATATCCCCCAAAATCGGCACCTTGGAGACGTTCACCCGGTCGGTATCTTGGATCACCCCGCTCAGCACCAAGGGTTGCCCATCCCGCAGACGCACCCGCCCCGTGGTCACTCGCCGCCGAGACAACAGGGTGATGGTATTCACAGCATTCCCCTGCCCCACCGGCCCAGGCGTGGTTAAGGTAAATGCACCCGCAGGCGCACTCAAGTCCGGGTTGGCCGACAGGGTAATAAAGCCATTGTCATCAATCCGCTCCACATTCACCGAGAGCAACAAACCGGCGGGGCTGGTTTCCACCGTAGTGGTAGGAGCCTGTCCCTCTGTCGTAGAAGGAGTCACCTCAATGTTGGTCACCACATCCGCCGTCAACTGCACCGTCGCCACTTCGCCTTCTTGGATTAACAGGGTGGGGTCGGTGAGAATCTTGGCATTATTTTGGGCAATCTGGGCTTGCAGGGCAGCAAAAAAGGTCTGGCTAAAGGGTTGAATTTGGGAAGGTGCCCCGATCCCCGTGGTATTTAACCCTGGGATAATCGAAGCTCCCGGAATCAAACTGGTGGGGCTGGCACCAAAATTGATCACCGCTGCCCCGTTGTCAAACCGGAAGAAGGTATCATTCGCTCCAAACGAGAAACTGAACCCCTGCGCCTGAGTGTTGTTGAGGATGACATCAATCACCTTAACGTTGATCATCGCCTGGCGTTTGCGGACATCCAACTGCGCCGCCGTGGCACTGGCGATCTCCACCAGACGGGCTGGCCCGGTGAGGGTAATGGCATTCGTCCGGGCATCCACCACCGCCCGCAACCCGGTTAAGACGGCGTTGGTCAACCCGGCGGGGGCGGCGATCCGCTCCACCGTCACCTGCTCCTGGGGAAAACTCTGCACCACCGGCGGGGAACCCGGAGAAGCGACCACCTGGTTGGTAACCAGCACGGTTTGCACCACAGTACGGTAAACCTCTGCGCCCTGGGAGGCCAGATGTCCCGCCACACCGGGAGCCGTGGCCTGGTTGATCCGCAGGGTACGGCTGATTACGTTATCCGCTTCAGAAGGTAAGTTCCGACCGACAAACAGGGTATTGCCAACCTTGTTCGCCCGCAAACGTGCCACCCGCAGGACGTAGTTCAACACATTTTGGGCGGCCTCGTTTTCAATATCCAGAGAAACGGTGGTTTGCCCAACTTCCACTTCCGCTGTAACCTCTTCTTTGGTCTGCAAGCGGAACCCGCCGGTGACTTCCAGCAGTTCCGTTTCCCGACCGGTAACTTTCGCCGTATCGGGCACATAGACGAGATTCATCCCCGCCGCCCGTGCCAACAGGGTCAGGACTTCCCGCACAGGGGCATCCCGCAACACCAACCGGGGAATCCGGGTCGCCCCCTTGGGGCCGAGGTCAATGATTTCCGCACCCACGTTCACCTGGCCGATGGCAATATCCCCCACCGGCGGGGCTACGGCACGGGGCAGGAGGGGGGGCAGGGGGTTTGGCCCCTGGGGCAAATTGGGGGGAATCGTCCGGGGCGAACCCGTCCCTGGCCGGGGGGTGGGGTCGGTGGGACTTGCCTGGGCCACGGTGGGGTTGGGCTGGGCTTGGGCGACCCGTTGCGGTTCAATCAAAAAACTCACCTGGTCATCCGTGCGTTGGCCGATGCGACCGGCGAGATTTTTACCGGTGCCTTCCACCGTCACCCGCACACCCCCATCGCTCAGGGGAGCCACATTCACGGAGTTGATCCCGGCGATGGGACGCTCCTGTTGAAAATTGCCCTGGGGCAGTTGCAGTTGGGCGTTGGGAATTTCTGCCACCCAGGTATTGCCCTGGCGGCTCCCCAAAACCTGCATCTGCTTACCGCCTTGGGTTTTCAAGACGATGGCGAGGTTGTTGCCCACCGCTTTGAGTTGCACATCCGTAATTTTGGCCGTCCCCGCCAGGGCGGGTTGAGCCAGTACCATCAGGGCTGCACTCAGCCCTAAAGACGTACCCGGTAACCATTGACGCATATCGTTCACTCCTCCAGTTCACTTGATGTTGGGGTCGGCTCTGTACCCGGTGGTCAATACCGGGACATTACTAATTGGGCGGGTTCGCCGGTGGTTTGCCCTTGGCATCCTTGGGTTGGCTGGCCTGCTTGCGGGCGGCCAGTTCCTCCGGCGTGAGGGGCACAAAGGCTTCCAGCGTGAATTTGGTCGTCAGACGGGGGGTTTCTCCGTCCTCATTGCGAGCGGTGGGAGCATCCATGGAAAACTTGGTGATATTCAGCAATAACCGCAGTCGCTCAATATTGCGTAGCACCGCCAGGGTCTGGGGATAACTACCCTGAAATTCCACATCGTAGGTGACTTTTTTGAGTAAACCAGTGGTCTGCTCCGCCGGGGCTTTGGCCTGGGTGGCGGGTTTCTGGGTAGTACCGGGGGTTTGCTCCTCGACCTGCCCTGCCGTGGCTACCGCACCGGGTTTGAATGACCGCAGGCTGGCACCACTGTCTCTGATTTGCTGGTCAATCATCAGTAAGGCCACCTGCAAGTCCTGTTGGTTACCAAAAATGGTCTCCAATTTGGCACGCTGCTCCTCTGCCTGCTTGAGTTCCGCCTCCACCTTGCCCCGATCCCGTAGGGCGGCTTCTTTCTGACGGATTTCGTTGTTGATGGCCTCCACTTCGCTCTGAAGTTGGCTCACCCGCAAGGACGCAGGTTGTACGAGGGTAAGGTAAATTGCCACCGCCCCACCGACCCCAACGACACCAGCCAAACCACCGTAGAGGATGAAGGGGCTGAGGCCGAGAATTTTTTGGGAACCAGCCGCCTTGGGTTGGTCAAACGCACCGCTGAGGGTCATTGTCCTGCCTCCTGCTTCTGGGGTTCATCCTTGGCGGCGGGGGGGGTAGCGGGTCGCTCCTTGAGTATCCCCAGCTCCCGCAAAATCTCGATCCGGGTCTCCAGCCCCACGGCACCGGTGCGCTTCAGATTGGCTAGATTCTCCGATAATTTTTTGTCCGCAGCCAAACTCACCTGCACCTCGTACTGCACCAGCGGCTGGGTGTCCTCATCCCCGCGGATAGCCGCCCGTTGAGAATTGATCAACCGGGGCTGGTTGGGTGCCTGACTTTTGAGAAAGGGTGACTTTTCCAAGACCAACAGAAAATCATTCACCGTGGAAAATTCGTTGGCCTGGCCGGTAATTTTTAAGTTGTTCCCGCTCTGGGACACGTCACCCAACTGAATCCCCGGCAGGGTGCGATTGCCCAAGTCCTGCACTACCGCTGACCAGGGGGTGACCTTTTCCACCACGTTGGCCAACTCCTCGGTTTCCTTGCGGATTTGTGCCACCCGTTCCTTGAGTTTGTCCAGTTCTGCCAACTGCTGCCGGAGCGGGTTCAAACGGGCTTCCCCCTGGATTTTTTCCTGGGCGAGGTTTTGCTCGCGATAAACCGTAAAACCCCACAACCCCCCGGCACCGATCAGGGCAATCACCCCCACCGCAATCCCCACCACCAAAGGTAAGGGGCTTTCGTCTTCTTCGACATAGGTCTGTCCCTGGGGTACTCGGTCGCGTAAAAAGTTGATTTCTACTGCATACATAATGGTTAAGCCTCCCGTAATGCCAGTCCAAGTACTACCCCCAAACCGGAGCGTTGTTCCTGGGGAATATCCTGGGACACCTCCAAATTGAGTGTCCGTACCGGGTCAATACAACTGGCGGCAATACCCAAGCGGTTGCTCATGTACTCATCCAATTGACCCATCGCCGACCCAGGTCCTGCCAACAAAATCTGCACCACCTCCACCGAGTCGGGCTGATCCCGGTAAAAATCAATGGAACGGCGCAGTTCATCCCCCAATTCCTGCAACACCCGGATCAGGGCAATCCCCGGACGGTTGGTGGGCATGGTGGCATCCCCGTCTTCCGGCACCGCCATGGTTTGTGCCCAGTTGGGGTTGCGACTCACGGGCATACTGGCCGCTCGACTCACCGCATTTTGCATCTCCAGCACCCCGATGGGCACATCCCGGGCAAAATGGGGAATCCCATCCACCACGATGCTGATTTCGGTATTGTCATAACCAATATCCACCACGGCAGCCGCTTCGCGATCCGTAAAGGTCTGCCGCATTTGTTCTCGCAACGTCCGCAGGAGGGCAAAACTGCTGATCTCCACACTCCGGGCGGTCAACCCGGCTTTTTGCGCCGTCTCCAGGTAGCTATCCGTCGTTTCCTTGCGGGTGGCCGCCAACAGCACATCAATTTGCTCCTGGTCGTCATCACTGCGGGACAGCCCCAGCTTTTGGAAATCTAAATCCGCCTCCTCCCGGGGGTAGGGCAGGAATAGAGCCGCCTGCTCATTCTCCACATTCTCGCGCAACTCGCTATCATCCAACTCCGCCGGGAGTTTCACCAAACGGGTCACCGCCCGGTGCGACGGAATCGCCAAGGCCGCCCGTTTGGCCTTGATTTTGCTCTCCTGCATTAAATTCTTGATCAGTTCGGCGACCCCGTCCCGGTCAACGATTTGACCGTCCTCCAAAAACCCCTCGGGTAATTCCGCCGAGGCCAGGGCGACGAGTTTGAGATTCTGCTTCCGCTTCTGAATCTGGGCGACCTGAATCCGCATGGGGGTCAGTTCAATTCCCACACCCTGGGCACCACCCTGAAAAAATCCTGTCATAACCCTCAGCCATTAGGTATCGTTAATAATCTAACATCCACACCGTGTGAGGTTAGGAACCTATGGCAAGAAACCGCCGCCAGATTTACAGCCTATATCAACACTAACGGGGCTTAACGCAGGAACGATTGAAATTAACTCTATTATTACACCAAATGTGTGGATGCTGTAAAGCCCCCCTAGGGATTTTAACGGCGTGACCATGCCCGTCCCCCCCACCAGAGCAGTCCCGCCAAGCCCAAACCGACCCAGAGCCAGAAGCCTCCCCCGGCGTTGAGACCACTGCCCAGCCACACCACCGGGGCGACCCCCACCACAGTGCCCGGTACGAGGGTCACTAGATAGTCCCGCCAGGAAATCCCCACCAACCCCGCCCCATAATTCACCAAGCCGTAGGGAAAAATCGGCAGTAAGCGCACCCAAAATAACACCATCCCCCCCCGCCGGTGTAGATAGGGATTGAACCGGCTCCACTGTTTTACCAACCGCCGTTTGACCCAAGCGTGCCCCACCCCCCGCGCCAGGGCAAAGCCGACCAATGCCGCTAATAAAGCTCCCACCACTGTCCACAGCAGTCCCCACCCCGGCCCAAAAATTACCCCAGCGGCCACATTCAAAGGCGTGGTGGGCAAGAGGGCAAGGGTGGTGATCAGATACAGGCCAATGTACAGCCCCACCCCCCCCATGCCGGTCTGTTCAATCCGGTGGATCAGGTGCTGGGTTAGATTCGCCGCCGCATCCCAGGCCATACTTAGAACCAATGTCACCGCTCCCATTTGACTTGATTGTAGATAAACCATGCCCCACTTTTCCCTACCGGCGGACTGGCCAACCACCGCCGCCGCTGCCCAAGCCTTGCAAACCCAGTTGGCAAGTCAGGTGGTCACGCAGGATGACCTGCCGCCCATTCACACGGTCGCCGGGGTGGATGTGGGGTTTGTAGAAAACCAGCGGGTTGCCCGGGCGGCCATTGCCGTGCTGAGTTACCCGGATTTGCGGCTACAAGACCAGCGCATTGCCTACCTGCCCGTAACCTTTCCCTATATCCCTGGTTTGCTCTCCTTTCGGGAAATTCCGGTGATTTTAACGGCATTGCATCAACTACACCGGCTCCCGGATTTGCTCCTGTGCGATGGGCAGGGGTACGCCCACCCCCGGCGCTGTGGCCTTGCCTGCCATTTGGGTTTGCTCACCGGGCTACCGGCGATTGGGGTGGCCAAATCCCGCCTGGTGGGACATCATGCCCCGGTGGGGAACCAGCGGGGGGACTGGCAACCTTTGTGGGATCAGGGAGAAACCATCGGTGCCGCCCTCCGCACCCGACCGGGAACCCATCTGCTCTACATCTCCCCCGGCCATCGAGTCAGTTTGGCCACCAGTATTGGCTATGTATTGAACTGCACCCGCCGCTACCGCCTGCCGGAAACGACCCGCTTTGCCCATAAACTCGCCTCCCGCCCCCCTTGACCCCTACAAAAGTAAACTTTTGTAACAGAATTAGCATCAAGCCAGCATACCAGCTTGACGGTCAGGGTGTGTCTGGGTAAAGTGGGAACACCCGGGTATGAGTTCACTATGTCAGACAAACACAAGGTTACGGTTTATCTTTCCCCAGAGTTGCATCGCCAGTTAAAAATTCGGTCGGCGGTGGAATCGGAACCCATGTCGGCGATGGTTGAGCAGGCGGTGGCCTTCTATTTGTCCCATCCCCAAGTGGTGGCGGGGCAGTGTGGTCACACCCATGTGGTACATCACTGTCCTGAGTGTGAGGCGGCGGTGGTGGTACGGGAGGGTGAGTTGGTGGCGGTACGGAGTGCCACGGACGTGGTTTTGCCCGACCCGGTGCCCAATTTTGCGCCCCGAGAAGTGTTGGTTCCCTGTTAAATTCGCTCCTGCGAGGCTGGTGTCATGTCCGATGAATTGGTCACGTTACTCAAAGCCCAATACCCCCTCATTTACGTGGTGACCCCAGAGGAGGAGCGGGCGGAGCAGTGGATTGTCCAGGCCGCCCAGGAATCTCGCACCACGCAACGGGTTTTTACCTGGACGGTGACCCACGGACTGCTCGAGTACGGCCATCCCCGCAACCACAGCCAGCATCACAACACAGTATCCCCGGAAACGGCTCTGGATTGGGTGATTCGCCATAAGGAAGCGGGGGTATTTATTTTCAAAGACTTACATCCATTTACGGATTCTCCGGCGGTGAATCGTTGGTTGCGGGATGCGGTGGCCAGTTTCCGGGGTACCCGCAAAACCATTATTTTGGTTTCCCCCGTGTTGCAGGTGCCGGTGGAGTTGGAGAAAGAGGTGGTGGTGTTGGATTTTGCCCTGCCGACGGCGGCGCAGTTGGGAGAAGTGTTGGCGCAACAGTTGGCGCAGGTGAAACAAACCCGGATGGAACGAGCAGTCAAGGAAAAACTGATCGCCGCCGCCCAAGGTTTGACCCAGGATGAGGCGGAAAAGGTGTTTCGCAAGGCGCAGGTGCGTTCCGGGCGGTTGACCGAGGCGGAAGTGGCGGTGGTGGTGGCGGAGAAAAAGCAACTCATCCGGCGCAACGGCATTTTGGAGTACATCGAAGAGGAAGCCACCCTGGAGCAGGTGGGGGGATTGGATGAGTTGAAAGGTTGGTTGCGGCAACGTTCCCAGGCTTTTACCGAGCGGGCACGCCAGTACGGTTTGCCCCAGCCCAAGGGGATGTTGATCCTGGGGGTGCCCGGTTGTGGGAAGTCTCTGATTGCCAAAACCACCTCCCGGTTGTGGGAATTGCCCCTGTTGCGGTTGGACATGGGGCGGATTTACGACGGTTCGACCGTGGGGCGTTCGGAGGCCAATCTACGCAGTGCCCTGAAAACGGCGGAATCCATTGCCCCGGTGATTTTATTTATTGATGAACTGGACAAAGCCTTTGCCGGGTCGGCGGGTTCGGCGGATAGTGACGGGGGCACGTCCTCGCGGATTTTTGGCAGTTTCCTGACCTGGATGCAGGACAAAACCTCGCCGGTGTTTGTCATGGCGACGGCCAATCGGGTGGACAAGTTGCCGGGGGAATTTTTGCGTAAGGGACGTTTTGATGAAATTTTCTTTGTGGATTTGCCCAATTTAGAAGAACGGCGGGAGATTTTCCGCATTCATCTCAGCCAACGTCGCCCGGAGATTGACCGGTTTGACCTGGAGCAGTTGGCCAAGGTTTCCGATGGGTTTTCCGGGGCGGAGATTGAGCAGGCGGTGATTGCCGCCATGTACGATGCCTTTGCCCAGGAGCGGGAATTTACCCAGTTGGATATTATTGCTGCCGTGAAAGCGACCTTGCCCCTGTCCCGGACAATGACGGAGCAGGTGACGGCTCTGCGGGATTGGGCGAAACAGCGGGCACGTCCGGCGGCGGCTTCAGTGGCTGAGTATCAGCGGCTGGAGTTTTAACAGGCTTTTGACCCTACTGGTCAGAAGGCTCGTTTCTAACGAGCGGTTCATCTCAAACCAAGACACTCTCAGGAGGATAATCTCATGTCTCACTTCAGCACCCTGCGGACCAAAGTCACCGAAGCCGAAGTTCTCAAAAACTCCCTGCGTGACCTGGGCTTGCAAGTCAAAACCAACGCCGATGTGCGGGGCTACAACGGGCAACGCCTGCGCGCCGACATCGTGGCCGTTTTGGAAGGCGAATATGACCTGGGTTGGTCGCGCAACGCCGATGGCAGTTTCGACCTGATCGCCGACCTGTGGGGCGTGGCGAAAAAGTACAACCAAACTGAGTTGATCAATTCCATCAACCAGAAGTACGCCATCAACAAAACCCTGGCGGAAGTGAAGCGGCCTGGTCTGCAAAACGCCAATGTGAAACTGGTGGTGCAAAAGTAACGACCCTTTGCGTTCCCAATGGTACCGGGTTGGTTCCCTTGAGCCAGCCCGTTTTTGTTAAAAATCGTCGGCTACATCGGGCGGCGCAATCACCTCCCCCTGGAAAAAGTCCGCCAACCGTTGGGCGGCCACCATCACCCCATCCTCGCTGGGAATGGGTGGGAGGGACGGGCGTTCTGCGGGGAGTGCCGGGGGAGAGACGGCGGGGGGGGTCGGATTGCTGGGCGTATAACTGGGCAAATGAATCGGGGTGGCTCCCCCATTTGCCGGGGAGGGTTCTGGTGCAATTAAGTGAATGGCAATAGATCGCTTGAGTACCTGTTTGAAGGCCGCTTGCACATCCTTGATTTTTCCTTGGGCATTTTGCAACAACGCTGCAGATTTGAGGGCAATTTCTGCTTGGTGGTCGTCTAAAGTGACTAGGGTCGCATCTTGAAACAGCGAACGGCTGGGCACTTTTTTGATTTGTGCCACCACCTGCACCCAAAGGTGCGCCAGGTCATGGTCTGAATCCACGGGAGTTATTTCGGGGGGAGGAACCGCAGGGGGGGCAGGCGTTAAGTCAACCGGGGCAACGGGAACCACCCCATTACTTTGGCTATTATTTGGGCGATTACTTGGACTGTTTTGAGTGGCAGGAGGAGGACTGGGCGGGGATGCGGTCATCACCGCCGGAGGGGTGGGTCGGACGGGAGCCTGCGTAGATGGTGGCGTATTAGATATGGTATTTGCACTATTTCCTTGCCGCAGATGCCACCACCCCAGTAAGGTCACCTCCAGCCACAGATGGGGTTGGGTGGTGTGACGAATCTGGGGTTCACTCTGACGCAAATAGTCCTGGGCTTGGAGCAAATCCCCGGTGGTTATCTGTTGCCCTAATGTTTTCAATTCCTCCCAGGTATCCGGCATGAGGGTCGTCAAATGCCGTTGGGCGGGGGCGCTGAGGGCGATCAACCCATCCCGGACGAACCCCACCAATTGTTGGTACAGTTGCAGGGGTTCCCAGCCCCGCTCTAGCAGTGCCCGCCCCCGTTCCAGCACCGTTACCAGGGATTCTCCATAAATGCCCCGCACCAAGTCCAGCAAATCCCGTTCTGGTACCCGTCCCGCCAACTGCCACACCTGTTCCGGCTGAATCGGCGGGGTGAGCAGACTCAGTTGATCCAGCAGGCTTTCCCCATCCCGCATCCCCCCTTGTGCCAACTGGGTCACCAAAGTCAAGGCCGCCGGGGTAATCGCAATCCCCTCCTGCTCGGCGATCTGGCGCAAATGGGCTTCCATATCCGCCTGGGCAATGCGGCGAAAATCAAAACGTTGGCAACGGGAAATGATCGTGGCCGGTACCCGCTGCGGGTCGGTGGTGGCGAGGACAAAGACCACCCGTTCCGGGGGTTCTTCCAGAGTTTTTAAGAGGGCATTAAACGCTGCCCCAGAGAGCATATGGCATTCATCAATGATAAATACTTTGTATCGAGCCTGGACTGGAGCAAATTGCGCCCGCTCGATCATTTCTCGCACATTATCCACCCCCGTATGGCTGGCGGCATCAATCTCGATAATGTCCAAAGCACTCCCCTGCCCAATCGCCTGACAGAGGTGGCACACCCCGCAGGGTTCCGGGGTAGGGCTGTCCCCACTTTGGCAATTCAGGGCCTTGGCGAGGATGCGGGCGGAGGAGGTTTTCCCGGTTCCCCGCGGCCCGGTGAACATATAAGCGGGGGCAATCCGTCCGGTGCGAACCCCATTGCTGAGGGTGGTGCGAATGACCTCCTGACCCACCAACTGCCGGAAGGTCTGGGGGCGATATTTGTGGTGGAGCGGGATATACACAGTCTGCGCCCGAAACTAACCCTATTATCTCAAGGGCTGGGTTCAACGGATACGGGTACGGGCACCGGTTGCGCCACGGGAGACTGGAGGCGGTGCCGTTGGTTGATCAACGTAATGCTGACCAGGGTCAAAATCACACCGCTCAACTGCCAGAGGGTGAGGGTTTCCCCCAAAAACAACGCCCCAAAGGTGAGGGCAAACACGGGCGTTAAAAATGTCAACGCACTCAAACTGGTGAGATTGCCCTGGGCGGCCAGGTAAAAAAACAAGCCGTAGGAGGCGGCACTGCCCAGTACCGCACTGTAGCCCAACCCCAGCCAGCCCCAGCCGTCCAAATGGCTCCAGGCCGCCCCCTCCCCCAGAGCGGACAACACCAACAAGGGCACCCCCCCCAGTACCAAGTGCCACCCCGTCGCCACCACTGGGTCAACCCAACGGCTCAACCAGCGCATCATCACCGTACCGGCGGCCATCGCCAGAGCCGCCAACAACATCCACCATTCCCCGTGCCCCCACACCTGCGCCCAACCGCTCAAATGCACCCATTCCTGGGGCGACAGGGCAATCATGGCAATGCCCCCCAAACCCAAACTCAAACCCAGCCACCCCCAAAACCCAATGGTTTCCCCGTACAACCACCAGGCCAATAGGGCTACCACCAACGGCTGGGAATCAATCATCACCGAACCCAAACCCGCCTGGGTACGGGCAAGACCAGTGACCAAAAACCCCTGAAACAACGTACCATCCACCAGAGCAAACAGGATAATCCCCCCCCAAGCTCGCCAAGTACGGGGTTGCGCCCGCCCCATCATCGCCGCTACCAACAGCACCAAAAGCCCCGCTGGGATCAAACGGAACGCCCCCAAAAACAGGGGAGCGGTTTGGGGCAAGACCGCCTTCATGACGATCATGGCCGAACCCCAAAAGAAAAAAGGACTGATTAACCAAAAGGGATGCATGGGCTAGGTAATGCGAGATTATTCCCCATGGTAACGCAATGTGAACTTTTCCAAAGTATGGAAGGCAGGATATGTAGCTGAACACGCAAAGGGTGACCTAATCGACCTAATCTGGGTCGCACCGCTCCGTCCCGCTCTGGTTTTTAGTAAACCTATTCCTTAAGGGAACCTCTATAGCAATACGATTCGATTTGCGAACAAAGATTCTGGAGAACCAGTGACGGGGGGTGCCCCCTGCGACCGCCATTCTAAATTCAAATCATACTGCTATATTTATTGGAACCAGCAAAAAATTATCTCGCTGGAATGCCCATACTACGGGGAACCAAAGACGGGGGCTACGCCCCTGCGACCGCTACTTTTGGATTAATAGAGGTTCCCTGTATATGTCATCAGACAACCCCTAAAACAACACCTTTTTATCTCAAACCACTATAAAACTTGGGCAATGTTGAATTAGATAAACAAATGACTTTCCGGTTGGATATTGATTTCCATCGGCACGGCGGCGGGTTCGCTTTGCAGGGCGTAAATAATCGCTTGAGCCGCCGTTTCTGGACGTAACATTTTAGTGCGGTCTACCTTGAGAGCAATATCATCCCAAAAGGGCGTATCCACCCCGCCAAAATAAAACAGCGTGACTTTAACGCCGTAGCGACGCAGTTCATCGGCCAGGACTTTGCTGAATCCCACCGCCCCAAACTTGGAGGCACAATAGGCCGCCGCCATCGGCATGGTGTGTTTACCCAGAATCCCGATCACATTGCAAATATGGCCGGAACGCTGGGTTTTCATCACCTGGGCGGCTGCTTGCAGCGTGTAAAAATTTCCTTGCAAATTCACCGCCAGTTGAGCGGCGAGGTCTGCCGGTTCTAGCTTATCCCAGGGTTTGAGAATCCCCATCCCGGCAGCGTTGACCAGCACATCAATCCGGCCAAAGGTAGCCACCGCTTGGGTCATAAGATTCTGCACCTGCGCCGGGTCGGTAATATCCGTAGGCACGGTCAGGGCACCGGGAACCGCCAAGGTCGCCAATTTCTCCGGGTGCCGTGCCGCTAGGACTAACTTGGCTCCCAAGGGTGGCAGATGGCTGACCACCGCCCGCCCAATCCCCCCCGTCGCACCCACGACCACCACCACCTTGTCTTGAAGCATTTTGTTACATTTCTTAAAACTTTGCTTAATATAGCAAATTCCTGGGGGTAACACCATTATTCCCGCTGGGCTAAAAATTCACCTCCCGCAGGTGAATCACATCCCGGTAGGGGTCAACGTGAGTCACTTGTACCTGAATTTGTTCGCCCAGTTTTACCGCCCGTTGAACTCGCATCCCCAGTTCCAGCCCCAGTTCCTCCAGCAGAACCAAGACTAAATCGCTATCTTCCCGCAGCCAGCGCAGGATCAACCCCGTCCAGACCCCCTCCCCGTGGCGGCGCAGGTACTCCAAACTCCAGTAGCGATTGGTCTGGCGTTCCACCAAACTGGCTTCCTGGGTAGCCGCCGTCACGGTTTGCAAAATAGCCTGCAATTCCGCCGCCGCAAACACTGGGGCTTCCCCCCGCAGATGAGCCTTGAGTTGCCAATGGGCGAGCAAATCCCCATACCGACGGATGGGAGACGTGGCCTGCACGTAGGCAGATAAGCCCAAGCTGGCGTGGCGACCGGGGGTGGTACTCACCTCACTTTTGGTCAAACAGCGGCGAATAGCACAGGTACGCACCGGCCCCCCCGGCAATTGCAGCAATTCCTCCTCCCGGGGCAATTCGGGCTGGGGTTGGGAGCGAAAGGGCATGGCTAACCCAGCATTTTGGGCATAGCGAGCCGTCACCTCCCCCGCCAAAATCATCATCTCTGCCACCAGAAACCGCGCGGGCGAATGGTGTTGCACCTGCACATCCACCTGGTCATTGGTGACTTTAATATCCGCTTCCGGCATCTGAATCTGGATCGCCCCCTGCGCCAACCGCCAAGCCAACCGCCGCTCCGCCCATTGGTGCAGGTGGGAAAGTTCCCCCTCCCCGGCGACTTGCAGGTGTAACAATTCATCCACATCGTCGTAGGTGAGGCGGTAGGTGGGGCGCACCCAACTGGCGGTGATCTGAAAATCGGCAAGTTCCCCGGACGGATGCAAAATCACCCCAAAACTGAGGGCGCAACAGGTCTGCCCCTGCTGTAAACTCATCGGACCAGTCGCCAACCCCTCTGGAAACATGGGAATCACCCCGGTGGGCAAATACACACTTGTACTGCGGCGGCGGGCTTCTTGATCCAAAATATCCCCCGGCGTTAGCCAGCGACCGGGGTCAGCAATATGCACCCACAACCGTTCCCGGCCATCAGGCAACCGCTCCCAACTCAGGCCATCGTCAATTTCTTTGGTCGTAATATCGTCAATTGTGTAAACCTTGAGGGCGGACAAATCCACCCGCCAAGGGGCATCCGGGTCGGTGGGCGGGTCATTCACACGCATGGTCGCCGCCTCCAGAACGGATAGGGGAAAAGTCGTGGGAACCGAGCTACGCCGCAGGGCTAAATTTTCGTGGGGATGCCACCAGCCCAAGCGCACCAGCAATTCCCATGCCCCGGCGGGCGTGACCGGGCAATCCAGTTGGCTCAGCAGTTCGGCAACGGGGCGAGACTCTTGTCCCTCTAGGATAACAAATTGCTCCAATTGTTCCAGCAAAACCCGCTCTTTTCCTGACCAAGTGATGGTTTCTCCTTGGAGTGCCTGCTGAATTTTGCTGTAAAAAATACTAACTTCCTGTTGCTTTTGGGCTTCTTTTTCCAGTTGGTGGCGAATGTCTTGCACCTGTTGGGGGGGGCGGGGTTCGTAGTACTCGCCCTTTTGTTTGAAAAAAATCCGGTCTTGGCTCAACAACCGGTGGGCGGCGTAGCAGATGGCTGGGTCGGTTTGGTTAAAAATTAACTGCGCCAGTTCCTGGGGGTTGGTGAGCCGGTGGTCGGGGCTGAGCAATTCCCAGGCCATTTCTAGGGCATCCGGGTCTTGGTAGGGATGGGCGGCCTGTGCAAAATCAGGGATGTCCTCAGCTAAGTAAGTGCGCCCCGGCACCATAAAGCTGATTTGCCGGGGATGAATGCTGTAGTTGCGTCCTTGGGCATCGCTGGCGATCCAGTTTTTTTTGCCATCCGGGCGTTGGATCACCCCCAAGCGGGTGCCGCCGTCGGTGTGAAACTCAATCAGGGTACCCTTGTCCACGGCTCGGTAATTGAGAAATCACCTTAGTATGTCCCTAATTCGCATCCTAAGTACATCCCCCAATTACCCCCAGCGGCGATAACGGTAAGCGGCGGGGTTGAAAAGTAAACCCGCCCCGACGGTGTTGTCACAGAAGTCCGATTCCCCACTAAATCATAGGTATAGGAAATAGGCCGCTCCCTAAGTCTGTACGAGTATGCCCATGCTATTGGGTATGTTCAGCTCTTACCTTGGGTTATACTTCCAGAATATCTCAAGTTCTCGTTCTTCATCCACCAACTGAAAACGACGAATAGTCTTAATGTTACTCCCCCAACGATAGTTTCTTTCAACAACCCTGTAGAGGTTTGATTCACAACATTCAGCAATGGTGAGCATCATGGTTGTCAGATTTTTATATAGCAATCACATTTGAATTGTGAGAATAATTTTTATGCCCAGATCGCAAAGGGTCGCAGGGCATCGCCCCGCACTGGTTCTTGAAGACCTCTGCAATTCTTACGAATCTCATAAGATTGCTATATTTCCTCATAAGCCCATCATATCTAGCAAAGTGTATGTCTTTTTCCCCTACATAAGGATCATTACTATCACAGTTAACTAAAGTTTTTCTCCCTTCGACAGTACCTATTGGCAGCCAGGTACTTTTCCAGAAATTAAAATCAATTTCTTCATCTCCTATGTCTTCTCCATTATCTTCCCCATTTGGCAAACAACGCTCTACATCAATTAGCTCCTGATATGCTCTAATTGCCTGTTCCAAATTATAGAAGCCTGCACGGAGTACGAGTGCGAAGCTTGGAAAAAGAAATGGTTCATAAAGAGTCTCATCATCTGATTCACCATTATGCCATTGGTAGAGTTCAATAAGTTCTTGGGGAAAGCTCAGATTGCCTCGTCCCATTATTTCTTGGATTTCAGATAAACTCAAACCCGGTCGGAAGTCTCTTATAGTATCTGGAGATATGCTAATGAGCCAGTTTTCAATTCTGTTCAATGCACGTTGTAGTTCAGACACGGTATCACTCCTTTTCAAGTCGATCCGAGCGGAAGCGCATTTAAATCATCGCTTCTAAACATGGCTAAAGCTTGATAGACAAAGGGCAGGACGGCCTGGTGTCTGTATAATCAGACGGCTCCTGCTCTGTACTTTTGGTAAATCTCCTCTTCTCGCTCGTCATCTACCAATTGCAATCTCGGATACTCATCGCCCCAAAGTGGTTTCTGTATAACCACTTTATAAAGCCCCAACTCACAACACTCAGCTATCATTTCGAACAGACTTGCAAGATTGGCATAACTTCTTATTATTTCTAGACTTTCATAATCATATTCATACACAGTCCCAGTACTGATACTGACACCAATGTGACGTTTCTCAATGTCTGCTATTAGAAACCAATCCTTAGTCCAAGTGACTAAATCATCCCACGGTCCGAAATGACCTGCATCAACTTGGGATTGGAATCCCTCTGCAAACTCGACCACCTCATTATATCTGGTCAATGCCAGGTCAAGTCGCAAAAAGCGGCAATGTAGATCATATACGCCGTGCCCTGGAAACAGAAAATAACTGTTCACTTTATCGCTGCTTGGGTTAGTACCATTCCTCCATTGATATAACTCTAATAGATCTTCGGATAACTCAAGAGATAGAGATTCTGCATGGCGGTTTATTTCAGCTAGACTCAGCCCTGGAGCTAGACACTCCAAAGCATCAGGAAAAGTCTGACTGAGATAGGATTCGACTCTTTGAAGCGCATTACCTAGATTTGACATGATCTACCTCCGTGACACTACTGAATTAAGAAAATAAGCGGAACCGTCTCGACGCACATACCCAGAATTATGACGCTGATACGGTATAGGTAAAACGTAAAAAAGGTTGCTTTGAGTCTTTGCTGCAATAGGAATCAGACCTACTCGTGAATCTCTGACGAAGGCGCTGAATAATGTTCCCTGACGACGACTTTCGCCTGCCGGTACAAGCTCTACCGAGACTTTTCCTTCTTTCCATTTCTCTGGTCCGCCCTCAACTGTCTTGTTAAAGGGATACTCATCTCTATGACGACCTGATGCTTTGAGAGGAAATACTTCAGGATCTATGGCTTCATCAAGAAAGCTCCTGTCCTTCTTTATACCATCGTAATGTAAATCATTAGGAAGTACATTGGCACTACCTGTACCATCATATACGGGTTTAGTTTTGCCGTTACCCGTTATGGCAGAACGGATATGGATTTCATGAGCTTTCAAGTCTGCCTGTGTGAAGAAGAGAATAGGTATTGTTGGCCGTCTTCTGCGAGTTTTTGCATCCTCGTCAAGTCCCAATTCCTGAGCAGCTTCCAATGGCGCAAATCTTCCTATCTTCCCAATATAGTCTCCATAAACCGCTTGTGGAATCTGCTGCGCTTGAAATAGAATCTTTATGCCGATGGTGGTGGTAGCAATTCGACTAAGAGCCGCAATGATCTGAATAGCTGCCGATGTTTCACCTATCTTGAACAAACCACTGGGGTCAGTGGCATTAACGGGATTGCCGTGGACATAGGGGTACTTGGCTAACGACAAAGGTTCATCCATAAAGCCCTCGAAGGGGTCTCTACCCGTAAACCGCCCTAGATTGGAGTCGTAATACCTTGCCCGTAGATAGTATTGACCCAAGTTAGAGTCAAACTGCTCTCCCGTGTAGAGGTAGTTGTTAACAGTCGTTCCAGTAAAACCAAGGAGATTGCCGTAGGCATCATAGTCATAGGTATCTGTCACCTCTCCAGCCTGATTTGTTAATGCTCTCGTGCTAACCATACACTCTGGCAACAAAGTCCCAGAAGTTCAACTCTTCGTCTAGTGAACCACCTACTCCCTCCCACCCTTCACGAATATAAGGGTCATGACGAAGCCGTATCTCTGAAATCAATGGATAATTGAAAAACTCATAATACTCTGTAACTTGTTCTCTCACATAGTCTGTTTCCAGATAGTCTGCAAGCACTGTCATCATAGCTGTAATGCTACTGAAAGCATAGTATAAGTTCCCTAAATTACTGATGGTAAAGAAAATATTACCAGCATCACTATAGGAATCTTCTGTCCCAATGATAATCATTTCAGACTCAAGCTCTGCAAATGGAAATATATTGACTGGTGGATTTGGGTAGCGCTGTTTTGGCTCATTCCACCAACCCCCTCGAAGATCACTAAATTCATCAATCACAGACCTTAGTGGGTACATCTCTTTATCAAAAAGCAAGGATCTGTTAGTCGCTGAAAAATACATATCTCGAACCTGAGTGTCTCCACCTCTACTGAACCATTGACCTTGTTCTAATATTTTGCCCTCCCCATTTGCCCACTGATACAATTCCACGATTTCTCTATTAAATGGAATAGCCTGACTATTAAGCTCATTCACAATTTCATCATAAGATAGCCCTGGGGCAAATGCTATTTGCTCGTTAAATTCTACGAGTTTTGTCCGGTTCAGAATCTCAATTGATGCTGTAATTCGTTCGAGAGCATGGGTTAGGTCTGACATGGGGTTACCTCCTAAAAATCATAACGAATCCGACCTTCTCGATCTATCCAGTGAGTGATGTCCGAAGTTGTAGTTAATACCCCAAAAAACATTCTATTTGGGTCAAGTTTAACAACAGGTGCCTTGTCGTAGAAACGCTCAAGTTTGGTGCCCTGAGAACTATTTTGGTTGTTAGGTACATATTTGAGGGAGACCAGATGCATGAGATAGCTACCCTCTCCGCCAGGGAAACTGCTGGCATAGGAATATTCATCACGTTCTACTCTACTAACTCCAGGGATGTTTAATTTTCCACGAGCAGGAAGATATTTATCTATCCAGCCTCTTCCTTGGGGAGTTACACGAGCTAAGAATGGTGATGCTCTGCCAATGCCATCCTTAAAACCTTCTTTATAAAGCTTATTACCTACATTAACTGCACCAGGACTACTAATCCCGTTTTGTGCCCACCTTGTATGGAGAGAAATGTCCGGCAAATCATTTCCCCAGACTATAACTGGGAAACTGAAGGAGCGGTTTATTAACTCACTAGCAACTGCTGCGCTCAAGAATTCTAACAGGTTACGCCCTACCTGTAAATTTAGAGCAGACCGTAATCCCAGTGTGCCGGCGGATCCTGTGTACCCTCCGGGGAGAACTGACGTAGTTGAACGGAACAACGCCCTCAATCCAACAGTAGCACTCTGAGTGCTTAACACTGCGTCATTACCCACACGAACTCCCGTTGTTTCAGTTAATGTGAACAAACCACTGGGGTCTGTGGCATTAACTGGATTGCCGTGGACATAGGGGTACTTGGCTAACGACAAAGGTTCATCCATAAAGCCCTCAAAGGAGTCTCTGCCTGTAAATCGTCCTAGATTGGAGTCGTAATATCTCGCCCGCAAGTAGTATTGACCCAAGTTAGAATCAAACTGCTCGCCCGTATAGAGATAGTTGTTAACAGTCGTTCCAGTAGAACCAAGGAGATTGCCGTAGGCATCATAGTCATAGGTATCTGTCACCTCTCCAACCTGATTTGTTAATGCTCTCGTGCTACCCAATCCATCCGTCAAGTAATAGGAATTGACCCCACTTCTATGCTGTGAAATCAGGTTGTGACCATACACATAACTCACTTGAACCCCAGAGTTATTGTATTCTTCAAGTACCTGGGCATAATCCCGATTCCCATCCACCAAATAGCGGGTTTCTTGACCATTGGAGCGGGACATGACTCGGATACCATCGCCGTTGTAGCTATATTCAGATGTAGTCGTACCCGTACTCGTCGTAGTTTGGGCAGTAACGAGCCGGTTTTCCTGATTCCAGGTATAGTTAATCTGCTCACTTAAACTCGACTTGCTCAATGTATTCCCATTTTGGTCATAGCTATAAACCGTGGTCTGACCATTCAACGTTTCAGATAATAACCGGTCATTCCCATCGTAAAGATAAGAAGTTTCTCCTTCCGATGAATCATGCCGTGAGAGACGATTCCCAATCGGGTCATAGACGTAATTAGTAGTCCGGCTGCCCGTTAAAGGGTCAACGATTTCTTCTTGGGTTACCCGATAGAGCGCATCATAATCATAGTTGATGACCCGGCCATTGGCTTCTTCAATTTGAGTGCGATTCCCCACCTCATCCAGCGTGTATTGATACCTGGCAATAGTACCCGTAGAGCCGACCTGCTCCAGTTGCGTCAGCCAATTCATCGGATTGTAGTCCCTGGTCTCAACAACCCCATTCGCCATAGTAGTACGGACTAGATTATTCACCCCATCGTAATCATAATCCGTCAGGTTTCCACCAGAGTCAATCACCTTATCCAACCGATGATAGGCATCATACTGATAGTCCACCCGCCCCGCCGGTGTTGTCACAGAAGTCCGATTCCCCACCAAATCATAGGTATAGGAAATAGGCCGGCCATCGGGGTCAATCCGATTGACAAGGCGCCGACCACCTTGGATAGATAGTCCTAAGATGTTCAAGATGTTTCTGAAAATCACCTAACGATGGAGTAGTCATGGCTTGCTCAACTAGCGTATTAGTCACAACATCACTGTTTATCTCGTGCATAACAGATTCAATCCTATCGTCAAGCTGTACGAATTTTAGCCTCAGAATTTGTAGAATTATTTCATATGTGCGAACATATTTGTTTGTATTAATAATTTCTTCAATTTTTTTGATCATAGCATCTGTTTTCTCTGAACCATATACATGAGAAAGTATGGGTTTAAACCACAAATAGTTGTGATAGTGACAGACTAACTCGCTACCTAAAAAACTGTAAACCTCATAATCTACCTCGGGGCGAATTTTGCGTACACTATTGATAAATTCGGTAGTTCCGCCAAGAACACCTGTTGACCCATCGAGCATCATCACTCCCCATGTTCCTTTACACGAGAATATAATGTGTGCACTAAAATCAGGTAATGCGTCCGACGAAACTTCTGAGTAATATGCATATTTCAAATCTACAAGTGGAATATAGAAACAAGAGGATCTTAGATCAAATTCTCCCCACAGATTTAAAAAATAACAATCAGATTCTCCATGATTAATTGTAGAAATAATTATTGCATCTAAAAGATCCTCATGGATTTCATAAAAGTGACCATAAAGCAAGATGCGCTCAGGAACAAGTGGATTGAAAGGGCTTTCAAGGTCAAACCTATTGAAAATATTCAGCAGATTTGGCTCTGCTCTATCTCTAAACTCTTCGGGGCTGAGATGATACATTGAATGACATTACTCCCATGACTTAAATTGAACATAGAGTTAAGCTGGCTTACCATCAGGATTAAGAAGCTGTCTAAAAATATCTAATAAAGGAGTGATCCATGGCCATATATTTGGTATATTATCCATGCTTGGTAGAGGGTCTTTCTGAGATGAAAAATATTCAAACTTAATTTCGTTAATAGGTCTATTTGTATAGTCAAAGAACAACCGACCGCCTTTGGTTCCCTTAGCACTCCTAAGTTCGATAGTCGGCACATTGGTGCCTGATTTTGATGATGGTCGTAAATTAGATATTGCATCATAGCCGATAAGCTCACCTATAGAACCTGTTTGCAATCATTTTGGGCGATTCTGCGTAAGATTAAGGACACCTCTATATCCTTACAACCGACAGAAAATTATCTCGCTGGGACACTCATATTACCATAAACCAGATGGGCTGTACCTCTGCGACCGCTATTCTTGAATAGATAGAGGTGTTCTTAAGTATGAATTTATGTTGATTTCCCCCCTCAGTTCGCCCGTGAGCTATGGGTTCTTTGGTTTACTCTCCGGCTTGTGGCTGCGTTGGGATGGACCGCTCCACTTTCGGTTGATTGTGCAACCCTTAGTGGCTATCGGGTTGGCTTGGTGGGATGGCCGCTTGGATGCCCGCAGACAGCGCACTGCTTACCTCTGGGCGGTATTCACAGGCAAACCCCGTCAACGTCTCTGGCTGATCAAACACGCCGGACGACGTATCGCTAAGGTTCTCATGTTCGCCTTTGTTCTGGATGGGGTTTACCAACTGCTGGCCTTTCAACGGGTTAATCTCCTGGACGCATTGCTGGTCGCCTTGATCCTGGGGTTATTACCCTACGTGTTGGTGCGTGGCCCCGCCAATCGCCTGAGCCGCTACCTCCGTTCCCGTCGTCCCTAGGTATGGCCGGGAGTCAAGGTCAGACCAGCCCCCGGTAGGCATGGCTCAGAAAGGATTTATGATGGGAGAGCAGTGTTCCCCTTGGGTAACCTATGAAATTGGCCAGTCGTTTGCATCAGATTCCTCCCTATCTATTCGCTGAAATTGACCGCAAGCGGGATGAACTGGTCGCTCAAGGGGTGGATGTGATCAATATGGGCATCGGCGACCCGGATCAACCCACGCCTGCCCATGTGGTGCGGGCGATGCATGGGGCAATTGATGACCCCAGCACCCACAACTATCCGCCTTACCAGGGGACAAAGGAATATCGCAGTGCAGCCGCAGACTGGATGCAACGCCGGTTCGGGGTCACGGTTGACCCCCAGCGGGAGGTGGTGTCTTCGATTGGTTCCAAGGAGGCGATTCACAATACATTTCTGGCTTTTGTCGAGGCGGGGGATTATGTCCTGATCCCTGACCCAGGCTACCCGGTGTATCGGACTTCGACCATTTTTACGGGCGGGGAGCCGTGGGTGATGCCTTTACTCAAGGAGCGGGGCTTTTTACCGGATTTGACCCGTATCCCGACCGAGGTGGCACAACGGGCAAAACTGCTTTGGCTCAATTATCCCAATAATCCCACCGGGGCGGTGGCAAGCCGGGAATTTTTCGCCGAAGTGGTGGATTTTTGCCGCCAGTATGACATTCTCCTATGTCATGACCACGCCTACTCGGAAATGGCCTACGACGGCTACAAACCCCCCAGTGTTCTGGAAGTGCCGGGGGCGAACGAGGTGGCTATCGAATTTCACAGCCTCTCCAAGTCCTACAATATGACGGGCTGGCGGGTGGGGTTTGTGTGCGGCTCGGCTGTGGGGATTCGGGGGTTGGGTCAGGTGAAAACCAACGTGGATTCCGGGGTGTTCAAGGCGGTGCAGCGGGCGGCCATAGCGGCGTTTGCAACCACGGAGCAGGATTTGCAAAATCTGATGCAGGTGTACCAACGGCGGCGGGACATTATCGTGGCGGGTTTACAATCCCTCGGCTGGCCGTTGACTCCCCCCCAGGCCACCCTGTACGTCTGGGCTCCGGTGCCACCGGGGTATAATTCCACGGAATTTGTCAGCTTATTATTAGAAAAGTGTGGGATTATTGTGCCGCCGGGGAATGGTTATGGTGCCGCCGGGGAAGGGTTTTTCCGCATTGCCCTCACCGTGCCGGATGAACGGATGGAACTTGCTCTCGAACGGATGCGCCAAGCGGGGATTCGTTATCGTCCATAGATAATGAACGCATCTTGCCCTTTTTGCGTCTGTAGTCCACAGATGATTCTTGCGGACATTTTATGCTCAAGCAACTGCGCCTACTTAGGGTATGTCTGGCTGTCTGGGGGATATGCGTTGTTGTACCCGTGGCGCAATCCCAGTCCATTTTTGCGACCCCCAAAACCTTAGTGGTCAATGGGGTCACCCGCACCTATCGGATTTATGTGCCTCCCCGCCCCGTGAATGGGCGATTGCCATTATTGATTGCCTTGCACGGCGGTGGCGGTAACGGAGCCGGGATGGAGCGATTGACCCGGTTTTCGTCGCTTGCCAGTCAGATGGGTTTTATTGTCGTTTATCCCGATGGACACAATCGCCATTGGCACGACCGCCGTGACCCCCGTTTCAGCCCGGAGGCATTGGTGCAGGACATCCCGTTTATCAGCCAATTGCTCGATGCGGTGAACCGAGAATATGGCATTGACCCACAACGGATTTATGCCACTGGTATTTCCAATGGGGGTTTTTTCACCCAAGCCCTTACCTGTGACCTCAGCCATCGCCTCGCCGCTGTGGCAGTCATTGCCTCGAACCTGCCCCAGCGATTAGCCCAGGATTGTCCGTTGACCCAAGCCGTGCCGATTTTGTACATTTTGGGGACAGATGACCCTCTGATTCCCTACGCTGGCGGAGCAATTCGGGGGCGCAAAGGGCACAAAGCGGTCATTTACTCCGCCCAGGCATCGCTTGACTTTTGGCGCAACCGCTACCGACTCCCGCCCACGCCGCAGGTAATCGCCCTGCCGGATCGGGTCAACGACCAAACCACTGCCCAACAGGTCACCTATCAAAACCAGAATGTGGCGGTTCGTTTGATCACCATTTACGGCGGCGGGCATACTTGGCCGGGTGGTCCCCAGTACTTACCTGAATCCATCATTGGCCGAGTCAGCCGGGATTTTGATGGCAGCCGGGTGGTCTGGCAATTTGTGAGTCGCTACCGCCGGATGCCCTCGCCTCAACCGGCCAGCCAATCCTGGGGTTTGAGAAATTCATCGGTTAATTCGGCCTCAGACGTACCCGGTGCCGGGGTGTAACTATACTCCCAGCGGCACAAAGGCGGCATGGACATGAGAATGGACTCGGTGCGGCCATTGGTTTGCAGGCCAAAAATCGTCCCCCGGTCATAGATGAGGTTAAACTCCACATACCGCCCCCGCCGATAGAGCTGAAATTGCCGTTCCCGTTCCCCGTAAACCATCCCCCGACGGCGTTCCACAATCGGTAAATAAGCAGTTAAAAAGGCGTGGCCACAGCTTTGTATCATCCCAAAGATATCGTCCCAACTCCGGGGCGCAAGTTCGCCAATTTTATTGCTATAAATGGCCGCATTGCCCTGGGAATTGCTGCCCCGATAGATCAACCCCGCCCCATCCTGGTAGTCTAAAAAAATCCCCCCAATCCCCCGCATCTCCTGGCGATGTTTGAGATAGAAATACTCATCGCACCAGCGTTTGAACACCGGGTAATACTCGGGGTGATGGGATTCTAGGGCGCATTTGTGGGTGTGGTGAAAATGCACCGCATCCTCCCGAAACGGGTAGTAAGGGGTTAAATCCGCCCCCCCGCCAAACCACCACACCGGCCCCGCTTCAAAATACCGATAATTCAAATGTACGGTTGGCACGTAGGGATTGCGGGGGTGGAGCACCAGCGAGGTACCGGTGGCGTAAAATTCATGACCTTTGGCTTCCGGGCGCTGCTCAATAATCGAAGGCGGCAGTTGTTTCCCCCATACTTCCGAGAAATTCACGCCCCCCCGTTCCAACAGTGCCCCCCCCTCCAACACCCGGGAGCGTCCCCCGCCCCCGTCCGGGCGTTCCCAACTATCTTCCTGAAAAGTGCCCTTGCCGTCGGTGACCTGCAATTCCCGGCAAATATCCTCCTGGAGTTGCTGCAAAAATGTCCTGACCCGCAGGCGGGAATCCGTAGGCGGCAATCCAGGAATAGCCATGTGGGGGATTTTGCGAAACACCAATTTTTAATTTAGCAACCGATGCCCGCCCCCATCACTAAGAATCGTTGCGAAACCCTCAGATTTTGGGTGGTAGCATGGCACAGCCCTGGGGCAGGTCAACCCCGACGGTACAGACCACTGCCCCTCCTATGGCTTAGTCTCCTGGGCGGATTATTTTACTTTTATAAATAACCTATAAATAACCTATCGCCTGCGTGGCATAGCCCATTCGTAGGGGTGTCCTAAAACCAAAACATGGCGAAAATACTGCACATCCAACGCGCCGGAGCCATCGCCGGGTCGGAAAACCACCTGCTCCAATTGCTTCCCGGCCTGCAGCAGCGGGGACATGACATCACCTTTCTTGCCCTCACCAAACCGCAGGAAATTCCCAGTCCGCTCACCCAAGCCCTCACCAACCAGGGCATCCCGGTGATTGACCAGCGGGTAGAGCGGGAATGGCAACCGGAAATCGTACCCCAGATGGCTCAAATCATTCGCCGGGAATGTTATGATATTGTTCATACGCATTTGCTTTACGCCGACCTCTACGGAGCGTTGGCTACCCGTTGGGCAGGCAGGACTAAAGTGCTTTGCACCCGCCATAACGACAATCGTTATCGTCAGCGGTGGCCGATGCGTCCCTTGATCACTTGGAATACGGGCTGGATGCACCATGTTATCGCCATTTCAGCCCATATCAAAGCCTTCAATATGCAGTACCAGCGGGTACCCGCTGAAAAAATCACGGTCATTCCCTACGGCTATGAGCCGCCCGCTTCCGCACCCATCGCTCCCCCCCCAACCCCCGGCACTTTTGCAATCGGCATGGTAGGCCGCCTGGTGCCCCAAAAATCTCATGCCACCGCCATCCGGGCATTACCGCTGATTCTGGACAGGGTTCCCCACACTCGGCTGGTGATTCTTGGCGATGGCCCGTTACGCAGCGAATTGGTCACACTAGCGGCGCAATTAAATCTCACACCCCATGTGGAATTTTTAGGCTATCAACCCCAGGCTGCCCAATGGATGCGGGGGTTTAACCTACTGTTGCACCCCTCCCAACACGAGGGTTTTGGCCTGGTTTTGTTAGAAGCGATGGCTGCCCGTTTACCGATTGTTGCCACCCGAGTCAGTGCCATTCCCGAAATTGTGGTGGATGGTCAAACCGGCTGGTTGATTCCCCCACAAGACCCGGAATCCCTAGCGCAAGCGGTCATTCACCTGCTCACCAACCCCGCCCGGTGCGCCCAAATGGGAGAGGCGGGTTATCAACGGCTGGTGCAGGAATTTACCGTTGCCAAAATGCTCGACCGCACGGAAGCGGTGTATCAATCTCTACTATCCAACGCCTGACGCAACTGCTGGCAAAAGGTTTGCACTTCCCCAAGACCCTGTTCATACAATCGCTTGACAAAGGCACTGCCAACGATCACCCCATTGGCTCCCCAGTCCCGAATTTGTTGCGCCTGTTCCGGTTGGGACACCCCAAACCCCACCCCGATGGGTTTATCGGTCACCCGCCGCAGTTGGGTCAATAAGGTGGGAATTTTGCCGGACACCTCCCGACGCACCCCGGTGACCCCGGTGACGCTCACCAGATAAATAAACCCCTGGGAACACCGGCTAATCTCGGCCAACCGCTCGGGTGGGCTGGTGGGCGCAGCCAACAGGGTGAGTTCGATGCCGAAATCCCTGGCCGGCGTGAGGATAACCGGGGCTTCCTCCAGGGGCAAATCCGGCACCACCAACCCCCGCACCCCCGCCTGGGCGATTGCCCGCAGGAAGGGTGCCACGCCCCGGTTGAGGATGGGATTGTAATAGGTAAACAAAACAATGGGTGCAGTAATTTGTCCTGATATGGTTTGTACTAGCTCCAAAACTTGCTCCAGGGTCGTCCCCCGTTGCAACGCCCGGGTCGCCGCAGCCTGAATCACCGGCCCATCCGCCAAAGGGTCTGAATAGGGCACCCCCAATTCAATAATGTCTGCACCCGCTTGATCCAGGGTTTTTAAGGCTTGGGCGGTCGTCGCCAAATCGGGGTCACCGGCGGTGATAAAGGGAATCAGGGCGCACCGGGATTGGGATTGCAGACGGCGGAACTGCTCAGAAATGGCAATTGGCATAGGGCATGATGACAAAGGGGCTGAGCCATTATTAAATCATGGCTTGGTTGAGGGAAATCGAGGCAAATACAGATACCCAACGGTACCGCCCCCGGCAATCAATGAAGACGTGACATTCTCCAGAAGAATACCTGTATGGCGGGGAACTATTCCAAGCTCACCGGCTTGGTCAACCCAGGTTCTGATCAGGCAATCTGATGGGATTCGCAAGCATTGAAGCGGTTTTTAAGAACCAGGGCGGAGCGTTGCCCTACGACCGCTATTCAGAACGCAAATCATCTTGCTATCGGGCGATTGCTATAGTAAAAGGGCTATATCTTCATCCCTTACCCAACGCTCCATGACATATATCTATGCGGGTAAAACAGCTTTAGTCACGGGAGCCTCTACAGGAATCGGTGCTGTTTTTGCCGAGGAATTGGCAAAACGGGGCTGCTCCCTCATTCTTACCGCCCGCTCCGAAGAACGGTTAAATGCCCTGGCAAATCAACTACAAGAACAGTATAAAATAAATACATTAGTTGTTGTAGCAGATTTAGAAAAACCTGAAGCGGTTGCCAGTTTAATTCACAATATCAACCAGCAGGTTCAGCCGGTGGATATTCTGGTCAATAATGCCGGATTTAGCACTCAGGGAGCGTTTCATAGCATTGACCCGCAGCAGGAAGCGGCTTTGATTCAGGTGAACGTGGCAGCGGTAGTCGCTTTGACCCACGCCTTTTTGCCAGGGATGGTCGCACGGCAATCAGGATTGGTGATTAACGTTGCGTCGGTCTTGGGATTTTATCCTCTGCCCTACCAGGCCACCTACTCGGCCAGTAAAGCGTTTGTCCGGTCATGGACTGAGGCTCTCTGGGCGGAATATCAGGGGAGCGGGGTGCGGTTTTTTGCCCTCTGTCCCGGCCCGACGGCGACGGAATTTTTTCAGCGCATGGGCAAGGATTTACGGATGCAGAAAATGTCCCCGCAAGCAGTAGTGCGCTTTGCCTTCCAGGGGATTGACTGGGGGGTGCCGTGGGGAATTCCCGGCTGGCAAAATCGGTTGCTGAGTGGCCTTTTACCCGCCATCACACCCCGCCCGTTCCTGCTCAAGCAGTTAGCCCAGGTGAGCCGTCGCCTCTACGGGATCAGTCGTTAAGGCCAAGATTTCCCACACCCGCTGGAGCATGGCCGTCACCCCCGCACCAGTCACGGCTGAGATACAACACACGGGATTATGTATAGATAACGTTTGTACTATATCCTGAATCGTTTGTTCATCGGGTAGGGCATCAATTTTATTCAATACAATCAATTCCGGGCGGTCGGTCAGGGGTTGACCGAGTTGGGGGGTGTACTGCGCCAATTCATCTCGAATGGTATGGTAATCGCTCACCGGGTCGGGAGCGGTGCTATCCACCAGATGAATCAGTAAGCGGGTACGCTCGATGTGGCGCAAAAAGTCAAACCCCAAACCCACCCCCGCATGGGCACCGGTGATCAACCCCGGAATGTCGGCAAACACCGTGCCATCCCCCTGTGGATTTGCCACCACCCCCAGATTAGGCACCAGCGTTGTAAAAGGATAGTCGGCAATTTTCGGTTTCGCAGCGGAAATGCGGCTGATCAGGGTGGATTTACCCGCATTGGGCAGACCAACAATGCCCACCTCGGCCAGCAGTTTGAGTTCCAAGCGCAGGCGGCGACATTCCCCCGGTAGTCCCGCTAGGGCGTAATCCGGTGCCCGGTTGTGGTTACTCAAAAAATGGCGGTTACCCAGGCCGCCCTTGCCCCCTTGGGCGATCACCAGGGTTTGCCCTGGGGTGACCACATCCGCCACCAATTCGCCCGTATCCGCATCCGTGATCAAGGTACCGCAGGGGATGGGAATCACCCGGTCTTTGCCACTGGCACCCGTGCAATTATTCGGCCCGCCCCGTTGACCGTCCTCCGCTTGAAAATGCCGCTGATACCGAAAATCCAGCAGGGTATTGCGCCCGGTTTGCGCCTGGACGAGAACATCCCCCCCTTGGCCGCCATTGCCCCCGGCGGGTCCCCCGGCGGGCACATATTTCTCCCGGCGAAAGGCAACGATGCCATCCCCCCCCTTGCCCCCCTGGACGGTGATCTCGGCCTGGTCAATCAACTGCATGGTTATATCCAGGTAATTTGTGGTAGAATCCAAATTCTAGTGGAAATTTTAAGGGAACGGGTTGATTCATGGTCAAACTGCGGCTAAAGCGATACGGGCGCAAGGGTCAGGTTTCCTATCGGATTGTGGCGACCACGGCTCTGTCCCGCCGGGATGGGCGAGCCTTGGAAGAGGTGGGTTTTTACAACCCCCGCTTGAGTGACCCGGCGCAACAGACCCGCTTGAATGTACCGGCCATTGTCAAGTGGCTCAAGCAGGGGGCGCAACCCACCCCCACGGTACGGAATATTTTGGCAAAAGCCCAGATTTTTGACCAACTCCATGCCTGATTACGAAGGACTGGTGCGGTATCTCTTGACCCCCATGTTGAGCCACCCCGAGGAGTTGCGTTTGCATCGGGAAGTGCTGGCGGGGGGCGTGTGGTTACGGGTCGCTCTGGCGGAATCCGACCGGGGACGGGTGCTGGGGCGGGGGGGGCGTACCTTGCAGGCGATTCGCACGGTAACTCAGGCGGCGGCGCAATTGGCGGGACAAACCTGTCATTTAGATATTTATGGCCTGAATGCTACGGCGGAACGGGGCGAACGTACCCCCGCCCGCCCCCGACGGGGAGGTAGCCGCTGACGGCTCCTGAAACCCAACGGGTGGTCGTGTTGCTCCTGCCAGACCGGGCGAGTGCGGTGGCACTGGCGGGGGTGGGGGAGGCCAATCTGCGGCAATTAATCCAAGCTACCGGTGTGCAAGCGGTACTGCGGGGGCAGGAATTGCACCTGATGGGAACCGAACCGCAGGTGAACCAATGTATGCAGGTGGTGGATGCCCTCAGCCACCTGTGGCGTAGGGGACAGCCCGTGACGACGGCGGATCTGGATACGGTGCTGTCTGCCCCTGACCCGGAACTGGTGACCCAGATGCACCGGGATATTTTGGCGCGCACCCGCCGGGGGGAAGAAATTTGTGCCCGCACTTTGGGTCAATGGCAGTACATTCAGACGATTCGTAGCCACGATGTCACCTTTGGGGTTGGGCCGGCGGGAACAGGAAAAACCTATCTGGCCGCCGTGTTGGCGGTGCAAGCCTTACAGAATCAGGAATGTGAGCGGTTGATCCTGACTAGACCGGCGGTGGAAGCGGGGGAAAAATTGGGTTTTTTGCCGGGGGATTTGCAACAGAAAATTAACCCATATTTACGACCGCTGTACGATGCCCTGTACGATTTGCTTGACCCGGTGCGGATTCCCCAACTGTTGGAGCGGGGAGTTATTGAGGTGGCACCCTTAGCCTATATGCGGGGACGGACGCTGAACCGGGCGTTTATCATCTTGGATGAGGCGCAAAACACCACACCGGGGCAGATGAAAATGCTGTTGACCCGTCTGGGGTTTGGCTCCCGGATGGTGATTACCGGCGATACGACCCAGGTGGATTTAGACCGGCGGCAGGATTCGGGGCTGACGGTGGCGGCGCAGGTACTGCGGGGGGTGCCGGGGATTGGCTTTTGTCAACTCACGGCGGCGGATGTGGTGCGTCATCCCCTGGTACAGCGGATTGTGACGGCTTATGAACGGTATGAACAGTCGGGGTGACGGTGCGGGGCAACACCTGCGACTGCTTATTCCTAATTAATAGAGGTTCCCTTATCTCAAGCATTCCTTCATTTAGCGACCCCAAAGCAGTGCCCTGGAAAAATCTACTCGCCTGACCAAACGAAAGTATCAATATATTGCAAGAACTCAGAGATTACTTGGGCTTGAGTGGGGTTCAGAGCAGAAAAAATTTTACTGCGATAATCGGGGGACTTCAAGCACATAACCGTGGAAGCAAAGGAATTTTTATCATGCTTATTGTATTTTAGACACCATGTCATGTAGGCGGGAATCGCATATCGAAATCCTTTGACATCCATGAATGGGAAAACATCATGGAATTTCTCAATCCAATCCACGGGAATTTCTTGCCAGGGTACTTGACCATCTATTTGCCGTGCCTGCATGGCATCTTGATAGTCATCCAAAGCTCGGGCTTGATGCAGGGAAACGCCATCTTCAAGAACGACATCGTTGAAAACCAGAGTAATTTTTCCCATTAGGGCAAGTCGAGTTTTTTCGGCTAATTCATTAATGGTTTGCCAATGCTCATCTCGCACATCCCCGGGCAGGGGAGAGCGCACATCTTTCAACCACTGGGACTCACAAGCACCCAAGGTCATGAAATTGCGTTGCGCCTGCCGGAGGCAAACCTGATTAGACCCCCCCCAGCGATGGCCTGAAGTAGCTCCCGTGTCCCCATCATCTTCCCAAAAGCAGATGGGGCAGATCAGGTAGGTTCCTGGTGGCTCATGCTGCAAAGTCCTGTAGCCACAACAAGGGCATGGGTAGAGCGTTTCCATATTCATTTATCATTTATACCACCTAGAGATAGAGCTAAGTAGGGTAAGGTTGTCACCTCAAGATTCTGGAAAGCCAATGCGGGGCTGCGCCCTGCGACCCTATTTGCAAACTTGATAATGTCAACCACTTCTTAATTGGCTATAGCTAAACCGGGTCATTATCTTCTTTCCTGTTAACTTTGGTAATCGGCTCATGTACCTACAGCAATTTTTTGAACTCCAATCTTCATTACAATCGTTAAAAGCAAACGCTCGAACTGTAATTGCCACTCCAATTACTCATTGAGACTTCTCGTCTTTTGAATCATCTCTTGAATCGTTTCGGTTTCACCAATTTCATAAAGACTAATCAAATTATTCTCAATAGTAAAGATTTGCTGAATTGTTGCGTCTGCCAGCAAATTGCCTTCTAAATCTCTGACAATTTGATGAACGGTAACGACATCTCGACTGTTTTCATCCGTCTCGAATTTCAAGGTTTCAAGCTGCACTTGAATAACCTTATACTGATTAGTCCAGTATTTGCGCACAGCGTCACATCCATAAACGAAACCGCCTTCCACCCCATTCGCCCATTTCACATCCGGGTGCATCACCGAGATGATTGTTTCAATCTCGCCTTTGTTGAAGGCTTCGTATAAATTTTGTAGAAACTGCTGATTTGAACTCATAGTTTTTTACCATCCAATACAAATGTCATTCAGACAAGAAAGCAACCCAGATAGAGATGCTACACCGCTATTTCCACCGAGCAACTCCTTTGATTCTAAGGCATAAACGGGTAAAATACCCTATAACCGCAAACGCTTTACCAGTGGTTCTAATCCCCTTCGGTGGCTCAAGCTAACTTTTAATAGGGACTCACTTCCAGGGCACCGGATTCCTTGAATACCACATCCCCTGGTACAGCGGATTATGACGGCCTACGAGCGTTATGAGCCGTTGGGGTGAGGGGTCGGCAGATAACCCTGAATCAGCCAATCTTGGCCGATGGTTTCTAGCCGGCAGCGGTCTAAGGGAAGTGCGTCCTGAATCTGGGTCAAACCCAAGTCCCCGATGGGTGTGGGTGCCTGCACGCCCCCAATTATTTTTGGGGCAATAAAAGCCATGACTTTTTGCACCGCCCCCGCCTGAATCGCCGCCGCCGCCAGCTTGCCCCCACATTCCCACAAAACCGTGTTACAGCCCCGGTCGGCCAGTTCCGCCAGCACCGTCAAGGGGTTGCAGGGGTCAAGCTCCAGAACCTCCACCCCCATCGCCCCTAAACGGGGAAACAGCCCCGGCGGTGGCTCACCCTGGGGGGGGGTGATCAAGAGGGTGCGGCATTGCTCATCCACCTGCCAGAGTTTGGCCTCTAGGGGCAAGTCTAAACTTTGGGACAACACCACCCGCAGGGGGGAATGTGCCGTGATTCCGTGGGTGGTCAAGGCTGGATTATCCCGCCGTACCGTGTTCCCTCCGGTGATCACCGCATCACAGCGAGAGCGCAGGGTATAAACCCACTGCCGAGCCGCCGCCCCCGTGATCCAAAAACTGTCCCCCGTACTGCTGGCAATTTTGCCATCCAGGGTCATGGCGTATTTCAGGATGCCAAAAGCCCGCCCGGTCTGCACCCGATGGCAAAAGCCCTCGTTGAGGGCTTGACATTCCTCAGTCAAAACCCCCGTCACCACTTCCATGCCCGCTTGCTCTAACCGAGCGATGCCGCCACCCGCCACCCGGGGGTCGGGGTCAATCATCCCCACCACCACCCGCTTGATCCCAGCGTTAATCACGGCTTCCGTACAGGGGGGGGTGCGGCCAAAGTGATTACAGGGTTCCAAGTTAACGTAGAGGGTAGCACCCCGGGCTTGCTCACCCGCTGACCGCAGGGCAAACACTTCCGCATGGGCTTGCCCCGCCTGGGGGTGAAACCCCTCCCCCACCACCCGCCCGTCTTGGACAATCACCGCCCCCACGAGAGGATTCGGGCTGGTACGACCCCAGGCTTGGCGGGCGAGTTCCAGGCATCGGGTCATGTACCGTTCGTCATCCCTCATGCACTGGAGACAGCCGGTTCTTCCGCCGGTTTGACCCCATAGTCCAAGACTTCCGCAAACCGAATTTTCAGAGCCGTCGCCGGTTGCCCTTCTTTGTCCGTGTAATGGTCTTCGTCGAGGCGACCCGTCACCGTGGTTCTTGACCCCTTATCGAGTAAATTCATCGCCGTTTCCGCTTGGTTGCCCCAGACATCCACCTGAAATTTGAGCGGTGGGATTTCCTTCTCTTCGCCTTCCGGTTTGCGGCGGTTGACATAAAGGGGAAAACAACACAAAACCGTGCCCCGTTCAAAATGTCGGATGGTAGGTTTGGCCGCCACATAACCACAGACGGTTACCATTGCCCAGGTCATGACTGTTCCTCGCCGTAGGGTTAGCCCCAGAATAGCATTTCCAAGGGTAGCATCTACCCCAGGGGCACCGGGTTTTGCCCCGCCACCTGCAACCGCCAGTAATGGGCGTAGCGACCCGACTGGCGCAACAATTGCTCGTGGTTACCCTGCTCCACCAGCATCCCCTGCTCCATGACCAGGATTTGATCCGCATTGCGAATGGTGGACAAGCGGTGGGCAATCACCAGTACCGTGCGGTTTTGTTGAAACTCGTAGAGGGCTTTTTGCACCAGAGCTTCCGACTCCGAATCTAAGGCTGATGTGGCCTCATCCAAAATTAAAATACTAGGCTGGCGCAAAATTGCCCGTGCTAGGGCTAACCGTTGCCGCTGCCCCCCGGATAAGCGATAACCCCGTTCCCCCACCAGGGTCTCGTACTGCTGTGGTAACCGTTCGATAAATTCGGCAGCATTGGCCGCATTCGCCGCCCGCTCGACCTCCGCATCCGTGGCTCCCAACCGCCCAAACCGGATATTTTCCCGAATCGTGGCATTAAAAACAAAATTATCCTGACTCACCACCCCCAGGTGGTGCCACCAGTCCGCCAGGGACAACTCCCGTCGCTCCACCCCATCCACAAGAATTTGCCCCTGGGTAGGTTCGTACAGGGCGATCAACAGGTCGGCCACCGAGGATTTCCCCGCCCCCGATGCCCCCACCAACGCCGTCACTTTTCCCGCTGGCAAGGTAAAACTCAAATCTATCACCGCCGGAGCTGCCGTACCGGGATACTGCAACATCACCCGGTCAAAGCGAATTTCCCGTTTAAGCTCGGTAAAGGGAATACCCTCCGTGCGTAAAAACTCCTTATCTTCATTACTTAAAAATTCATTCAACCGGGTAATATTTCCAAACGCCGAGGCTAAGCCGGTAAAGGTATTAGCAATCAACTGCCCCTGGTTGGCAAAGCGATTGTAAGCAGAAATAAATGTAGCCAGGGCGGGCAAAATTAAATTCAAGGGACGGTCTTGGCTGAGTACCCACAAACTAGTAAGTAACATGATTCCCAAAACCGTCGTCACCAACACCTGAGAAAGGGGTGGCGGGAGGCTATTCCAAGCGGTTTGCCGGTCACTGAGTTTGAGTAAATCTAACTGCAAACGATGCAGTTGTTCTAAAATTTGCCGTTGGCGATGAAAACTGTACACCAAGCGCAACGCCTGCACGCTTTCCACCACAAAACTCCCGGCCTGCACATTATCATCTGCCAGTTGGCGGGAGATTTTTTCAATGCGGGGAATCACCTGCCTTTGAATAGCAACCAAACCCACGGATACGACCAAGGTGGCAAATAATAAAACCGGCGAAATCCAAACCAAGACCGTTAAATAGGCCATCGCTAACAGCACCGACAATATCAGGCGATTCCAGGTTTGGATCAACATACTCACCGTGCCGCCGGAGTTGATATAGTCCAACAACTCACCATAGCGATAGCGACTGACACAGGGATAGCTGAAACCTAAAATCCGCCCAAATTGCCGCTGGAGCAGGTAGATATTAATACGGTTGCCCAGATAACTACTCAGCAAATTACTGGCATACTTGAGGGCACTCTGAAGCACTTGAAACGCTAAAGCCACCCCCACTAAAACCGCCACAACTTCCAGTTTCGGCGAAGCGTTTAACCAATCCCCCACCAGCGGCACCGGGATTTGGGCATCCCCCAAAACACTCAAGGCGAAGTAGATCAGCACATAGGTTGACCCCTCAAAAAAGGCCACCCCCGTACTCAAAAGGAAGGTAAACAGTAACCGGAGCCGATATTTATTAACGACACTCAGGACTAAGCGGTAGGCCGGTTGTTTGACTTTTTGCCGAATGCGAGTACGCCAATCAGTCATCCCGCCGCCGGAAATTGGGTTTGCAATTCCTCGTCGTAGAGGTCAGCTAAGGAGGCGACAATGGTGATCATGCGAGCGATTTCAAAGGGGTCTAACCCCAGCAGGGAACGGGTACCCACCACCACCACCTCCTGATCCAAAATGGCAAACCGAGCTTCCATGGTGGTTGCCCAGTTTAATTCCAAAAGCTGTCGGTACAAATTGACTTCCCCCTGCACCGGCAACTTGAGCAGACTTGACCAGACCGTAAACGTATCATCAGGACTCACCCCGGTCATCTGCACATAAATTTCCGCCGTCCCGTAGCGAAACCGCCACAGATACCCCTGGTCTAAATGGCTTACCTGGGCAGAATCCGGCTCAGCCAGGGAGCTGATCACCGTCTCCACATCATCCATCGGATTGGTATAGTCCGTCAGTTCGGGGAACGCTACATCCATGAGAGATACCTGATGCTAATTGCAGATTACACCAAAACCGCTACGGCCCAATCCCGCTGTTCACGACCCGCATAAACTCGGAACGGGTGGCCGTGCTATGTAAAAACAAGCCCCCCAATTTGCTGGTGACGGTGTCCGAATTCACATCCTCTACCCCACGGGATTTGACACAGTAATGCTTGGCCTGGATCACCACCGCAATGTCCTCGGTTTCTAAAATGTAAGATAGGGCATAGAAAATTTGCTCGGTGAGCCGCTCTTGAATCTGGGGACGTTTGGCAAAGTACTCCACAATGCGATTGATCTTGGACAAGCCCAACACCTTTTGCTTGGGGATGTAGGCCACATGGGCACGGCCATCAATAATGACAAAGTGATGCTCACAATTACTCTGGACATTGATATTCCGCTCCACCACCATCGAGCTATAGCCCATTTTGTTGGCAACGGTGGTGCATTTAGGAAAATTGCGCCAGTCCAAACCGTAAAAAATCTCATCCACGTACATCTGCGCCACCCGTCGGGGGGTATCCGCCAAACTATCATCCCCAAGGTCTAAACCCAAAACCTGCATGATCTGGGCAAAATGGCGGGCGATCAGGGTGCGCTTTTGGGTTTCATCCAACCCCGTATCCACCTGGGGGGTGGCGACCCCCTTGGTCAACAAAAACTCCGCCACCCGTTGCCCCAATTCTGGGTCAGTTTTTTGACTCCGGGTTACCGGCGTATCGTCGAAATACAGGTCAGGACTGGGGCTTTCCCCCAAAAGCAAGGGCATTTCCCCATCCAGGGGCATGGCTCCACTTCCCAACTTAGACACGTGACCGTTCAAAGTTGGGTTAACAAAACGAGGGGTCAAAGTCATAGCGATTCAAAAACAATGCTAAAGGGTTCAAGGGTACCCTTATCGGGAAGCTACCGCCGCACTGGTACCTTGGCGTACCCCGAGCAACCCCCACGACCGGGATGAAAGGTAGTGAAGCGGCGGGTAATCAGCCGCCCACGGGTGACACACCCACCTAGCGGGATCGCTAACCGCATCCTCCAAGAATGCAGTATAACCCATCACCGTTCGGGCGGCCACCCAGACCTAAACCCCCTACTCCCACTCAATCGTCCCCGGTGGCTTGGAGGTAATGTCGTACACCACCCGGTTCACCCCCGGCACTTCGTTGACGATACGATTGGCCACCAGTTCCAAAAAATCGTAGGGCACCCTTGCCCAGTCCGCCGTCATACCGTCCTCGCTGGTGACAAACCGCAGGACAATCGGGTAGGCATAGGTGCGTTTGTCCCCCATCACCCCCACGGAGCGCACGGGTAACAGCACTGCAAAGGACTGCCAAAGCTGGTGGTACAGGCCATGCCGGTTGATTTCCTGCCGGACGATCAAATCCGCCTCGCGCAAGATTTCCAACCGTTCGGGCGTGACCTCACCAAGGATACGAATGGCTAATCCCGGCCCCGGAAACGGTTGTCGCTGGACAATCTCATCCGGGAGTTTCAGGGCACGGGCGACCTTGCGTACCTCGTCCTTGAACAACCGCCGCAGGGGTTCAATCAGCTTAAACTGCAAATCCTTGGGCAGCCCCCCTACGTTGTGGTGGCTTTTGATTTTCACCGCCACCCGCTCCCCAGTCTGCGGGTCAATAGCACCCCCGGCGGATTCAATGACATCGGGGTAGAGTGTCCCCTGCGCCAGATAATCAAACGGCCCCAACCGCTTGGATTCATTCTCAAATACCCGGATAAATTCATGGCCGATCCGCCGCCGTTTTTCCTCCGGGTCGGTCACCCCTTGAATGGCCGTCAAAAACCGCTCCCGGGCGTTGACATACTCCACCGGGATATGAAACTGCTCGTGGAACAATTTCACCAACCGCTCCGGCTCCAACTTCCGCATAAACCCCTGGTCAATAAACACACAGGTGAGTTGGTTCCCAATCGCCCGGTGCAATAAAAAAGCCAAGGTCGAGGAATCCACCCCGCCGGAGAGCGCCAGCAGTACCCGCTTGTCCCCCACTTTAGTGCGAATTTCGCCAATCGCCTCCTCCACAAAGGCCGCCGTTGTCCAGGTGGGTTCACAGCCACAGATGTGGTAAACAAAATTGCGGATGAGTGCCATCCCCCCCTGGGAATGCACCACCTCCGGGTGAAACTGCACCCCGTAGAGATTCCGGTCGTGGTGCGCCAAAGCCGCACAGGGACAATTTTCCGTATGCGCCAAAATCGCAAACCCCTCCGGCAACTGCACCACGCTGTCCCCATGGCTCATCCACATGGTGGTGCCATTCTCCACATTGGTGAGCAAATCCGTCGGGTCGTCAATGTGCAGGGCGGCTTTGCCGTACTCCCCTAGCTCGGAACGTACCACCTTACCCCCCAGTTGTTGCACCATCAACTGCATCCCGTAACACACCCCCAGGATAGGAACGCCCATCTGCCAAATGAGCGGGTCACATTGGGGTGCACCCCGGTCATAGACGGAATTCGGCCCCCCGGAGAGAATAATTCCCTGGGGTTGCCAAGCACGCAACTGTTCGGCGGTGGTGTGATAGGGTAAAACCTCGGAATAGACTTGGGTTTCCCGGATGCGGCGGGCGATCAGTTCCGAATACTGGGAGCCAAAATCCAGAATGGCAATCATCTGCCGGTGGGGGACAACGGGGGTTGGGGAAATATCGGGCGTGGGGTGTTCGGCAAGCACGGGCGGATTCCTGGATGGTAATCACCCCATTCTAACCAGCCCCAAACCCGCCGCCCTCCCGGTGCGTAAAGTTATATTAGAAACCGATTGACCCTCTGAGTGACACTATGGAAACTCCCACTGATTTGCCCCGCACCGATGACGAATGGCAAAAACTGCTCAAACCGGAGCAATTTCGAGTCCTCCGGCAACATGGCACGGAACGGGCGGGCACCAGCCCCCTGGATAAACATTACGAGCCGGGGAACTACTACTGCGCCGGGTGTGGCACCTTACTATTCACCTCCGACACCAAATTCAATAGCGGCACAGGCTGGCCGAGTTTTTATGCCCCCGTGCCGGGAGCGGTGGGGACAAGTGAAGATGGTTCCTACGGGATGCGCCGGGTGGAAGTGCATTGTAATACTTGCCATGGGCATCTGGGGCACGTTTTCCCCGATGGTCCCCGTCCCACGGGAGAACGCTACTGCATCAATGGCGTGGCCTTGATTTTTGTCCCGGCAGGCCAACCCGCCCCAGTGATCCGCCCGTAAAAGAACCCAGTAAGATAAAGGGATTGCGCCTGGGGTTGCTCCTTGAGTTCCGCTTACACCCGTCCCTTAGCCCGGTTGATCGAACGTCTGCAACGGCTTCCCGGCATTGGTCCCAAGTCCGCCCAACGATTGGCACTCCACCTGCTCAAGCAACCGGATCAGGAAATTCACGCCCTGGCAACCGCCCTCTTGGAGGCCAAGCAACAGGTGGGGCAGTGCCAAATTTGTTATCATCTGGCGGCGGAACCCGTCTGTGACATTTGTGCCAACCCCGAACGGGACAACCAGACCATTTGTGTCGTCACTGATTCCCGGGATGTGATTGCCCTGGAAAAAACCCGCGAATACCGGGGTAAATACCACGTCTTGGGCGGGGTGATTTCCCCCATGGATGGCATCGGTCCGGAGCAGTTGACGATCAATGCCCTGGTCAAACGGGTGGGAGAAACCCAGACCAAGGAGGTGATTCTGGCTCTCAGCCCTACTATTGAAGGGGAAACCACAATTTTATACCTGGGGCGGCTCCTGCAACCTTTGACCCGCGTGACCCGCATCGCCTTTGGTTTGCCCGTGGGGGGAGATTTGGAGTACGCCGATGAATTAACCCTGGCGAAAGCCCTGGAAGGTCGTCGAGAACTCTAAATTTTAGTCTGTGCATATCACCGCTTGAAATTGGCCGGTTTGTGACAGCGGAGGCAAGGGGGATTCTCCGAGATATGGGCGTGGCGGGGTTGCCCCCGATGCTGGATGATGGGGGCAATGTCCTACGGACACGCAGGCTATGGAGCAAGAGGAACACATCCGCAAAAGTCAGCAGATGTATGCTCAGGCTGGGGGTGAGTACGAGCGGGTGTTATTCAATGCTGAGAATGGCGGTTTTGTCCTGGTGCATCAGAGCCATAATCGGGGTGAGAGCTATGAGTCTGAGCTTTTTGTGGCACAGGTGTTGGCGAACCGAGGGCGGCGGGTCACCTTGTTGAATGAAACGGGGATGGGGGTGGGGGTCAAAACCCCGGATGCCGACATTGATGGCGTGATCGGTGAATTTAAGCTCCTGACGCAAAATTTGACTAATGTACCGGCAAGAGTCCAAGCAAGTTTTACTAGGGCAAGGCAACAAGGTGCCGAATGGGTTGTGTATCATTTGGATAGAGATGAATCGGACATAAGCTTGGTAAATCAAGGTTTACGTCTTGGTTTTTTCTGGGATCGTCGCAAGACCGTGAAACAGATTCTGGTGGTTTTCCGAGATGGCCGCATTAAAGAATTAAGTAGGGAGGAATGGGATAATGGTCAACGAATATGAATCATTGAAGGAAGTGATTGAAAGGGGCAATAAACTAAGTATGCCTCGAGATGCGCGTCTAATCATCCTTGGCAGAATTATTAATGCGGCAGGACGGGATGAGTTATCAACGCCGCAAGCTTATGAACTAGAGGATATGCTCGGCTTGGGAACTCGCGAAAATTATGAAGAGATTCTCTCTTACGCATTGATGGGGACTCAAGATAGTAGTGATGGTAACTAATGGCTAACGTGCGGCTGGACGGGTTGCAATCCCTGGAGCGCGGCACACAGGTGCTATGGAGCAAGTGCATCAAGGCCATAATCGGGGTGAGAGCTATGAGTCTGAGCTTTTTGTGGCACGGGTGTTGGCGAACCGAGGACGGCGGGTCACCTTGTTGAATGAAACGGGGATGGGGGCGGGGGTCAAAACCCCGGATGCCGATATTGATGGGAATTTGGCAGACTTCAAATGGCTTACCTCACTCAGTAGGAGGCTTCCGAATTGGATACAAGAGGTTTTTTTGAACGCAAAATCTAAAGGAGTTGATTGGGTGATTTATCATGTATAGCAGTATGATTTGAATTTAGAATGGCGGTCGCAGGGGGGCACCCCCCGTCCTAGGTTCCCGGTCATCTAGGCATTTCAGCAAGAGTAGTTTCTGCTAATTGCAACAAACAGAGGTGTCCTTAAGAATTAGCGGTCGTAGAGGTACAGCCCATCTGGTTTATGGTAGTACGGGCGTTCCAGCGAGATAATTTTCTGCCGGTTGTAATGACATAGAGGTGTCCTTAATAAGTAGGGGTGTCTTCCATCCACTTCTCAACGCTTTTAAGCTTCATGCTAGGATGTTGTCAGTACAAGCAGGGGTCTAAATCGGCTCTAATCCCACTCCAGTCAAATTTTTGTGTATAGAGTTGATTTAATCTGTGTCTATGCCGATGGGTACAAAGCGAGACGATGACGATTTGCGAGTAACGCCCCCGTGAAGTCGAATTTTGTGGGTGGAACTGTCACCGTGGCCGCCCTCCTGGGGTTGGGGGGATGGATGTGGCACAGCGGACGTAACCCGGTAACCCCGCCCCAGGCAAATCCCTCCCCGGATTTGGGAGCGTTGACCCCCCTAGTCCAACAGTCCCCCCCCGCTCGACAACGCGCCTTGGTGCATTTAACCACCCAGGGAAATGGGGCAGAGCGACATCGGGCTAGGTATCTGCTGGCGGTAGATTCCCTAGCGCAGGGCAACTCCCGGGGTGCTTTGGCGTTGCTGGCGGACTTAGAGCAGGATTATCCGCTACTGTCGGCACAAATCCTTTGGCAAGAGGCACGGGCGTATCAGAAGCAAGGGAATCTGGCAGCCGCCCAGCACCGTTGGCAAAAAATTATTGACCAGTACCCAGAGCAGGAATTGGCCGCCCAAGCCCTGCTTGCCTTGGGGCAAACAGCGGTCGCCCAGGAACGCTATCCCGCCCATCCCCAGGTGGTGGCACGGGTACAAAACGCCCTCGCAACCCAACCCAATGACCGGCATTTGCTGATGCATCTGGCTCGTTATGGCCTGCATTTAGCCAATTTGACCGTATATCTCGACCGCTTGACCAGCTTGTACCGTAGCCAACTCACCCCGGAGGAATGGCAGGCGATTGCCTTCGCCTACTGGGAAAAGCAAAGCTATCTCAAGGCGGGGCGAGCCTATCTGCTGGCTCCCTTGACGGCAGAACATCTCTATCGGGTGGCGCGGGGGCATCAGTTGGGCGGCCAAACCAGCGAAGCCATCGGTTATTACCAAGACCTCCTCCAGCAGTATGGGGAAACTCCTCAGGGTGTCTTGGCCTTGTACTACCTCTCCGTCCTTGCGCCTTCACCCCAGCGGGAGCAGTATTTTCAGCAGTTGCAGCAGCGGGATGGGGAACGAGCCGCCCGGGTGCTGTGGGAGCGATTACCGCTCTGGGAACAGGCCGGACAGGCCCAACGGGTGAGTCAGGTACGCACGGAACTGCTCTCCCGCTACGCCCAGACCGAAGCGGCGGCCAATTTGCGCTGGGAGTTGGCTCAAACAGAGCAAGAACGGGGTAATTTACGGCAGGCCATGCACTACGCCGAGGGGATTCTCCAACACAGTCCCCGCAGTCGGGTGGCACCACAGGCGGGGTTTTGGCTAGGGGAATGGGCAGGGCAGTTGGGGCAAAATGACCGAGCCAAGGACACCTACACCCAGGTCGTGACCCAGTATCCCGACTCCTACTACGCCTGGCGGGCGGCGGTGCGCCTGGGGTGGCCGGTGGGGGATTTTAGTGGTGTATTACAAGTGCAACCCCAAGTGCAAACCCAACGGGTGACGTTGCATTTACTGACTGGCTCACCCACGCTGCAGGAACTCTACCATTTGGGGGAATACCGGGATGCCTGGGAGCAGTGGCAGTTAGAGTTTGCTAGCCGACAACAGCCCACCTTGGCCGCACAGCTCACGGACGGTCTCCTGCGGGTGGGGGTGGGGGAACGCCTCGATGGGTTATTTATGCTGGCGACCCTGGAACGGCGGGTGCAAAGTGAAACTGACCAACAGCAGTACACCCAAATCCAACGGGAACCGGCCTATTGGCAGGCTCTCTATCCCCTCGCCTACTGGCCGCAGGTACCCACGGCGGCGGCGGCCTATGGGTTAAACCCCCTGTTGGTCACGGCGCTGATCCGCCAGGAATCCCGCTTTCAGCCGGGGGTGGTCTCCAGCGCCGGGGCGGTGGGTCTGATGCAGGTACTCCCGGAAACCGGGGATTGGATTGCGGAAAAATTGCAACGCCCCCCGTTTCAACTGCACCAACCCCAGGATAATTTGCAAGCGGGCACCTGGTTTTTGCAGTACACCAATGGTTTGTACAACCAGAATGCCCTGTTAGCCGTCGCCAGTTACAACGCCGGACCGGGGAATGTGGACGGCTGGGTCAAACGCCAGGGGGACGAGGACTGGGATCGGTTTGTGGAGCGGATTCCCTTCCCGGAAACCCAAGATTATGTCCGGCAGGTGTTTGGCAACTACTGGAACTATTTGCGTTTGTATAACCCAGAGGTTTGCGAACGGGTGAACCCCCACCTGTGCCTGTCGTGAGACAGCAGCGGTACTGGTTTTGGCGGGGCTATCGGGTGCGCTATGGCTACCAGGGCAGTCACAACCAAGGGGTGCCGCTCCTGCTGGTGCATGGGTTTGGGGCGGCCTTAGAACATTGGCGGTACAATGCGCCGGTTTTGGGGGAGCATCATCCCGTGTACGCCCTGGATTTATTGGGGTTTGGGGATTCGCAAAAAGCGGCAGCCCAATACGGGGTGCGGTTGTGGGTGGCGCAGGTGTATGAATTTTGGCAGCGGTTTATCGGTGAACCGGTGTGCCTGGTCGGGCATTCCTTGGGTTCTTTGGTCAGCCTCACCGCCGCCGTGGCTCACCCGGAGATGGTGCGGGGGCTGGTGCTGGTGAGCTTGCCGGAGGGACGACCGACGCTCCAACCGGCCTGGATGAATACCTGGGTGGGGGGGCTGGAGCGGTTGTTGATTCCGGTGGTCACGTTACCTTTATTTTCCATCCTGCGCCAACCGGGGGTGATTCGCTGGGTGTGCCGTTCCCAAGTGTACCAAGACCCAGCGGTGGTCAATCCGGAATTAGTGCAAATGTTCGCCCGCCCCGCCCAAGAACCGGGAGCCGGGTTGACCCTCTGTCGCATGGCGCAGGCCAGTAGTCGTCCTGGTTATGCCCCGCAGGTAGCGCCCCTCTTGGCAACATTGAGCGTACCCGTACTGCTGATTTGGGGGGAACAGGACCGGTTGATTCCCATAGCACAGGGGCGCAAATGGGTCCAACGATTTCCCCGCATCCAGTGGGCATCCGTACCCGCCGGTCATTGTCCCCAGGATGAGCAGCCGGTGCTGGTCAATCAATTGCTGGATGAATGGCTGAAACAATGGGGCACAGGGGCGTAATTTTTGCTTTAATAGTTGGGGATTCTCAGCAATAGGGATGAGCCATGACCGCCATTCAGCGCATTACAGGCCGGGGTTTGCCCCTGCGGGGGAATGATATTGATACGGATCGGATTATTCCCGCCCGATTTTTGCGCTGTGTGACCTTTGATGGTTTGGGTGCCCACGTATTTGCGGATGACCGGGCACAGGCAGGGCATCCCTTTGACCAACCCCAGTACCAGGGGGCGAATATTTTGGTGGTGAATGCCAATTTTGGCTGTGGTTCCAGCCGGGAACACGCCCCCCAAGCCCTCCGCCGCTGGGGGATTGCGGCCATCCTTGGGGAAAGCTTTGCGGAAATTTTTGCCGGAAATTGTCTGGCCTTGGGGTTGCCCGTGGTGACTGCACCCCCGGCGGTGATCACCACGCTCCAAGACCGGATGACGGCGAACCCTACCCAGGAATTTACCCTGGATATTGGCGAGTCAACCCTCAGTACCGCTGACCAAACCTGGCCGGTACAGATGGAAGCGGGGGTGCAACAGTCGCTCCGCCAGGGCACCTGGGATGCCTGCGCACAACTGCTTGCCAATCGGGAGGCGATTTTGGCGACGGCGGCACGGTTGATGCGGTCTTGATCTGGACAATTGCCGGAAAATTGCCTAGAGTCAGAAGGCGGCGGTTGCGGAGGTGCGATGGATAGGCAGGAATTGCAACAAAAGGTTAAGGCGATTCAAAGCAAGCGGGAGGTGCTGGTGCAGTTGCTTGCCCAGCCAGAATTGGGCACCCTGCGGATTGATGTGACCCAAGCCCTAGAGGAAATGGACGATTTACTCTCGGAATTTGCCCAAGTCTTTCCCGGTACGGGAGCCTAGATCACCGAAATACCGTCTAGGTTAACTAACCGACCTTCGGCGGCCTGTGCCAGTTGGCGGGCAACCTGGGCGGCACGGGGGCGAATCACCGACCAGACTAGGGGCGATAGCCAGCCCTGCAAAGTAATGGAATAGGAAATCTGGGTACCACACACCGTGGATTGCACCTGATAAGTCACCCGTTCCTCCAACCCCGGCAAGGCAAACACCCGCACGCTCAGCAGTTGTTGCTGTTGCACCCGTTCCACAAAAATCCGCACCCGAAAGGGAAACAATCGGGAGACCGCATCGTAGAGGAGGCCGGGTTTGGGCAATAAACCCCAGGGGACGTGGGGACGGGTCACCAGGGGATGCCAGGACAAATCTGCCAGGTTGGCGAGCTTTTGCCAAATTTGCTCCACCGGGGCACTGCTGAGGGCGTAGTAGGTGATCTTAATTTTGGCCTTTTTGCGTGCCTGTGGGCGTTGCCGCCGTGCCATCCCCATGTCTCCCGGATTTTGCTTGATCAGATTTTGCTTTATCATTCTAGAACCTCCACCGGGCTTTACCCCAGCTTTGCAATAGATATATAAATTTAACCTGGTTTTTCGGGTGGGCAGTGCCAGCATCAGCGCCGGAATTGACTATCATTTTCCAGTAATTCACCACCGATATTTTCAGCGAATAGAAACCAGGAATTGTCCACCTGTCAGAGCTTCTGGCAATGCCCAAGGCATGGTTATGGATTCGTTATGGATGCGGTGTCGGCCATTGACAAATAAAAACTAACTCGGCTTTAATGTGAATAAACTCCAAAGTTCTTAAAATAATATGTCCTGGCAAAGATTGTGGTGTGGGCTTTGCGTTCAGGGTATCTCTACCATGGCGTTGGTAAGTGTAGCGCAGGCCATGCCCCAGCGTTTGAAGGGGGGTGAGGTTCCTGAATTTGGCCCTCCGGTTCCCAGGGTTTCCCAGGAGAATGGCAGTTCCCCCGCTGTGCGTAAGGGAGCCGGAACGTCCCGGGTGAAATTACCCAAGCAACCCCAGCCGGAAACTGTTGCAACGCCACCCCAGGCACCGTTTAGCGGCGGCAACCCCACCAATGCCCCCTTTGCCCAGATTGACCCCGACCCCAACCAGCAGCGATTGATCCAACCCCAACAGGTGCAACCGGTTCCCCCGGCACCCCAACGCCAGGAGACTCCCTTTGTGCCGGGAGCGGTGCCGGGAAATCCCGACCAGTTGGTGGTGGTGGATGCCCTAGAGGTGGTGGGCAGTACGATCCTGACCCCCAAGGAAATCGCCAAGCTGGTGGAGCCGGTGCTGTATCGCCAGGTGACCCTGCGCCAAGTGCAAGATGTGGCGGATGCGATTACCAAAATCTATGTGGATGGGGGGTACATCACCTCCCGGGCGACGATTGCGACGGAGACGATTCCCACCGGGAAACTGCGGATTGATGTCACGGAAGGCCGGTTGACCGATATTCAAATCACCGGCAATCAACGTCTGTTTACCAGTTATATCCGGGATCGCCTGAAACTGGGAGCCAAAACCCCTCTAAATAGCAATGCGCTGGAAGACCAGTTGCGCTTGCTCAAGGCGGTGCCCTACCTGGAAAATGTGGAAGCCAGCCTGCGCCCGGGGGAAAAACCGGGGGAAAGTATCCTGGTAGTGCGGGTGCAGGAGGACAAGCAACCCTTTGTCATGTCCTTTGGGGTGGATAACTATGTGCCCCCCAGCATCGCTACCCAGCGGGGGTATGTGTCCCTGGGTTACCAGAACCTGAGTGGCATTGGGGATGAAATTTTTGGTTCCTACACGGTGGGTTTGAATTTCACCGATTGGGAGCGGGCGGCTTTGAATGAATACAATTTCACCTATCGGGCACCGATTAATCCCATGGATGGGACGGTGCAAGCCCGGGTGTTGGTGACCAACAACCAGATTACGGATGAGAATTTTGAGGTACTGAACATCAGTGGGGAATCCCAGTTGTACGAGTTTAGTTTTCGGCAACCGATTATTCGCAGTGTGCGGCAGGAATTGGCCTTATCTACGGGGTTTACCTGGCAGCAGTCCCAGACGTTTACCTTTGCCGGACCAACTCCTTTTGGTTTAGGTCCTGATGAACAGGGCTTTAGCACCACGAGTGTCCTCAAATTTGGCACCGATTATATCTACCGGGATGGGTCGGGGGCGTGGTTGGCCTTGGGGCAATTTAATTTGGGGTTACCGATTTTTAATGCCACCCAAAACACCGATGGCCCGATTCCCGGCGCAATTATTCCCGATGGCCGCTTTTTTAGTTTCCAGGGGCAGGGGCAACGGGTACAGAATTTAGGTAATGATTTTTTGTTAATTGTGCGGGGGGATGTGCAGATTGCGGCCACGCCCTTGCTCGCCCAACAGCAGTTTGTGATTGGGGGTGCCCAGTCCGTGCGGGGCTACCGGCAAAATGCCCGGGCGGGAGACAATGGTTTTCGCATTTCCATCGAATCGCGGGTACCGATGGTGCGGGACAAAAACGGGCAGGTCTTTTTCCAGTTGGCACCCTTTATCGAATTTGGCCGGGTCTGGAATAACCCCGCCAACCCCAACATTCTGGTGGCTCCCAACACCCTGGCGGGGATCGGCACGGGCTTGATTTGGAACCCCATTCAGGGGATGGACGTGCGTTTAGACCTGGGTGCGCCGTTGATCTACAACGACGACCGGGGGTCAGATGCCCAAGACTTTGGCATTTACTTCAATGTCAACTACCGGGCATTTTAGGAATTTATAGTACTCAAAATAACTTCAATAGCTGACAAAAATATTGGCCAAGTATCCTCAAGCCGGTGAGACATCATCCCTTAAAATAGAATTGATTAGGCATTTCGGATAGGTGCTGAGTGGCAGAATCTCTTGTCCTGGCCGCCATAGATGTTGGCACCAATTCAATTCATATGGTGGTGGTGCGCATCCAACCCCAGATTCCCGCCTTTACGGTCATTGCCCGGGAAAAGGAAACGGTGCGCCTCGGCGAACGCTGTCCCCAAACCGGCGATCTCACCCCAGAGGCGATGACACGGGCGTTGGAGGCTTTGCAGCGTTGCTTGACCCTCTCCCAAATCCATCAGGCCGAAGTCACGATTGCCGTTGCCACCAGTGCGGTGCGGGAAGCCCCCAACGGTACGGAATTTCTCCAGCGGGTGGCCGCTGAAACCGGTTTGGTCGTGGATTTGATTTCCGGGGTGGAGGAAGCCCGTTGCATCTATCTCGGGGTTCTGTCCGGGATGGAGCTGAACCAAAAAAGCCATATCGTAATTGACATTGGCGGCGGTTCCACCGAGTTGATTTTGGGGGATGGGGACGAGCCACAGTACCTCAGCAGTACCAAAGTTGGGGCAGTACGGCTCACCCAGGAAATGATCACCACCGACCCGGTCAGTCATGCCGAGTACGACTGGTTACGGGCGTACTTGCAGGGGATGTTGGAATGGCCGACCCACGACCTGCGCCAGCGTTTACGCCGCCAATCCGTACCCATGATCGGCACCTCCGGCACGATTGAGGCTTTATTCCTGTTACACGCCCAAATAACGGGTTCCCCACCGCCGCAACCGTTGCAGGGACAAAAATTAACCCGCACACAAGTGCAAAACTTGGTACAAAAACTGCGTCACTTGAGTGATCAACAACGCCGGGAGCAGTTGCATTTACCCCCAAAACGCTCGGAAATCATCCTTGCGGGTGCCATGATTTTGCAAGAAGCCATGCAACTGTTAAATTGCGACCAAATTACCTATTGTGAGCGAGCTTTGCGGGAAGGCATTATTGTCAATTGGATGATCAATCATGGTTTGATTGCTGACCATTTGCGCTATCAAAGTTCCGTGCGCCAACGGAGTGTTTACAAACTTGCTGATAAATATCGAGTCCGGCTGGATCATGGCAAACAAGTAGCGGATTTAGCCCTAGAACTGTTTGACCAAACCCAAGGCACCATCCATAGTGGTGAGGCGTTGGAACGGGGATATTTGTGGGCGGCGGCTATCTTGCACAATTGCGGGCATTTTATTAGCCATGATGCCCATCATAAACATTCCTATTATCTGATTCGCTATGGGGAATTGCTGGGTTATACCGAAAATGAAATTGAAATAATTGCCAACATCGCCCGCTACCATCGCAAAAGTCCTCCCAAACGCAAACATGAAGGCTACGGTTGCCTAGACAAGTCGAGCCGAGCCGTTGTGGAACGGTTGAGTGCGTTCTTGCGTATGGCGGTGGCCTTAGACCGTCGCCAAATCGGAGCTATCGATCACCTAGAATGCCGTTTAGACCAACCGAATTTACACTTGTACTTATATCCCCAAAACCCAGGGGATGATTGTGCTTTAGAACTATGGAATTTGAGTTATAAAAAAACCTTTTTTGAATCGCTTTTTAATCTGCAAGTCCAAACCCATCTTGCGCCCCGCAAAACCGGTAAGAAGAAAAAAGTACCTGCAAATTCTTGAGGGAACCTCTATTTATTTCAACCAACAGAAAATCATCTCGCTGGAATGTCCATACTACCGAGAACCAGAGACGGGGGAATGTCTGCGGCATAGAGCGCCCCTGCGACCGCTTATCCCTAATTGATAGAGGTTCCCTTAAGTTTTTTCCTGCCTGGGGTCAGCGTGACAAATCGCTCCCTATAATGGGGGTGTCGCCTCAGGTACCCTGCCATGACTTCCCGTACCCCGATTCCCTTGGCCGCTGGTGTTGGTAGTTTGATATTGGCTTCGACCGTCACCCTGGGTTTGTTGCTGGGGATGGTGCTGGTGCTGGGCTTGGCGGTAATTTTTATCCTCGATAGTAGCAATCCAGCCTTAGGGTTACTTGCCGCTATTGTTATTACGATTTTGTTTAATGGAGTTGTGTTTTTCCTCGCTCCTTTCCTGATGGACTGGGTGCAACAGGGGCTGTACCAGACCCAGTGGGTATCTTTAGTGGAGATCGAACGGCAGAGTCGGGCGGCGGCTCGGATCATTCGCCAGGTGTGTGCGGAGCGGGGCTTAAAAGAACCCAAATTGGGGTTAATCAACGACCAAAATCCCACCGCTTTCACCTATGGTTCTCTACCCAATACCGCTCGGGTGGTGGTGAGTCAGGGGTTGTTTACCTATTTAGAAGACGAGGAAGCGGCGGCGGTCTATGCCCACGAACTGGGTCATGTGGTGCATTGGGATTTTGCGGTGATGACCCTCGCCCAAACCTTGGTGCAAATTTGCTATTTGCTGTACGTTTTTCTGCGGGAAATGAGTTGGGGAGATGGGGATAGCAAGGGCAAAAATGTCGCCCAAGCGGTAGCAGTATCTGCCTACATTTTTTATATTATTGGCACCTATCTACTTTTATATTTATCCCGGGTGCGGGAGTATTTCGCTGACCATTTTGCTGCGGAAACGACGGGGAATCCCAATGCTTTATCCCGGGCGTTGGTGAAGATTGCCTACGGGATTTTGGATCAAAGTCAAAAGTCGGAACAACCGAGTCGCGTGCTGGAGGGAACCCGGGCGTTGGGCATTTTTGACCCGAAAGCAGCGGCGGCGACGGGTACGGTTTATGCCTCCGCTGGGGTGGGAGCGGTAGGGCGGGTGTTTTTGTGGGATTTATTCAACCCCTGGGCGACTTGGATGGAGTTAAATTCCACCCATCCCCTCACCGGTAAGCGAGTGCGAGCGTTGACCCGCTATGCGGAGGCGTTGGGTCAACCGGCGGCATTTAATATGGCGGAAATCATCAGCGAGGGGCGTTACCTGGATAAAAAACGGTTGTACGGAACCTTCATCCTAGACATCGTTCTCTTCTGGGCACCCTGGTTTGGGGGGTTGCTGGGTTTAGTGGTGGGATTAGTAGCGGTTGGTGCCCTGGGTGAAGGTTATGAACCGATAGCGGTGGGGCTACCCCTGCTGGGGTTGGGGTTGGGGTTACTGATAAAAACCTGGGTGATGTATCCGGCGTTCCGCAACGCCCCGGCGATGGATGTTCTCACCCTCATGTCTGACCCTTACGCCAGCCCTCTGCGGGGCAGACCGACTCGGTTGACCGGCGAGGTGATTGGCCGGGGCAATAGTGGTTATATCTGGGGTTCGGAGATGCAGTTTCAGGATAAAACTGGGTTGATGTTTTTGCGTTATGCGTCTCGGTTTGGCCCGATAGGTAATTGGTTATTTGGTGCCAATCAAGTGAAGGATTTGGTCGGCCAAAATGGTGAAACCCTAGGTTGGTTCCGGCGGGGTTTAGCCTCTTCGATGGATATGATTCATCTGCAACTCGGGAATCGCCGGGTGGAGAGTTTTCATCGTTTTTGGGGCATGGTGTGGAGTGTGGTTTTATTATTCCTTGGTCTCGTCATTTTGGGGTTAGGTTTTGTTCCCCCAGGGTGATGGTAGCATGATAGGGAGATTTTAGGGTCTGGAGTTGATGTGGGTTTGAGTACACCGGTTGCCTTCTTGATCTTTCGTCGTCCTGATCTGACTCAGAAGGTTTTTGAGCGTATTCGTCAGGCGCAACCAAAAACATTATTTGTCGTTGCCGATGGCCCTCGTAATGAAGTGGAGGCGGTAAAATGCGCCCAAGCCAGAGCCGTAATTGAGCAAGTAGATTGGGATTGTGAAGTGATGACCCATTATTCTGCGGTAAATTTGGGATGTAAAAATCGGGTATCAAGTGGTATTAGTTGGGTTTTTTCGCAAGTCGAAGAAGCAATTATATTAGAAGATGACTGCCTGCCTAGTCCTACATTTTTTAGTTTCTGCGAAACCTTGCTCCACCGTTACCGATACGATGAACGTGTTTGTATGATTTCTGGGAATAATTTTCAACGGGGTATCCTGCATACTCCCTACAGTTATTATTTTTCTAAATATACCCACATTTGGGGTTGGGCAACCTGGCGACGGGCTTGGCAGTATTGGGATGATAACCCGCAAATATGGACAATTTTTAGAGAGCATGAATTACTCAAATCAATGCATCCTGATTCTCATGAATATCAATACTGGGTAAAGATTTTCGATGATGTATTTTATCGGCAACATCCGGATACTTGGGATTATCTCTGGACATTTGCCTGTTGGTCGCAGGGAGGGTTGACTATTTTGCCCCATGTCAATATGGTGACGAATCTTGGCTTTCGGGCAGATGCGGCTCGTACTAAAATCACGCAGGATGTAAATGCTTTTATCCCAATGTTTGATATACAAAAGATCATTCATCCTTCCTTTTGCGTGACAGATTCTCAGGCAGATGATTATTCCCTACGATTTTGTTTCGGTATAAATTCTAAAGAGCCAAATAATCAGCGAGGGACTATTTTAAAAAAAATTAAAATTTTACTCAAAAAAGTCCTCAAAAAATTAAAAAAAATCAAGCAATTACATGCTCTTAGGTTGGTTTTTGTAAACCGATGAATGTCCTGCACATCAACCAATCAGATTTGGGTGGGGGTGCGGGGATTGCGGCCTACCGGTTACATCAAGGATTACTGAATGAAGGGGTGCAGTCAAAACTTCTGGTGGGGATTGTGCAAAAAAATGACCCACTTGTCGCTCGGGTACCCCGCAGAAATTATCCCTTGACGGGTTTGTTCAAAAATATCACGGATGGCATGGGATTAAACTATGTCAGCCACTTAGCAACTTGGAAAATCCCCAGTCATAAATTTTACACAGAAGCTGATATATTGAATTTTCATAATCTCCACAGTGGTTATTTTAATTATTTGTTTATGCCCTACTTAACCCGTCATAAACCCGCAATCTATACGCTACATGACATGTGGAGTTTTACGGGACATTGTGCCTACAGTTTTGATTGCAATCGTTGGCAAACGGGTTGTGGTCAATGCCCCTATCCAAATACTTATCCCGTCATTCAAAGGGACAATACAAAATCAGAATGGCAATTAAAAAAGTGGGTTTATCATCATGCAAATTTGACTATTGTAGCACCGAGTCAATGGTTAACGAAGCAAGCGCAATCCAGTATGCTCAACCAATTGAAGATTCATTTTATTCCCCATGGTATTGATATCAATCAGTATATTCCTTTGTCAAAAGATGAATGTCGTCGCTGCTTACAAATTAAACATAAGTATATTTTGCTGGCATCGGCTTTGAATTTACAAGACCCCCGAAAAGGAACGGATTTACTCATTAAAGCAATCAATTTACTACCGCAATTCCTCAGAAAAGAAACGCTTTTATTAACCATGGGAGATGGGGGGGAATCTCTAAAAAGTGAAATAGATATTGATGTTTTCCCCTTGGGTTATATTGAGATTGACCAACTCAAGGTGATCATATTTTCGGCGGCGGACTTATTCGTTTTCCCAACGCGAGTTGATATATTCGGGTTGGTCGCCCAGGAAGCAATGGCCTGCGGTACACCTACGGTTGCTTTTGATGTTTGTGGTATCCCTGATCTGGTGCGTCCGGGTATAACTGGTGCGCTGGCTGAGCCGGAAGACCCTCAAGATTTAGCGTATAAAATTGAACAATTACTGATAGATGAGGAAAACCGGCAAACCATGTCCCAAAACTGTCGGGAAATTGCGGTCAAAGAATATGATTTATCCCTGCAAGCCCAACGGTATATTGAACTTTATCAACAGGTATTGACCGCTTTTTCCCCGTGATGGAATTGTAACAAACCGTTACTTGACTCTCAGGTGGGGGTCACTGCCCGGTTATGATCACTGGGGAATAGCAAAGTGTTATAGGAGCCGTGTCATGACAGTCAAGGCCAGTGGCGGGAGTCCCGTGGTACAGCCCCAGCTTTTTCGCACCGTTGGGGTAGAAACCATTGCCCAGGCGGAGCAGCAAGACCGTTTCCCCAGTCCGGCAGAACTGCAACAACTGGAAACCTATTTGGCTTCGGGGCAACAACGGCTGGATGTGGCTGCGGTGTTGACGAATAATTCCGAATTGATTGTTTCGCGGGCGGCGAATCGGATTTTTGTGGGGGGTTCCCCGATGGCCTACCTGGAAAAACCGGCGGCTCCGGCCATGGTAGAAGCCGATGGCATGGATATGAAAGAGGCCATGAAGTTGGGAACGGCCTTTTACGTGGAAAGTCAGGGGGGATTTTTTGAAGGGATTCGCAATATTTTTAGTGCGGCTGGGGGGGATATTCCGGCGGGGTTTCAACCCATTAATATCTCTCGCTATGGTGCGAGTAATATGCAAAAATCCCTGCGGGATTTGAGTTGGTTTTTGCGCTATATCACCTATGCGGTTGTGGCAGGCGATCCCAACATTTTGACGGTGAACGTACGGGGTCTGCGGGAAATCATTGAAAAAGCCTGTTCTACAGCGGCGACGGTAGTGGCAATTAAGGAAATGAAACGCACAGCGGTGGGTTATTTCCGCTCGGAACCAACGGTGCAAGAAATGGTGGAAAGTTACTTTAATGTGGTGCTGAATGAATTTATCGCCCCCACCCCATCCAACAAATTGCGCCAACGCTCGTCCGGGGATTTGCAAGGGCTGGAATTGCCCCAGATTTACTATGCGGCCACCGTGGGACGCTCCCGCTATGCGATGAAGCCGGGATTGTCAGAATCGGAGAAAAAAGAAGTCCTGCGGGCGGCCTATCGCCAGGTGTTTGAACGGGATATTGTCAAGGGGTATAGCTTGGGAATTTCCGACCTGGAATCAAAGGTGAAAAATAACGAAATTTCCATGAAGGAATTTATCCGCCGGTTGGGCAAGTCGCCCCTGTACCGACAGCAGTTTGTGGATCGGTTTGTGAATAGTCGGGTGGTGGAGTTGGCCTTCCGCCATTTCCTGGGACGGGGGATTAGTGCCCGGGAGGAATTTAGTCAGTACTTTAGCATTATATCCGAGGGTGGGATTAACTCTCTGGTGGATGCTTTGGTGGATTCTCGGGAGTACGGGGATTACTTTGGTGAAGAAACCGTGCCCTATCTGCGGGGGCTGGGGATTGAAGCCCAGGAGTGCCGCAACTGGGGGGCGCAGATTGACCTGTTTAACTACAGTGCGCCGTTTCGCAAGGTGCCCCAGTTTGTCACCCTATTTGCGGGGTACGACCGGCCTTTACCGGATCGCCATGCCTACGGGGTGGGGAATGACCCCTTGGAAATTCAATTTGGGGCGATTTTCCCGCAGGATACGGTCAGTCCCAAGGCGGCTCCCGCCCCAATTGGCAAGGATGTGCGGCGGATGCTGATCCGCAATGGGGCGGGGATCACCAACCAGGTCAGCAATCCCTCGGCACGGGCGGAAGCTCCCGGTTCCCTGGGGCCAAAGGTGTTTAAGCTCACCCAGACCCCCCGCACGGGCAATCGGGCAGCCGGTACCCAGTCCAGCGTCCGCTTTAGTGAAGTCTCCACCCAGGCGGTGATTCGGGCGGCCTATTTGCAGGTGTTTGGTCGCATGGTTTACGAGGGACAACGCCAAAAGGTGGCGGAAATTAAGCTGGAAAACGGGGAAATTTCCGTGCGGGAATTTATCCGTCAGTTGGCACGCTCGGATGTGTTCCGCAATTTGTACTGGACAAAGCTGTATGTTTGCAAATCCGTGGAGTACATCCATCGCCGGTTGTTGGGACGACCCACCTACGGGCGGCAGGAATTAAATACCTACTATGACATTTGTGCCAAGAAAGGCTTTTATGGCCTGATTGATGCCCTGATCGAAACCCCGGAATATACGGAGGTTTTTGGAGAAGACACGGTGCCCTACGAACGTTACCTGACACCCCAGGGGTTGGCCTTGCGGGGTCTGCGCCCGGGAACCATTGGGGAGTTGGGGGTGACGGTCACGCCGGAGGAAACGCCCCGGTTTGTGGCATTGGGTACCCCGGCCAACCTGCGGACGGCTCCCGATATTGCCTTCCGGGTGAGTCAAGGGGTGAGCAAGGAGCGGGAACAAACCAAGGTCTTCAAGCTCACCAATACGGCGGATAAGGTGGCCTTAGAGCAAGTCATCCGGGCGGCCTACCGGCAAATTTTCGAGCGGGATATTGAACCCTACGTGGCGGGGAATGAATTCAGTGTGCTGGAAAGCCGTCTGGGCAACGGGGAGATTACGGTGCGGGAATTTGTGATTGGTCTGGGGCAATCCGACCTGTACCTGCGGGAGTTTTACACCCCCTTTCCCAATACCAAGGTGATCGAATTGGGCACCAAGCATTTCCTGGGGCGGGCACCCCAAAACCAGGCGGAAATCCGCCGCTACAACCAAATCCTGGCGACCGAGGGGATCAAAACCTTTATCGAGGCGATGGTGGGCAGTCCCGAATATGCCGAGGTGTTTGGGGAGGACGTGGTGCCCTACCGCCGCTATCCCACCCTGCCAGCGGCCAATTTCCCCAATACGGAACGCCTGTACAACCGCTTGACCAAACAGGATGATTCCCTGGTGGTGCCCAGCTTCAAGCCGGGAGCCGGATTCTAGGGTGTTCCACCCCCAAATTTGGGTTTTATTTATAGGCCGCTTACTCTCGCAGTTGGGTAGCGGCTTTACGTTGTTTTATGCGCCGATTGTCTTTGTCAATCAAGTGGGTTTGAGTGCCACCCAAGTCGGCATGGGGCTGGGGGCAACCGCACTGAGCGGCATTGGCGGGCGGATCGCCGGGGGCTGGGGCAGTGACCGCTTTGGCCGCAAACAGGTGTTGGTATGGGCTGCGGTCATTTCGGCGGTGGGATGCGCCGTACTGGCGGGTGCGGCTGATTTTTTCACCTTTACCCTGGGGAATTTGATTTTGGGGCTGGGGGTGGGCTTGTACTGGCCCGCCAATGAGGCCGCTGTCGCTGATTTAACCGCCCCTGCCCAACGGCAGGGAGCCTATGCCTTGACCCGGAGTGCCGATGCGGTCGGGTTGGGCGTAGGGGTAGCCTTGGGGGGTGTTTTCGTGGGGGAATTATTTCGCTGGTTGTTTATTATCAACGGGGCTATGTTTATTCTATTTGGGGTAATTGTGGTCGTAGGACTGCGGGAAACCTTGGCAAAAACTGCAAGTCGGTTGGGCAATATGGGGCGAATTTTTCTCCAGGACAAAACTCTGCAATTTTATGTGGTAATTAATGTTGTGTTCACGTTTTTTTTGGCACAAACCAATAGTGCCTTACCGCTATATTTGAAAAATTTTGTGGGGGAGCAGGGGTTATCAAACTTGCAGATTACGGCATTTTTTACCCTGTTTGTTTTAGTCACAGCGGCACTGCAAATCCCGGTGATCCGTCTGACTCGCCCCTTGGGATTGATTGGAACCTTGCAGTTGTCAACGCTATTTTGGGGGATGGGATTTGCGGCGGTGGGATGCACGGGATTACTGTATTTTCCGGCGTGGGTGGGGTTGTCCCTGCTGGCGGTAGCCACAGCGGCCTATCTCCCCACCGCTTCCACCTGGGTAGCACAACTGGCTCCCCCGGAACTGCGGGGCACTTATTTGGCGATCAATTCCCTGTGCTGGTCGCTGGGGTATTTGGTGGGGCCGCCGGTGGGGGGCTGGTTTTTGGATTTACCACGACCGGGAGCAGATAGCCTGTGGTTTTTATTGGTGTTACTGGCGGTGGCGGTGGGGGGTAATTTATCCCGTTTGCCGGAAATAGTTCGGTAATCCTGTGGGTCTGGGTATAATACAGTCAATCTCGACCAGGAGAATCAATCCCCATGGCTGGCAAAACACATCGCATTTTGGTCATTGATGACAGCATCATGATTCGCAAAATGGTGGTGGATTTGTTGGAAGACCAGTTCCAGGTGGTGGAAGCGCGCAATGGTCGAGAGGGGGTGCGCCTCGCCAAAGAACATAAGCCCGATGTGATTTTGCTGGATTTTGTCATGCCCGAATTGGATGGGTACGAAACGTTACAACTCCTGCAAAAGGATGTGACGCTCCAAAAAATTCCCATCATTATGATGTCCGGTTTGCCGGACGAAGTGGTGAATAAAATCCCCCAGCCGTTTGTGGGATTTGATTTTTTAGAAAAGCCTTTTCAATCCGAAGATTTACACCAACATATTACCAAAGCCTTGACCGGGGAATTTCAGGTTTTACCGGCTCCGGTAGCCGCCACCGAAATACAGGCATTGACAAATAAGTTGGTCAATATCGAAACCCTTTTGATTCAAGGGATTGAGGGCTTAGTGCAACGGGAAATCGTGTCCCGGCTGGCCGAACTCGATGCCCAAGGGGAATCTCAGGAAAATCGGTTGGGGAGTTTAGAAACTCGCATGGAGCGGTTACAGTTACAATTGGATCAGCAGAATAAAATTTTGCTAAGCATTGTCGGTGAGATTCAACAATTACAGACCCTTTTACACCGTCTGAATTATGTCCGCCCCTGAAACTGTGCAAGCTTTATTAACCGATGGGGATTGGGGTCGCCGCCTGCATGGCGTGGAGCAATGTCGGCAGTTGGCACCCACCGTGGCGATGAATTTACTGAAAGAGGTGATCACCGACCGCAATGCCCGGGTGCGCTATGCCGCCGTCAGCCAGTTGGGAAATATGGTGGGGTTATCAGCGGGGCAGAAGCAGGAATTGTTACCTTTACTCCGGGAGCGGCTGTATGGCGATAGTGAAGCGGATGTACAGGCAGCGGCGGCGGATGCCTTGGCGGGTTTGGGCTTGACTGATGCCTACGAGGATTTGGAGCGTGCCTACCGGGAAAGCCCCGAGTGGTTAGTCAAATTCAGCGTCCTGGCTGGACTAGGGGTTTTGGGAGATCAGCGGGCGTATCCGTTGTTAATCGAAGCGTTGGATGCGGAGATTGACCTGCTGAAATTGGCCGCCATTGGAGCCTTGGCCGATTTGGGGGATGGGCGGGCGATTCCCCGCTTGGGGGAATTGATCCACGACCCGGATTGGCAGGTGCGGTTGCGGTTGGCGCAGGCGCTACACCGTTTAGATGGATCGGATGCTCAACCTTTTTTGGCAACCCTGGCGCAGGATGAGATGGACTTGGTAGCCCAGGCGGCGCAAGCAACTCCCGAATCATAGTTGGCCGCAAAATTCGGTTACCATGAATGAAACAATATCCATCATCGGAATACGGCTTTGTGGAATCATCTGGTGCCTCGTGTTGTCCTTTGGTTGCTTATCTGGTGGGTCGGGCTGGTCACCACCGTTCAGGCGCAAATCACCCCCGGCGGGTCGGGAACCATCGTGGGTCGGGACGGTAGCACATTCAATATCACGGGGGGTACGCAGGCGGGGCGCAATCTCTTTCACACCTTCCAGCAGTTTGGTTTGAATCAGGGGCAGATCGCTAACTTTTTTAGTAATCCAGCTATTGCCCATATCCTCGCCCGGGTGAACGGGGGTTCTGCCTCCTATATCAATGGTTTAATTCAAGTCCTGGGTGGTCGGAGCAATCTATTTTTGATGAATCCATCGGGGATTGTATTTGGTCCCAATGCCGCCTTAAATGTCCCCGCTGCTTTTACTGCCACCACCGCCGATAGGATTCTATTTCCTGGGGGTAGTTTCAATGCCTATGGGAATAACGATTATGCCAAATTAATCGGAGAACCAATTGGGTTTGCCTTTGACCGAAAAGACCCGGCAGCAATTGTGAATGCGGGCAACTTACAGGCTAGTTCTGTGAGTTTGATTGCGGGACAAGTGATTAATACGGGCACCATTACAGGGAATAATATCACGGTGGCCGCTGTGCCGGGAACCAGTTTGTTGAGAATATCACAGCCCGGTCAAATTCTCAGCTTAGAAATTGATGCCAATCGGGCGGCAGGAATGGTGGATTTAGATGGCAATTTACCCATCACTCGCCTACCAGAATTGCTCACGGGGGCAGGGATAACTTCGGTCACCGCTTCGGGTAACAATACCGTGCAATTAACTGGGGTCACATCCCCAATTTCGGTTACCTCTGGCAGTGTTATTATTTCGGGCATTATTGATGCTTCTAATGCCCAAGGAATAGGCGGAACTGTACACATTTTAGGGCGTAATATCGCATTATTCCAGACGGAAATCAATGCTTCTGGCTCCCTTGGCGGGGGGACGATTTTAGTGGGGGGCGATTACCAGGGTCAGGGTTTTTTACCTAGGGCTGAATCTACTTTTATCAGTAGTGACGCTCGTTTGCTTGCTGATGCAATTAATTCTGGAAATGGGGGTACAGTCATAGTCTGGGCAGACCGTACAACCGAATTTTTTGGCAGTATTCTTGCCAGGGGTGAAACCGGGGGATTTGTGGAAACTTCTGGCAAAGTAACCATTGATTTTGCGGGGAGTTATGTGGATGCAGGTCGGGGAGGAACCTGGTTGATTGACCCGACGGATATTACCGTGGGTAGTGCCGAAGCCAGTACCATTGTGAGTACCTTAAATCTTGGAACTAATGTTACTCTTGATACCGCTAGTGGGGGAATAGACCAGGGAAATATTACGGTCAATGCCGATATTATTACAACCCCAATTAGTGAGACTACATTAACCTTCAAAGCCAATAATACTATTACGATTGAGTCAGGGGTTGACATTAGCGCAACGGGAAATAAATTAAATGTGGTTTTGAATGCCGATAGTGATAGTACGGGGGGCGGTCGCATTGAAATTCGGGGTAATGCTTCCATTCAAACCAACGGGGGCAAAATTATTTTAGGCGGTGGTGCCGACTCCGAAGACAATTCAGCCATTAGTCTCGATAGTAATAAAGGGGGGGTAGAATTGACCCAGGTGAGTGGTAATTCTCCTCTTCTTGATGCCCAGGGGGGTAATATCATCATCCGTGGCCGTAATGATGCCACCAGTGGTAGTAGTAATGACGGGGTAAGAGTGGGTGGTGCAACTCTGAAAACGACAGGAACCGGCACGATTTTTGTGGAGGGAATTGGTACCAGTAGTTCCACAGCGAATAGTGAAGGTATTGATTTTGGCAACAATGGAACCGTAATTCAAACCGGTGGGGGTGAGATTACCTTGATTGGGACGGCTCGCTCAACTGGTAGCGATTCGGAAGGGGTAGATTTCGATAGTGCCACAGATATTCAAACCAACGGCGGCAAACTCACCGTTATTGGTACTGCGGCTGGCACTAATAATGGTATTTTAACCGTCAACTCCGCAAATATAGAAACCAGTGGTGGGGAAGTGAAATTTTCCAGTACCGAGCCGATTAATTTACAAGGAACCATTGAAACCGGAGGCGGAACCCTGAGTGTGGATGGTGGATTCATTACCGTGGGAAGTACGAGTGATATTACTGCCGGTGAAATTAATTTTAATTCCCTGGGAAATATAACCATCGACGATGAATTAAATAGCACGGCATTCCCTGGTAAAAGTATCAATCTCAAAGCCAATAATGATATTTTTATCAACGCCGATCTACTCACAAAAAATGGAAATATCACCTTACAAAGCAACCTAGATGGGGTCGCATCCGGGGCGATTGAGATTAATAATTCTACGCTCCAATCCCAGGACGGTGCCATCACCTTGGGTAACGCCTTAACTAAAGGTAGTATCGAAGGCCAAGCCGGGGTTTTAATTTTTAATTCTACGATCAATGCAGGCACGGGCAATATTCAAGTAATTGGTGAAAGTTTTGCGGGTACCGGCAATGAAAATTTTGGAGTAAGAATCACGGGTTCTGGCAGTGAAATTACCACCTCAGGTAATGTGGATATTCAGGGGACAAGCAATGCGGTGAACGGGGATGGGAATCGGGGTATTATTTTAGGCAATTCCGCCCAAATTAATGTTACGGGTAATGGTACGGTTTCCCTAACTGGCACAGGTGGGAATGCAAACACGGGTAATGATGGTATTTTGCTTGACCCCGGCACAGCAATTATTACTAATTCTGGAGCGATTCAACTAACTGGTACGGGTCGGGGTTTTGGGGGTGATAACAATGGCATACGCACGGAAGGAACCCTGCAAACAGCGAGTGGCACCATTCAATTAACCGGCATCGGGGCGAGTAACAATGCGGGCTTTGGGGATGGGGTGGATTTGCGGGGTGGGACAATTCAAGCCACCGGCGCAGGCACCATTATTTTGGATGGCATTTCTGGGGTGGGGAATGGCCCTAACTTTGATGGCATTGATTTTGTGGGCACCACGGTCACCAGCAACGGGGGTGATATTACCCTCACCGGCACCAGTCGGGGCAATAATAATAATGATAACCGTGGCGTTCTCATTGATGGGGGCGGATTGCAAACCACGGGGCATGGTAAAGTTACCGTTACGGGTATTTCCGGCACAGGTATTGGGGATAATAATGGGGCGGTGATTGTTACCGGCACAGCCGCATTAAAAACCGAATCAGGGGCGATCAATTTAACAGGAACAGCCCAAGCCGCTGGGGTTAATTCGGAAGCGGTACGGGTAAATAATGGCACGGTACAAACCACCCTGGGGGGTGCCATTCAAATTACTGCTAATACTGGGGAATTAAACACAGTCAATGGCACGATTACTACCAATACTACGGGTAATAGTGGGGACATCACTTTGCTGGCTAATGATGGGGAAATTAAATCCGGTGCCATCAACAGTTCATCGTCCACCGGCAAAGCAGGTAATATACTGCTTCAGGCGATAGGAAATGTGCAATTTTCTACCCTGGATGCCCAAGGGGCAATGACCGGCGGCACCGTCAGTATCACCACCGAAAATTTTGTCCAAGCCACCGGCACTTTTCTGGCGAAAGATGGGACAACGGCGAGTATTGCCAGCAACGGCAGCATCACCATCACCCACGGGGGCAATGACCTGACTGCGTTGGTGGTCGGGGATACCAGCGTGAATGGAACGGTCGGGGGCATCACCAGCGGCACTACCGTCATTCTCCCCACCCAGAGCTATCTCGGTACCCAAACCGTGGGTAATATCCAATTCATCACCGGCGGTGCGTCCTCCCCAACCAGCGACCCACCCAGTCCCCCGCCATTACCCTCAGCCCCGGAACTGCCGGAGACGGACATTGCCACTGACCTCATCGTGACAACCCCTCCCGAAGCGCAACCAGGGGGCATTGATGAAACCCCAATTTTAGAAACCAGCCTGGTGAAAGAACCCGAATTCGCCACCGCCGGGGAAACGATTTTGGCTTTAGATACCAGTAAAACCGAACAATTTGCCAATTCCCTGGGGGTACAATCCATCAATGTTTTTACCCAGTTGGCTCAAATTGAACGAGCTTTGGCGGAGATGGCGGCCACGACCGGCAAACGACCAGCCCTGCTTTACATCAACAGTACTGACCGGCAACTCAATCTCATCCTAATCCCCCCCCAGGGCACGCCCCAGAAATTAGCGAGTGTTGGTGCCAATATCCTCCCCGGACAGAGCGTATTTCGGAGCATACCGGCAGCGAATCAGGCGGCACTGATGCCGGTAATGCAAAACTTTCTCCGAGCCATTAAAGACCCCCGATTTCGTAATCAAAATGCCTATCTACCCGCCGCCCAACAATTATACAACTGGATGATTGCCCCCATTAAAACCGCTTTAGAAATCAATCAAATTGACACCATTGTCCTGGTTCCCGATTTGGGTTTGCGCGCCTTGCCCTATGCGGCCTTACATGACGGTCAGCAATTTTTAGTGGAACAGTATAGCCTGGGGCAAATTCCTAGTATTAACCTAGTGGATATGAGTTATCGTCCCGTACAGGGATTGGCCGTCCTAGCGATGGGTGCGGCGCAATTTGAGCAACAACCGCCCCTGCCTGGGGTGCCGGTGGAACTGCAAATAATTCAGCGGGAATGGCCGGGGCAAGTCTTTTTGAATCAGAATTTTACCGTCCCTAATTTGGTGCGTTCCCGGCAACAAACCGCCTTTGGTTTATTGCATCTCGCTACCCATGCGGAATTTCGTCCCGGGGGTATCCAGAAATCCTACATCCAGTTTTGGGATCAGACCCTCTGGCTGGATCAACTCAAACAATTACCTTTGCAAAAACCACCGATTGAGTTAATGGTTTTGAGTGCGTGTCGCACCGCTGTAGGGGATCAAAATGCGGAACTAGGATTTGCGGGGCTGGCGGTGGCCGCCGGGGTCAAATCGGTGCTGGCGAGTACCTGGTATATCTCCGATGAGGGAACGTTGGTCTTTATGACCGAATTTTATCGGCAATTACAAAATAGCCCCATTAAAGCGGAAGCCCTACGTCAAACTCAGATGCAACTGCTGCGGGGGGGCGTAACCGTGCAAAACCGCCAACTGCAACGGCCTGGGGTGCCGCCCATTTCCCTGCCGGTAGAATTACAAAATCTCAATAGTGCCAACCTGCGCCATCCCTACTATTGGGCGGCTTTTAGCCTCATTGGTAGTCCGTGGTAGGGGTTGGCCTGGGCACTTTTGCCAAAACCCTCGCATTCGTTATACCTTAGTAGGAGTGTGAGGAATTCAAGATCATTGCTGAATAGTTATCCATGACCCCTATGTCGTCCCCCCCCGACAGCCTGACCCAAACCGGCCTGTCCTTCTTGGTCATCACCACTCCCGAAGCCACCCGCAAGGTGCCCTTGACGGGGGACACCTTGCTCTTGGGACGGCATCCCAGTTGCGATATTGTCATTGAAGAAACCGTCGTGTCCGGTCGCCATGCCCGTTTGGAACGCCGCCCCGAGGGTTACGAAATTATTGACCTCAACAGCAGTAATGGCCTGACCTACGACGGCCAACGGGTACAACAGCATGACTTGCGTAATGGCGATGTACTCAGCATCGGCAACCGGGTTACGCTCGGTTACCAAGTGGTGGTACCCGACCAGCCCGCCACTCGCCAAAATGGGCAGGGGGACAGTGGCAAAACGATTCTCCTCGGGGATGACCCCCTCCCGGTCGCCCATACACAACCGGCGATTTTAGACCTGCGGGGACGACAAATCCTTACGATTGGCCGTGACCCCCAAAACGAACTGGTGATTGACCACCCCACCGTGTCCCGCTGTCACGCCCGGGTAGAACGCAAAGAGGGTTCTTTTGTCTTGACGGATTTGGGTTCGACCAATGGCACCTTCGTCAATGGCAAACAAATCACCACCGCCTTTACCCTGCGGACGGGGGATACGATTCGGATTGGGTCGCATTTATTAGTATTAAATATTGACGAAACCCTGGTTCAGACCAACGAGGTCGGCAACCTGCGTCTGGATGCCCTGAATCTGACCAAGGTGGTCAAATCCGGTGCCAAGGTCTTGAATGGGGTGTCCGTATCCATCATGCCCCGGGAGTTTGTGGCCATTTTGGGGCCTTCGGGTTCGGGAAAATCCACGCTTCTGGATGCTCTGAATGGTCTGCGCCCGTCCACGGGCGGTACGGTGATGGTCAACGGCGTGGATTTGTACCGAAATTTTAACGCTTATCACAGTGAAATCGGCTATGTGCCCCAGAAAAATATCATCCATGAGGAATTGACCGTCGCCCAGTCCTTGGATTTTGCCGCCCAGTTGCGGATGCCCGCCGATACCCGAGCGCAGGAGCGGCAACAACGGATTACGGAAGTGCTGGCGGAATTGGGTTTAACCCAACGGCGGGACGTGCCGGTGAAGAGCCTCAGCGGTGGGCAACAACGCCGGGTTTGTATCGGGGTGGAATTGCTCACCAAACCGAGTTTGTTTTTCTTGGATGAAGCCACTTCCGGCCTTGACCCCGGGACGGAAACCGACATGATGGAGCTGCTGCGTCAGTTGGCTGACCAGGGGCGGACGATATTGCTGATTACCCACGCCACCCAGAATGTGGCGTTGTGCGATTTGGTGGTTTACATGGCGGAAGGGGGGCGGGTGGCCTATTTTGGCCCGCCGGAGGAATTGGTACCCTACTTCCTGGAACATTTTGCCGAAGCCTTAGCACCCTTCCAAATTCGGGATATAACTGGCATTTATCGCGCTCTAGATAGGGAAAAGAACCCCCATGCCCCCACGGCCATGCAACTCCAGGAAACCTATTTGGCTTCCCCCCAATATCGTCGGTATGTCCTAGAGCGGCAACAATCCCTGCAGGAAATGGTCAAACCCAAAACCTCTGGCCTGCGCCCCAAAACCCCCCAAAAACGGGTGATGAGCCGGGGTATTTCCCCTTGGCGGCAATTTTTAATCTTACTGCGGCGAAATGTGGTGATTTTGCAACAGGATGTGGGTAGTTTTGCCTTGATTTTGCTAACTCCAATTTTGCTGGGGATGTTGGATTTTATTGCCTGGGGACGGGACATTTTTAACACCAATACCGGCAACGCAGCCCAGTCTATGACCATGTTATTCGTGAGTGCTTTGATTGCGGTGCTGATTGGGGAATTGACCACTATGCGAGATTTAGTAAAGGAGGTGGAGGTTTATCGCCGCGAACGCATGGTGGGCTTACAATTGATTCCCTATATTGCTTCCAAAGTTACTTTAGCGTTAATTTTTGCCGCCTACCAAGGGGCAGTATTTTTATTAGTTAAAAAATTAGCGGTGGATATTCCTGGCGGTTGGGATGTGGTAGGACAAATGTACGTTACGTTTGCCCTGGCGACCTTTGGCGGGATGGTCATGGGGCTGTTGGTTTCGGCTTTGGCTCCCAATCAGAATATGGCTCCCCTGCTCAGCATTTTACTGTTGGTGCCGATGATTATTTTTAGCGGGGGGATTCAACCCGTGAGTGGGATGGGGGCAGGGGCGAAATTGATTTCCCAGGTGTCCGTAATTCGCTGGCCCTACGAGGCGTTGGTGAGCCTGTCGGGGATGGGGCGGGATTTGATCCAAGACCCCTGTTGGCAGAAGGATTCGGAGGCACGCAAAGCCCTAACCGCAACAGAATTACAAACCTGTCAGTGTTTGGGTGCCAACGTATTTCGCCAGTGTGAATTTCCGGGGATTCGCAGTCGGTACAACTCGGCGGTTGATGAGCCGGAGCCGGTCAAACCCACCAAACCGGCAGACCCGGGGGATGTGCCGGATGACCCGGCGGCCTTTGCCACCTTCCGGGATACCCTGCGTGCCTATCAAGACCAGATGAAAATTTACCAACAGCAAATTACCGCATGGCAGGATAAATTCACCGATTGGCAACAGCGGCGCAGTCGTTCGATCAATGAAGCGGAGGGGTTACTGGATACGTTCCGCAAGGATCACGGGGCTTTATTTGATGCGAATGTACTCACCAGTTGGCGCCATCTGGGTTTCTTGATCCTGGCTATGTTGGTGGCCGTGCCCTTCTTGCAAAAACGCCGGGATATGGTTTAGTCACCCGCAACTATTCCATTAATTTGATCCCCAAGCAGGGTAATCTTTTCGTTCCAAAATTCCCCAAAAACCGGGGCGGTGCCTGCGACACCCGTTACGCTCACCTTGGCGTGTTTCGCCATCCTAAGGATGAAGATCAGGATGCCAATCATCAACGGATCGCTTATTTTTTGGGCACCACAATCATGATCATGTTGCGGCCTTCTTTTTGGGGCAATTGTTGCACTTCCCCCACCTCATTGAGGTCTGTGGCTAATCGCTTGAGCAAATCCTCCGCCAATTCGCTATGCTGTGCTTCCCGGCCTCGAAAGGTAATGGTGGCTTTCACCTTATCCCCGTCTTTCAAAAACCGCTTGGCCTGGTTGACCCGCACCTGGTAATCGTGTTCGTCAATTTTGTAACGCATCTTGACTTCTTTGACTTCCACCGTTTGCTGTTTCTTCTTGGCCTCCCGTGCCTTTTTCTCTTGCTGAAATTTGTATTTCCCGTAGTCCATAATCCGACACACGGGCGGGTCGGCCTTTTCGCTGATCAGCACCAAATCCAATTCCCTTTCCTGCGCTAAGACCAAGGCTTCCCGGGGGGGCATAATCCCCAATTGGGCGCCATCCGCATCAATCAAACGCACCTTGGGAAAGCGAATCCGCTCATTGATATTCGGTAAAGTGCGATTGGTGGGACGACGGGGCGGGGGGGTGGCGGTCACGAAGTCAGTAGTAAAAGGTAAAGGTACATCACGATAGCTAAAATTTTAACCGATGCCCCTGGATTTGCCCAAGGATGCGTGGGAATGTTAATTTTCTCGGTTGACAAACGGGAGGAGGGCAAGTACCCGCGCTTGTTTAATCGCTAGGGTCAGCCGCCGCTGCTGTTTGGCGGTCAACCCCGTCACCCGCCGGGGCAAAATTTTACCCTGCTCACTGATAAACTTCCGCAACAGGTCAATATCCTTGTAGTCAATGGGTTCGCTGGGTTTGAGGGGGGAGACCCGCCGCCGGTAAAAAGTCATCACTTCGTCTCTTTATGGATGGTGTGTTTGTTGCAGTGGGGGCAGAACTTTTTGAGTTCCATGCGCCCGGTCGTATTGCGGCGATTTTTCATGGTGGTGTATCGGGAAACCCCCGCCGAGCGTTTATCCAAGTTGGTACGACACTCAGTACATTCCAGGGTGATTACCAGGCGCACGCCTTTGCTTTTAGCCATGATAGGTGAAACTCAAAACATGACGGTCTTTAATCATATCCGAAATTTTTAGACAGGGCAAGGGGTCACTCGAACGCACCGACTAGGTAGGACTGGAGTTGATAGTGGCGGTTCTGACACCGCACCAGTGCCACATCGAAGCGACAGGGAGCCGACTGCCACTGGGGATGGTGACTCAGGAAGAGAGCCGCCGCCTGACGCACCCGTTCTTGCTTTTGAGGGGTAATGGCCTGCGCCCCATCCCCGTCCCAATTGCCCCGGCTCCGGGTTTTGACCTCGATAAAAACCAGGGTGGCCGCCTGGTACATCACCAGGTCAAGCTCGCCCCAGGGACACCGCCAACGCCGGGCAACCAATTCCCACCCCCGCTGGATTAACCACTGGGCAACCCAGTCTTCCCCCAATTGCCCCGTTTTAGGCGTGGGGGACAGCTTCCGGAGCATGGGTCGCCGGGAGGATGGTGCCGGTCAAGATCGCCCGGTTAAAAATCGTGCCGGTGAGGTCGGCTGCGGTGAAATTGGCTTCCCGCAAATTGGCACTACTCAGGTCGCATTGGGTCAAATTGGCACCGTCGAGCTTGGCTTCCCGCAAGTTGGCACCGTTCAAAATCGCACTGGATAGCTTTGCCCGACTCAGCACCGCCCCTTGTAGAACGGCACGGGACAAATCCGCCCCCCGCAGGGAAGCCTCGGTCAGGTCTGCTTGGCGCAAATTGGCCCGACTCAAATCCGCATCCCACAGGTTAGCTTGGCTGAGATTGGCCTGGGTGAGATTGGCACCGCCCAGCAATGCCCGACTCAGATCCGCCTCCACCAACTTGGCATGGCTCAAGTCCCCCTGGAGCAAATTGGCACCCCCCAAATCCGCCTGGGTCAAGTCCGTTTGCCAGAGAACCGCCCCGCTCAGTTTGGCGATCATCAATCCCGCTCCCTTGAGGGAAGCCCCGCTCAAGTCCGTTTCCCGCAGAATCGCCTGGTTCAAAATAGCACCATCCAGGTTGGCATTGGTCAGATAGGCACCGCTCAATTTGGCCGCCGTCAGGTCAATGCCCCGCAAGTCCACACCGGACAAATCCACCCCACTCAAATTCACCCGGCTGAAATTGCGTTCCCCTTGTCCATAAAGCTCCAGGAGTTCTTCGGCTTCCATGATGCTCCTCGTTTAGAACGTATGAGTTAAATTTTTAAGCCCCTTGGTCTGGAACATTTGCCCCCTAGTCCCTATCTTACTGTAAGTCAGCCCGCCGTCCATCGCTCCCAGCGGCAAAATTGCTTAGCTAATTGTGAACCCGTTATGCCAGGGTGTGAGGTACTGCGTTTGTTGCATCGCCAGCTTTTTCTCGGTATGACCTGTATCGGTTGCATCACAGCGGCAACCCCGGTTTGGGGGCGCACCACCCTGCAATCGTGGCGCTATGACCCGCACCAGCGGCGGTTGGAATTTCGCACAGACCAGCCGACCCAACCCCAGGTGCAGGTGGTCGGCACGCAGCGGGTGGTGATTGACCTGCCCAATACCCGCTGGCCTCAGCCCCAGACCCAGCAGGACTTTGGTACCACCCAGGTGCGTATCGCCCAATACCAGCGGGATGTGGCGCGTTTGGTGGTGGCGGTACCGGAGGCCATCAGCCCGGCGCAAGTTCGTTTAGAACCCCAAGGGGATCGCCGTTGGACGGTGGTGTGGGGCAGGCCAGTGCGAGCCAGTACCCTACTCCAAGCCGCCCAGTGGCAAAGCCCAGGCATTCTCCTGCGTCTGAGTGGCCCCAGCGCAGGGGGGCGGGTGTTGCGTTCAAAAGATAGACAATGGTTATACATTGACCTGCCCAATACGGCGGTCAGTAGCAGTTTTCAAAACCAAACCCGCCCCTACAACCTGCGGGTGGAACCGGGGCTAACGGGGAGCTTGCGCCTTGCACTGGAGGTCAAAACCAGCGACCCGGACTGGCAACTCCGCCCCACCCCCCAGGGCATGATGTTGATGCCGCCGGTGGCCTCGCCAGTCACGGCGCGGACCACACCCCCCAGCCGTTCGGTGCCGCCCAAGGTGACTGCCTCCCCCCGCCCCGCCAATCCATCCCCCCGTCCGGCGACCAAAATCCGCTACACGGTGCTGATTGACCCCGGCCACGGCGGGCCTGACCCCGGTGCGGTGGGGCGGGGCGGGATTCAGGAAAAGGAAATCGTGCTGGATATTTCCCGGCGGGTGGCTCGTCTCCTGGAAGCCCAGGGCGTGCGGGCGGTTTTATCTCGCACCCAGGACGTGGATTTGGACCTGGAACCCCGGGTTGCCCTGGCCGAGCGGGTGAACGCCACCCTCTTCGTCAGCATTCATGCCAATGCCATCAGCATGAGCCGTCCCGAAGTCAACGGGCTGGAAACCTATTACTACCAAAGCGGGCAATGGCTGGCACGGAGCATCCATAAAAATCTGCTGCAAACCACCAACGCCCCGGACCGGGGGGTACGTCAAGCCCGCTTTTATGTCCTGCGGCGCAGTTCCATGCGCTCGACCCTGGTGGAAGTGGGTTACGTCACGGGTGCCCAGGATGCCCCCCGGCTCGCCTCCAGCCGTTACCGCCAGCAAGTCGCCCAAGGCATTGCCCAGGGGATTGTGCGCTATCTGGACAACCTGGCGCAAAAGTAAGTAAAGTATAAGTATATTCGCTTTATTTATTCCTAACGTTACTTTGGCGCAACGTTACCGGGTTCACCTCACGCATGGGTAATTCATTACTGTGGTGACGAGGGACTCATGGAACGTTCACGATGGCGGCAAGCCCAGCTGGGGCACCCCCAAGCTTTAGAAGCATTGATCAACCAAGCCCTGCATCAGCGGGGTTTACGGGTGCGGGTACAACGGCGGTGGCAGCAGTTGGTGATCCACTGCGGCGGCAGGTCAGGAATTTCGGCGCAGGGCTGGACGCGGTTTATTCAGCGGGGGCTGGAGCGGTTGCAGTACCAATCCCGGCAACCCGTTTGGCTGGACGGTGGGGCTTGGCAGGTGGTGGTGAATTTGGGGGTGAAGCCCCAGGCATCCCCGGCGTGGTTGCCCTACCTCTTGGGGCTGGTGGGGGCAACCTCCTTGGTTTTGGGGGGCTGGTTGGCCTACCAGTGGCAACCCCCGGCCACCACGGCGCAGGATGTTCCTGCCACGGCGGTGCCGCCGACACCCACCCCACTCCCGTCCCCGACGGTGATTACCATTAAAGCGGTGGGGGATGTGATCCTGGGGAGTGATTTCCCGGACAACCGCTTGCATCCCCAACCGAAAACGTTACTGCAAGCGGTGCAGGCGGATTTGGCGGCAGCGGACGTGGTGTTTGGCAATCTGGAGGGCACCATGACCTCCCATCCCTACAGTGCGAAAAATGTCAATGGCCGCTCCGTGTTTGCGTTTCGGATGCCCCCCAGCTACGCCCCCATTTTGCAAGCCGCCGGGTTTACCATTTTTAGCTTGGCGAATAACCACAGCGGGGATTTTGGGGACATTGGGCTACGGGACACGGTGCAACATTTGCAAAAGGCGGGGTTAGCCTCCTTTGGCCAGCGGGGGGAAATTTTCTACCAGACCGTGCGGGGGGTACGCTTGGCCTGGATTGGGTTTAGCCCCTACAGCTACCACAATTCGGTTTTGGAATTAGAAACAGCCAAAAAGCTGGTCAAACAAGCCCGTAGTCAGGCGGATTTGGTGATTATTTCCACCCATATGGGCGCAGAGGGCACCGGGGCACTGCGTACCCGCAACCAAAACGAGGTCTTTTTTGGGGAAGCCCGGGGTAATCCGGTTTTGTTCAGCCGTAGCCTGATCGATGCCGGTGCGGATTTAGTCCTGGGGCATGGCCCCCACGTCCCCCGTGCCATCGAAGTTTATCGGGGCAAACCCATTGCCTACTCCCTGGGGAATTTTATCGGCTACCGCACCCTCGGCACCCAGGGGGAGTTGGGCTACTCGCTGATTTTGGAAACCCGCATGGATGCGGACGGCCAGCTTGTGGGGTTGCGGGTGATTCCGGTGATCATCCAGGGTGCCGGGATACCCGCCCCCGACCCCCAAAAACGCACCATTAAACTGATCCAGGACTTGAACCGCTGGGATACGCCGGGGAGTGCCTGGGTCTTGGGGGACAATGGGGTGATGCGACCCCGTTAGGGTGGCGGCGGCCAAAGGATGCGGGTGTTGGCGGTCACGGTGCCGCCGGATTGCAACTGTATCCCCTGGTTGCCAATAATTTGGGTTGAACCCGCCGACTGTAACTGTATCCCCTGGTTGCCGGTAATGTGAACGGAGCCGCCGGTTTGGAGGTGGATGCCCTGGTTGCCAATGAGGTCTAGCTGTCCCCCGGCTTGTAATTTGATCCCCTGGTTGGCGGTCACCTCCACCGGCCCGGTTGCCTGGAGAATGACCTTGCCCTGCCGGTCGTCCAGAATGATTTTTTGTCCGCCTTGAGTGTGGATTTCAATTGTATTAATACTATCATTACAAATAATTTTGTGACCTTTGGCCGTCTCTACCCGGATACCCTGCTGGCTATGGTTTTTATCCTCCTCGATAAATTGCACCTGATGCCCCTTGCGGGTACGCCAGGTCCGCAGGCGCACCTTACCCTGCTCGATGCTGTCCGCCACCGGCACCGGCGGTTTGTCTTTGCCATTCCAAACATTGCCCAAAATGTAGGGGCGATGGATGTCCCCATGTTCAAAGCCCACCAGCACCTCGTCATTCACCTCCGGCAGGCAATCAAAGCCCCGTTCCGCTCCGGCACCCACCGCCACCACCCTCGCCCAGTTGCTCTCGTGGGCACTGCCGTCCTCCTGGGGAGTCAGGGTGGGAAATTTCACCTTCACCCGCCCCCAGCCCTTCGGGTCTTTGTTATTGGTCACCACCCCCACCATGAAGGTCTGCCCCGGTTTGAGATGGGTGGGAGGGCTGAGAAAAGCAAGAATATCCCGCCCCTGCAAGCCCCGCACACTAAATTCCGTCAAAAATCGCCGTTGGTGGTAAAGGTGGCGGGTTTCGGTAATGTAATAACGACCGCTGTACTTACCCATTTCTTTCAATTCCACCACCCGCCCGGGACGAATGCGGGGGTCTCCCTCCCCCCGGGCATCGGCCTGCACAAACTCCCCCGCCAGGCCATCGGAGAGCGCCTGCGCCAGTTGCTCCGCCTGTTTCGATTGAAACAGGGGCTGATCCACCACTAATAATTTCGGGGAATCCTGGTTAAACCCCGCCTTTTGGGACACATTCGCCCCGGAACCCTGGTCGGTTTCGGTCAGCACCTGCCCGGTTTGCTTACTGGCGACAATCGCCTGCTTTTGGCTATAGTCCCACGCCCGCACCTCCACCCCACTCACCTGTTCCGCCGTCGTCACCCGCACCCGAAAACTATGAATATCCTGCAACCATTTGAGTTGTAAGGTGCCGCTGGTGCTGGGTTTGCGAAAAGACAATTGACCGTTTTGCACAAACAGTTCAAAACCAATTCGAGTCGCCCGTTGCCGCAAAAATTCCATATTGGTTTGATTCTCTTGAAAAATATAATCATGCACCTCCCCGCTCGCATCCAGTTGGCCGATTTGAATCCCCAATTGTCCGGCAATTTCCCGCACTACATCGCTATCCGTGTAGTTTTGAAATGAGCGATTGTACCGCCCCCGATGGAGGCGATGGGAAATATCATACCCCCGCACAATCACCGGGGCTTGGGAGTCGCTGGTAAAATGACTTTCCAAAGCGGTAATTTCCCCATCCATAACATAATCTTGATGGAGTTGGGCAAATTCTGGTGCCGCAGTGGTACTGGATTGAAATCCGATTTTTACCTTTTGTCCCACCCGCAATAAATCATCATAACGCCAGGGTTTATCCTCCGAGCGTCCGGGAAGATAGGGATTGTAAACAACCAGGGTAAACATACTCGGTAAATGCAAACTTTCTTCCACAGAAATTTGCAAAATATCTTCCATCAAATTATCCGGCGCATTTTGGCCGCCAATTTGCAGTAGGGGTACAGCGACATAGGTGGCATTGGTCATCGGGTTACTCGCTTATTTGGCGGGGGGTTGAGTACGGGAAGTGACAAGGCTATTCATCGCCGCTGCCTCATCACAAACGGGTTGCGCCTGTTGCCCCTTTTGTTGTGCCTGTTGGGTAAATTGCTGACGTTCGGATGCGCTATACAGCCACCATTGTTGGCTCTTTTGTTGTAAGTTTTGTTGCTCCGCCCGTAGCTGATTGCATTGTTGCTGTTTTTCCTGGGCTTTTTTGGGCAAATCAGAATTGAGTTCAATGGGTTGCGTCGGTTGGGTACGCTTATCCCGGTCACCAAACTGACTGGCATCATAAGTGCGGGTGCCGGTTTGGGTATTGGAGGCATCAATTTCCTTCAAACTTAGGGACGCTTCCGCCCGTACCGGTGTCCCATCGGGTAGAAATAAAGTAAGTTTATAACTCAAAGTTTCCACGAAGCAACGAATATAATTTTGTCCCCCCCAAACAAACATATAAATGGGTGGTCTGGCCGTAGAAGTGGAACCCTGGACAAAACCCCAAAATTTAACAGATTTAATGAGTTGGTTAACATATTTTTCCATGACACTAGAGCCATCTTCGTAAGTATCAAACATCAGCTTTTCGAGGGTTAATGTGCGGGCTTGGGGATATTCAAAACTCACCTTGGGCGTGCCTTGAATCGTGCGGGCACCTTCCGCATCTTTGACCTTGACAGCGTGCTTGAAACTCAACACATCTGGGTTAAACATAAATTCAAAATCAAAGCTATTATTATCGAGGGCAAATAAGCGGGCTTTTTGTAATTGAGACATGGTTCCTCCGTATCAATTTTATAGATTAATAATAGTAACTTGCGCCACCCCGCCGCTCCCAGTCCAGTTCTAGACGGTACCTGAGCGAATTGTAAATCATCCGAGCGAGAATTTCTAGGTTTTGCTCAAAATCCCAATCCTCCTCTTGGGGCATTTCGGGTTGGGATGCCTGTACAAACTCAACGCCGATATTGTTGTCTGTAAAAATATCATACAATTCCTCTAAAAAAATCGAATCGAGGCTACCTAAACGTTGGTGGAGAGCTTGGAGAAGTTGCTCATCTCGCTGTTCATTGTCGAGAACATTATCAACAAGGACATCAATTCTTTGGTCGGGTTGGGATAACATTTGCAGTATCTTTCGCAAAGATTGATTGCCGGTTTGATCTTGATCTGATAAGTCTTGCAATAAAAATTCATCAATTGAGTCATTGCCCAAATTATCATCAGTATCAAATGTGGGTATATTTCCCTGTAGGAAATTCTGTATAGGAGTTGGGGGTGTAATGAGGTCGGAAATACTCGACCAGGAATCTGGGGTAGATTGATTTAATGATTTACTATCACTCGAAAATCCTATATTATCAGTAGTCTTTTGAACGGGCATTGGTCGAGTCGGTCTTGTTTGAGAAGAATGATTAGTTTCGGGCATAACCATATTATCGGTTGACTGAAAATCATTCATTGTTGATATAGATGCTAAGGTGTTAGGAATTTGAGGTAATGGTGCCCCTGATGAGAGTAATTGGGCAACGGTCATTTCACTATGATTGTTCACAGATAGTTGAATTGCGGGAATATCAGAACTAGATTCACTTGTTCTCTGAACCGTTGATTCTGATGTAACTGGCGTAGTGATTTCGTGAACAGAATCTAATTCATTCACTGGTTGAATGGTTGGAATATCAGAACTAGATTCACTCATTCTCTGAACGTTTAATTCTGGTGTAACTGGTGTAGTAATTTCTTGAACAAAATCTAATTCGCTCACAGATGGTTGAATATCTGGAATATCAGAACTAGATTCACTCACTCTCTGAACGTTTAATTCTGGTGTAACAGGCGTAGTAATTTCTTGAACAGAATTTGATTCGCTCACAGATGGTTGAATGTCTGAAGTATCAGAACTAGATTCACTCATTCTCTGAACGTTTAATTCTGGTGTAACAGGCGTAGTGATTTCTTGAACAGAAGAATTTGATTCGCTCACAGATAGTTGAATGTCTGGTGTATCAGAATTAAATTCACTTACTCTCTGAACTGTTGATTCTGGCGTAACT
>CAYZTU010000003.1:0-71624 GCA_964481635.1 uncultured Synechococcus sp.
ATTTCAATGAGGACTGAGACGGATACCCCCTGAATCCCCCTTTTTAAGGGGGACTATCAATCCATTTCCCCCCCTGCTAAGGGGGGTTAGGGGGGTGAAAACTATAGCTAAGTAGGGTAAGGTTGTCGCCTCAAGATTCTGGAAAACCAGTGCGGGGGCGGTGCCACTACGACTGCAATTAGCAGAAATTAATAAGAGTTCCCTATCGCTAAACAGGGTAACTTTGTCCTCACAAAATTCCCTTTAGCCTGCGTGACGTAGCCAGGTTACGTCACCCTTTACGTCCTTACGCCATACATAAAAATGCCCATCAATCAAATCGAATAATTCAACGGAAAAGACCGGGCTTCCCGGGGGCGCACATAGACCCGTTGTTGCGGCTGAAGTTCCAATTGTAAAAAGCGTTCCCGATCCACTTGTGCGGTGAGTGCTTGCCCATCATCTAATGTCAATTCCACCCGAATTTCCCGACCTAAATGCAACATCCGATGCACCCGTGCGGGGGTATGCGCCTCATGGGGGTCGGTACTGATGAGAATATCGTGGGGGCGCAGAAAAGCCTGCCCATTCAGCACCGCCATTCCCTGGCGTTGGAGCAAACCCGCATCCCCAGGCAGGACATTCACGGGTCCGACAAAACTCATCACAAACGGGGTCGCCGGATGGTCGTAAACTTCCGCCGGGGTACCCACCTGCTCCACCCGTCCCTTGTGGATCACCACAATCTGGTCGGAGAGTTCCATCGCCTCCTCCTGGTCGTGGGTCACAAATACGGTTGTGACATGCACTTCATCGTGTAACCGGCGTAACCAGGTACGCAATTCCTGCCGTACCCGGGCATCCAACGCCCCAAAGGGTTCATCCAAAAGCAGTACCTGCGGTTCCACTGCCAATGCCCGTGCCAGCGCTACCCGTTGCCGCTGCCCCCCGGAAAGCTGTGCTGGATAACGATTCCCAAAACCCTGCAATTGCACCAATTCCAACAGAGTCTCCACCCGTTGCTTGATCCGCTGGCGGGGCACCTTGCGGACTTCCAAGCCAAACGCCACGTTCTGCCGCACGGTCATGTGCTTGAACAAGGCGTAATGCTGAAACACAAAACCGATATTCCGGTCTTGCACTTGGCGATGGGTGGCATCTTCCCCGGTAAGCCAGACTTTGCCCGTATCCGGGGTTTCCAGGCCAGCAATGAGGCGCAGGAGGGTGGATTTTCCTGAACCCGATGGCCCCAACAACGCCACCAGGGAACCACTGCCAATTTCCAAACTGACCTCATCCACCGCCTGAAAACTACCAAAGCGTTTGGAAACCCGCTCCACCACAATCCCCATCATCAGCCTCCTAAATTACAACCAACTACACTGACCAATCAGCTTTTGCTTCCTGTTGCCAGACCTGCAACCCCTGTTGGCGCAGGTAGTCCAACCCACTCTGAATTTGCGCTGGCGTTCCCTGCACGTCCAGGTCAAACCAACCGTCATCCTCGTGGCTGGGGCTGAGCAACCCCCCCCGTAGATTCACCACTAACCCGTGCGCCGACACCAGACCGAAGAGAATGGGGACATCGCAGGCCGCCTTGGGAATCCGCACATGGATATGACTGCGCTGCACGCCCGCATCGGTCGCCGTCTGCACCGGCGTAGGCGTAACCACGCCCACCACCGCCGTCATGGTTGACAGGGAAACTAAATCCCACTGCCGAGCATTCATCACCGCCAAGCAGTCCTCCAAAGCCGCCGGGGCACCGTATAGTTCCAGGTCAAGCCAAGCTTCTGACTGATTTTGGGGGTCAAACAAAGCCGCCTGGATATTGACCGTCACCCCATACCGGGTAATCAACTGGGATAAAACCGGCTCCTCCTGTCCCCCTCCCGGCACCCGCACCCGCACTGTCAAGCGATTAATTCCTTCCATTCTGGGCATTTCCTTGCGTTGTGTCAGCTTCATTATCAACCTCAACGCCACACCAAATACCGCAGACCCAACACCAGCAAAAAACCACCGTAGAGTTTTTTCATCAATTCGCTACTGACGTAGGGTTGGTTGGCAAACACCGCCCCCAGGCCGTTCCCCAGCAGTAACCCCACCACCATAATCACAGCGTAATTGACCTGCAAATTGCCGCTCCGGTGATAGACCCAAGCCCCCAATAGACCAATGGGCAAAACCTGAGCCGCCAAAGACGTACCCGTTGCCACCTTCTGGTCTAAGCCCAGCCACAGCACCAGGGCAGGCACCATGATCGCCCCGCCCCCGATGCCAAACATCCCCCCGGCCAGACCAGCCACCAGCCCCACGGTCAACAATTGCCCCACCAACCTCGCTACCTCTCATTTCAATGCTACTCATTCTACAGTAAATTCATCGGATTAGTGTTGATTTTGGATAAATTGCGGCAGATAGTGGTCATCCTATGGGTAGCTCTATTTATTGCAACCAGCAGAAAGCCATCTCGCTGGAATGCCACTGGCCTGCGTGGGGTAGCCTATTACCATAGAGGTGTTTTTAATCCTCTGGGATTCCCCTTGTACAATCGAATCAGTAATCTTGAAGGAATAGACCATGATTGCTATCCACGAAAAACCTGAACTCACCAAAAAGCAATGGACTGATGAAGAGTTTATGAATTTGCCGGATGACGAAAACCGTTACGAACTCGTGGATGGAGAATTAATCATTATGAGTGGAGCCGGGGGAAGACATGGGTACTATGTAAGCCTGATTCACATTATTCTAGGCGGATATGTCCGCACTCAAAAAATTGGCTTTACTTTTGATTCCGACACATCTTTCAAGATGGCATCGGGGAATCGCCGCTCCCCCGATTGTTCATTTTTTTCTAAAGAACGCCTAAAATCCCTAGGCGGTATCCCCAAAGGCTACATCGAGGGGTCACCCGACCTAGTAGTAGAAATTCTCTCCCCAGGAAATACGATTGAAGAAATGCACAAAAAAGTAGTGGAATATTTCCAAAACGGTTCTCGATTGGTTTGGATGATTCACCCCGATGAAGAGTATGTTTTGGTGTATCATCAACCTCAACCCGATCAATTAAAACGACCAGGAGATTGTTTAGAAGGGGAAGATGTCATTCCTGGATTTTCATTGGATTTATCCGACTTTTTTTCTGAACCAGATTTTAACTAAATTGGTAATATAGCAATCCTATCCGATTTGCAAACAAAAATTCAGAAGAACCATACACCGCAGGTGCTTCTCTGACGGGGGCTGCGCCCCTGCGACCGCCGTTCTAAATTCACTTAGGATTGCTATATGGGTAAACGCACTCGAAATTCAGTCGAATTATTCCCACTGGTCAAATGAATCTGTCCCTGCAATCGTTCTACTAACTTTTTCACCAAAGCCAAGCCCAAACCCGTCCCCCCGTGTTGCCAAGGGTCATGGGTTGGAATACGGTAAAAGTTATCAAAAACCCGCTCCTGTTCCTCTAGGGGAATCTCAACCCCCGTATTGATCACGCAAAAATTACAGTAATTCCCCGTTTCCCATTCAATCGCCAGGGTAATGTTTTCTTGAGCAGGAGTATATTTACAGGCATTGTGCAAAAGTTCTTGCAGGATACGTTCGAGGGAGTTGGCATGGGTTTGTAGGGGATAAAGCTGATCAGGAAGTTGTAGATGGAAATGTTGATTTTGAGATTGGGTACGCTCTTGAATCGGAGGTAAAAGATGATCTAAAATTTGTTCAATATCCACGGGTTCTAATTCTAAATCCACTTGTTCCGCATTCAAACGGGCGAGGTCGAGCAGGTCATTGATGAGTTCGGTTTCTCGTGTAGTTGCACTTTTGAGGATGTCGAGGTAGCGTTCAATGCCCAATTCTGGACTGTCTAAAACCCCCGCTCTTTGCAACCGCAACTCTAACATTTTTATCGCCATGCCAATGTTGTGCATGGGGGAACGCAATTCATGGGAAACGGTACTAAGAAATTCATCCTTGAGTTGATTCAACTTTTGCAATTCGACGACCTGAACTTGCGCCGCTTTATACAATTCTGCCTGACGCAGAGCAATCGCCAAATGCAACCCCACGTGTTGTAAAATTTCTATTTCATTGGTTTGCCAAATGCGAGGACTATCATTTTGATAAGCCGCTAACAGACCCCATAATTTCTGTTCCAAAAAAATGGGAATAGTAACTTGGGCACGGGCTTGAAATCGCTCTAATAACTCGATATGACAAGGGGTAAATCCTGATTTATAGATATCATTGCTGACCAGAATATAATGCTGATGGAAGCGACCGCCTTGGGTTTCCTGTAGGCAATGGTCGGATAGGGTAGTCAAAGCTCCCGTGACCACGGGCACCCAACCCGCTGCCACCGATTCGGCCAGAAAATACCCTGTCCAATCATCATTAAATTGATAAACCACCACCCGGTCACAGGCCAGGGTGCTGCGGGTTTCATCGAGGACAATACCCAGCGTTTTTTCAATATCTAAAGATTCATGGATGGTTTCAATAATCACCCGCAATAACCCTTCTGATTGGGCTTGCTGTTGCAACTGAACTGTCCGCTCTTGGATACGTTGCGCCAATTCTTGATTGAATCGCTGTAAGCGCAATTCGGCTTCTTTTTCAGGAGTTATATCCGTAAACACTGAATCCCATATGGTACTACCATCGGGTTGCCGCTCCGGTTGTCCTCGCCCCCGCAACCATTTGTGTTGACCTTGGGGGGTAATGATCCGCCATTCCGCTTGCCAAGTGGTTAAATGTTGGCGAGATTCTTCTGACAATCTGAGGATATGAGGCAAATCTTCGGGAACCGTCAAATCCCACATCATTTGAACATTTTGCCTCGCCTGTTCTGGCGGCACACCATACAATGCTTCACACCCCGCACTTACATAAAGCAGAGCCTCCCGCCCGTCCGGCCACAACTGATACCGCCACACCGTTACGGGTAAATTGGTCACCAGATTGTCTAAAAATTTCTGGCTTTCTGCGAGTGCCAATTCCGTTGCCTTTAACTCAGTAATATCCGTTGCCACCCCCAACATTTGATTGGGAAGCCCTTGGGCATTGCGGCTCAGAACCCGATCTCGACTAAAGAGCCACCGCCATTCCCCGGATTTCGTCCGCATCCGATATTCAATTTGTATTCCTCCCGCTTGTATTTCTCCCGCAAAACTCGGCTCAAATAGATGCGCTAAATTTGCTTCTATTTTTGGCAAGTCCTCCGGGTGAATTAGATTAGGGAATAGTTGGCTACCCATCGCTTGAATTTCCGCCACTGAATAACCCAAGACCGACTCGATCTCAGGATTGACAAAAACATTGCGATTCTCTTCCAAGTCATAGACATAGATAATCGATTGAGTGGCAGTAACAATCCGATGCAAAAATTCCTGTTGCTTTTCTAATTCTGCTTGAGCAGTTTTTATTTCAGTAATATCCAAAACAATCCCATCCCAAAATGGTTCATTTTGATGCTGGCGCATCTGAGAACGTCCCTCTAGCCACTTCAATTTCCCCGACGGCGTAGTGATCCGCCATTGACAATGCCAAGGGGCGGATTGGACAATAGCTGTCTGAATCGAAGTGAGTAATAAATCCAAATCCTCCGGGTGGGTAAATTTCATCCAGATAGCAGTGACATCGGCCATAATTTCTGGGACGGTCAATTCAAATATGTCTTCAGCACAATCACTCAAATAACTAAAGCGATGGGGGTGTTCTGCCGTTGCAGGATGATAGCGATAGACCATCCCCGGCATATTTTCCAGTAAGGTCAAAAATTGCTCTCGACTTTCTTGGAGTTCCTGTTTCAATTTTACTTTTTTGGTAATATCTACAGATATGCAGATAAAACCCACCACATCGCCGGTGTGATTGCGTAGCACCAGCGCATTGTCCCGGATCCAAACCATAGAACCATCCCGGCGTTGCAGGCGATATTCTTCCGCATATTCATGGGGCGGTGTGTGAACAGCCTGTTCCCAAGCGTGGATCACCCTATAGCGGTCATCGGGATCAATGACATCCACCCAACCCTGCCCCAACATCTCCTGCGCTGACATTTGACATAGCTGCTGTGTGAGATATTCATTCACATAAATACAACATCCTGCGGCATCAGTTAATGCCACACCAACGGGTAAAGCGTTCAACAAAAAATGGTAAGGTTCATCTTCCGTAATAGGCAGGGGAAAATGATTGGAAGTATGACTAAAATTATGATTTAACGTATGATTTTCTCCCCACCCCGTCGCTGGAATGATTAAACCCAAATGCGCTGTGAATAACTCCCACTCTGGCTCAATTTCTGGATTTACATTCCCTCGCCAATAACTCACCAACCAGCCCCACCCTTGCCGCCGCACCATGATGGGAAATAACCAGGCTTCCCCACTTTCACTTTGAATTTTTTCAGCTTGCCAAGTGTCGGGTAGCTGTTCATGCCCAACTGTTTCGCCAACCGCTAACACCATCTGCTGACCCTGGTAGAGCGAGACTTGGTGTACGTTATACTTTCTTTGTAATTGCATCAGCGCAGATTGGATAACCTGATCTACCGCCCCTCCCGCCTGGATTTGGAGCGTCATTTGGCTACACAATTCGACTACCGATGTCCTTTTCAATTTCCGAAGCCCCTATGCAATAAAATGTTACTATTTTCCAACTTCCAATGATAAGGTAGACTTAGAAGGGAAGCCGATTTTTTTACACTCTGCAATAATTAGGCCACCGGCGTAGCTGTGAGCTAGACAACTTGTGCTTTTCTTAGAACGGGCGGTCGGCAATCCTTAGAGATTGCCATATAAAATCAGAGGTCAAACGATCAGGTAGATAGAATAATGATTACCCAAATCCAAACCGGCTCCCATACCCTAGAGGAATATCTAGCCCTAGAAATTGCATCAGAAACCCGCCACGAATACATTCATGGAGCAATAATCCCCATGACTGGAGGAATGCCCAATCACAACCGCCTCATCCGTAATTTTTGCACGCTACTAACCGTTCAACTTCCTAAAGATTGTGAAGTATTTGTTAGCGATCAACGGCTTTGGATACCAACTCATCAGATATATACTTACCCTGATGTCATGGTCATTAGAGGTGATCTCGTCCTGCAAGAAGGGCGAAAAGATACAATCACTAATCCGGTGCTGATTGTAGAAGTGTTGTCGGAATCCACTGCCTACTATGATCGTGGTCAAAAATTTACTTACTATCGCTCCATCCCTTCATTTCAAGAATATCTACTTGTAGATCAGTACACCTATTCCGTACAACACTATCAAAAAATTTCTGACACAAAATGGGAGTTTGAAGAATTTAACAACCTAGAGGAAGAAATTGAATTTACCAGTATTCCTTGCAGGATTTCACTTATGGATACCTACGAAAAAGTAGAGTTATAGCTAAACACGCAATATATGATTGTGAGAATCTCTATGAATTTAGTAACAGCAAGCGGTCGCAGGGGGGCACCCCCCGTCACTGGTTCTCCAGAATCTTTGTTCGCAAATCGAATCGTATTGCTATATTGTCAAAATTGTCAAGAATTTCTATAGCAATCCTAGATGAATTTAGAACAGCGGTCGCAGGGGCGCAGCCCCCGTCTTTGGTTCTATAGCTATGCCACGCAAGCTATCAGAATCTTTGTTCGGCAATCAGATAGTATTGCTATAGTACTTTTGAGCTTAGCTGTTCATTACCCTGAAAATACCAAATAAAAGCATAGTATCTAGCAGAATATTCACGCTTACATATACTCCTTCAAATCCTCAAGCGGTTCATCAAAATTTTCGGCCATCCAAATCTTATCTTTCAGGATTCCAAACCCGCATCGCTTTTTCTTTTGCTGTACTGTATCTATTTGTTCTGGTTCCACTCCAGAATAGGTCTCAAGTAGATGATGGGCATAATCAAGAAGCTTATTTTTCAGTGATTCTGGCAGGTGAGAAACTGTTTCTAAAATCTCTGTTTCAACAGTCATTGTTATTTACCTTTCTAGTTTTGGTGCCGCTTTTACTGTTACCAGTATAACATCTATAACATCATGTAATTATAGATCACCTCTATTAATTCATATTAATTCAGGAATGGCGGTCGCAGGGGCGCTACACGCAGTGTGCCGGAGGCATTCCCCCGTCCTTAGTTCATGGCTACGTCACGCAAGCTATCGGTAATATAAGCATTCCAACGAGATAATTTTCTACTGGTTCCAATAATATAGAGATGCTCTAGAGGTGTCCCACGGATGGGGTCTTTTTGACAATTTTTTGACAAAATTAATGGGAATTTGTTAGCTTAAGTAAAATTTACCTAACGCTCACGGAATGTCAATCATGGAGGCACATATCCCAATCGGGCGGGGCAAGCGGGCACGGCGAGCCTACGGCATTGATGAGATTGCCCTTGTTCCCGGTTCAGGTACCCTTGACCCCGCATTGGCGGATACCACTTGGTCACTGGGCGGGATTGTCCCAGGTAACCCGCCCGCTATCGTCCGTGAGATACCCATTATTGCCAGTGCCATGGATGGGGTAGTAGATGGGGCAGTAGCGGTAACCCTAACGGAGTTGGGGGCGTTGGGGGTCTTGAATCTGGAGGGTTTGCAAACCCGTTATGAAGACCCAACCCCAATTTTGGAGCGGATTACCCAGGTGGGCAATGAGGAATTTGTCGGACTGATGCAAAAACTCTACCAAGAGCCAATTAAGCCGGAGTTGGTCACGGTGCGGATTCAGGAAATCAAGCAACGGGGGGGCATTGCGGCGGTCAGCACTACGCCGGGGCGGGCGACGACCTTGGCACCCTTGGCGGCGGCGGCGGGGGCGGATTTGTTTTTTGTCCAGGCCACGGTGGTTTCGACGGCACATTTGGCCGTTGCGGGGGTGGAATCCCTGGATTTACATCGGTTTTGCCACGAATTACCCATCCCGGTGGTGCTGGGAAACTGTGTTACCTACGGGGTGGCTCTCAACTTGATGAAAGCGGGTGCCGCCGCTATTTTGGTGGGCATTGGCCCAGGGGCGGCCTGTACCTCCCGGGGCGTGTTGGGGGTGGGGGTGCCCCAAGCGACAGCAGTAGCGGATTGTGCCGCCGCCCGGGAGGACTACCAGGCGGAAACCGGTCGCTATGTGCCCGTGATTGCCGACGGGGGGCTGGTCACCGGCGGAGACATCTGTAAAGCGATTGCCTGTGGTGCCGATGGGGTGATGATCGGTTCCCCCTTGGCACGGGCGCAGGAAGCTCCTGGCCGGGGCTACCACTGGGGCATGGCGACCCCCAGCCCGGTACTACCGCGGGGCACCCGGATTCGGGTGGGCACGACCGGCACCCTGGCGCAAATTCTCCGGGGGCCAGCCCTCCTGGATGACGGCACCCACAACCTGCTGGGGGCGTTGAAAAACAGCATGGCGACCGTGGGTGCTAAAAATCTGCGGGAAATGCAACAAACCGAGGTGGTTATTGCCCCTTCTTTATTGACGGAAGGTAAGGTTTACCAACGGGCGCAGAAACTAGGCATGGGTAAATAGTTTAGATAGTTTCAGACAAAAATCAGTACAATATCCTGTTAAACACACCCTAAACCTGTGGCTTCAATGTACTAGAACAACCCCCCTGGTGCCAATTCTTAAGAAATACAGACAAAGGGCTGGCCTTGTCTCAGGAAATTTGTTTATAATAGCAGAGTGCGGAGACGCAAGTTTCCGTTCACTCCTCACACCACACTCTGGCCTAAGCTGGTGCTTAGGTCTTTTTTTGGGCATTTTTTGCAGACAGGTGGGGCTGGTGATGGCGAAAAGCCCAAATTTTTTGTGGTAAAATTAGGTTTGCTGATTTCGAATCATTCAGAGGATGGATGCTTATGTCAGATGCAGCCCCAGTCACGGATGCAACCTTTGAGCAAGAGGTAATTCACAGCCCGATTCCGGTGCTGGTTGACTTTTGGGCACCCTGGTGCGGGCCGTGTCGCATGGTAGCTCCGGTGGTGGATGAGGTGGCGAAGGAGTTTGAAGGCCGGGTCAAAGTGGTCAAACTCAACACGGACGACAATCCCAAAATCGCCAATGAGTACGGCATTCGGAGTATTCCCACCCTGATGATTTTCAAAGGCGGTCAGAAGGTGGACGTGGTGATGGGCGCAGTCCCGAAAACCACCCTGGTCAAAGCGTTACAACAGCAATTATCCGCATAAGGAGCATCATTAAATCATGGCACGGCGTTGTCAATTAACCGGAAAGCGGGCGAATAATGCCTTTTCGGTCTCCCACTCCCACCGGCGTACCAAGCGTCTCCAGGAAGTGAATTTGCAATGGAAGCGGGTCTGGTGGCCGGAGGGACAGCGCTGGGTGCGACTGCGGCTTTCCACCCAGGCAATTCGCACCTTGCAACGGCGGGGTTTGCAGGCTATGGCGCAGGCGGCGGGGATTGACCTCAACCAAGTGTGATGCCGCCGTTCCGCATTGGCAATGGTTACGATATTCACCGGTTGGTGCCGGAACGGGCATTGATCCTGGGGGGGGTGACCATTCCCCATTCCCTGGGGCTATTGGGGCATAGTGATGCGGACGTCTTGACCCATGCGGTCATGGATGCCCTGCTGGGAGCCTTGGCTTTGGGGGATATTGGTCATTATTTTCCCCCGGATGACCCGCAGTGGGCAGGGGCGGATAGCGTGATGCTGTTGACCCAGGTGCGGCAACTGGTGGCGGAACGGGGGTGGCAGGTCGCCAACGTGGATGCGGTGGTGGTGGCGGAGCGACCGAAGCTGAAACCCCATATCCCGCTGATGCAAGCTCGGTTGGCGGCGGCTTTGGGGGTAGCACCAGCCCAGGTGGGGGTGAAGGCAACGACGAATGAACAATTGGGACCGGTGGGGCGAGAAGAGGGAATTGCCGCCCATGCGGTCGCTTTATTAGTGCCCGTAAGTAGTTGACGGATTGGGGAAATTTGATTAAGCTTGGAAGCGTCAAACCATTGGTTTATCGCAGTTCACGGCCTTAAATGGAAAGCGAGTGCTACGACTAAACCAAGTACTGAGAGATTCTTAACTTTTTGGTGAGGCGCTCTGTATGAATAAGGAAGAGTTGGTCACTGAAGTTGCCTCGAAAGCGGGGACAACAAAAAAGGTGGCTGAATCGGTTTTGGATGCTACCCTCGAAGCAATTATTGATTCGGTGGCGGAGGGGCAAAAGGTGACCTTGGTGGGGTTTGGTTCCTTTGAAGCCCGCAAACGGCAAGCCCGAGAAGGTCGCAATCCAGGGACGGGTGACCCGCTGCACATTCCTGCCAAAACCGTACCGACCTTTTCGGCGGGCAAGTTGTTTCGGGAAAAGGTGGCGGACGGGGGGGCTGAGGGTTAAATCCCGGTTTGGTTTTTAGGGTTTAGGACGTTTGTTAATGCGGCGACCGGGGTACGGTACCAGGTTGCGAGGTTGGCGAGTTCGCTTTGCACCGATTGGGTGTCCGGCCAATCCGGGTGGTTATAGCCCAGTTCCCGCAGGCCAGCGACCCATACCTGGGGGCTAACCCAGTATTGTTGCCCCAAGGCCAGAAGATTCCAGGGGGTGGTCTGGTCTTGACTCAAGGCCTCCTGGAGCCAGCGGTGTACCTGTGTCGCCGTCGGTAGCGGCGGGATGTGCCCAGAAACATAGAGGGTTTGGGGTTGGGCTACGGCCACCAACCAGCGCAGATAAATCGGAGCCGGGGGTAACGTCCACAAAATTAACGCCCCATAGGTGCCGTGGGGGCGGTCGTAGTCTAGGTGGGGGTGGTGCGGCACATCTGGCCGTTGATAGCCGTATAAAAGTAGCTTTTTATTAGTACCATTTCCTAATAAATCTTCAAGGTTTCCCAAGGAAACACACTCAGGAATGCAGTTGAGCGGCGGCGGGGGTTTGATTTCTAAATGGGGTAGGGGGTAACGCACCCCCAGGAGTTGCAACTCCAGCGTCGTTTGTCCCTGAAATTCGTTGGGGCGCAGGGTGTAGGCCAGGTCTAGCCATTCCGGGAGCGGTACATAATGCCCCCAATTCCAGGCCAGGACTTTTTTTTCACCCGTCCCGTCCGCCACGGTCAACTTAAGGTGGTTTTTCTCCTTGCCCATCACCTGTTGGGACACCACCCGCACCCATTGGCTCCAGAATTGGGGAGCCGGGTTGGCCATGCCGTAGGGTTGGAGCCGTTGCAGTTCGTCGTATAGCTCCAGCGTCAATTCCCCCAACTGCGCCTGGGCGTGCAGTTCCACCAGGGGTCGCAGATGATAGGCGTGCAAAACCCGGCGGCCAAAGGCTTGCAACCGCTCCCACCACTGGGGAAAATCCGCCGCCTTGAGCGTAAATCCCCCCGCCGCCCGATGCCCGCCGTAGCGTTCCAGGCATTCACCACTGTCATGCAAAGCCTCGTACACATGAAATTCGGGAATCCCCCGGGCAGAACCCCGAATCACCGCCTGACGCTCATCCTCGTAGGTGCCCAAAAACACCGGCACCCCGTAGCGTTCCACCAAGCGAGAAGCCACAATGCCAATCACCCCATGATGCCAACCCGCTTGCACCAGCACCAGTACCGGCTCCTGGGCGAAATCCGGTGATTTTTTTTCGCATAAAGCGACCGCTTCCTGCTCAATTTGTTCACACAACTGCCGTCGGAGCAAATTGGTCGCCTCGCATTCCTGTGCCCGTCGCTGCGCTACCGTTTCATCCTCAGTCGTAAATAATTCAATCACCACCTGGGGGTCGCCAATCCGTCCCACGGCATTGATCCGGGGTCCTAACTGAAACCCCACATGATCCGGGTTCAATGCCTGCGCCGTCCCCAACCCCGCCGCCTGGATAAGGGTGCGTACCCCCAAAAGCTGGGAATCCGCCAACAACCGCAGTCCCTGCTGCACCCACCTGCGGTTCACCCCCGTCAAGGGCGCAATATCCGCAATGGTTCCCAACGTACAAAGTTCTAACAACGGCTGGGTCAACGCCTCCCCATAGCCCAGCCGTGCCGCCAACCCTAGCCCCAACAGATAGGCCACGCCCACCCCGGCCAAACTGCTGTAGGGTGAGTCCGCCGGGATCAACCGGGGGTTCAAAATCACCTGGGCAGGGGGTAATTCCGGGGGCGGCTCGTGGTGGTCGGTAATCATCACCGTCATCCCCAACTCCCGAGCCAGGGCAATCGGGGCATGGGCGGCAATGCCATTATCCACGGTGATGATAATATCAATACCTTGTTCATAAAACTCTTGGACAATCCTTTCGTTGATCCCGTAGCCCTCCTGCATCCGACTGGGAATGGCATAGTCGGCCTTGGCTCCCACTCCCCGTAGTAGTCTTAGTAATAATGATGTACTGGTCATTCCATCCGCATCGTAGTCCCCGCAGATGGCGATGTTTTGCCCGGTTTTAGCGGCCTGTTCCAAAATATCCAAAGCCACGGGCAAATCCCGAAAATCTGGAAACGGGGGGGGGAGGGATTCCTGCTGCGGGTCAAAAAATTGGCTAATCGCCGCCGCTGTATGTAAACCCCGGTCTGCCAAAATCTGTACGGTCAGGGGTGATAACCCCAGGTTTTGAGCTAAATCCGTCGTGTCAGGGTGGGTTGGGCTAATCAACCATCGTTGTACCGGCCAAGTCATTACCGCACACCTTGGGACGACACCTGCACTTTAGCACGATGCAATTCCATACTTATCTGGCCGGTGAAATCGGGAATGGGTGGTGCCACCTTGGTCACCCGCAGGGTCACCGCCTCTACCTGAGGAAAGGCCAAAACCTGTTGGGTCAGCACATAAGCCAGCCGTTCGAGGAGGAGAAAACGCTCGGTTGCAATGGTCGTTTTTATCTGGTCAATTACCCTGCGATAGTCCAACGTGTCCTCAATATCATCACTTTGCCCCGCTTTTTCCAAGGGTAATTCCAAATATAAATCCACCGCAAACCACTGGCCGAGGGTGCGTTCTGCTGGTAAAAAACCCGTGTAGCCATAGGCGCGGATATTGTGTAAATAAATCATGTCATTCATGGGTCAACCCAGGGGTTAAAAATGGTCTTTGCGTTGGCGTAGTTGGGTAAAGGTTGCCACAGGAGATTGGGTTGCCATCGCCCGTTGCACCGTTGGTTGATCCCAACGTAAAAAGGGGTTGATGGCCTTTTCTAAACCGAGATTGCTGGGAATCGTTGCTTGTCCTTGTTGCCGTAATTCCCGTACCTGCTGGGTATAGTTTTTCAGGGCTAAATTCTCCGGTTCAACCGTCAGCGCAAACCGTAAATTTTGTTCCGTATATTCATGGGCACACCAGATGCGGGTATCGCCGGGTAAGGAGCGAATTTGACTGAGGGAATCGAGCATTTGGGCGGGTGTACCTTCAAACAGACGGCCACATCCCCCGGAAAATAACGTATCCCCGATGAACAGTTCCCCCGGTTGTGCCTGGGTGGGCAAAAAATAGTAGGCAATGTGCGCCCGGGTATGCCCAGGGACGAAATAAATTCTGGCCATTCGACCCGCAAAATGAATCTCATCCCCGGCTTCTAAAAAAACGTTTTGCCCAGGAATTCGACCCCGATCCTTGGCACCTCCATACACGGTTAAACCCGGAACGTAGTCCAACAAATCCGAATTGGCACCCACGTGATCCCCGTGGTGATGGGTATTGAAGATAGCCGTTAATTCTAATTGATGCCTATGCAGAAAATCCAGAACGGGAGCCGGTTCTGCCGGGTCAACCACCGCTGCCTTACCCGCCCATTCATCCCACAGCATAAAAATGTAATTGTCTCTCAGAGCCGGGAGCCGTTCAATCCGCATTTTAACCCCTTGCTCCCTGGCGAGCTGGAGCAAAGACCTGTTGAGCGGCGGGCGAACCCACATAGCGCCAGTGCCAGGGTTCATACATAACTCCCTGGGCATTATGGGGGGGATAGGAAAGTTCAAAACCGTAGGTCATTGCATTTTTTTGCAACCATTCATAAGCACGGGTTTGACCAAACCGCTCCGTAATATCGGGTATCCCCTCCCCGGCGGCAAAGCCATCCCCCAGATCAATCGCTAAACCGGTGTGATGTTCACTAAAACCCGGGGGTGCGCTAATGCGAGCAGCGGCGATTTCCGACCCTTGCCTTTGCACTTGCCGATTGAATAAATTGGCTTGGTATGCGACAGTTCTAAATCCCGAAACGGGGATAATCCATAGCCCCCGATCCCGCGCCGCATTGATGAGTTGGAACAGAGCCAATCCCGCTTCCCGTTCCATTTCTACCTGCCGTTGATATTCTTTTTGACCATAACTGGCAACCACAATTAAACGGTTGCGATTCACTTCTGGATAGGAGAAATGGCCGTATTTGGTGGGCGGATTGGCAATATTTGGGGTGGACATGGGTTGCGTTGGGGGAGTTGCCGTAGGCGTAGTCATGGTCACCAATGGGGGTGAATTGGCCGTAATCGGACTGGATTGGCGTTGCGGGTTAGTAAAATAACCAAACGCATAAACAGAGGAAATGACCACCATTGCCGCAACCAAAGTACCGAGACCGAATCCATACCAAGAACGCCAACGGTACATGATGAAAATCAGTTGCAAATCAATGGGTTGTCAGTACAGTGGACTGTGGGTAATTCTAACCCCAGATTTATCTTGGAAGCAAATCCCCAGAAACCGCCCGTCAAAATTTACCAACGGGGGCATGGTACCCTGGAAATCAGCAAGGGAGGGAATGCTCATGTCTCGGTTTCGTTGGCTTCTCGGTCTAAACACCTTGGGTTTCGTCCTGGCTCTGCCGGTATTGGCGCAAACCGCAGCCGGGGGCGGCGGGTCGAGTTTGTTGGGGGTGTTGACCCTCGCCTTTTTAACCTTGTTCATCCTGGTGATGGTTCTGGTCATCCTTAGCCAGGTTATCTACATTTGCAATCCCAACGAAATTTTAATTTTTTCTGGGCGGGAACATCGGCTCAGTGGCGGTCAAAAAGTGGGCTACCGTGTGGTTTTTGGGGGGGCTTCGCTGCGGATTCCCATCATCGAAAGTGTTGACCGGATGGATTTGACTACCATGCCCGTCCAAGTGGAGGTTAAAAATGCCTATGCTGCCGGCGGCACTCCTCTGCAAATCCAAGCCATTGCCAACATCAAAGTTTCCAGTGCGCCAGCGATCGTGGGTAATGCGATTGAGCGGTTTTTGGGACGCAAGCGGGAGGAAATCATCCGGGTTGCCAAGGAAACTTTGGAAGGGAATTTGCGTGGGGTAGTGGCGACTTTGACCCCCGAACAAGTGAATGAAGACCGGCTCGAATTTGCCGACCGCATTTCCCAGTATGTCGAGCGGGACTTATCGAAGTTGGGTTTGCAGTTAGATACCCTGAAAATTCAGAGTGTTTCCGATGAAGTGGATTATCTCAATTCCATCGGCAGGCGACAAATCGCCAACATGATTCGGGATGCCAAAATTGCCGAATCCAATGCGGAGCGGGAAGCGGAATCTGCCGCCGCTGAGAGCCGTCGTGCCGCCGAAGTCGCCCAAAAAGAAGCCCAAGCTGCCATCCAACAAAAGCAAAATGAACTCCGCAAGATGCAGGCCGAACTAGAATTGCAGGCACGCTCCGAGGAAGAACGCACCGAAGCCACCGCCCAGGAGACCCGGGCACGGTCGGAACAGGAGCTACAAACCGTGCGGGCGGAATTGGAACGGTTGCGGTTAGAAGCGGACGTGGTACTACCGGCGCAAGCGCAACGGCAAGCCCAGGAATTGTTAGCCCGGGCGCAGGCGGCTCCCTTGGCGGCTAATGCCAGAGCCACGGCTACCGTGACGGATATGCTCAATGAACTCTGGCAAGAGTATGGTCAGGATGCCAGTGCTATCTTATTGATTCAACAACTGGAGATGCTCCTGACCACAGCGGCGCAAGTGCCCCAAAAGCTAAACTTGGGGCAGATCAACGTCATCGACAGCGGCGATGGTCGAGCCCTGTCCAGCCTCATGCGGGCTTATCCAGAAATGACCCAACAGTTCCTGCAACAGGCGGATCAAACCCTGGGGTTGAATTTAGCGGACACCCTCCGTTCCCCAACCCATCGCCAGCCAGCACCCCCAACAGACACGCCATCGGAGTAGTGCTTGAAACCGTTGGCCAATCAAATACGTTTGGGCAAACACCCTAACCGCCTCCAGAACGAGCCAAGCCCAAGGTCAAGACCAGAAGCAAACAGCCCACAAAAGTCAATCCCAAAAGAAATAGGGCGAACAATTCCCCCGCCGAGAGGGGGCGGTCCGTCGGGTCAAGATAGGCCGAATACATCTGCTGAATTTGTTGCAACGTGGGGGTCGGGGGCAGGGTGCTTTGCCACAACTGCTGGTCATAATCCGCCCGTTGTTGCGGCGAAATCAGTACCGTGTAGGCCGTATTGATCTGATGGAATTTTTCCTGGGCGACCGCAATTGGTAGCGTGGTGGTATCAGGGTGGTAGCGTTTACTCAATTCCCGATAGGCTCGGCGAATCGTCTCCCCACTGGCAAAACGATGCACCCCCAGAATTTCGTAGTAGGTTGGCTTCGAGATACCCACCATGGGATTTGCCCAGCATTACTTTTACCAATGTATTGCATTTAATGTCTTGCATCCCACCGGGGGGTGTGGGTCAATATAGAAACAGTACCAGTACCGGGGAACGCCATGACCACACCGGAGTACGAAGAATTGCTGGCACAGGGTAGCCAGGTCAAAGGGGCAATGGCACTCCTGAAATCCTACCGCTCCTACCTGGAATTGCTCCCCAGTATGCGCCGTCAAGAAGATAGCTTGATTACCGTGGTTTTGCCCCTGGTGCGGCAGGAAGGTCGCTTGGTGCAACTGCCCTGTGAATTGGCCTTGCTCCCCTGTGACCCAACCTGGCAGGTAAAAACCGACCAGGAAATTTTGGTATTTATCCACCGGGAAGCGGAGGATTTTTCCCAACTGATGCACCGCTGGCGGCAAACCCAAATCATCCTCGGCCAACCCTATGAATGGGTGATGCCCCCCCGCCACAGCCAGGTGTACAACGAAGGTGCCGAAAAAATTTACCCCCTGTTTATCCTCTGGCCGAGTAGTCCCCAGCGCATCCGCCACGGCTTGCAGGGGGCAGGTTTACCCGCAGTGATCCACACCCAACCCATCACAACCAGCCGTTCAGACGACTACCCTGACCCGGTGCCAGACAGTGACCCGGTGTAATTTGTTCGTTAATTTTCTGCTATTATAAAAAATCGTGTGTTTAACCTTACCCCATCTGGTCACTACGGGTGTTCTTTGGGAACCCAACCAGGTGGCTTGAACCCGTAGGAGTCCCTATGTCTATTTCCCTAGCCCAACTGTTGGAAGCGGGGGTGCATTTCGGCCACCAAGCCCGCCGCTGGAACCCCAAAATGTCCCCGTACATTTTCGCCGAGCGCAATGGGGTGCATATCATTGACCTGGTACAAACCGCCAGTTTGCTCAATGATGCCTACGAATATATGCGCCGTGCCGCTGAAGCGAACAAGAAGTTTTTGTTTATTGGCACTAAACGTCAGGCCGCTGGGATCGTTGCCCAGGAAGCCAGCCGCTGTGATGCCTATTACGTCAACCAACGCTGGTTGGGCGGGATGCTCACCAACTGGACAACGATCAAATCCCGGGTGGATCGCCTGAAGGATTTGGAGCGACGGGAAGAAACCGGCGGTTTAGACCTGTTACCCAAGAAAGAGGCGGCCACGCTCCGGCGGGAACTGGAACGGCTGCGTAAGTATTTGGGTGGCATCAAGCTGATGCGGCGACCCCCCGACATTGTGGTGATCGTTGATCAAAAGCGGGAATACAATGCCGTTCAAGAATGTTTGAAGCTCAATATTCCCATCGTTTCTTTGTTGGACACCAACTGTGACCCGGATGTGGTGGACGTGCCCATCCCCGCTAATGACGATGCGATTCGCTCGATTAAGCTTGTGCTTGGCTCATTGGTGGATGCCATTTGTGAAGGGAAACACGGTCAGGTTGGGGCGATGGAGGACGGGGAAATGGGCGAAGAAGACCTGCCCTTGGAAGAAGATGAGGGGGACATCCCCGATGAATCCGAATCCTGAACGGGTTAAAATAGACCAAGTTGAACAGGAGTAGTTATGGCCGAAGTTTCCGCCCAAATGGTCAAAACCCTCCGGGAAAAAACCGGTGCGGGGATGATGGACTGCAAAAAAGCCCTCCAGCACAGTGAGGGTGACCTGGACAAGGCCATTGAATTTTTGCGGCAAAAAGGGTTGGCTTCGGCGGAGAAAAAAGCCGGTCGCAGCACCACCGAAGGGGTGATTTACAGCTACATCCACACCGGCAGTAAGTTGGGGGTGTTGCTGGAAATTAATTGCGAAACGGATTTCGTCGCCAAAGGGGAGGATTTCCAAAGTTTGGCGCACAACATCGCCCTGCAAATTGCCGCTACTGAGAATGTGGAATACGTGGACATGAGTGAAATTCCCGTGGCGGCGATTGAACGGGAAAAGGCGATTGAGATGGGACGGGAAGACCTGGCCAAAAAACCGGAAGCGGTGCGGGAAAAAGTCGTCCAAGGCCGCTTGGATAAGCTGTTCAAAGAGCGGTGCCTGGTGGATCAGCCCTACATCAAAGACCCGAATATCACCGTCGGGGATTTGGTGAAACAGACCATCGCCAAGGTGGGTGAAAATATCCGGGTGCGTCGCTTCACCCGCTATCGTTTGGGCGAGGAGTTGGTGACTGCTGCCCCACCGGCGGAACCATCGGAAGCCGCAACCCCGGAGCCGACCCCAGCGGTACTTGAGGCGGTGGCGGTAGCAGTGGCGGTTACGGAGCCGACCCCGGCACCTGCGGCCAAAAAGGAAACCAAATCCCGTTCTAAGAAAAAGTAAGGTGCTCACCCCGGAGCAGTACCGCCAGAAAATGCAACAACGCCAGCAGGTGCAGGCGGAGCGTTTAGCCCAATGTACGGAAAAAGGGCTAGTGATTGTCCATACGGGGGAGGGCAAGGGCAAAACCACGGCGGCCTTGGGGATGGTACTCCGTTCCCTGGGGCATGGTTATCGGGTGGCGGTGGTGCAGTTTATCAAGGGAGCCTGGTGTCCGGCGGAGCGGCGGGTTTTAGAACATTGGTCGGAGCAGATGACCTGGCACGCCCTGGGGGAGGGATTTACCTGGGATACGCAAGACCGGGAGCGGGATCGGCAATGCGCTCAAGCCGCCTGGGTCATGGCGGGGAATTACCTGAAAAACCCAGATTATTACTTGACGGTTTTGGATGAGGTGAATGTGGCACTCAAGCTGGGTTATTTAGAAATCAACCAAGTATTAGCAGATTTGGCGGCAAAGCCCCCCCAGACCCATGTGGTGTTGACCGGGCGGGGTGCCCCCCCGGAATTGGTGGACTATGCCGACTTGGTGACGGAAATGACCCTGCGGAAGCACCCGTTTCGTACCCAGGGGGTCAAGGCTCAAGCGGGGATTGAATTTTAGGCGCACCGGATGACTTTCCCCCAGGCTCACCCATTTGCTACAGTCAGAACCAACCTGCTGAAGGTGCCCTATGGGTAAGTTCGCCCCGCCCCGACTGCGGCAATGGCTGAAGTGGCTGAAGCCGGGATTGCTGGTCAAACGCTGGTTGGTGGTGACCTTCGTCGGCACGGTGTTGGTGGTGCTGGGGTTGTCCATTTCCCTGCGCCTGACCCCGGTGAATAGTTTTTTGCAGTTGATGGAAAGTGTACTGCGGACGTTGGCGACCGTGATTCCCAGCTATATTTCCGGGCCGGTGGCGGTTTTGGTGGGGATTGGGTTAATTATTTGGAGCCAGACCCGCTCTGTCGGTAGCTTGAGTGAAGCCCTGCGTCCCGAAGGGGAACAAGCCCTGGTGGATGTGTTGATTGCCCAACGCCAGCGCAACCGGGGGCCAAAAATTGTCGCACTGGGGGGGGGGACGGGGTTATCCCGGCTGTTGCGGGGTCTGAAAGCCTACAGCAGTAATATCACGGCGATTGTCACCGTAGCGGACGATGGGGGTTCCTCCGGGCGGCTACGGCGGGAGGTGGGGGTGTTGCCGCCGGGGGATATTCGCAACTGTTTGGCAGCCCTGGCGCGGGAAGAACAACTGTTAACGGAATTGTTTCAGTATCGGTTTGAATCCGGGGAAGGGCTGAGCGGCCACAGTTTTGGGAATTTGTACCTGACGGCACTGACGACCATTACGGGCAATCTGGAGCAGGCGATTGCCGCCAGTTCCCGGGTGTTGGCGGTGCGGGGGCAGGTATTACCAGCGACGATGGCGGATGTGCATCTCTGGGCGGATTTGGCCGACGGGCGGCGCATTGAGGGGGAATCCCAAATCCCCAAGGCCAAGGGGCACATTGTCCGTATTGGTTGTACCCCCGCCCATCCCCCGGCGTTACCCAAGGCGATTGAAGCGATTGAAGAGGCGGATTTGATTTTGATTGGGCCGGGAAGCCTCTATACCAGTGTGATTCCCAACCTGCTGGTGCCGGAAATTACCCAGGCGATTGCCCGGGCGACGGTGCCCCGTATTTATATTTGTAATGCCATGACCGAGCCGGGGGAAACCCAGGGCTATCGGGTGTCCGACCACCTGCAGGCCATCGAGCGGGTGACGGGGCAACGGATATTTGATGTGGTGTTGGTGCAAAAAAAATCCCCCTCCGCCCAGGCGTTGCAACGGTATGCCCAGGTGGGGGCGGGGTTTGTGGACTTAGACCGGGAGCAGGTGGTGAAAATGGGCTACCGCCTGATCCTGGCGGATGTGATCCAGGAAGACCCGGAAAAAGCCCAGGTGCAACACCATTCCCAGCGGCTGGCGCACGTCCTCATGCGCTGGTATAGCCGGGTGCAGGCGTGGTGGTAGCATTGCCTGACCCAGCGGCCACGGTGCGGTGGGGGGAAGCCCTGAGCCACCTTTTGCCCGCCGGGGCGATTCTGTTGCTTCAAGGGGATTTGGGTAGCGGCAAAACCACTCTTGTCCAGGGACTCGCCCAGGGGTTGGGTATTACCGCACCCGTCACCAGCCCCACCTTTGCTCTAATCCAGGAATATCCGGAGGGGCGCATCCCCCTGTACCACTTGGATTTGTACCGGTTAGATTCGCAAGAAGTACAGCAATTGTACCCAGAATATTACTGGCAGGAAGCGGCACCGGGTATTGTGGCGATTGAGTGGCCGGAGCGGTTGCCCATGTGGCCGGCCAGTTACCTGCATTTGTGCTGGCAAAGTATGGCATCCGGGCGGCGGGTGACCCTAACGGCGCAGGGGGAGGCACCGCAAGAGTGGCTTCGGCACCTGGAGCAGGCGGCGGGAAATTAGATTAGCATGGAGGGTACCGTCAATTTTTAAGCCCATGACCGCATGGTTGGCTTGGTGGGGGAACCAATGGCGCACACTCACCCTGTGGTGGCGGAGTTTGGTGCAGGTGGTGGCCGATTTGCGCCTAGCGATTGGCCTGCTGTTGGTGATTGCGGTGGCGAGTATTGCCGGTACGGTGATTGAGCAGGGAGAAACCCTAACGTTTTACCGGGAAAATTATCCAGAACATCCGGCATTATTTGGATTTTTAACTTGGCAGGTCATTCTTTTTTTAGGATTCAATCAGGTCTATCAAACCTGGTGGTATTTGAGTTTATTAATTTTATTTGGGGCGAGTTTGTTGGCCTGTACGTCTCGGCGGCAATGGCCTGCCTTGAAAGTTGCCCGTAAGTGGTACTATCACCAGCGACCGGAGCAAATTTTGCGATTGAATTTAAGTCAAGTCTGCCCGGAAATTTCTATTTCTCAGTTGGCATCTATTTTGCGTCAAAAGGGATATTGGGTGGCTACGGAAAAGGAGAAACTTTATGCCCGTAAAGGGTTGGCGGGCAAAATTGGCCCGATTGTTGTTCATGCCAGTCTGGTGGTAATTTTAATCGGGGGTTTGGTCGGAGCACTAACCGGTTTTTTGGCTCAAGAATTAGTCCCGAGTGGGCAGGATTTTCAACTCAAGAAAGTGATTGAAGCCGGGGCATGGGTGCGGCGTTTACCGCCAGTGCAGGGGCGGGTACATCGGTTTTGGATTGACTATACAGCGGGGGGAGAGATTGACCAGTTTTACACCGATTTGGGATTGTTAAATGCTGCCGGAGAAGAAGTGACCCGCAAGACCATTCATGTGAATGAACCTTTGCGGTGGCGGGGGTTGACTTTTTACCAAACCAGTTGGGGTATTCAGGGGGTACGATTGCGCTTTAATAATAGCCCAATTTTAGAACTGCCCGTTACTCCGTTTACAGCGGGGAATGGCCGGAAATTGTGGGGAACCTGGTTACCCCTAAAACCCGATTTAAGCGAGGGGGTATCCTTGGTAATTCCTGACCTACAGGGCTTATTTTTGCTCTACGACCAACAGGGACAATTGTTAACCACCAGCCGGGTAGGAACACCGGTACATATTGGGGGGGTGGATTTAACGCTGACCGAATTAGTTGGCAGTACGGGTTTACAAATCAAATCTGACCCGGGTGTACCCATTGTATATTTAGGCTTTGCTGGTTTGATGTTGGGTGTGATGATGAGTTACATCTCCCATAGTCAGGTGTGGGGGTTACAAATAGAAAAACAGTTATATGTTGGGGGTAAAACCAATCGGGCGCAGGTGACTTTTGAACAGGAATTTCTCAATATCTTGCAACAATTACAAGCCAGAATATAGACTCAAATAATTATTGAAAATTCTCTTTCACCTGCGGCACTTCCCCCCTGTTAGGAAATAAGGCTATCTCACAAAATAACGAGGTATTCGTTGGATTCTCCTAAAGTAATCATGTAGTGATCTAATTAGAATTTTGCATGGCGGTCACATCGCACCGCCCCGCTCTGGTTCTGGCAGACCTCTTCAATTCTTATGAATCCCATGAGATTGCTATATCAACCCCAATCAGAGGTAGAGAACAACCTCAAACGCACCGCCAATTGCCTTCAATTTTCCGCTGCATTGGGATTGTTAGCTGGTGCTATATGATGCTGTAGCCACTCCACAAATGCTTCACGTCCCAGTTCACCTGATATGATCGCCAAGACTACACGCTCTTGTTCATCCACGGAGGCGTTAATTTTCAACCTATTCAGAACTATACCAATCCTACGGCATTCGTGAGAATATAAAAACGCTGAAGAACCAAAAACGGGGCGGTGCCCTGCGACCCTTTACTGTTTGAACGTAAAAATTATTCTCATGATTCAAGTGTGATTGCTATAGAAAGGTTTCCATTGCCGCATGACCTGTACGTTTATTTCCATCTACAAATGGATGATTGATGATGATTGAGAACCCTAATGTTGTTGCTTTTTCTAGCAGGTTTGGGTACAGGTCTTGTCCACCGAATGTCATTCGGGGCTGGGCGATCGCTGATTCTAATAAACCCATATCTCGGATGCCCGATGACCCACCGGATTGTTCAAGAATTTTGCGATGTAGCTCTAATACCTCAATCATTGTCAAATAGCGAATCATGCTAAACGCCGATATAGTTCACTATTTTTCGCCACTACATAATCGGCGGCATTAATAAAATCGTCTTTTTGTAGACTTAGCCAATCCTCTAAACTTGCTTTCAAAAGCACTTCAGTCGCAATGCCATGTACTCTTGCTAAATTCTGTAGCCTTTGGAATTGGCTGTCTGAAAGATCAATTGTGATAGAAGCCACAGCGATTACTCTCCTAGTTTTTCTGCATCAAGTTTAACACTCACGTCCAAATTAATAACCTCATTGTACTGTCCCAGACCAAAAGCCAAGCCAGCCAACAATGGTACTAACCTAGAAGGCATGAATATATTCTTCCAAAATTGGTTGGCGGAGATGTTCTTTCACGGCATCCAGTGTACCGAGATCGACCGGACGTTGAAGTAAATTTTTTAAATATAGCAATCCCGATTTGCAAACAAAGATTCTGATAGCTTGCGTGTCGCTTTGCAACATTAGCTTGCGTGTCGCTTTGCGACATTGGCTTGCGTGTCGTAGCCATAGAATCAAGGCGGGGGCAGTGCCCCCGCGACCGCTATTCCCGAATTAATAGAGGTTCCCTTTAACTAAAAATTAAGGGAATCTCCCTTGCTCAAATTCTGATGATATACTGATACCGGAGTAACATTTTATTAACAACTCTTCCTATGAAGTTCATTTCCTCGCTGCGTCATCTGGTTTGGTTTCCCCTGAAGGCGTTAGCGGTGCTGTTTGTCTGTCAGGTGCCGGGGCTGGCATTACCCCAGGGCGGTCAAGTCACCCAGGGAGCGGCCACGATTCAACAGGTGGGGGATACCAAGCTAAATATCAATCAATCCACTGATAGAGCCGTCATCAACTGGAATAGCTTTAGCATTGCCCCCCAGGAGTGGGTGAATTTTCAACAACCCAGCAGTACATCAGCGACGTTGAACCGAGTCACTGGAGCTACACCCTCAAGTATTGCGGGCAGATTAACCGCCAATGGGCAGGTATTTTTGGTAAACCCCAATGGCATTGCGTTTTTACCCACGGCACGGGTGGATGTGGCGGGCTTAGTCGCCAGTACGTTGAATATCCAAGATACTGACTTCATGCGGGGCGTTTTGCGCTTTGAACAAATGCCAGGGAAACCCCCTGCGAGTGTAGTCAATCAAGGTTTAATTACGGTGAAAGAAGCGGGTTTTGCGGCCTTGGTTGCTCCCGCCGTGCAGAATAGTGGCATCATTTCCGCTCGCTTGGGTAAGGTCGTTCTGGCATCGGGAACGACGGTGAGCTTGGATTTCTATGGGGATGGATTATTAAGCGTGACGGTTGACCCCACGTTGGCGGGGCAAATCACGGATATTTATGGGAATAAATTAAATTCGCTGATTGACAACCAAGGCAATATCACGGCACCGGGGGGGATAGTTACCCTGACGGCTCAGGCGGCTGGTCAGATTGTAGATCATGTGATTAATGTTGGCGGGATGATTGAGGCGAAATATGCGGAAAATCGCAATGGCGTAATTGTTCTATCCGGCGGGCAAAAGGTTACGGTTGCGGTAAATGGTGCGTTAGATGTATCGGGAATTGTATCAGGAGAGAAAGGCGGTAAAGTTACTATCACTGGGGAAAAGATTGCGCTTAATAATGGCACAACCATAGACGCTTCGGGTGATCAAGGCGGTGGGATTGTCAATATCGGGGGTAGTTTCCAGGGGAAAGGGACGCTACAGAATGCGATAGAAACGACGGTTGCCAAGGATGTCCAAATCAAAGCAGATGCCCTCACCCAGGGGAATGGGGGGGAAGTGATTGTTTGGGCGGATGGGACGACGAAATTTGAGGGTTTTGTGAGTGCCAAGGGTGGCATTATCACTGGGGATGGTGGGTTTGTCGAAATATCAGGGAAAGAAGTCTTAAATCTTGCGCCCGGTTGGTCGGGTCGGATTAACTTGAATGCCCCGGCGGGTGTGGCGGGTACTTTGCTCCTTGACCCCAATGACATTACGATTTCTGGCACAGCCGGAGCGAGTACCATTACCAATCCTGAGAATGCGACCGATTCAGGTAATCAATTATTAGATGATGATATTGCGGCATTTTTGGGCGGTAGCAATTTAACGATTCAAACCACGGGCACAGGTGGGGTTGGCACGATCACGATCACTGGCGATGTGAATATCACTTGGGGTACATCAAAAACCTTGACCCTCAATGCTGACCGCAATATTGTGATGAACAGTGGTGCAGTGATTCAAAATACCAATGCGGGTGCCACGCCTTTTGATGCCATAGTCTTTAATGCCAATGGTACGGGTAGCGGTAGTTTTGATGGTATTAAGCTTAACGGCAGTACCTTGGCTACTAATCGAGGCAATATTACCCTGACGGGGCAGGGCGGTGACACACTGAGCGGCAACCACGGTATCGTTCAACAGTCAGGTGCCCAAGTCAGCACGGTGGATGGCAACATTACCTATACGGGCAAGGGGGGTAGTAGCTCCGGCGGCGGTAACTTCGGGATTGATTTGAGGGATGCCACCACGAGCATTCGTACCACCGGCACTGGCAACATTACCTTAACCGGAATAGGGGGCAGTGGCAGTGATAACAACATCGGCATTAATCAAAGCAGTAATGCCCAAGTCAGCACCATCAATGGCAATATTACCTATACGGGCACGGGGGGTAGTGGCTCCGACGGTAACTTCGGGATTTCTCTGACTGCTACGAGCATTCGCAGCACCGGCACCGGCAACATTACCTTAACCGGAACAAGCAAAGGCAATGGAGATGGTAACTCGGGCATCTACCAACAGTCCGCAGCTCAAGTCAGCACGGTGGATGGCAACATTACCTATACAGGCACGGGAGGTAATGGCATTGACGATAACTACGGGATTGATTTGGCTGGTACGAACACAAGCATTCGCAGCACCGGCACCGGCAACATTACCTTAACCGGAAAAGGCCAAGGCACTGGAACAAATAACTACGGCATCTATCAAATCTTTGATGCCCAAGTCAGCACGGGGGCTGGCAACATCATCTACACCGGCACCGGAGCAGGCACAGCAGATGGCATTCGCATTGGCATTATTGGATTTGGCAGTAACGTGATTGGCTCGGCAACTACCACGGGCAATATTAGCCTAACCGCCCTGACCAATGGCCTGACACTCAATGATGTTACGGTTCAAACGACTGGGAACCTTACCCTTTCTAGCCCAGGCAACACCAGTCAAAACAGCAGCGGTGGCCTATTCGCCAATGGTTTAGAGCTTTTAGGAACTGGTTCATTTACCCTTAGCAATGTCAACAACAACATCACCACCCTAGCGGCGGCTACCACCAATGACATTAACTACACGGATGCAAATGGGTTTGAAATTGGGACGGTGAATACCACCAATGGCGTGAATGTCAGCACAATCAAAAATCTCACCTTGAAAGCCGGTGGAGCAGTTACGCAAACCCAGAAGATTACGGCGGGTGGGTTGGAACTCAAGGGAACAGGTAGTTACACCCTCACTAAAAACACCAACAACATCAGTATTTTAGCGGCTAATACTACGAGTAACATCAGCTACACGGATACTGATTCCTTCACCGTTGGCACAGTCAATGCTACGAATGGCATTACCAACGATGGAAACTCTACCCTCACAGCGTTGAATAATGGCACGATTACCATCAACAAAAACATCACCAACAACGACACAGGCACATCAACCATCACTGTAAATGCTGACAAAAATATCGTAGTTAATTCTGGAGTAGAAATCAAAAATACCAGCACAAGTACCACATTTAATGCCATAGTATTTAACGCCAACACCGCCGGTACAGCGACAGGAAACTTCGCAGGGATTACACTGAGTAGTAATAGTACCTTGAAAACTAATGGTGGTGGTATCAAACTCACGGGCAAGGGCGGAGATACAGGCTCTGATAACTACGGTATTTATCAACTCAATGGAGCGCAGGTAACTACCGCAAATGGCAATATCACCTATAAAGGCACGGGGGGTAATGGACTTAATTCTAATCATGGTATTAAGTTAGAAGATTCAAATACCCTCATCACTACCGGCACGGGTAATATTGAACTGATTGGCACAGGTAATGGCACTGGGAGTACCAACTATGGTATTCAGCAAACGGATAACGCCAAAGTAACTACCACCAGTGGCAATATCACCTACACTGGTACAAGTAATGGAACAAGTATAAACAATTTAGGTATCTTTCAGACTACTGGTGCCCAAGTCATCAGTACGGATGGCAATATCACATTCGATGGTACAGGCGGCAATGGCACAACTGGCAATGACGGCATCTTAATAACAAGTGCTAACACGCTCATCCAAACTACAGGTAAAGGTGATATCAGCCTCACGGGTACTGGCAAGGGTTCCAACGCTGTGGGAATTGTGCAACAAACATCAGCCAAAGTAGAGACAAATCAGGGCGATATTACTTACAAGGGTACGGGGGGCAATACTGGCTCTGATAACTACGGCATTCATCAACTTGCCGGGGCGGAAGTAGTCAGTACAAGTGGCAATATCACCTACAAAGGCACGGGGGGTAATGGCACAGAGAATAACTATGGGATTTATTTACTTAATGATGACACCAAAATCAGTTCTAACTCAGGGGCGATTAGTCTCACCGGGATAGGAAACGGGTCAGGTGATTCTAACAACGGCATTTATCAGAAAAATGGCGCACAGGTGACGACCCAAGGCGGCAACATTACTTACACCGGTACCGGGGGGAGTGGCACAGATAATAATTACGGTATTTTTCTGAACGGTGCTAACACCAAAATCACCACAACGGGCAATGGCAAAATTGAACTCACTGGCACAAGTAATGGTGCTGGCAATGATAACTATGGCATTTTTCAACAATCATCAGCGCAGGTGACCACTACTTCGGGCAGTATTAGTTACAGAGGCACGGGGGGTAATGGGACAGATAATAACTTTGGTGTTGTTCTGAGTGATGCGAGTACAACAATCAGTTCTGATACCGGGGCAATCTCTATCACCGGCACAGGAAAAGGGTCAGGTGATTCTAACTACGGCATTTATCAGAAAAATGACGCACAGGTAACTACCGATGGCAACATCACCTACGAAGGCACGGGTGGCAAAGGCACGAATTCAAATTTTGGTATTTTGCTGAACGGCACTGGCACCAAAATCACCACAACGGGCAATGGCAAAATTGAACTCACTGGCACAAGTAATGGTGCTGGCAATGATAACTATGGCATTTTTCAACAATCATCAGCGCAGGTGACCACTACTTCGGGCAGTATTAGTTACAGAGGCACGGGGGGTAATGGGACAGATAATAACTTTGGTGTTGTTCTGAGTGATGCGAGTACAACAATCAGTTCTGATACCGGGGCAATCTCTATCACCGGTACAGGAAAAGGGTCAGGTGATTCTAACTACGGCATTTATCAGAAAAATGGCGCACAGGTGACGACCCAAGGCGGCAACATTACTTACACCGGTACCGGGGGGAGTGGCACAGATAATAATTACGGTATTTTTCTGAACGGTGCTAACACCAAAATCAGCACTACTGGTACAGGCACTATCAACCTGACTGGTACAGCTCAGGGCACAGGTACTGGCATCATAGGCATTAGGCAACAATCGTCAGCGCAGGTGAGCAGTGTAGATGGCAATATCACCTACCAAGGCACGGGTGGCAACGGCACAAACTTTAACTATGGGATTTTGCTCTTAGATACAAACACCACTACTAGCAGTACGGGGAAAGGCACTATCAACCTGACTGGTACAGGTCAGGGCACAGGTAGCAGCAACTTTGGCATTTATCAACTCAATGGCTCAAAAGTAACCACCACCGATGGCAATATCATCTACCAAGGCACGGGTGGCGATGGCACAAACTTTAACTATGGGATTTTGCTCTTAGATACAAACACCACTACTAGCAGTACGGGGAAAGGCACTATCAACCTGACTGGTACAGGTCAGGGCACAGGTAGCAGCAACTTTGGCATTTATCAACTCAATGGCGCACAAGTCAGCACCGATGATGGCAATATCACCTACCAAGGCACGGGTGGCAATGGCACAAACTTTAACTATGGGATTTATTTGCAATCTGTCAACACCAAAATCAGCACTACCGGTACAGGGGCGATTAATCTCACAGGTACTGGTAAAGGTTCAGGTAATGATAATTACGGTATCGCCCAATTAGGTGGACCACAGGTAACTACCACCGGTGGTAATATCACCTACATTGGCACGGGGGGAAATGGCACAAGCTTTAACTATGGTATTTTATTGCAGGATACTATTACCACCCTTAGCACCTCTGGTACTGGCAATATCAACCTCACCGGCACAGGAAATGGCACTGGTAATTTTAATTATGGTATCGTGCAACAGTCTGGAGCGCAGGTAAATACCACGAAGGGAAACATCAGCTACACAGGTACAGGCAATGGCACTGGTGCTAGTAATTTTGGTATCTACCAATTCAATGGAGCGCAGGTAAATACCACCGATGGCAATATCACCTACACCGGCACGGGGGGTAAAGGTGCGGATTCAATACACACCAAAACTGGCACAAACCTAATCGGCAATAACACCACCGGTCAAATTACTTTTACTTCCACAAATAATGGCATTACTTTCAATGAACTCAAAGTAGAGACTAAGGGTAATATCATCATCACTTCCCCTGGCGATGTCAATCAGAATAACAAGGGCGGACTATTTTCTAAGGGTTTGGAATTATTAGGTGATGGCAAATTTACGCTAACAAATACAAACAATAACATCGCCATATTAGCGGCCAAGACCAATAATGAAATTCGCTATACTGATACGAGTGGGTTTGATATAGGCACTGTTAATACCATCAATGGCATCAGCACTACTGGAATTGTGGTTCTCACTGGGAATGGCACCATCACCCAAACCCAACCCATTACCACCCCAGGCTTAGCCATTTTGGGTTCTGGTGGTGCCACTTTAACTAACACCAACAATCAAATTAGTACCATTGCCGCCGATACCAGTGGGAACCTGAAAGTAATTACCCAAGGGGATTTAACGGTGGGTGTAGTCAACCCCGATGGCATTGAAAATGCGGCTAGTGTATTTCTGCAAAGCCTCACGGGAGATATTATTCTTGATGAATCTATCAATGTCACTGGTGGCATTACCCTAGTTGCAGGTAGAGATTTCATCAACAAGGTGGGTGCAGGTGCCTTAAATCTTGAAGATGGAAGATTTTTAGTTTATGCCACTAGCCCTGAGCCCACGGGAAATTTCCAAGGCTTCTCCGTCCTGAAAGGTTCTCAGCAATTTAATACCACATTCCCCCAACCCGCTCTGTTCGCAGGCAGTGGCTTTTTGTATAAAGGTTTAGCACCTATTATTCCTGGATTGCCAAGTAGTTCAGTATTCACAGAACCCGTTACATTTGTGCTTAATTTCAATGACCGGCAGTGGCGGGATTTAACGGATTTGGGTGAAGCAGTGTTCTTCCCCGAAGCCCTATTGTGCGTGAATGTCCCCGTGAATCAAACGACGGGTTCACCGCCTTTGACTGACCCCATCATTCTGAGAAGTGAAAATCTACCTGATCTCAATATCCAATGGCAAACAGGTGAACTGCCTGAGTGTTCTTCCCCAATCGTTGCCGAATAGTCGTATGTTTCTGGGAAACTGTATTAGATGCCCAGATTCTGAAGAACCCCAGAGACTACTTGCTATTTTCTTGGGCAAATTTGTTGCATACATCAATCTCTTCGAGATAATCTAACAAAGTGAGGAGTATGGAGTTAATTTGATGAAAATCCTGTTCTGCGGCTTGATTGTCTTGGGAGTTATGGAAATTCAGGCTAATGCTTTAGCCCAGGTCGGACCCATTGACCCTAGCCGGATTCAACAGGAGTTGCAACCCCCTCAGGTGCCCACCCGCCCCGAAGAAATTACCATTCCCCGTCGGGATGAACCCACCGCCCCCCCCGGCGCAGAAAATGTGCGCTTCATTTTGAAAACGTTGGACATTCAAGGGGTAACCGCCTTCACCCCGGAGCAACTACAACTTCTTTACCAAGCCAACATCAATACAGAAATTTCCCTCGCAGAATTGTATATTATTGCCGACCAATTAAATAATCTTTATCGTCAGGGAGGCTACATTTTAACCCGGGTCTTAGTGCCGGAACAAACCATCCAACAGGGTGTGGCTCGCATCGAGGTGGTAGAAGGCTTTGTGGAGGCGGTAAAGTTCGTCGGTACGACCCCGGCGCAGGAGAACAGGTTGCGGGGTTTTGGGGAGTGGATTCAACGCTCTCGTCCCCTCAAATCCTCTGCCCTGGAACGGAATCTATTATTGATGAATGATTTGGCGGGTTATGAGGTGCGGGCGAGGCTTGACCCTGGCCAGGAAGTCGGGGGCAGTGTGTTAACTTTAGAACTAATCTATGACCCATTTGACCCATTTTTTGAAGTGAATAATTGGGCACCCGATTCCGTGGGGCCAGTGCGATTGCAAGGGGGGGTATTTTTGAATTCCTTGGGCAATCAGGGGGAACGGTTTAGTTTGAGTGCCGCCACCACACCTTTTGATTTTGAAGAATTAGCTAGTGGCCGGTTTGACTTCCAAATTCCCATCGGTTTTGACGGGGTGACCTTGGCCACCAGTGCCAGCTACACGGGCACCCAACCGGGGGCGGAAGTTGCGCCATTTCTGGTGACGGGGGAAAGTTTTAACTTTAATCTCGGCTTGAGTTATCCCCTGATTCGTTCCCGGCAATTAAATCTATCCTTAAATGGCTTATTTGATTTAACCAATAGCACGGTTGCCACCCGTTTTTTGGGGTTTCCCATTGTTCTCAGCCAAGACCGGATTCGTTCGTTGCGGGTGGGGGCGACCGTGGACAATATCAATGCCGTGGGGTTTACTTCCGCTTCGATTTTGCTCTCCCAGGGGTTGAGCGGTTTGGGGGCACGGTTGGAGGGCAGTGAAGGGGCACCCCTCTCCCGGGCGAATGGTCAGGCAACGGGGTTCAAGGTGAACTTGAATTTTGCCCAGTTGTTCACCCTACCCCAGCAATTTAATCTTTTGCTAACGGGAGCGGGGCAGGTGGCCAGTACCTCCTTGCTGGTATCGGAGCAGTTTGGCTTGGGTGGACCCAGTTTTGGATCGGCCTACAACCCTTCCCAATTGTTGGGGGATGATGGCTACGGGTTGCGCCTAGAATTGCAACGGCCAGTGAATTATCGCGCCGGGACGACGCCGATGGTCAGCCAGCCCTATGCCTTTGTGGATTATGGACAGGTGTTTTTGAAACAACCCACGGCGGCGGAGCCGGGGAATCGGGAGTTGGCTTCCGCAGGGTTAGGACTGCGCCAATTTATTAGTAATTATCTGCAAATGCGTTTGGAATTAGCCTTTCCTTTGAGTAAATTTGTGCCCCAGTTTGAGCAAACCCCCCGATTATTATTTAGCGTTCAGGGAGTGTTTTAGGATACCGCTATTGATTAGCTACACCACACCAGCCAACAAAATAAGCGGTCGCAGGGGCATAACCACCGTCTCTGGTTCTCGTTAACTTTGATGATTCTCGTAAATCATCTGTGATTGCTAGTTTAAGTATTTTTTATAGAATATGAGCGGAAAACCCGGCTGCTTGCGGCGGGGATGGATAGCGAATCAACAAACAGCGCGCGTAGCGCATCCTTACAAAATAAATGCTATAATGTAAGGTATGACAGAACGTGCTTTCAAGTTCCGCTTCTACCCAACTCCTGAGCAAGAAACCTTGCTTAGAAGGACGCTTGGCTGTGTAAGGCTGGTGTATAACCGTGCCCTCGCAGCCAGAACAGAGGCTTGGTATCAGCGTCAAGAGCGAATTGGGTTTGACATACTCCACCGCCCTAAAGGGCAGGGATTCTAAACCTCACGATTTAGATTTCTGCTTCTTTCTCTTTCGAGCCTTTCGCAACTGCCTCTACTCTCAAGGAGTTTTGGTCTTATGTTCGCTCCACAGACTTCAAGCTATTCCCCGCTTTCCCGGATGCCCCTCGGTATGGGGTTGGAAAAACTTGTTTTTTGTTTTCCCGATGTAATTCTAACAAAGTTTTTGTAAAGCCGCCCTGAAAGGGCGGGGTTTTAGACCCAGTTTTTTGATAACCAATCGTCCGCAATGCTGACCGAGTGGAAGCGGGATGAGGGGCTGAGTTTTCTGAGCGAGGTAAGCTCTGTCCCTCTCCAACAAGGATTGAGGCATCTGCAAACCGCATTCAGCAACTTCTGGGCAGGCAGAGCGCAATATCCCAACTTCAAAAAGAAGCGGAACGGGGGTTCTGCTGAGTTCACCAAGTCGGCATTCAAGTTTAGAGATGGTCAGGTGTTCCTGGCTAAATGCTCTGAAGCCTTGCCGATTCGTTGGTCTAGGCAGCTTCCTAAAGGTGCTGAACCCTCTACCATCACAGTCAAGCTGGAGCCATCGGGTCGCTGGACTGTTTCGCTGTTGGTGGATGATCTGACTATTCAACCGCTACCAAAAACTGACAAAGCGATTGGGATTGATGCCGGAATTACCAGCCTGGTTACAACCAGTGACGGTGAGAAGGTGTCCAACCCTAAACACTTTGCCAAGCTCTATCAGAAGTTGAAGAAGGCTCAGAAACGGCTAAGCCGCAAGCAAAAAGGCTCTCGCAATCGGGATAAGGCACGGCGCAAAGTTGCCCGTGTCCATGCCGAGATTAGAGACTCTAGACACGATTTCCTGCACAAGTTGACAACGCAATTGGTGAGAGAAAACCAAACCATCGTTGCTGAGTCGCTGGCAGTGAAAAACATGGTCAAGAATCGGAAGTTGGCAAAGTCGATTTCTGATGCTGGATGGAGCGAAATGAACCGCCAACTGGCCTACAAAGCTGAGTGGTATGGTCGTAACTTTGTCCAGCTTGACCGATGGTTCCCTGGTTCTAAAACTTGCTCGAAGTGTGGGCATAAAGTTGATTTGCTTCCTCTAAATGTTCGTGAGTGGGATTGTCCTAAATGCAATGCTCACCATGACCGGGATGTGAATGCTGCTATAAACCACTTAGCTGCTGGACAGGCAGTGTTAGTCTGTGGAGCGACCGTAAGACCTGAAGAGAGCAAATCTCGGAAGGCTGGTGCTATGAAACAGAAACCTAAGCCGTGAGTCTTAGGAATCCTCGCTGCTTGCGGCGAGGAGGATGTCAATCGCTGCCAACTCACATTTTTTGTGCCATAAACCGTAATCGTACATAATCCACAACCCAGACCCCAGCCGGTTGATAAAGTTGGGGACGCAACCGTGCCACGACCTCAGCGATAAAATCGTCCCGTTCCTCTGGCCGTATCCACGCCAGGGAGGACTGGGCAAACATCAGCAACCAATCCCGCAAATCTCCAGGTAAAGGGGTGGGACGCGGGATTAGTTCAATGGTGGGCACCCGAAAGCCCTGGGCGGCCAGCAGTTGGCGATAGGTGGTGGGGTCGGGAAAAAAACACGGGTACGGCACGTTCAGTCCCCGGGCAGCAAAGGTCGTCTCCATGGCCGTGAGGATGGCGGCGATATTGCCCCGCCCCCCAAACTCCCCGACAAAACGGCCACCGGGTTTGAGGGCACGCCACACCCCGGCGATCACCGCTGTCGGCTCCAGCATCCAATGCAAGGCCGCATTGGAAAAAACCGCATCAAATTCCTGGTCAAACGCCAGGGCGGTTCCATCCATGACCTGGGCGGTCACTCCCCGGGATTGGGCGGCAGCGACCATCTCCGGGCTGGCATCCACACCGAGGACGGTCGCCCCCACTGCCTGGAGTTTCACGGTTAACGCCCCATCGCCACAGCCCAAATCCAGGATGTGTTCCCCCGGTTGGGGTGCGAGTAAACCCACAACTGCCTCGCCCAAATCGGAGACAAAGCGGGCGGTTTGGGCGTACTGCTCAGGATTCCAGGTTTGCACTTGTCCAACTACTGCATGGCACGGTTCAGGGTTTGATGGAGCCGCGCCACCACCGGCACCACCGGGATGCTGGGGTCATTAAAAACCGTCTGCGCCGACAGGGGGGAGCGGCCATAGAAGGCTTCCGTCCGGTCACGGTTGAAGGAAATACGGTTGCCAGAGAGGGTCACCCCGGCGAATAAACCGGCACTGCGGGAGTAGGCAAAAATGTCCGTATTCCCCGGCGTATCCGTAGGCATCACCGCATTACTCCCCACCGGGCCGGCGGCCACCCCCACATCCCCACCCAGATTTACCGACTGGCGCAGGAGACTGCGTACCGCCCGTTGGTTCATAAACACCAGCACAATATCCGAGGATTTTGCGCCCGCTTGCAGGCCAAAACTGCCCCCGGAAAGGCCGACAAAAATCGGGTTACCCCAGCGGCCTTTGTCATCTTTTACCGTAATAATGCCGGAACCGCCCGTGCCGCCAAAAATAAATCCCGCCGTGGTGACGTTGGGGATAATGGCAATCCCCTGGGCTTGGCGCATCACGCTACTGGGAATGCGTTGGTTGGGGTTGGCCATGAAGGAGGCAAAGGTGTCGGCGGCATTTTGGATTTGTTCTTCCCCATCTTCCGCCTGAGCCGGTACGGCGACGGTGATCACGACTGCGGGGATCAAACCCATGAGCATGGCATAGCGCATCCCATTCACTCCCAGAACTAGCGATTGCAATTTAATGTACCACCCCTGAGACGGCGACAGACCGGACTCGGGTTCCCTGGGTTCGGTAAAAGTTATCCCCGGATGACCAACGGATGTTTCCCACTTGTGCTATTGATGTGATTATTAGTGATAATTCAAAACGTAAATTCATCCCTGCAAAACGATGGTGCTTTGGCAACAGACCGCTCGCTTGAAGGAATCCCCCTGGGCAGAACCGGGAATTGGCCGGGGGCGGCAGGCGATGGTGCTGATTGGGGGCATCAGTTTTGTCTTGTTTGCTGGGTTTGGGAGCCGGTTGGCCTACCTGCAATTGGTCAAAGGCCAGGAACACCAGCAGATGGCGGATAGTAACCGCATTCGCCTGATTCCCAAACCGCCGGACCGGGGGCGGATTTTTGACCGGCAGGGACGTTTGTTGGCGGGCAGTCGCCTGTCCTATTCCGTATTTCTCTGGCCGATTGCCCAACGCCCCCAGGACTGGCAAAATACCCTTACCACCCTGGCGCAACTGCTGAATATTCCCGAAAAGGAGATGAAAAACCGCCTGGAGCAGGCCGGTTACTTTTCTCCCTACCTACTGCGCTTGGCGCGGGGGATTGGTCCGGCGCAAATCACCGCCTTGATGGAGCATAGCGACACCCTGCCGGGGGTGATTTTGAACGCCGAACCGATCCGCTACTACCCCCAGGGGGAATTGTTCTCCCATGTGCTGGGCTACACAGGGGAAATTAGCGAGAAAGAACTCGAAGCCCGCCAAAAGGAAAACTACCGCATCGGCGATGTGATTGGCCAAATGGGGGTCGAATCTGCCCTAGAATCCCGCCTGCGGGGGGAGTGGGGGGGGCAACAGGTGGAGGTGGATGCCCAGGGGCAGGTCTTACGCATCCTGGGGAAAAAGCCTTCCGTGGCGGGGCAGGATGTCACCCTGACCTTGGATTTGGATTTGCAAAAAGCGGCGGTCAAGGCTCTGGGTACCCGCCGGGGGGCGGTGGTGGCGATTGACCCCAGGGACGGGGCGGTGCGGGCGATGGTCAGTTATCCGGGGTTTGACCCGAATATCTTTTCCGGGCGGGTCACGCCGCAGCAGTGGCAGGAACTGCAACGCCGGAGTTTTCCCTTTGTGAACCGGGCATTGCAGGGGTATCCTCCCGCCAGTACGTTTAAGATCATTACCACCACGGCGGCTCTAGAATCCGGTCGCTACCCGGCCAATACGGTCTTGGCGACGTTTCCGTTTTTGACCGTGGGGGGGATTCAGTTTTGGGATTGGAATCGGGCGGGGTTTGGGCCGTTGGACTTCACCGGGGCGATGGCCTGGAGCAGTGATACGTTTTTTTATCAGATTGCCCTGGGGGTGAAGGAAAAACCGATCGCCGAGTGGTCTCGTCGCTACGGGTTTGGGGAAAAAACCGGCATTGAGTTGGCGGCGGAAGAAGCCAAGGGGTTGGTGCCCGATGAGGCCTGGAAGCTCAAAAACCTCCAGGAGCCGTGGTACGTCGGGGATACGGTGAATATGTCCATCGGCCAGGGATTTATGCAGACTTCGCCTTTGCAAGTGGCGGTCATGTTTGCGGTGGTGGCGAATGGCGGTGACCGGGTGCGCCCCCACCTCTACCAAGCTTCCGGGGATAGTCCCAGCCAGTGGCGAACGCCCCTGGGTCTGCAACCCACCACCATTGATATTTTGAAGCGGGGGTTGCGCCAGGTGGTCACCGGGGGTACGGGTGGAAAATTAAACGTCAGCCATTTACCCCCAATTGCGGGCAAAAGCGGCACGGCGGAAGACCCCCCCCGCCAGAGCCATACCTGGTTTGGTGCCTACGCCCCGGCGGACAAACCGGAGTTGGTGGTGGTGGCCTTCGGGGAAAACTCCGGGGGCGGCGGCGGCAGTCTCACCGGACCGATGACCTTGCAGGTGTTAGAAGCCTACTTCGCCCAACAGAAAAAGCAGGGTCGCCGATGAGTCCTGGGCAGACTGGGCTACCGGTGATTTTGCTGGCGAGTCGGGAACCCATCCTGCGTTTGGGGCTATCCCAGTGGCTAGAGCAACAAAATTTGGCGCAGGTGGTGACCAGCGACCAACCCGGGGATTTACAAAATCTGCTCAATGAACGGCTACAACAGACCCAGCCCCTGGTAGATGTGCTGGTTTTGGATTGGGAACTGGCGGATATTCCCCTGTGTGAATCGCTGAAACGCCGTTACCCGCACCTGCCGATTGTCGCCCTCGGCCCCCCGGTGACCCGGGATCAGTTGCTCCGCTATCAACAATTGGGTTTGGCCGCCTATGTAGAACGATACACACCGGCGGCGACCCTCTGGCAATGGATACAAGCGATTTCGGGTGGCTATTCCCCCTGGTTGCAACCGGAAACCGTCGCCCCCCGCTGGCGTTCCCAGTTATACCAACAGGGCTTGAGGCAGATTGAGGCGGCACTTGACCAATGTCAGCGGTGGGCACACCGTCCCCGCCCCTGGCTGGAGCAACAGATCACGCGGGGGCGCATCCGGGAGTTGCACACCGCTCGCCGCCTTTTGACCTGGCTGTGGCGACCGGGTGCGGTACTTGCCCCACCCCCCCAAGTCAGCCATCCCCCCCTGGCTCTGCCCCCTGGAGAACGCTTGAGCCGGGTGCGGCAACAGTTCAATCAACCCGTGACCAACGCCAGCGGTCTGCTGTTGGAAACCGACCTGCTCCGGTTTGAGAAGCAACGGGAACTCTGGAACACCATCCTCACCCGTTGGGAAACCCTGTTGGCGGAGTTGATCGAAGCCCGCATTACCCCAACCGACCTGGCAAGCCGTTGCTCCGACCTGGTACAACGCCTGTGGCAGGAAGCCCTGACGGATTTTATCGGTCGCTACTATACCCTGGACGGCCAGGATGTGATCGATACCCTCCTTGCCCAGGAGGAGACGGTGCGGGGGTTAATTTTGGACAAAATTCCCCTGGTTTCTGACCTCTTTAATTTTTATCTGTTTCAAAACCCCCTACGGATTGATGAGGTGCTGTACGCAGCCAATAGCCAAATCGCCAGCGACCATGCCGCCATCTTGCTGGAAAATCTGGTTCTCCAGGTGGCCAATGGGGTGGTGCAACCCTTGGTCAACCGCTTTCCCCACCACGAATCGGTGAAGCAACGATTTTACCGGCGCAACCTCATCTCCACCCGAGAAACCGAGCGTCTGCGGAATCAACTTTCCCAACGCTATCGCTGGCAACGCTACTGGGACGAACCCCGCGCCATTTTTGAGAGCCGTTACCAACTCCTGCGGATTCAGAACCAAGCCATTGTCCGCTACCCAGTGTACAGCGGTCGTACTGCTGAACTCGCCCAACTCCAGGGCATTCCCTGGCTGGTTACCCTGGGGTTGGAATTTCAAGATGCGATTGCTCCGGTACTCCGGGCGGTGGCAAATTATATCGGACGCACCAGTGCTTATCTACTCACCCGCATTATTGGCCGGGGGTTGGGCTTGATTGGGCGGGGAATTTTGCAGGGTATTGGCAGTACATTGCAAAACAATCGTTCCCGGGAGACTTCCCAGTTGTAAAGGGTTTAGGCTTACGTTAGGTTTCTTGGTTGTCTGCCCTAGTTGGAGAATTTTTATAGCAAAATCATCCAATTAGCGAACAGAAATTGTGAAGAACAGAAGCGGTATCCCTACAACCTTTGTTCCAAAATCAAGAGGGATTGCTATGGTATCAGCCATCAAGAGTTTCTACGCCTGGGACTAATCAAATGTAAAACATAGATAATCAAACCAGCAAAGCCCAACTCTTGATACAAAAAAGTGCGTAGTTGTTTGGATGTACGCTGTCTGCGAAATTCCCGTAGATAACTTTCAAATTGACGGATAGCAATCATCTCCTGCTTACATACTTCTAATTGATTGCGTAGAAATCTTGACTCATCTAAAAGTTCGTTAGTTTTCTCTATAATATTATCGGTGATTCCCAGTTCATTGAGTTTTTTGGGTATATTCCGAATTGGCTCTAACTCGGAGACAATTTTTTGAACTTGGTCTAAGAGTTTTTGAGTATTGGCTTCGGTTTGTTGGATGAAATTTTTAACTTGTTCTATTTTCTCCTGTTTAGTGTTTAGCTCAGTAATTGTCTGCTCGGAGAACGCTTTAGCTTGTTGTATCTCTTCAAGAATGCGTTGCATATCCTGTAAAACGTTCTCTCTGATGCCGAGTTGGTCTAATCTTTGAGGTAGATTCTTGAAATGTTCTAATTCTGAAGTGATTTTCTGTAGTTCTTGTAATTTCAGTTGAGTATCGGCTTCGGTTTGTTGGATGAAATTCTTGTTTTGCTCTATCCTTTCTTGATTGATTTGCAAATTAGTTAAGGTCTGTTCGGAAAATGCTTTAGCTTGTTGTACTTCTTCAAGAATACGTTGCATATCCTGTAAAACATTCTCCCTGATACCGAGTTGATCCAACCTTTGGGGTAAATTCTTGAAATGTTCTAATTCTGCAATGATTTTCTGTAGTTCTTGTAATTTCAGTTGAGTATCAGCTTCGGTTTGTTGGATGAAATTCTTGTTTTGCTCTATCCTTTCTTGATTGGTTTGCAGATCAGCAATTGTCTGCTCGGAGAACGCTTTAGCTTGTTGTATCTCTTCAAGAATGCGTTGCATATCCTGTAAAACGTTCTCTCTGATACCGAGTTGGTCTAACCTTTGGGGTAGATTCTTAAAATATTCTAGTTCTATAATAATTCTCTGTAGCTCTTGCAATTTTAATTGAATATCAGCTTCGGTTTGTTGGATGAAATTCTTGTTTTGCTCTATCCTTTCGTGATTGGTTTGTAGCTCGGTAATTGTCTGCTCAGAAAATGTTTTAGCTTGTCGCACTTCTCCAAGAATACTTTGCATATCTTGTAAAACATTCTCTCTCATACCAAGTTGGTCTAACCTTTGGGATAGATTCTTAAAATATTCTAGTTCTATAATAATTCTCTGTAGCTCTTGCAATTTTAATTGAATATCAGCTTCGGTTTGTTGGATGAAATTTTTGTTTTGCTCTATCTTTTCTTGATTGGTTTGTTGTTCAGCTAATGTCTGCTCGGAAAATGTTTTAGCTTGCCGTACCTCATCAAGAATGCGTTGTATATCCTGCAAAACATTCTCTTTGATGCCAGATTGGTCTAGGATGCCAAGTTGATCCAATCTTTGGGGTAAATTCTTGAAAGACTCTAATTCCGATAGAGTTTCGTCTAAGTCTGTTTTTGTTTTTTGTAATAGCTGTTTATTCAGTTCTAAATCTTGTGAAACAATTTCAATTCGTCGAATAAGTTCACTGACTTCATCAATTTGTTGTGCTTTTTGCAAAACTTCATCAATTTGTTGTGCTTTTTGCAAGAATTTACTCGCTTTTTCAAGAGCTTCATTAACTTTCTGACAGAGTAATTCTAAGTCCCTTGCAACTTCCAAATCAGTTTTGCTGTTGTAATCCATAATTAGACCTCACATTAATTTGATCCTATCAACAGCTAGTTTACACAAAATAGATACTAGAGGGGAGTCACTGTCTATGGGAAATTCATCAGCGAAGGGATATTGCTGCTCCTGCAGATGAGACGACCTCACTCTTGCTCTGATACGAGCGGCTTCGTAAGGTAACCTCTTTGCTTCCATTTCGTCAGCAATAGCCAAAAGTATCCGATGATACTGTTTGCGGTTTAATGCTCGTATCCTAGATGCTTCGGCAACCGCATCCCAGGAACGGTCTAAGGCTCTCAGCATCAAACATCGCAATCCCACTCGGTCTTCAATATCTGTCACTTCCTCCATTTCTCTAAATTGATTTTCCAAGAAATTTGTATCATGCTTTTTGAGTTTTGAAATAAGCTCTGATTCAACCCCATATATTTTTTCATCACTAGCTTTGATCAAATTTAGAACCGAGTAGGTATCAAAGTATAAATCTGGCACTTGATTGCGTATCCTATTTAATACCCCATCAACATTTTCAAATGCACTTTCAGCATTAGATGATTGAGAAATCCAAGTTGCCAAACCATCGAGATGATCATCAGAGGCATCAAAAAATTCACAGTTCTGTAGCTTTTTTCGACCAATCTTTTCGATTTCAACCGATGTCATAACTACTAAAAGCCGTTGTCTCGGTCGAGTAGCCGCCGTGTACCAATTATTTGCCTCGACCAGTGATAGCCCTTTCTGTTCCTGGGCAAGAGATAATACAACGCATCCATCAAATTCTCGCCCCTTTGCACCTGCAACGCTCAAATAATTGATACTTGGTAGTTGATTTGTCCTGTCTGGGATTTCTTGATCTTTAATATAAATAATGTAGGTTTGATTAGCTAGTCTATTTAACAAAAATCGCTCTGAATCTTTTGTTGATTTATTTATTTTATCGCTCAGTTTACTCAAAAATTTTTCTACATCATCAGGTGCAGAGACTTCTAATATCTTGATTGCCTCTCCCACTTCAAAAGCACTCTTAGGATCAGAAGGGGGCGGCGGATGAGCAACGCTATTAATTTTAGCAATTTGGTTTGAAATTTCATTACATATATTGGCAAATTCAAGAATTTTCCGGGTGTTTCGATAATTATACTTTAGAGAATAACGCCGATTGAGATGTAGATCGCCCCAGTCAAAATCTACAGGTTGAATGCGTTGATTCATGTCTCCCAACAACCAAAGTAAGGTAAAGTGTTGATGTTCTTTCTGCCATCGGCTTAGCATCTTATTACTAATCAATTTAAGTTCTTTGAGGAGATAATCCTGCGCTTCATCTATGATAAGTACCGTTGAGTTTCTTGGCGTTATCGTTTCTGGAGTGAGTTTTTGACTTAGTTGTTCTAGAGCATCCACTCGCAGGATTTTGTTATTTAGATTTTCTTGGAATCTTGTTTTTCTGATCCCGCTAAGCTGTTCTATTTTTTCACGATTTTGTTTATAAAGAATCCGTTGTTGATAGTTTTTGACACTCTCATCAATTGCGTAAATAAAACTTGTGTATAGCTTTACGTCATTTTCATGTAGCTCGGCTAGATCAGTGATATGAATCCTTTTAGCTTCTTGTTGTAAGGCAATTTTTTGTTCTTCAATAGTAGCAATTTGAGAAAAGAGTTCCGGGTCTAGGCTTTCGATCCACTGCTCTAAAGTGCCAACAAAAAAGCTTTCGTTGTCATATTCTTTTTTGATCCGCTTAATCTGTTCATACTCTTGAATATCCCCACAAAGATTTTTAGGTAATATTAAAATGATATTAGAATAATACTCATATAAATTGCAGGCCAACAATGCGGCACACACTGTTTTTCCTGTGCCTGGAGAACTTTGAATTAATAAGCTATCAATTTTTTCATGCGATGAAGAAACATTTAAGCTGGAAAGTAGTTGTTTTTGTTCCTCAGTTAAGCATGGTGAGTAGAGATAGCCGCCATAGAAAAATTGACGTAAAGAACTGGTTTGTGGAAGTAATTCATACGTGGGTAAATCTTCAACCTTTGTATCCTCAATGCCTAAATCAGCCCAGCTTAACTCCTCTGGCTCCATCTCTTCAATCGCTTGCTCAACAGAGCTAAACCTACCTCTATAAACATCTTTCCGATCACCTACTTTGACAACTAAAATAGCATTTTCATCAATTCTTGTCCAAATAATCCTATAATTACCTGTACGTGTACGCAATAACTTACTACAACCACTTAGTGCTTTATGTTCTCCAAAATGCCCTTCCCGAAAACGAGTTACTGTGTCTATTACATCAGGATACCTCTGTATTCCTAAGATGGCAAAGCGGGTGAACCTGACCGTGTACATAGGTTACATAACTTAAAATTTGGATGCCCTCATATTTTTACAATACAACTTTTTTAGGGTTTAACTTGTAGCGAAGCCAACACCTGCGCCACCCGTTGGGCACTATCGGGTACAGCTGACGCTCCCATCGCGTGTGCCATTTGCACTAATTGTTCGGGATGATCCGCTAGTTCTCTAACCAAGGAATCAAGTTTTTCAGGAGCTAAATCCGCCTGTTTGATGACCACCGCCGCCCCCTGTGCCGCAAATATATCCGCATTGTACTGTTGGTGATTTTCCGCCGCCCAGGGGTAGGGGATCAAAATCGCCGGTTTGTGCAACAAGGTTAGTTCGCTTAACGTGCCCGCCCCCGCCCGTGCCACCACCACCTGCGCCCGCCCCATCCAGGCGGCCATATCCGGGAAAAATGCCCGTTCTATGTACTGCGGATGACTGAGATTGCCCCGCTCCGGGTCCTGGTCGCCCGTCTGATGCACCACCCACCAACCCCGCTCTAGCCAATTTGGGACGCAGGCACGCACCATACGATTTAAACTCACTGCTCCTTGGCTACCGCCGGTAATAAGCACTACAAACGCATCACAAGGAATCGCCAAAGCTTCTTCAGCTAAGGTAATTTGGGCAAAATCAGGACGCACCGGCGTACCCACGACCACGGTTTTCATCCCCGGCAAATAGCTCTGCGCTTCGGCAAATCCCAGGGCGACCACCGCACACCAGCGTCCCAACCAGCGGGTGACTTTCCCCGGTAACACATTGGATTCGTGCAAGACCACGGGTATGCCCAGGGAACGGGCGGCCAGAATAGCGGGGGCGGCAATATAGCCCCCGGTGGTAAACACCTGGTCAAAGCTCCCCGATTTTAATAACCGGCGGACGTGCCAGGTGGCGTTTAGCAATTCTCCCAGCACCCGCACCGTGCGCCAGTTCACCCCCCCCGGCAGGCCGGACAAGCGTACCCGATGCAGGGGATAATTCTGCGGCACCAACTGATTTTCCAACCGCTCCGGCACCCCCAGCCACTCCATCCGCCAATCCGGTAGTGCCTGCGCCACGGCCAAGGCCGGAAACACGTGCCCGCCGGTGCCACTAGCGGCGATCAACAATTTGGGCATTAGGCCATCCCCCGCTGGCGAAACCATTGCACCGCCTCGTGAATCGCCCGGTCTAAATCCGTTTGCGGTAAACCCAGTTCCTGAATCGCCCGCTGGGCACTGTAATACATGGTTTGTTGCGCCATGCGTACCCCGTCCAGGGCAAGACTGGGCGTTTTCCCCAGGGCACCCAACAGGATTTCATCCACCCACGCCACGGCCAGGGGAATCTGCACGGGAATCTGCCACCCGGGGGCGGGTAGACCGGTGGTCTGCGCCAGTTTTTGCAAAAATTCCTGCAAGGATAAATTACTGTGCCCCAAAATGTACCTGCGCCCAGATTGGCCTTTTTGCCAAGCGAGAATATGCCCCCAGGCCACATCCTGCACGGGAATAAAATTCAAACCCGTATTGACATAAGCAGGCATTTGCCCCCGCAAAAACCGCAGGATAATCTCCCCCGTGGGGGTGGGTTTGCCATCCCAGGCACCGATCGGGGTGGTGGGGTTGACGATTACCACATCCTGTCCCGCTTGGGCGGCTTGCATCGCTGCCTGCTCAGCCCAGTACTTGGACTGTTTGTAATGGCCGATGAGTGATGCCACCGGGCTTTGGTGGGTTTCATCCACGACTGCTCCCGGTTTCCCCACACCAATGGCAGCCACAGAACTGGTATAGACCGTGCGGGGTACGCCCACGGATTGGGCTGCCCTGAGGATGGAGCGGGTGCCCAGGACATTGGCCTGATACAGTTGGTCTTTGTCCTTTTGCCAGAGGGAATAATGGGCAGCCACATGGAACAGCACATCGCACCCGCTCAAATACCGGGGCAATGCGGGACTGAGCAAATCCCCCGTTACCCACTCCACCGGCAATCCTTGGAGATTCGTCAGGGTACTCTGGGGGCGCACCAGCACCCGCACCTGATGCCCCTGGGTGAGGAGCAACCGGACGAGGTTGGCTCCCACAAACCCGGTGGCTCCCGTGACCAACGCCTGCGCCATGGGGCTGGGGCTATTCTTCTTCCAACAGGACTTGACGGGGGTCGGTGGAGTCGTCCACCATGTCCTCGCTCAGCACCAGCACCTCTTCTTCGTTATCAGGAACATCCACGGTGCGGTGACGGTAGCCACTGGAGCTTTCGGCAAAAAAGCCCGTCCCCGCCGGGATTAGCCGCCCGATGATCACGTTTTCTTTTAACCCCCGCAGGTAATCCACCCGCCCTTCAATGGCTGCTTCCGTGAGTACCTTGGTGGTTTCCTGGAAGCTGGCCGCTGAAATGAAACTGTCCGTATTCAAGGCGGCTTTGGTGATCCCCATCAACTTAGGACGGTACTGGGCGGGCGCACCGGGCACCGTGTTGTTTAGGCTTTCGATTTCCCGCAGGATCATCATTTCCCCCGGGAGCCGCATGGTGTCGCCCCCGTCTTCCACCAGCACCTTGGCGGTCATTTGCCGCACCACGACCTCGATGTGCTTGTCGGAAATTTCGATCCCCTGGTTGCGGTACACCCCCTGCACCTCGTTGACCAGGTGGGTTTGCACCTTTTCCAAACTGTGGCGGCAGGCTTCGTAGGGGGACTCGGTTTCCCGGTACAGTTCAAAGAAGAGTTCCAGCAGTTCGTGGGGGTTAATCGGGCCGTCCGTAAGGGGTTCCCCGGCCTGCACCAGTTCCCCGTCCGTCACCACCAGGTTCTGCCCCGGGTCGGTACTCAGGTCATTCACCACCTGACCATCGCTGGCAATGATTTTGATCTGGTAGGTATCATCCGGGCGGCGGGTCACCTGCACCTGCCCAGAACGGCGAGCCAGATGGCAGGAATCCTTGGGATTACGGGCTTCCAGCAGTTCCTCAATCCGGGGCAAACCCTGGATAATATCGCTGTTTTTTACCCGCTCAAATACCAACGTCACCAGGCGTTCATTCCGTTGCACCAAATCCCCATGCCCCACGTGCAGGGTCGCCCCCGCCGAGGCCAGATAGGGACGGGCTAACCGCAAGGTAACCCGGTCTTTGCTGACCTGCACCACTTGACCCGATTCGGGCGTGACCACCCCCGGAGCCAATTCATCCCCCGCCCGGAGCATCTCTCCGGCACGTACCTGGGCTTTTGCCCCGCCCAAGGGTACCTGGAACTGGTCTTCCGAGGTGACCACCACGAGTTTGCGGGTCGTGCCGCCCTCCTGGATGATCCGCCCCACAAACCCGCCTGTACGGCTGAGCATCACCGTGCGCGCCACGGGTGAACCGGGCAGGATCGTCTGCCCATCCTGCACCAAAATTTGGGTCTGGGTGCGCCCTTGGATTTGGTCAGCTTCCTCGTCCGCCCGCACCACCAGGGATTCCAGGATCACCAACTGCAAGCGGCTGATCGCCTCGTCCTGGCCGTCCGGGATAAATTCAATGTCAGCAGCCAGTTGGGGCGCATCTTCGCCAATCTCCAGAACCAGTTGGGTGCGGAGCAATTCCACCCCATCCTTGGCCTTGACCCGCTCCCCATCCTTGTAACTCAACCGTTGCACCGCCCGTAAGCGAATCCCCGCCCCGGACTCGTGCATGGCTTCCTGGCTGGGCACCGCCGGTTCCGTGGCAATCGCATATTCCACCACCGGGCGCAACAACAAGGCCGCCCCCGTCGGGGTGTCCACGTACTCCAGGAAACTCAATGTCTCTACCGACAAACCGGGCAAGACCGTTTCCCCCGGATGCGCCAGGGTTTCGTGCCGCTCCATCGCCAGGTTGGGGTCATCCACCAAAAATACCTGCCCCGGCTTGATCACTACCTCCCGGAGGATGTCATTTTTTTCCATCACTTCCACCACCCCGGTGGTTTGACAGAAAATGTCTTTGACAATTTCCGTCCCGGCTTCCACGGACTCCCCGGCGGCCACCTGCAACAGGGAAATGTCCTTGTTCACCTCGTGGGTTTCCTCGGGAATCCACAGCAGGGTGCCCCCTTGGGTCACCTCGTAGCCCTGCTTGCTCCCCCGTCCCTTGCGGATGGTTTCCAACCCGGCACTGTAGCGGACAATCCCGCCGGTTTGGGTGCGGTATTGGCTATCTTGGAGTTCCGCCACCACGGTCGCATGGGTGACTTTGCTACCGGGGCTGACCTTGAGGGCAAACCGCTGGCCGGTGCGGGTTTCTAGCACATAATGCTCGCTCCCGTGCAGGGTTTCTTTGATCACTTTGGCCTGGTCAAGAAGTACCGATGATGTAATAATTTTAATCTCCCGACTGCCCCGGTGATTTTCCCCGTGGCTCAGGCGCACCAACCCCCCGTGCTCGCTGATTAAATCCGTCTGGGACAAAATGCTTTCCGCCTGGATTTCCTGACCGGTTTGTACCACGGGTTCGGCACCGGGGGGCAAATTGTACACCTCCCCGGCCAGTACCCAGATCAACCCCGCCCGTTGGGTACTGCGGATGGTCGCCGACTGGCCGTCACTGCCTGCGCTACGATCCAGCTTTTCCTCCACCTGGAGATCAGCGCAGTACACCTCGCCGGGAATGTCGGTGGATACGTCCCGGGTGGCTTTTTCCGTGGTACGGCGGGTGTGTCCCGTGGTGGGTTTTTCCGCCAGCACCTGCCCCGGACGGACTGAGGTGCCCGGTTGCACCAACACCACACTCCCCTTGGTGAGGGTAAATTCCCGGGTCTCTGTCTCACCCACCAGTCTCAAAATGGTGTCCCCTTCGGCCACCAGGGCATCCTCCCCGTGGCGGGTACGGTGGGCACGGGTGGGGGCTTCCTGACCCAGTTCCATCACGCCCGCAAAGGGTGCCCGGGTCAGTTCCGCCACATCCCCGGTAAAGACCCCGCCCGTGTGGAAAGTACGCATGGTCAACTGGGTGCCGGGTTCGCCGATGGACTGGGCGGCAATGATCCCCACCGCCTCTCCCATGTCCACCAACTGGCCGTGGGCGAGGTTCCAGCCGTAGCAGTTTTGGCAAATCGAATGGCTGGCCTCACAGGTCAAGGGGGAACGCACCATCACCTCCGTCACTCCGGCTTTGACAATGGCCTTGGCCAAATCAGCACTGATACTCTGATTGCGGGCGGCCAAAATTTCCCCAGTTTCGGGATGCAGGACATCCCGGGCAGCCACCCGCCCGATCAACCGCTCCCGCAACTGGATTTGCCGTTCCCCCACCTGCAGGGTACGCAAAACCATCCCTTTCTGGGTGCCGCAATCCACTTCTCGGATGATCATATCCTGCGCCACATCCACCAACCGGCGGGTGAGGTAGCCGGAATCTGCCGTGCGTAAGGCCGTATCCACCAAGCCTTTGCGGGCACCGTAGGAGGAGATAATGTAATCCGTCACGGTCAACCCCTCCCGGAAGTTGGCCTTGATCGGCTGCTCAATAATTTCCCCGTTCGGGTCGGCCATTAACCCCCGCATCCCCACCAACTGCCGCACCTGGGAGACATTCCCCCGCGCCCCGGAGGTCGCCATCATATACACGGGATTGAGGGGGTCGGTCTGCTCAAAATTCCGCATCAGGTCGTCTTTGAGGGTTTCGCTGGTGGCATTCCAGGTATCAATGACTTTTTGGAACTGCTCGACTTTGGTAATTTCCCCCCGGTCGTAGCGCTCCTTGGTGGTTTGGATGGCCTCTTCCGCCAGTTGGAGCAATTCCGGCTTGCTGGGGGGCACCCGCAGGTCGTCAATGCTGATGGATACCCCCGCTTGGGTGGCGTACCGGAACCCCATACTCTTGATAAAGTCGGCCATCTGGGCGGTGCGGGCGGTGCCGTAGCGGCTAAAAGCCCAGCCGATGAGCTCTTTCAACTGGCCTTTGCCAATGACCTTGTTGCGAAACAGGGGACGGGGGGCGGGTTGGTTCATGGTCAGACCTCCGGCGGTAAAGGGATAGGAAACGGACAGGGAATCAGTTGACTAGAGCATCTTGGATGGTTTTGTTGAAAATCACCCGCCCCGGTGTCGTGCAAACATACTGCACTCGGTAACCGTTGCTGGTACTGCGAATTTTGCGGGTTTCCTGGACACGCTCTCCCCGGCGTTTTTGGCCGTAGAGTTCCAAGGTTTCCGTGATGCCATCACTGCGGGTCTGGGTGTCTGACCGCAAAAGGGTTTCTTCGCCAATGCCTTTTTTGCGATCCGGCGGCTCTACCTCCACTTCCCCTTCGTATCGCAACCAAACCCAGGCGTGCAAATCCACTTGTTTTTGTTCATAGGCCAGAATGACATCGTTCATACTGGCAAAGTGGCGACCCTGGCCTTTTTGGGGGGTGGGATTTTCCGCCGTCAGGTAGTAGGCTCCCAGCACCATGTCCTGACTGGGGGCGATGATGGGTTGGCCGGTGGCGGGGGAGAGCAAGTTCCCGGCGGCCAACATCAACACCCGCGCTTCCGCCTGGGCTTCCAAGGACAGGGGGACGTGGACGGCCATCTGATCCCCGTCAAAGTCGGCGTTGAAGGCGGGACAGACCAGGGGATGGAGTTGGATCGCCCGCCCTTCGACCAAAATCGGCTCAAAGGCTTGAATTCCCAGACGGTGTAGGGTCGGTGCCCGGTTGAGCAGGATGGGATGGCCTTGGATGACTTCCTGGAGGATGTCCCACACGTCCGGGTCTTCCCGTTGGATTTTTTTCTTGGCGGCCTTGATATTGTTGACAATTCCCAGGTGGATCAGGCGGTGGATGACGAAGGGTTGAAACAATTCAATCGCCATTTCCCGGGGCAGACCACACTGGTAGAGCTTGAGTTTTGGCCCGACGACGATCACCGAACGCCCGGAGTAGTCCACCCGTTTGCCCAGCAGGTTTTGCCGGAACCGCCCCTGTTTCCCCTCAATGATGTCGGAGAGGGATTTCAAGGGACGGTTGTTGGGGCCGGCCACGGTACGTCCCCGGCGGCCATTGTCAATCAGGGCATCCACCGCTTCCTGGAGCATCCGTTTTTCGTTACGGACGATGATCTCCGGAGCGAGGATTTCCTGTAACCGGGCGAGCCGGTTGTTGCGGTTGATCACCCGGCGGTACAGGTCGTTCAAATCCGAGGTGGCGAAGCGTCCCCCGTCCAACTGCACCATGGGGCGCAACTCCGGCGGGATCACCGGGATCACGTCCAAGACCATCCATTCCGGTTGGGCACCCGTGGCGATAAAGCTGTCAATCACCCGCAGGCGTTTGATCAGCTTGGGTTTGCGTTGCCCCTTGGCAGTGGCGATTTCCTGGCGCAGGTTTTCCGCTTCGATTTCCAAGCCCCGCCGACCGTCCTGTTCCTTATCTAGGTCTTGGAGCAGTTGCTGGATGGCCTCCGCCCCAAAGCCGATTTCTACCCCGCTCAGGTGGGTGTCCTCCCGGTACAGCTCGTCTTCGATGTCCATGCGCTGGTCTTCGGTGAGGAGTTGCTTGTAGCTGAGGTTTTCGGCGTTGCCGGGGTTCAAGACCACGTAGGCGTTGAAATAAACCACCTGCTCCACGTCCCGCAGTGCCATGTCCAGCAAAATGGCAATGTAGCTGGGAATCCCCTTCAAATACCAGACGTGGGTGACGGGGGCGGCCAGCTTGATGTAGCCCATGCGGTGGCGGCGCACCCGGGATTCGGTCACCTCCACGCCGCACCGTTCGCAGACGATGCCCCGGTAGCGGACTCGTTTGTACTTACCGCAGTGGCATTCCCAGTCCTTGACCGGGCCAAATATCCGCTCGCAGAACAGCCCATCCATCTCCGGCTTGAGGGTGCGGTAGTTGATGGTTTCCGGTTTGGTGACCTCCCCCACTACTTGACCATTAGGCAGGGTGCGTTCTCCCCAGTGACGGATGCGCTCCGGGGAGGCGATGCGGATTTTCACAAAATCAAAACTACCAGAATCAGTCCGGGTCACGGTTTACCTCCATGCAGTAGATCAGCGGCAACGGTACATCAGCGGCAAGGTTAATCCTCGTCCTCATCCCGCCCCAGGGATTCGTAGGCGGTGGGTCGGGGCGGCACCCGGCGGGCACCGGCGGGGTCGGTCATCAGGTCTACTTCCACCACGCTCGTTTCTCCGGTGGTTTCGTCCTCCTTGTTTTTGTAGGCGGCAATGTCAATACAGAGCGATTGCAACTCTCGCATCAACACCTTGAAGGATTCCGGGGTGCCAGGTTCGGGGATGGGACGGCCTTTGACGATGGCATTCAGGGCTTCGTTACGCCCCCGGGTGTCATCGGATTTGACGGTGAGCAATTCCTGCAAAATGTGCGCCACCCCGAAGGCTTCCAGTGCCCAGACCTCCATTTCCCCAAACCGTTGGCCGCCCTGCTGGGCTTTCCCCCCTAGGGGTTGCTGGGTGACCAGGGAGTAGGGGCCGGTGGAGCGGGCGTGGATTTTGTCGTCCACCAAATGCACCAGCTTCAGCATATAAGCACAACCCACGGTCACCGGGCGGTCAAAGGGTTCACCGGTACGGCCATCGGTCAAAATCACCTTGCCGGGATGCTCGGTGCTGAATAACCAAGGTTTGCGGGTTTTGCGGGCGGCCTCCTGGAGCTTGCCATGCACCAGTTTTTTGGAGGCTTCCGGGCCGTACATTTCATCAAAGGGAATCAGCTTAAAGCGTTTGCCCAGGTGCAGACCAGCCAGCCCCAGCAGGCATTCAAACACCTGTCCCACGTTCATCCGCGAGGGCACCCCCAGGGGATTCAACACAATATCAATCGGGGTGCCATCGGGCAGGTGGGGCATATCCTGGCGGGCGAGAATCCGGGAAATAATCCCCTTGTTGCCGTGGCGACCGGCCATTTTATCCCCCACCTGGATTTTGCGCTTTTGCGCCACGTACACCCGCACCACCATGTTCACGCCGGGGGGCAGTTCGTCCTTGTAGTCTTTATTAAAAACCCGCACGTCCACCACCCGGCCTTTTTCGCCGTTGGGCACCCGCAGGGAATTGTCCCGCACATCCCGGGCTTTTTCCCCAAAAATCGCCCGTAGCAGTTTCTCCTCCGGCGGCTGGTCGGATTCCCCTTTGGGAGTGACTTTGCCCACCAAAATTGCCCCGGATTCCACCCAGGCACCCACCCGGATGATGCCGTTTTCATCCAACTGGCCGAGGGCATCTTCCCCCACGTTGGGCAATTCCCGGGTGATCTCCTCCGGTCCAAGCTTGGTCTGGCGGGCTTCAATTTCGTACTTCTCTACGTGGATGGTGGTATAGACATCCTCGGAGACCAACCGCTCGGAAATGAGAATGGCATCCTCGTAGTTGTACCCTTCCCAGGGCATATAGGCCACCAGCACGTTCCGCCCTAAGGCCAATTCCCCCCCCTCGGTGGCGGAGCCGTCGGCCAGCACCTGCCCCCGCTTCACCTCATCCCCCACATAGACCAAGGGGCGTTGATTGATGCAGGTGTCCTGGTTGGAACGTTGGTACTTCTGCATCGGGTAGGTGATTTCCATCCCCTGGGTACTCCGCACCGTGATGCGACTGGCATCCACGTAGGTCACCTCCCCGTCCGTGCGGCTCACCGCCACCATCCCGGAATCTCGGGCGGCCTGGGCTTCCAAACCGGTGCCCACAAACGGACGCTGGGGACGCAACAGGGGCACCGCCTGCCGTTGCATATTGGAACCCATCAGCGCCCGGTTGGCATCGTCGTGTTCCAAAAAGGGAATCATGGAAGTCGCCACGGACACCACCTGCACGGGCGACACGGCCACAAATTCCACCTCCTGCCGCTCGCACTGGGTCACGGCGCGGTTGTAGCGCACGGTGATCAGCGGCTCCAGAATGTTGCCCGCTTCATCGGCACGAATATCCCCCGGGGCTACCCGGCGTTCATCCTCTTGGTCGGCGGTCATATAAACGGGGGGCAAATCCCGGCGAATCCTGCCGTGATCCACCCGGTAAAAGGGGGTTTCGATAAAGCCGTACTGGTTCACCCGGGCGTAGGTCGCCAGGGAACCAATTAGCCCCGCATTCGGCCCTTCCGGGGTTTCGATCGGGCAGATGCGCCCGTAGTGAGAGGGGTGAATGTCCCGCACCGCAAACCCCGCCCGCTCCCGGCTCAAGCCCCCCGGACCGAGGGCACTGATCCGACGTTTGTGGGTCAATTCCGCCAGGGGATTGGTCTGATCCATGAACTGGGAAAGTTGGGAGGAACCGAAAAATTCCTTAATGGCGGCCACCAAGGGCTTGGGATTCACCAAATTCACCGGGGTGAGCCGCTCCGCTTCGGCACTGGTCATCCGGTCTTTAATAATGCGTTCCAACCGATTCAACCCCACCCGCACCTGGTTCTGTAGCAGTTCCCCCACGGAGCGCACCCGCCGGTTGCCCAGGTGGTCAATGTCGTCCACCTCGCCGGTGCCGTGTTCCAGGTTAATCAGGTAATTCACCGCCTTGAGAATGTCATCCCGGGTCAAGACCCGAATCTCTTCCGGCACCGCCAGTTCCAGCTTTTTGTTGAGCTTGTGCCGCCCCACCTTGCCTAGGTCGTAGCGTTTTGGGTCAAAAAACCGGGAATGCAATAACTGTTCTCCCCCGCCCACGGTGGGCGGTTCGCCGGGACGCAGTTTGCGGTACAGTTCCAGCAAGGCCTCTTCTTCGGTGGGGTTCCCCTCTTTGGCGGAGGTTTTCGCCAGGTAATCGGGATAGCGTAAACCGTCAAAAATTTCGTTATCCGCCAACCCCATCGCCTTCAGCAACACCAGCAGGGACAATTTGCGGGTTTTGTCAATCCGCACCCACACCAAATCGTTTTTGTCCGTCTCGAATTTCAACCAGGCACCCCGGCTGGGGATCAAGCTGGCACTGTAGGTACGGCGGTTATTTTTGTCCTTATCTTCCTTGTAGTAAATCCCCGGACTGCGGACAATTTGGTTGACGATGACCCGCTCGGCACCGTTGATAATAAACGTCCCCCGGTCGGTCATCAAGGGCAGGTCGCCAATAAACACTTCCTGGGTGATAATTTCCCCAGTTTCCTTGTTCATCAATTGGGCGGGCACATAAACCTGCACCGCATAGGAGGCATCCCGCCGCTTGGCTTCCTCGACATCATATTTGGGGCGTTTGAGTTTGTATTGATCCCCCAGAAAATGCAGTTCAACTTTGCCCGTGTAGTCCGTAATCGGTGAGAAATTTTTTAATTCTTCAATCAAGCCCTCTTCCAAAAACCAACGGAAACTCGACCGTTGAATTTCAATCAAATCCGGCAGAAGAAACGAAGTATCATACTGACTCATAACATCATCCCCTGAACGACATTAAGCGACCGCAACCGGCAACCGAAATAAACGCTGGGCATTCTCGGTGGTTTGATGCGCCACCTTCGCTAAGGATTCCCCCCGCAGAGATGCCACTTTTTCCGCCACGGACAGCACATAGCTGGGTTCATTGCGCTGACCCCGATGGGGCACGGGTGCCAAAAACGGGCAGTCCGTTTCCACCACCAACCGCTCCGCTGGCACCAAGGGGGCACAGGCATGGAGAGCATGGGCATTTTTGAAGGTAATAATGCCGCTGAAACTGATGTAAAACCCCAAGTCCAAAAACCATTGCATCTCCTCCGGTGTACCGCCCCAACAATGCATCACCCCCCGTACCCGCCCGTGTTTTGCCCAAAACTTTTCTAACAATTCTCGCATCGCTAGAGCCGCCTCCCGACAGTGGATAATTACGGCGAGGTTATGATTTTGCGCCAAAAGCAATTGCTCCCAAAACGCCGTTTCCTGCTCGGTGCGATTGGTGGCTTTGTAATAATCCAAACCCGTTTCTCCCACGGCCACCACCCGTTGCCCCTGGCGAATGCCCGCCTCGATGGCCTGCCAGGTATCCCGCCCCCACTGCTGGGCTTCCAAGGGATGCAATCCCACGGCACAACTAAGTTCCGGCATTTGCCGCACGAGGGCTTGAATCGCCGGAAACTCCGCCGGAGTCACGCAGGAGTGAACCAACCCCACTACCCCCGCCGCTTGCCAACGCCGCCGTACCTCCCCCTCCTGACCGGCGAAGTCCCGAAAGTTGATATGCACATGGGTATCAACCAAAGGCGGCATGGCGACTAGGCCGAAGGAGCAACGGTCTGGGCTGGCGGTTCCAACTGTTTCAATTTGCGGGCGAGCCGGGATTTTTTGCGGGCACCGTTATTGGGGTGGAGAACGCCCCGCTTCACCGCCTTGTCAATCTTGCTGTAGGCCACCCGCAAGGTAGCCTCGACTTGCGCCGGTTCCCCCGCTTGGACGGCGACCAAACATTTCTTGATTAAGGTTTTGACCGTAGACTTATAAGCTTTGTTGCGTAACCGATTACGCTCGGCAATTTGGATGCGTTTGATGGCAGATTTGATATTAGCCACAAAGGTTACCCCAACAACGACCCGGACGACAGCTTAAAACACAGGACAGGAAAACATGAGAATAAGTCATAACCCTGGAAGAGCAGATTTACACTTGGCCTACAAGATAAGTGCTTTATAAGCCTAGAGCATTGGATGCGGATTCGTCAAGGAGTGGGAGCCTAATGCGGCGGATTCTTAACAGGACTTAACCAACTGCCCTGAATGACGGTCAGATTAAGCTACAACAGGGAAAAGACATGAAGCGGGGGTCAACCCGATGATGCTACGTGTTGTCACCCAAGGGGCAGAGGCAAAAGCCGAGTTGGGACGGATTGGTCAGCGATTGGCGGACACCCAGGCTCAGGCGGATCAGGTGCGGGAGATTCTCGCCCAGGTGCAACAACGGGGGGATCAGGCGTTGGTGGACTACACCCGCCGGTTTGACCAGTGGGAGGTTACCCCAGCGGACTTTTTGGTGTCGGGTTCGGCGCTGGATGCGGCCTACCAGCAGGTGTCCCCGGAATTATTGTCGGCGATTCGCTTGGCGCACAAACGCATTACGGAGTTTCACCAGCAACGGGTGCCCCAAACCTGGGTGCAGTTTGCCCCGGACGGGATGGTGCTGGGCAAGCGCTACACGGCGGTGGAACGGGCGGGGGTGTACGTACCGGGGGGGCGGGCAAGCTATCCCAGTACGGTGTTGATGAATTGCATCCCGGCGAAGGTGGCGGGGGTGGAGCGGGTGGTCATGGTGACCCCGCCGGGGGGAGAAGGCGTGGTGCATCCGGCGGTGTTGGTGGCCGCCCAGGAATGCGGGGTGCAGGAAATTTATCGCATCGGGGGGGCGCAGGCGATTGGAGCGTTGGCGTTTGGCACGCAGACCATCCCGCAGGTGGATGTGATCACTGGGCCGGGGAATGTGTACGTGACGTTGGCGAAAAAACAGGTCTATGGCCGGGTGGGGATTGACGCTCTGGCGGGGCCTTCCGAGGTGTTGATTATTGCGGATGAGTCGGCGAAGGCCAATCAGGTGGCGGCGGATTTACTGGCGCAGGCGGAGCATGACCCCTTGGCGGCGGCGATTTTACTGACCACGGATGCCACCCTCGCGCAGGCGGTGGTGCAGGAGGTGGCAGTGCAACTAGAACACCATCCCCGCCGATTATTAACCGAAAAATCCATCGCCCATTACGGGTTGGTGGTGGTGGTGGAATCCCTGGCGCAGGCAGCGGTTTTGACCAATGAATTTGCCCCGGAGCATCTGGAGTTGGCGGTGGCGGAACCCTGGGATTTGCTCCCCCAGATTCGCCATGCGGGGGCGATTTTCCTGGGGCATTACACCCCGGAGGCGTTGGGGGATTATTTGGCCGGACCGAATCACACGCTACCCACGTCCGGGGCAGCCCGCTACAGTTCTGCTTTGGGGGTGGAGACATTCCTCAAGTCCACCAGCATTGTCTGTGCGTCCCCGGCGGCCTTGCACCAGTTGGGCGAAGCTGTGGTAGTGTTAGCGGAAACCGAGGGCTTGCATTCCCATGCTGAATCGGTGCGCCTGCGTTTGGAATCCTGATGCTAAAAACGATTCTGGTGGCTGTGGATGGTGCGGGTATCGCCTCCGGGGTACTGCAAAGCCTGCATTGGTTACGGGTGGCACCGGATGGTCAAGTCCAGCTTGTGTATGTCCGTCCCCCCCTCGCTGATGATAGTCCGGCGGATGCGCCCCACCCGGAACCGGATTTTGCCCCTTGTTTGGAATTTTGTCGGCAAATTTTGCCCTGCGATTGTCGCGTAAAAATACTAACGGGTGACCCGGCAACGGAGATTGTGGGTTGGGCGGGGGTGATGGGGGCAGAGTTGATTCTCATTGGTAGCCGGGGGTTGACGGGGGTAGAGCGGATTTTGCAACGGTCGGTGAGTGCCCAGGTGGTGGCGGATGCGCCCTGTGCGGTGTTGGTGGTGCATGGCTGAACACCTGCCCGCTTTGATCCAGCAGATGCAGCGGGCGGAATTTTATCCCCATCCGGTGGGGGAAATTAGCGTCACCCAAACCCATATTTCCTGGGTGATTTTAACGGGTGATTATGCCTATAAGGTGAAGAAACCCGCTAATTTTGGATTTTTAGATTTTTCTACCCTGGACAAACGCCAAAAATTTTGCCAGGAGGAGTTGCGGCTCAATCAACGGTTAGCCCCGGCCTTGTATGGGGAAGTTTTGCCAATTACGGTTAATTCTGAAGGTAAATATGCGTTGGGAACTGCGGGTGAAATCATAGAATATACACTCAAAATGCGCCAGTTTGAGCAACGGGATTTGTGGTTAAACTGTTTTGAGCAGGGTAGATTAACCGTTCAGGATTTAGAGAATTTGGGGGGACAAATCGCCCAGTTTCATCAGGAATCCCCCACGAATGAATACATCACCCGTTTTGGCTCTTTGGCAATGATTAAGATGGTGGTGGATAGCAACTATGATGCAACGGAATCCTACACAACGGATTGGGGTTTGGCGAGAGAATTTCAGGAAATTCGTGGGTTCACCGATAATTATTTAGAAACGCATCAGGATTGGTTTATCGAGCGGCAAAATCTAGGGAAAATCCGGGAATGTCACGGGGACTTACATCTGGGCAATATCTGTTTTTTTCAAGGGCGTGCCTGTGTGTTTGATTGCATTGAATTTAACGAAGAATTTCGCTTGACCGATGGGGTGTATGATGTGGCTTTTTTGGTGATGGATTTGGAGTTTCGGGGGCGCAAGGATTTAGCCTATGCTTTTTTGAGTCGTTATTTAGAATTAACCGGAGATTATTTGGCAGCTAGATTACTGCCCTTTTACTGTAGTATTCGGGCGTACATTCGGGCAAAGGTGAACTCTTTTTTGTCCAGCGATCCGGGCGCACCGGTAGCGTTACGAGAGGAGGCCAAAACAACGGCAATTCACTACTATCGAGCCGCCTGGAATTATAGTCAAAAGCAAAAACCCCAGTTATGGATCATGGCGGGTTTATCCGGTTCGGGAAAATCTACAGTTGCCCGTTTTCTCAGCCAAAAGTATGGGGCAATTCACATTCGTTCCGATGCGGTGCGTAAGCATTTGGGGGGGGTGCCATTACAGCAAAAGGGCGGCGCAGAGCTTTACACTCCCGCCATGACCGAGCGTACCTACGGGGAGTTATTACGTTTAGCCGTTGCCCTGTTAACGGCGGGACAATCGGTGGTTTTGGATGCCAAATATGACCGGGTGAATTTACGTCAGCAGGTATTAAATGCGGTGGGGGATTTACCGATTTCCGGGCGCATTATTCACATTCAAGCTCCGGTCGCCGTCCTGCAAGAACGCTTGGATAACCGCACGGGAGATATTGCCGATGCCACGGCGGATTTGATTGCCCAACAATCGGCGCAGTGGGAACCTTTTACGGAAGCAGAACAGGCTTGGGTAACCACCGTGGATACCACCCTAGCCCCTTCGGCATGGCAACTCCTCCTATCCGCATGAGGTGCCAGTGGCGAGGTTGGGGCGGAGGGGATGGGCTTGCTGTTGTCCGTTGGCAACCGCCCTGCTGTCAAAAATGATACAATTTTTAATAAATTTAGATTTTGATTATCTGGCCTAGGAGTCAGCGGGGGGCGATGTGCCGGGAGGTTTGGGGCGGTTGTTCGGGTCAGCCTTATTGTTTTGGTTGGGGCTGACGTTGCTTTTGCCGACGCTACCGCTTTATCTGGATGAGGTACTAGGGGCGAGCGATTCGCAGATTGGCTGGGTGATTGGGGCGTTTGCGGTGGGGATGTTGCTGTTCCGGGAGCCGGTCGGACGCTTGACGGATGAACGGGGGCGCAAGCTGGGGATTCAAATTGGGTTGATGGTGTTGGCGACGGCTCCCCTGGGGTATCTCTGGTTGCAGGGGATTCCCGCCCTGTTGGTGTTGCGGGCGTACCACGGGTTGAGTGTGGCGGCCTTTGCGACGGGGTATTTGGCTTTGGTGACGGATTTGGCTCCGGTGGCTCGGCGGGGGCAGGTGTTGGGGTACATGACCTTAGCGCAACCGGTGGGGGTGGCGTTGGGACCGGCCATCGGGGGATTCTTGGCGGATCAGGGGCAATACCCAGCGATTTTTGGGCTGTCGGCGCTGTTGGGGGGGTTGAGTTGGGGGCTGTGTACCTGGGGGGTGCAGGAACCGCAACGGGTGCGGGCGGAAACGAGCCGGGGGGCTTCCTGGGGGTTATTGCTCACGCCCCGGTTACGCACGCCCGCTTTGGTGTTTTTGCTGGTGGGGTTGTTGTTTGGCAGTTTGCAGATTTTTATTCCCCTTTTTATCAAACGCCAGGGAATTCCGATGAATCCGGGTTTGTTTTACACGGCGGTGGCCATTGCCAGCTTCTCGGTGCGGCTCGCTTTGGGGCAGGCCGCCGACCGGTGGGGGCGGGGGCGGTTGATTACGGTCAGCTTGGGCTGCTATTGGTTGGCGATGGTGACGCTGTGGTGGGCGCAGGGGGTGCCCTGGTTGCTGCTGGCCGGGGGATTGGAAGGTATCGGGGCGGGGTTGTTGATTCCTGGTATGGCGGCTTTGATTGCCGACCGTTCCCACGCCCGGGAGCGGGGACGTAGTTTTGGGCTGTGTTTGGGGGGTTTTGACCTGGGAATTGCCCTCGCTGGTCCGGTGTTGGGCAATTTAGCGGCGGAATTGGGGTTGCGGGAGGTGTTTGGCGGGTTGGCCGGGGTGGCCTTGCTGGCCTTGGGGGTGTATATGCTGTGGATTGGTAAAAATCCCCGGGACTCCCTTGCTTTTGCCTTGAGCAATAGCCCGGATGCCTACCGCATCTCCTAAACACGGCGGAAATCAATTGTGTTAATATCTTGACAAACCTTGCCCTGGGGAAGTGATGGCGAAGGTCTTGGTACTGAATGCTTCCTATGAGCCATTGAATATCACCACCTGGAAGCGGGCGGCGGTGCTGGTACTCAAGGGCAAGGCGGAGCAGTTAGAACACAATGGCAAGGTGGTTTATCCCAATTTTTCCCTACCTACGGTGATTCGCCTGCGGCATTACGTGAACATTCCCCACAAGGAAATCCCCCTCACTCGCCGCAATGTCCTACACCGGGATGGGCATAGCTGTCAGTACTGTGGCTATACGGGGGAGGATTTAACCCTGGATCATGTGGTACCCAAATCCCGGGGCGGGGGGGAATCCTGGGAGAATATCGTTACCGCCTGTGTCCGGTGCAATATCAAAAAGGGTAACCGTACCCCAGATGAAGCGCGTTTGCCCCTGCGCCAACGCCCCCGCCGTCCCCACAGTAGCTTACATTTTGAGGTGAGCAAGCATCTGCGGGGTGGTTCTAACCAGGAATGGCGGAAGTATGTGATTGGTTTGTAGTGTTAATGTGATGTCGCAAAGATGACAATTCCACAGATTACGGCGGAACAACTGCGGCAGAGGTACCTAGACGGGGAACGGAGTTTCCGGCGGGTGGACTTGAACCGGGTGGATTTGCACGGCATGAAGCTCGCCGGAATTGACCTGGAGCGGGCAAATCTATATCGGGCGGATTTATTCGAGGCTGACCTCACGGGCGCTCACCTGGGGGGAACCATTCTCTGCCGGTGTAATCTCACCCGTGCCCGGCTCAATCAGGCGGGGTTGCGGGAGGCGGATATGATTTTTGCTAATTTTGGGGAGGCACAACTCCAGGAGGCCGATTTACGAGGGGCTTATCTGCGGGGGGTGGATGGGTTAAATGCCCAGATGCAGGGTTGTACCTTGGCGCATAGCAACCTCACGGAGGCCAATCTTTATCACGCCAACCTGTCCGGGGCGGATTTGACGGGGGCATTTTTGGTGGTAGCGATTTTACGGGGTGCCAATCTCTCCGGTGCTAATCTTTCTGGGGCGAATTTGGCGGGTGCGAGTATGCGGGGGGCGAATTTAGCGGGTGCCAATCTCACCGGGGCAGTGATGCCGGATGGAACGATCCATCCCTAATGTTTGTAGTACGTTGTCGTTACAAAACTCTGCTCAATAATCCAATGAAATAACTGGCGGCTTCCCTAAAAAGGGTAAGGAGATTCAGGGGCTGGGTGCCCCATCGCCTTTTGGAATGCCAACCGTGCCCCACAACGCCCTAAATAGGCTCCGATCTGCGGGTAGGGGCTGAAATCCAGACCGAACATCTGCACCGCAAATCCCAAAATTGACCCCAGGGCTATATCCGCTACGCTTAACTCAGCACCGGCAATGTAGTCCTGGTCACTCAAAATCTGCTGGAGGGGGGGCAAAAGTTTGCCCATTTCCGCCTCCCGTTTGTCTGCTTGGGCAATCGCCTGCACCAGGGTCGCATTGCTAAACAAAACCCACTGATACATCTGCCCCCGTTGCCCCACATCCGCAGGCAGGTGCCCGTACTTATCCGCTAAGTACAACAAAATCGCCCCGGACTCCCAGACTACGGTCTCCCCATCAACGAGGGCAGGCACTTTACCCATCGGATTGATGCTGAGGTAATCCGCCTGCCGGTGTGCCCCCTGCGCCATATCCAGACGGACAAATTCATAGGGAACCTGCAACTCTTCCAAATACCAAGCAACAATCACCGCCCGGGAGCGGCTTCCCCCATAGAGTTTTAGCATCTTGTCCGATTAAATTACAGCCAATTACCGCTATTTATACAAAGCCAAACCCAGCCGTACCGCCATCGCCAAAGGCAGTAAGGCCACGACCATTGCCACAAAAACTTGGGTATCCGATAGTGCCATGAACGCATCCTCCACAACAATATGCTCCTCAATAACTGTGCCGGAAACGGTCACCAATTGCACCAATCTGTTACATTATGAAATACTGTGTCCCCCATATCCATGCTCGACCAATTGATTGAATTGCCCCAGCAATTTGGGTTACAAACCCTGGTTATTATTGGGATTTTAATTTTATTAGAAGCAGTACTTTCTGCTGACAATGCCATTGCATTAGCCGCCATTGTCCAGGGGCTACACGACCCCAAGTTAGAGCAACAAGCCCTGAACTGGGGGTTGGCCGTGGCTTTCATTTTGCGAATTTTGTTAATTTTAACGGCGACCTGGGTGTTGAAATATGCAGTGGTTTCCATTGCGGGGGGATTGTATTTACTGTGGTTGGCGGGGAATTATGTGCGTACCCGGGGCAAGGAAGAAACCGAGAGTGCCAAAACCCTCACCCCTGCGGAATCAATTTGGCAGGTCATTCCGACGTTAGCCTTAACGGATTTGGCGTTTTCATTAGATAGTATTACCACAGCGATTGCGGTGGCGGAAGAAACCTGGCTTGTCCTCCTGGGCGGGGTAATCGGCATTATTGCCCTGCGGTTTTTGGCGGGTTTATTTATCCGCTGGCTGGAAATTTATACCCATCTCCAGGATGCGGGTTATATGACGGTGGTGGTGGTGGGGGTGCGGTTAATTATTAAGGCGGTCAAACCTGAATTAATTCCCCCGGAATGGGTGACAACAAGTTTGATTTTGCTCCTGTTTGTGTGGGGTTTTTCTAAGAAGAACCCTGAGGCTCCCCGCTCGTCCTAAATCATTTTTTTGCCGATGGTGACAACGACCCATGTTCCCCGTCTTTTGGCAAAACTAGCGGGGCAAATCTGGCCGGATGACCCCCAGGAACAAGCGGCTTTTACCGATGCCCTCCAACACCCCCAACCCCGGACTCCGGGGATTTTGTGGTGCCGTCCTCGCCCGGAACCCCCGCCTTTTGAGGGGTTACCGCCCTACCCTTGGCAACCGGCGTGGGTGGATCGTCTCCCCCCCGATACCCAACCCGGTCGGCATCCTTACCACGCCCTGGGGTACTACTATTGTCTGGACATATCTTCCGTATTTGCCGGGGCGGTGTTGGGGGCAATTTCTCTGCCGGAAGCGGTGGTAATGGATGTCTGTGCCGCTCCGGGGGGCAAGGCTTTGTTGGCATGGCGGTACTTACAACCGCAGGTATTGTTGGTCAATGAACCCATCGGCAAACGGGTGGGTATGTTGCTGAGTAATCTGCGGCGGTGTCAGGTGCCGGGGGTGGTCTTGCGCCAGGATAGTCAGCAACTCGCCCAGCATCTAGCCCAAACCGCCGGGGTGGTGCTGGTGGATGCCCCCTGTTCCGGGCAATCCCTCCTCGCCAAGGGGGACACAAATCCCGGCTGTTTTCATCCCGTGACGATCAACACCAACCGGAAACGCCAACGGCGGATTCTTGCCAATGCCGCCCAACTGGTCAAACCGGGGGGTTATTTGGCCTACATGACCTGCACCTACAGCCCGCAGGAGAATGAGGACAATTGCCAGTGGTTTCAGCAGCAATTTCCCCAGTTCCAGGCGGTGGCGGTGCCCGACCTAGTACCGATGCAATCCCATCTAGCGGATTTCCCCTGTTACCGTCTGTGGCCGCAATCCGGGGCGGGGGCGGGAGCATTTACTTGCCTGTTTCAGACCCGAACCGAGGGGTTAGGGCAGGGGCTAAATTGGGCTTGGCTTGACCAGGTGGCGGTCGCCCGCCAGGAACCATAACAAATTTCATCAAAAACCAAGGAAGGGTTTGGGATTGTGGTAGCGTCCAAATAATCCCCCTTGATGGACATTTTTTATGAGTGCGATGCCCAGCATTTCCCCCCGGCAGATGAACCTTTTGCGGGTCGTGGCGGCCATGTCCTGGAGTGATGGGGAACTTTCCCCGGAAGAAAGTACCCTGATCCTCGACCGATTTTCCCAACTTTTTGCCCAGGATCAGCAACAACAGGCGCACATTCGCCAGGAATTGCACGATTACGTCACCCAGAATATTCCCCTGGAGGAGATTGTTCCCAAACTGCAAAGTGACACGGAAAAATTCCTGGTCTTGCAGTTGGGTTATGCGGTCATCCAAGCGAGTAGCCGTGCCCCCGGTGAACCCCTCGTGAATGAGGATGAAAAGGCCGCCTACGGCAAGCTGGTCGCCCTGCTGAACCTGCCCCCGGAGCAGGTCACCGCCCTGGAAGCGGAAATGGATGCCCAACTCCAGAGCCAGAGCGTGGTGGATGCGGTGGTGGACAGCGTGAACCAATACCTCCACAACCACCCCTAATGGGGTTTTGCGCCGGGACATTCGTTGTTGGTTAGAATGGGGGCAAATCACGGCCTGCCTATGCTTTCGGATGCGCCCCATCGTCCTCGTAATTCTGAATTAAGTTTTTCACCCCATCAATTGCCCCCGCAAAATGTGGCGGCGGAGGAGGCGATTTTGGGGGGAATTTTGCTTGACCCGGAAGCCCTGAGTCGGATTAGTCATCTACTGAAACCGGAATTTTTTTACATCCAATCCCACCAGGATATTTACCGGGCAGCCATCAGTCTACAAATGCAGGGAAAACCGACGGATATGACCGCCGTCGCTACCTGGTTGCAGGATCAGGGGTTATTGGAGAAGGCGGGGGGGCCGGCCAAATTGGTGCAGTTGGTCGAACAGGTGGTCAGTGCGGTCAACATTGACCAGTATGCCGCCCTCGTCTCGGATAAATACCTCCGCCGCCAACTGATTCAAGCGGGGCAGGATATTCTCCGGTTGGGGTATGAAACCAGTGTGCCCATGGAGCAGGTGCTGGATCAGGCGGAACAGCATATTTTTGCCATTTGTCAGAGCCAACCCCGCCAGGAACTGGTGTCCACCGCCGAAATGGTCAGCACCATCTGGCAAGAAATCGAGCAACGCTCCGAGGATATGTTGCCCCCGGGGATTACCAGCGGGTTTTATGACCTGGATGCCCTCACCCAGGGGTTTCAACGCTCGGATTTGATCATTGTGGCTGGTCGTCCTTCCATGGGGAAAACCTCATTTTGCCTCAATATCGCCCGCAACATCGCCGCCACCCACCGCCTGCCCACGGCCTTGTTTAGCCTGGAAATGTCCAAGGAACAACTGGTGTATCGCCTGTTATCCAGCGAAGCCCGCATCGAAAGCACCCGCCTGCGGACGGGGCGCATTGCCGAGCAGGAATGGCCGAACCTGAACCAAGCCATCAGCAACCTGGCGCAATTGCCGATATTTATTGATGACTCCGCCAGCGCCACGATGATGGAAATTCGCTCTAAAAGTCGCCGCTTGCAGGCCGAGCAGGGGAGTTTGGGGCTGGTTTTGATTGATTACCTGCAACTGATGGACAGTGGCACCAACAGCGATAACCGGGTGTTGGAATTGTCCCGCATGACCCGGGGCTTAAAAACCCTCGCCAGGGAGTTGCAAGTGCCGGTGATTGTCCTATCCCAGTTGAGTCGGGGGGTGGAACATCGTACCAACAAACGCCCGATGCTTTCGGATTTGCGGGAAAGTGGCAGTATCGAGCAGGATGCGGACGTGGTGATCATGTTATATCGAGATGAGTATTACAACCCCGATACCCCGGAACGGGGCGTATCAGAAGTGATCATTGCCAAGCACCGCAATGGCCCGACGGGGGTCGCAAAAATGTTATTTGATGCGAGTTTTACCCAGTTCCGAAATATGAAACATTAGGTGTGGCCATCCCATTTGCCCCAGGAGAATAATTTTTATATCCAAAGCGTCATGGGTCGCAGGGCACCCCCCCGCACTGGGTTTCCAGAATCTTGAGGCGACAACCTTACCCTAGCTATACCATCCCATCAAATTGCGATAGAAATATCCATAATGCCTAAAGCCATCGCGCAAATCCCGGTGGATGGGTGGGTTAGAAATTCTTATCCAGACGGGTTTGGGAAGGTACAGGATGAGCGTTCGGAGACATGCCGGCGACCTCCAGACCTGAGCTGCTGTAGCGACCGCCGCCGGGTGAAGATTTGCCAATTCGGGGGATTTCATCGTAAATAGTATCATTGAGGACAAAATCCATCCCCTGAGAGAACCGCTTATGTCCCACCCTACTGCCCCGGTTGTTTTGGTGATTTTGGATGGTTGGGGTTATCGGGAAAACCCGACAGCAAATGCGATTGTCAACGCAACGACCCCGGTAATGGATAGCCTTTGGCACGCCTACCCCCATACCCTGATCCAAGCATCGGGACGGGATGTGGGCTTACCGGCGGGACAAATGGGCAATTCCGAGGTGGGACATCTCAATTTAGGTGCCGGTCGGGTTGTGCCCCAGGAATTTGTCCGCATTTCCGACGCTGCCGCCGAGGGGGAACTGTTGCACCATCCCGTATTGCTGGCAATGGCGGAGCGGGTGCGGGGACGGGGGGGCAACCTGCATCTGGTGGGGTTGTGTTCCACGGGCGGGGTGCATTCCCATCTGGATCACCTGCTGGCGTTGCTGGATTTTGCCCAGGCGCAGGGTTTTGCCCAGGTGTGTGTCCATGCCATCACGGACGGGCGGGATACCCTCACCACCGCCGGACAGGAGTATTTGGCCAAAATTCAAGCCTATCTCACCCATCTGGGGATTGGCACCATCGCCACCGTCAGCGGTCGGTACTATGCCATGGACAGAGATAAACGCTGGGAGCGCATCCAGCAAGCCTATGCGGTCATGACTACGGACGGAGCGGGCAAAGCTATTCCGGCGGTGGAATTGTTGACACAGAGTTATGCAGCGGGGGTGACGGATGAATTTATCCCGCCGGTGCGGTTGACCTCCGGTGCCATTCAGGGTGGGGATGGGGTGATTTTTTACAATTTCCGTCCCGACCGGATGCGGCAGTTGGTACGGGCTTTTGTTGACCCCAAATTCTCGGGTTTTGAGCGGGCGTATTTGCCGTCATTAGATGTCGTCACCTTCACGGAATACGACCCCAGTCTGGGCGTGCCGGTGGTGTTTACGCCGCAAAATTTCACCAATCTCCTGGGGGAAGTGGTCGCTCAGCACGGGCTGAAGCAGTTGCGGGCTGCCGAGACGGAAAAATACGCCCATGTCACCTACTTTTTCAACGGGGGTCGGGAACAGCCCTTTCCCGGCGAGGAACGGTTGATGATCCCCAGCCCCCAAGTCCCCACCTACGACCGGGCACCAGCCATGTCTGCCCAGCAAGTCACCGAGGCGGTGATAGATGCTCTGGAATCAAAGCAGTATGATTTACTGATTGTCAACTACGCCAATCCCGATATGGTCGGCCATACGGGGCAAATGGCCGCCGCCATCACCGCCATTGAAACCGTGGATCACTGCCTGGGACAACTGCTGACCACCGCCAGCCAAGTCGGAGCGACGGTGCTGATCACCGCCGACCACGGTAATGCGGAAACCATGCAGGACGAGCAGGGCAACCCCTGGACGGCACACACCACCAACCCCGTACCGTTGATTTTGGTCGAGGGGGAAGGGGCGAAAATTCCGGGGCATGGGGGGGACGTGCAACTGCGCCAGGGCGGGCGGTTAGCGGATGTGGCTCCCACCATTTTGGACATTTTACAGTTGCCCCAACCGGCGGAAATGACCGGCCAATCCTTGATCGCCCCGGCAGCCTACGAAATCATCCCGGAGCCGGAATTGACGGCGGGGAAAACCAACTGAAAAACTCCCGCACGTAGGGATGCAGTTCCAGTTCCATGTAGTAAAAACTCTCCCCTCGGTCGGTAAATTCCCAAAAATCCTCCAGGGTGGATAATAATTCCTCACAAATAATCTGCACCCGAGCGTAGGGTTCCTGTTGCATATCATGGAAAATCAAATCCGCCAGGGATTTATCCCCCCGACTGAGATAATAGGCCGCCAACTTCACCTGGGATTTGCGTACCCCACGGGAGGATTGTTCCTGTTGTTCACTCTCCGGGTCTTGGTCAATTTTTAAGAAAATATCCAATAAATTGCGATGTACCTCATCTCCCAAATTCGAGCAGGTTTGCACCAAATGCCCCAAATCGTAGGCAAAGGTTTCGCACAGAAAAAATAAACTCGCCTTATACGCAATAATGCTGTAATAACGAAAGTGCTGACCAATTTCCAAAGCCGTATCATCAAACCCCTGCAACAGGGCTTGTTCTGCTAACAAACGATATTGCTTAATAATATTATAACCGGCTCGAATATCCCGTTGATTCATCACTAAACGGAGATAGGTATTAAAAAATTTCACCGTCAAATGGATAATATGCCTATGGCCTAAATCCAGAGCCTGTTCGCCAATTTCCCGAGTGCAAATGCCTATCAGGGTACAGGTTTCGGCGGAAACGAGTAGCGAATTAGTTAATATGCCTTGATACTGGCGAAAAATTTTTACTTCTAACCAAATTTTTTGAGCTTCGATTTCCCGCAATTTACTCGCATCCACCGAGATAAATTCCGAATCTTTATACACCGGTGGTGTGAGCCGAAACCAAAGTTCTGGGAGTTGGGATTTATACTCCCCATAAAAGACAGCCAAATCCCGCAAACTTTCTAAGCAACCCAAAATAATGGCCTGATCCCGTTGGTGAATCGCACTAATGGCAATCGAGCGAAATTCCCCTAAAGCAGACAAACAACTGCAATGGACTTGGCTGACCCTGACGAGAGATTCCGATGACTCAAACTGTTGGATAATTGCCCGTTGGACTTGCCGTTCTAAACTTTGGATAATGGAATTAGGTTGGAGAAAATCCAACACAAAAATAAAATAAGGAATCAAAATAATAAATGCCATACTCCCCAGGAGTAAATTAATCACCACCAAAGCAAAGGGAATAGGGTCAAACGCAAAGGCCAAAGCCGTCCACACGCTGATTAAATTGGCAATAATCAAAAATAAAATGGTTAACAAATTCGTGCGTTCCCGCAGAAATAGTTCCGTGACCTTGGGGCTAAACCTTTCGGCACTCAACTGCACCACAATCGCCACCGCCGAGATCGTAAAGCCCAATACCCCCGACAGCACCTGCGCCAAGGTACCCACAAACGCCCCTAATGCTGCCACATCCTGAATTTTCGGTGTGACCCAGCGTGCCCCTGGCCCAACGATCCACAGGGCAATCACCACCAGACCCACCACCACTGCCAGCCGTTGACCCAGTACCGACCCCTTCACCCGGAACTGCCCCCCGCAAGCCCTGACTTTTTATATCACGACCGACCCAACGGCAACCGCCCATAGCACAAGAGAGCAGTTCTGAAGAACCAGAGACGGGGGTGCCCTAGGACTCCAACGTATTATTCCAGATTGGATACGCCATATTAAAACTAATGCTCATTTAGTATGGGGTCTATCACAGGACACATTTATTTGTTGCAATTAGCAGAACGTCATCTCGCTGGAATGCCCATAGCCTGCGTGTCCGAAGG
>CAYZTU010000003.1:71724-140199 GCA_964481635.1 uncultured Synechococcus sp.
ACATTAGCCTGCGTGTCCGAAGGACATTAGCCTGCGTGTCCGAAGGACATTAGCCTGCGTGTCCGAAGGACATTAGCCACCGAATCAACCGTTCCTTCCTATGGTTAAGCTCATCCCCAGCAAACTCTACGGGGGCGAGGGCTAGCGTAAAAAACTACTGACCAGCCAGAGAATCACAAAAATACCCCAACTAATGGCGGTATTGGGGTTGAGACCGAGGCTCAAACCGAGCAGGACATTCCCCACCAACGCCCCCACCAGTAACCCCAAAACCGTGAGCAACATCGCCCTCCCAAAGCGGTTTTCCTTGCGGTTGATGAAGTACAAACTGGTGGCAATCCCCAAAGCCACGGGTAACGCCGCCCCCGCACTGGCCGCCCACGCCCAATAGCCCAACCCCCCGTACACCAGAGCCGGTAAAGCCACATCCTGGGCACTGGGGGTATCCACAAACGAGCGCAAATTTTCTGCCCAAGCCGGGAGTACAACCGTGCGGGTATCATTTTTCTCCGCTGTGGCCACCACATTCCGCTCGGCATAACGAATCCGCTCCGGCACCTTGATCCGTCCTTCCTGTCTTTGCCGCAGGCGATCCATCAAAATCGCATCGTAAGCCATTTCCACCGTCTGGGTGCGCCGCTCATCCCCCTGGCACTGACTCAACAACTGCGCCCGCGCCGCCTGTACTTCCTCGAAGGAGGCATCCTCGCTGACCCCAAGTTGCACATAGGGATTCGTTTCGCTCATATTTTATAAAGATGAATCTAGGTACTCCTAGACTACTCCACCAACGGGAGAGACTACAAGTTAGGAAAACGAAAAATTCCGTAAAATTCCGGTAAATATCGTCATAGTCAGCCTCCGCCGTTTTCGAGGGCTTGTTACGTTTCTATAAAATTCGCCGGGGGGCGGCCAATCCTGAAGATTATGGGGAGAAATGGCATCTCCTGACAAGGAAGGGTTTACGTTAAATCAATGGGGCATCCCGTACCCACGACTTCCGTAAAATGGAGAACCGTTCGGGACGCAAGGCACGACATCTGCGCCAAAGGGGACAGCGATGGGAACGACCCAAGTTTATGTGACGATTCACGGGCATTTTTACCAGCCACCCCGGGAAAACCCGTACCTGGAGGCCATTGAACGGCAGGAGGGTGCTGACCCTTTCCACGATTGGAATGAGCGCATTTTCCACGAATGTTACCGCCCCAATGCCTTCGCCCGGGTGGTGGGCGAATCCGGGGAGATATTGGATATTACCAACAATTTTGAGTATTTGAGCTTCAATATCGGCCCAACCTTATTCAACTGGTTGGAGCGTTATGACCTGGAAACCTACCAGCGCATTATTGAGGCCGACCGGCGCAGCTGTCAGCGATTGAACGGGCACGGGAATGCCATCGCCCAGGTGTACAACCATATCATTATGCCCTTGGCTTCCACCCGGGATAAATTGACCCAAGTCCGGTGGGCGAAGCAGGATTTTATCTCCCGGTTTGGCCGGGTGCCGGAGGGGATTTGGCTGGCGGAAACGGCGATTGATTACGAAACCCTGGCGGTGTTGGTGGCGGAGGGGTTTAAGTTCACCATCATTGCCCCGTCCCAGGCGCAACGGTGCCGCCCCTGGGGTACCCCGGAGTGGTACGAGGTGGGGGGCGGCCAGATTGACCCGACCCGTCCCTACCGCTGTCGGATTCCCGATGAGATTTTGCCGGAGTGGGGCAAAAATCGGGAAATTGCCATCTTTGTTTACGATGGGCCAATTTCTGGCGATATGGGATTTGGCGAGGTCTTAAACAGTAGCCACAATCTGGTGGGGCGGTTGGGGATGGCGGTGCAACCGGGGCGCAACCAGTTGGTTGCCGTCGCTACCGATGGGGAAACCTTCGGGCATCATAAGAAAGGGGCGGAAAAGACCATCGCCTACGCCTTGACCCGGGACATTCCCCAACGGGGCTGGCAGGTGACCAATTTTGCCCATTACCTCAGCCTGCATCCCCCCACCTGGGAAATCATGATCAAGCCGCGCACCGCCTGGAGTTGTGCCCACGGGATTGAGCGGTGGCGGTCGGATTGTGGTTGTGGCGGGGGCGGCAGTTGGCACCAAAAATGGCGGGCACCCCTGCGCCAGAGTTTGGATTGGTTGGCTCAGCAACTCGATGCCCTGTACGAGGAATGGGCGGGGGAATGGCTGGTAGACCCCTGGGGAACGAGGGATGCCTACATTCAGGTGATCCGGGAACGCACCCAGGAGGGGAGTCAGCGGTTTTTGGCGAGCCAGCAACGTTATCCCCTGACGGTGGAAGAACAGGTGGATGTGCTGCGGTTGTTGGAGATGCAACGCTATCGCCTGTTCATGTTCACCAGTTGCGGCTGGTTCTTTGACGAATTATCCCGCCCCGAGGGGACACAAATTCTCCGCTATGCCGCCCGGGCGATGGAATTGGCGCAGGAAGTCACGGGTCAGGATTGGGAACCGGAATTTCGCAAACGCCTCGCCCTCGCCCCCAGCAATATCCCCCAGTACGTCAACGGGGAAGCCGTGTATCAGCAACGGGTGGAAACGGCACGGGTGACCATGCCCCAGGTGGCCGCCCACTACGGCATTAGCTCCCTGTACACCCAATACCCCCGCCAGCAGCAAATCTACTGTTACAACATCGAACAACAGGATTACCAAATCCATCGCCTCGGCACGCTCACCTTGGCACTGGGGGAACTGGTGATCACTTCGGTGATCAATTGGGAGCAAAAACACCTGGTCATGGCGGTTTTGCACCTGGGGGGCTGGGATTTTCACTGTTGTTTGCAGGAATTTAGCCAGCGCAAAGCCTATCAACAGATGAGGGACAAACTCCTCCAGGTGTTTCACCAGGGCAGTGGGGCGCAAACCGTCCTGGCGATGGAGCGGTTGTTCGAGGGCAGCACCAGCTATGGACTCCAGGATATTTTCAGCCAGGAACGGCAGCGGATTATCGGGTTACTGGCGCAAAACACCCTCACCCAACTCGACCAACTTTACAGCCAGGTGTACCGGGAAAATTACGGCGTGATCATGGCCTTCCGGCGGGATCACCTGCCCGTTCCCCAGGAATTGCAGGTGGCGGCTGCCATTACCCTCAGCCAACGGGTCATGTCCCTCCTACGGCGATTGGAACTGGAAACCAGCAACCCCCTCCACGACGGCCCCCCCAACGGCACCGTTTACATTCACGAACTGCACAGCCTCACCCAGGAAGTCCAACAGGTGGGCGTACGGTTGGACATCCAAGCAGGGCGGCAGATTATCGAGCGGCTCCTGCTCACTTGGCTGGAGGAATTGCTCACCCGCTTGCCGGAGCATCTTTTGGGGATTGGGGTGCAACGGTGGCAAAAATTATTACGTCTGGCGGAACTGCTCCATCTCCACCCCCAGATGGAACGCATCCAGGAACGGTACTTCGCCTCCTGTTGCCAAGGCGAGTTGGGGACAGAACTGCTGGCATTGGCTCCCCTAGTGCGGGTGGCTCCCCCCAGTTGCTCCACCGAACCCTGGCTCAAGCCCCGGACAATCGTTGCCCCCTATCTCCTCCCCACAGTTGATGCGCCCGGTGCAACCGTTGCAACACGACCTCCGGCTGGGGATGCTCTGCCAGACAATGCCTAAGCTCTGCCAGGGGTAACTGGGCAGCATTTCGCCCCGGCACCCAATGCCCCGCATTGCCAATCATGCCGTAACGGGTGCGGCTATAATCCCACAAATCAAAGGCTTCCGCTAAGTTTAATAAACGTAAAATTAACGGCATATTGATCTTGCCCGGTGTGGCAAACCAGGGGGGTAAATTCACCGCCCATTGCTCAAACCACATTTGGCCTAATGCCTGCATCGCCGCCCGGTCTAATCGTTCCAAAATCGGCGTTAATATCGGCTGAGGTTCTGCTAAAAAATCTAAGGTTTGCAAATGTTCATCAAAATCCGTCGGTTTGGCCGCTCCTAAACTTAACGTATGCACCTGGGGATGACTCAAACAAAACAAATCATTAAAGACCATCGGATGCAGGGGTTGGCAGAGTTGTGTTAGTTTCGCCGGGGGGTCGTACAGGTGGCCGCCCTTATCGCTGGGGCTAATAATAAACACCCCCATATCCTGTTGCTCTGCGGCTAAAATTGCTGGCCAATTTTCTTGAAATACATAATACCAATGCAGATTCACATAATCAAATTCCCCAGTTTGAATCGCATCGGTTATAACGCTCACATGACCGTGGGTGGAAAACCCCACAAAACGCACTTTCCCTGCCTTTTGCCATTGCCGCACCAGGGGTAAACACACCCGTAAACTCCAATCCAAATGTTCGTGTAAATTAATCCCATGAATCCCCAATAAATCCACGTAATCCAGTTGTAAATAATGCAAAGACTTGGCAAATTTATCCGCAAATACCTGGGGGTCAGGGTCAGGGGAAATTTTGGTTTGGACGATCAACTTTTCCCGTGGCAATTCGCTCAAAATCCAACCCAACTGCATCTCAGAAGTGCCATAGCCCCGTGCGGTTTCGATATGCGTTATGCCCACTTCCCAAGCCCGGTGAATCGTAGCTCGCAGATTGGCCTGACTCTCTGGAGGAATCTGTTCTGGTTTTTGATCTTGCCATTGATGCTGATAGCGCATTCCCCCACAGGAAAAGACGGGCATTGGTAATTTTGTGCGGCCAAAACGTCGGTATTGCATGGGTGGTTATGGTGAAGCACTCTGCCCAAAAATCGCTCGTAAATCTAACGTAAATCCCAGCAAAATATCCTCACCTGATAATATCACATCAAAAGTTACCGTTTCGGGGGCAGAATCAGGGCGATAAATGGTAACATTACGGGTTTCAGGGTTGATCAGCCAGCCCAAACGACAGCCGTTTTCTAAATACTCTTGCATCTTCATTTGCACCACCGCTAAATCATCCGAGGGCGAGAGCAATTCCACAACAAAATCGGGACAAATCGGCGCAAATTTACGGCGTTCTTCTGGGGATAATTGTTCCCACCGTTCTTGAGCAACCCAAGCCACATTGGGAGAGCGAATCGCCCCATTGGGCAAACGAAATCCCGCCGAAGAATCAAAACCTTTACCTTGTTTGTTTTGAGCATTCCAGGCGGCGAAATGACCACCCAATTCAAAATTATAATTTCCCGTTTCACTCCCGGTTGGTGGCATGACAATCACTTCTCCTTGGGCGGTTAATTCCCAGCGCAAATCGGGATTGGCTTTAATCAATTCCCCAAACTGCTCTTCCGTGCAGCGGAGGGTGCGGGGAATCTGGATCGGGATAACAGCATTCATGGGTTTAACTCATATAGCAACTCTATTCTAACCATCCCCAAAAATGGCTCGTAAATCTAACCTAAATCCCAGCAAAATATCCTCACCTGATAATATCACATCAAAAGTTACCGTTTCGGGGGCAGAATCAGGGCGATAAATGGTAACATTACGGGTTTCAGGGTTGATCAGCCAGCCCAAACGACAGCCGTTTTCTAAATACTCTTGCATCTTCATTTGCACCACCGCTAAATCATCCGAGGGCGAGAGCAATTCCACAACAAAATCGGGACAAATCGGCGCAAATTTACGGCGTTCTTCTGGGGATAATTGTTCCCACCGTTCTTGGGAAATCCAAGCCACATCGGGAGAGCGAATCGCCCCATTGGGCAAACGAAATCCCGCCGAAGAATCAAAGGCTTTGCCAGCTTTTTGTTGACGATTCCAAAGTTCAATATCAGTGCCCAGACCGATATTATAATTTCCCGTTTCACTCCCCGTTGGTGGCATGACGATGACCTCTCCTTGGGCGGTTAATTCCCAGCGCAAATCGGGATTAGCCTTCACCAATTCAATAAGTTGTTCTTCAGTACAACGTAATGTAGGAGGGATATGAATGGGAATCGCTGTTGGCATGACACGCCTAAGATAACCCTGCTTGAATTTTAACCTTTTCCTTGCCAGCCCTGGGGAAATCCCTTACAGTATCGGGGTAGAAAACGTTAAAATTTTTGAACCCTGTGGTTTTTTGAGGAGTGATTCTGATGTCAATTCATTGGTTGCAGGCTCTCGAAGTGGGCAAGTATTTAGTCACACAACGGATGCTCGGTCGTAAGCGCTATGCCCTGACGTTGATGTTGGAACCCCTATTTCGTTGCAATTTGGCCTGTTCCGGCTGTGGCAAGATTCAGCATCCCGTGGACATCCTGAAGCGTAATCTCACCCCGGAGGAATGTTTCCAGGCGGTCGAGGAGTGTGGTGCCCCGGTGGTGGCGATTCCGGGCGGTGAACCCTTACTGCATCCCCAAATTGATGAGATTGTTGCGGGTTTGGTGGCACGTCGCAAGTTCGTTTATCTTTGCACCAACGGCATTTTGCTAGAGAAAAGTTTGTCCAAATTTACCCCATCGCCCTACTTTTCTTTCAGTGTGCATTTGGATGGGATGCGGGAATTGCATGATAAATGTGTGGATCGCAAGGGGGTCTTTGATACGGCTATCAGTGCGATTAAATCAGCCAAAAAAGCGGGTTTTCGGGTCACGACCAATACGACCGTTTTCGATGGCACCAAACCGGAAGATATTCACGAATTGTTTGATTTTCTGACGGAATTGGGGGTGGATGGGATGATGGTTTCCCCCGGTTATAGCTACGAATGGGCACCGGATCAGGAGCATTTTCTGAAGCGGGAGCAAACGCGGGCTTTATTCCGAGAAGTCATGGCTCCCTACCGACAAGGCAAGAGCAAGTGGAATTTCAATCACAACCCCTTATTTATTGATTTTTTGGTGGGTGAAAAAGACTACGAATGCACACCCTGGGGTATGCCCAGTTATAGTGTTTTGGGCTGGCAAAAACCTTGTTATTTACTGAACGAGGGTCATTGCCAAAGCTATCAGGAATTACTGGAAACGACCGAGTGGGAAAACTATGGTCAAGCTAGTGGCAACCCCAAATGCAGAGACTGCATGGTGCATTGTGGTTACGAACCAACAGCAGCCATGGATGCGATGGAACCAGCGAATGCGGCGCGCTCGTTGGCGACGGTGCTGGGGATTGGTCGGTAAGTGGTGCCACTAAAAAGCCCCCAAATCCTGGGGGCATTCATTTGATTTTTAATTGCTTGGCCGACTCAAATTAAAGATTGTTGGGATTATTGGGCTGACCCCGCCGTTGTTGCCATTGTTGCCGTCGGGCTTCCAGTTGTTGACGTTGCTCCGGGGTGAGGATGGCTTCAATTTGTTGGCGGGTACTGGTGCGGATTTGTTTCATCTGTTGTTTTTGGGCATCCGTGAGATTGAGGTTTTTCACTGATGTCCGCCGTTGTTCCGGGGATTGACCTTGCAGTTGGCTGAGTTGTTGCCGCTGTTCGGGGGTCAAAACCTGTTGCATCTGGGTACGGGCATTTTGGCGAATTTGTTGCATCCGTTGCTGTTGCTCCGGGGTGAGGTTCAAATCCGCCAAGGGGCCTTTGCGGGTGGTTTGTTGCGCCAGTTCCACTTCGGCTTGGGCGGGTGGGGCGGTGATGACGGGAGCCGCCAAAACTAACCCCAACAAAGCAGGTAATAACATCAGGTTCATGCGGATTCTCCTTAACGAGTGCGTTGGTAGGTGCCGGTGCGGGTGCGGCCTTGGCGACCGGTGACTGAGAAGGTGTTGTTGTTCCGGTCAACGGTGCCGATGCGGGTGGTGCCGTTGTTAAACGTGGTGGTGCCGGTACAAACACCAGCGTTGCAACTGCCGACCCGATTGTAGGAGCGGGTGTTCCCATTCGGGCCAGTGACGGTGGCATTGTTGGTGCGACCGGCTTCGGTGCGGCTCCGCTGACCATTCACTTGGTAGGGGCTGGTTTCCCCTTGCCGGTTGGTGCGCTCGACGGTGCCGGTGTAATTGCCATTGCCGTCCGTGCTCCAAGTGCCGGTATTTAAGGTGGTACGGCCATTACGACCGATGGTGCTCCGGGTGGTGGTGTAGGTGCCATTGCCCGTGGGGGTCACGGTTTTATTCACAGATTTGGTTTGCCCTTGCGGGGTGGTGTACAGCCGGTCTACCGTCCAACCCGTTTCTGTGCGGTTGCGCTGGGTATTAATGGTGCCAGTTTTGCCATTTTCTCCAGTGAACGTGACCTCTCCCGCTTGGGCGGTTCCCGCCAACATCAAGGTGGCGGCCAGAGCTGGTACTAAGCAACGAATTACTCCCATGGAATGTATGCTCCAAAAGGTTCCATGCTTTTAGACCAGGGTGGGGCGGGGGCGGTTCACCCAGAGAGATGAGCGGTGAGGAATGCCTGCACTGCTTCTACGTCAGGAGCTTGGGTAATCGCTCCCGGAGCCGTGGTGGATAAAGCGGCAACCGCACTCGCCCACCGTAATGCTTGATTGAGTATTTTTGCATTATCAAATAAAGTATTTTCCTGGGTCACTAATTGATATAACCACCCCGCCACAAAGGCATCCCCCGCCCCGGTGGTATCTACCGCATTCACCCCAAAAGCGGGACAATGCCCCCGATATGCTCCGATTTGATAATCACAACCCTGGGCACCCTGGGTTACTAAAATATGGGTTAAATTGGGGCATATTTGCTGAATTAAGCTGGGGTCATCGGTGGCAAATAACCATTGGGCTTCCTCCTGGGTTAATTTTACCATTTGCACATGGCCTAGTAATTTTCGGGTTAATAATTGGGCTAATTTACCATCTGACCAAAACACGGGTCGCCAATTCACATCCACGAGAATTTTGACTTGGTTATGCCATGCCCAAGTAACGAATTGATAACAGGTTTCTCGTGCTACCGGAAAAGCTAACATCAGGGCTTCGATATAGAGATATTTGGGCGTAGTATGGGGTTCACGAAATGCTAGATAGGCATCGGCAAAATCCTGGCAATCGGGGGGACGAAATCCGGCAAATTCCCGCTCGCCATCCTCCCTGCGGGTCACTTCGACAATCCGGGTGGGATAGGGCAGTTTTTGTATATTATTTGTGCATACATAATAAGATTGCAACGTGTCCAGTAATTTATTTCCCCATTCGTCCTGCCCCACTCCGGCGATTAACGCCCCAGAAATCCCCAATTTCCCCAGGCCACAGGCCACATTCAACCCCGCCCCCCCCGCATAGGGTGTCCAGGAACGCACCTGGGCACGGGATATACCGATTTGATCCGCCAGTGCATCCCAGAGGGCAAGGCCGTAGCACAGAACGGCGGGATGGTTGGGATAAGGATGATTCATGTACCAATCACAGTTGCGTAGTCAGCATCAATTTTATGGAGTAAAGGTGGGTGGGCACCGCCCCGTCTCTGCTTCTCAGGGAATATCGTCACCACACGATGACCGGGTTTAATGGTAGAGGACTGCCCTAGCTGAACTCCTAAAGGTTGACATAAATATGGGTCGCAGGGCGCAGCCCTCGGGTTCTCAGCGAATTGTGCAACCACACGATTGCCCAGCTCAATTATAGTACAAGATTAATACAAATATACCGTTAATATAAGTAGGGATTAGCCGGGGGTTTGATCGGAGTGACCTTTTCAGCGTTTAAGACTAATCGCCGTTGGCCTTTAACTTGCCCTGTGGCCATTTTTCCCCGAATTTCCAACCAGGTATCGGCTGGGTAGGTCTGCGCTATTCCCTCCGGCAAATCCACCGGCAATCCCACCGGGTAGGCATCGGCAGCGCAACAGGTCACCACAAACCGGGCGATAAAAAAACGATTGGCCGGACTCGCCGGGGGATGCACCACAAATCCTTGCACCTGCGCCCGCTGACCCTGGTAGGCATCCGGTTCCGGGTAGGCATTCAACAAGCGCACCCAGTCCACCAGGGAACGTTCCTCCGGGCGGTTGACGGGGCGAAACTGTTGGGGCATGGTGCGGGTCGTACCCAACAATTCCCCGCTTTCCAGGGCAATTTGGCTATTGAATGGCCGGGGCGTGATAACCAACCCGACCACCGCCGTACTGAGTAACAAAAACCGCCCCCAGGAGCGGGGTAACAGTTGCCCCCCCTCCGCCACGGGTTGGGGTTGCCCCGGTTCTCGCCAGCGCACCCACCCCTGCCACGCCACCAAGCCCACCAGCAAAAAACCCGCCCCAATGGTCAACGGGAAATAATTGGGGTGGATCAACACCGCCAACTGTCCCGTCAGCCAATACTTGAGGAGTAAAACCCCCCACGCCCCAATCGCCAGTAGGTCTAAGCCATTCATAAGTACAAATTCATCGCCAACGTCAGGACAAAGGTTAACAGCCCCGCCAACAAAAACAAGTACAGCACCGCCCGGGGACGAAACACCGTTAACAGCAAACTCACCCCCTTCAAATCCACCATCGGCCCAAAGACCAAAAAGGCCAACAACGCCCCCGCCGTAAAACTCCCCGCAAAGGACAGGGCAAAAAACGCATCCACCGTTGAACAAATGGACACCACCGTCCCCAACACCAACATGGCGACCACCGACGTGACCGGCCCTTGCCCCAAGCTCAAGATGACCTCCCGGGGGGTCAGTACCTGAATCGCTGCCGCCACCGCCGTGCCCAGGATCAACACCGCCCCCAATTCCCGCAACTCCGTCAAAGCGTTCACCCACACCAGCTGCCACCGCCCCCGTCGGGAAAGTAACCGAGACGCATTCCAGCCCGTGGTTTCCAACGGCAGGGTTTTCCCCCCCGCCAGGGCAAAAAAATTCCCGGTCGGCACCCCCGCCAGTACCGGTGTTTGCAAAGGTTTAGCAGTCGGTGGGGGCATCACCTGCGCCACCGCCGGTTGTAAAAATGGCCGCAAATCTTTTTGCACCGAAAAGACCCATCCCACCACCACCGCCACCAGCAGGGTCAACACCACCCGCCCCCAAATCATAATGGGCTGATCCCGAAACGCCACCCAGGTAGACCAGATCACAATCGGGTTGATCGTCGGTGCCCCCAACAAAAAACCCACCGCCACGGAGGTGGGCACACCCTGGGTCAATAACCGGCGGGCAACTGGCACATTGCCACATTCACACACCGGCAGTAAGCAACCCAGCACCGCCCCCGCCACCGCTCCCCCCAGGGGATGCCGGGGCAACAATTTCAGTAATTGTTCCGGTTCCACCCACAGCAGCAATACGCTGGAGAACAGCACCCCCAACAACAAAAAGGGGATGGCTTCCACCAGCAAACTAAAAAATAAGGTTAATCCCTGCTGCAATGCGGTCATAGGTTTTAACGGCGAAATGATCCATACAAGTTGTTTGGATTGTACAGCACCGTTTCGCCTTTGATCATTGGTAATAAGCTCAATAAAATGCCTTGCGCCGGTGATTCGCCACCGATTCCACCAACCCCAGGGCAATAAAATTGGCCAACATAGCCGAACGCCCATAGCTCAAAAACGGCAACGGAATCCCCGTAATTGGTGCCAAACCCACGGTCATACCGATATTAATCACCACCTGGAAAATCAACATACTCAAGACCCCAATCGCCAGCAGCGAGCCAAATCCATCCCGGGCACTGCGGGCGATCAGCACCAACCGTAAACAAATTAACCAAAACAAAAACACCACAATCATCGCCCCAATAAAGCCCAATTCTTCACCAATCACCGAGAAAATAAAATCCGTATTTTGTTCCGGGATAAAACTCAACTGGGTTTGACTCCCCTGAAATAAACCCTGCCCCCACAAGCCCCCGGAACCAATGGCAATCCGGGATTGGATCAGGTGATACCCACCCCCCAGCGGGTCTTGGTTGGGGTCGAGAAACAAAATCAGCCGATCCCGTTGGTAATCCTTCAACAACCCCCAAAACACCTGCCCCAATTGCCCCGAAATCAAATTCACCACCAAGGCGACTAGACCGCCAATCCGCGGCCAGGGCAACGAAAACCAGCCCACCAACGCCATCACCACCACCCACACCCCCCACAGCGGCAGGGACAGGGATAACAAAATCGCCGACACCAGCGGCGAAAGCAATAACACAATCCAGGCCAAGGGGATATTCGCCCAGTACAACATCCCCAGGGTAATCGCCGCAAAAATCAATGCCGTCCCCAGATTGGGTTGGACAAACACCAACAACCAGGGCAAAGCGACCACCAGGGCTGCCTGCCCAATCGTCCACAACACCGGCGAGCGGGACTGCTCCAACACGGCGGCCAACGTGAGTACCACCGCCACCTTGGCAAATTCCGACGGTTGCAGATGGAAGCCACCAATGGAAATCCACCGTTCCGCCCCCAGTGCCGTTGTCCCCACAAACATCACTGCCACCAGCAGGGCATTGGCCAACCCATAAATACCCCAATGCCACCGCCGCCACCACTGGTAGGGCAAGCGCGCCAAAAACAGCGCCACCCCCACCCCCAGCAACGCAATCAGGGTCTGTTGCCACCAATCCCAGGTATTTTGCGCCAACCCCGCACTGCGAATCGCCGTCACCCCAATCACCGTCAGGGTCAACACCGCCCCCAACAGGGTGAGGTCAATATCATGCCAGGGTCGCCACCAGGCCGAACGGTAGGTCATGGTTCAAAATACTTAAAATGCACCTAAAATTCCCCGCCCATTCTAGCCTGAACCACCCGCAATAGCTGCTCCCCCGCCGCCAAACTCGCCCCCAGGCGCACCCACCGTTGCCGGTTCGTATAGCCATAAACCACCCCCTCCCCCGCCACCACCCCCACCCAGGGAGCCACCAGGGGCAGGGAAACCACCTCCCCCAAGGGCGGGGCGGGCAAATCCTGGCACTCGCCCCCCGCCGTCACCGCTCGGACTGCCCGTTTCCCCGCCACCACCCCCACCAGGGATTCGTCCGCCGCCAAGGTCAGCAGGGATTTACCCCCAGTCCGCCGGGACAATTTCCCCCGCCCCACCCGCCCCCACCCGCTGGCAAAAACCACCTCCAGCCCCGTTTGCCACACCCCCACGGCCAGCACCTCATCCCCCGCCGGAAATCCCCATTCCCCCTGCCACAGGTCAGACACCGCCATCACCGTCCCACAACCGCCCCGGCTCACCAGCCACACCCCCGGCGTTTGGGCATCCACCACCACCGGCAACAGCCCCGCCTCCCAGGTGAACCAATCCGGCCACCCCTCCTGCGAAAGTGCGCCCCCATCCCGCCCAGTCACCTCCTGCACCCCACCGGTGCTGCCAAACACCAGGAGCCGCTCCCCGGGGTGCAGTTCTCCCTGCCAGAGCGTGGGATGCCCCCGCTCATTAGTCAAATCCAAGGACAACTGCTGGGCGGGTTGCCGCTCTCCCCGACGCCACACCCCGGCGGCATTTAACCGAAGCGTTACCCCTGTCTCCTCCGCCCCTGGCGATGACCCAATGCGAGTTCGGCGGTTGTCAGCATACTGCTTTTGTAATTGTTTTAATTGCTTTTTCAATTCCCGCAGGCGCTCCCCCCGGTCTTGCTGTAACTGGGCTAAGCGTTCTTGCCGTTGAGCCAGTAGGGTCAGTTGGGTGTGCAGTCCCTCCGCCTCCAACCGGGTCAACCGGCGCAAGGGCGTGGATAAAACCGTTTCCGCTTGGTCGGCGGTTAATTCTAGCCGCTGCATGAGGTCGGCTTTCGCTTGGTCAATATCTTTACAATGTCTTAAAATAGTAAACACCTGATCCAGATGGCTAATCGCCTGGTGCAAGGCCGTCAAGCGGGTCATTTGCTGGGTCACTTCTTGCCACTCGTGGGCATAGCAGCGTTGTAAGGTCAGTTCCCGAAAGGCCAAAAATTCCTGCAACAACCGCCGCAGGGAACAATGCTGGGGTCGCCCGTTAATTAAGGCCAAGAAACTGGCGTGGAATTGAATTTCCAAGGGAGTCTGCTGGTACAACTGCTGGACAACTTCCGGCACATCCTGCCCCGGTTTCAGAGTCACCACCACCCGCATCCCGTCCCGGTCGCTCTCGTCGCGCAGGTCGGCAATGCCCCCCAACCGCCCCTGGTGGATCAACTCCGCCGTGCGGCTTAACCAGTCCGCTTTCACCACCTGGTAAGGCAATTCCGTAATCACCAGCACCGGCTTTGCCCGTTTGCCCGTCCCCTGGGTTTCCTGGTGCCATATCCCCCGCAGGGTGATCGCTCCCCGCCCCGTCCGATACACCTGGGGAATCGTGTGGGGGTTGACCAACTCGCCGCCCGTGGGAAAATCCGGCCCCGGCACCAGCCTATACAACCGTTCATCGCTTAGATGGGGATAGTCAATTAAATGGATCAACGCCTCGATGATTTCCCCGCTGTGGTGGGGCGGAATCTGGGTCGCCATCCCCACGGCAATGCCACTACAGCCATTCAGCAACAGCACCGGCAACTGGGCAGGCAGCACCTGGGGTTCCGCTTCGCTGCCATCAAAATTGTCGTGAAAATCCACAATCGCCGGGTGCAAATCCGTAAATAGCACCTGCGCCGTAAACGCCGACAACCGGGCTTCCGTGTAACGCATGGCCGCCGCCGGGTCATTATCGATCGAGCCAAAATTTCCCTGCCCTTCAATCAGGGGGTAGCGGCACTGAAATTCCTGCGCCAACCGCACCAGGGCGGCATACACCGACTGATCCCCGTGGGGATGGTATTTCCCCAGCACCTCCCCCACCACCCGGGCACTTTTGCGGTGGGGACGTGGCGCCGTCAAACCCATCTGCCACATGGCGTAGAGAATCCGCCGCTGCACCGGTTTCAGGCCATCCCGCCCATCCGGCAACGCCCGTCCCACCATCACACTCAGGGCGTAGGCCAGGTAGGACTGGCGCAATTCCCCCTCCAGGGACGTGGGCACAATCCGGTCACGGCTCGGGCGGGGTTTAGGCATAGGATGAGTGTAATCCTTTTGTCCCTTCCCAAACCCTATGTTGACCTGTTGTGCATAAAAAAACTATAATTGAGACTTGTGTTGTCAAAATCAGAGCAATCAACCCGAAGAGATGGAAACCAACTACGCCATAGTGGCCGTCGGCGGCAAGCAGTTTTGGATGGAACCGGGGCGGTTCTACGATGTGAATTCCCTGGGGTTAGAGAGCGGGGAAACGGTCACCCTCGAGCAGGTTTTGTTGGTACATTGCGGCGGCCAAGTCCATATTGGTCAGCCCACGGTGCCCGAGGCGCAGGTCGTGGGGAAAGTCCTAGCGGCACGGCGGGGGCCAAAGCTAATCATCTACAAGATGCGCCCCAAGAAAAAAACCCGCAAAAAAACCGGGCATCGCCAGGAATTGACCCGGGTTTTGGTGGAAAAAATTGTCCTGGGGGGGCAGGAATTTACCGCTGTCGCAAGTGCTGAATCGGCAGCGGTAGCAGCCTAGGTTGGCTGGGGATTGGATTGTTAATCACACAGAGGTGAACAATGGCACACAAGAAAGGTAGTGGCAGTACCCGCAACGGTCGGGATTCCAACGCCCAACGCCTGGGGGTGAAACGCTACGGCGGCCAGGTGGTGCGGGCGGGCAATATCCTGGTGCGCCAACGGGGGACGAGCTTCCATCCGGGGGTGAACGTGGGTTTGGGCAGGGATTACACCCTATTTGCCCTGGTGGATGGGGTAGTACGGTTTGAACGACGGGGCAAAACCCAGCAAAAGGTCAGCGTCTATCCCGCCAGTGAGTCCGCCGCCTAAATCGGTGCTAGAACCCATCCAGGGGATTGCCACGGCGTTGGCACCCCGGCTGGTCGAGATTCGGCGGCACATCCACGGCTTTCCCGAGCTGAGTGGCCAGGAATGGCAAACCTCGGCTTATGTGGCGGGGGTATTGTCTTCGTGCGGGTTGACCGTGCGAGAAGCGGTGGCAAAAACCGGTTTGGTGGCGGATTTGGGTGACGGGGAGTCGCCCTTGCTAGCGGTGCGAGCGGATTTGGATGCCCTACCCATCCAAGAAATGACGGGTTTAGACTATCGCTCTCGCATTGACGGGGTGATGCACGCCTGTGGCCACGATGTTCATACGACGGTTGCCCTGGGGACGGCGATGGTATTGGCTGCTTTGCCCGAACCGGTACCAGGACGGGTGCGATTTTTGTTCCAACCCGCCGAGGAGACCGCCCAGGGTGCCCGCTGGATGATCGAGGATGGGGCGTTGGCGAATGTGATTGCCCTGTTGGGAGTACACGTCTGGCCTGCCTTGCCGGGGGGAACCATCGGGATTCGCTACGGGGCGTTGACGGCTGCCGCCGATGAATTGGAAATCACCATCCTGGGGGAATCGGGGCATGGGGCACGTCCCCATGAAGCCATTGATGCGGTGTGGATTGCCGCTCAGGTGATTGGTAATTTGCAACAGGCCATCAGCCGTACCCAAAACCCCCTGCGTCCCGTGGTCTTAACCATCGGCAAAATCCAGGGCGGCAGGGCACCGAATGTGATTGCCGACCAGGTGCGGCTGTTGGGGACGGTGCGCTCGCTCCATCCCGAAACCCGGGCGCAGTTGCCCCAGTGGATTGAGGGGATTATCCAAAACACCTGCGCCACCTACGGTGCTCGGTACACCTTGGCCTACAAAAACGGTGTGCCGGGAGTGCACAATGACTCGGAGTTAACCCAAATGGTGGAGCAATCGGCCAGGGCGGCCTGGGGGGGGGAACGGGTGCAAATTCTCACCGAGCCGTCCTTGGGAGCGGAGGATTTTTCCCTATATTTAGAAAACGTACCGGGGGCGATGTTTCGCCTGGGAACGGGGGTAGCGGGTCAACCTTATTACAGTTTGCATCACCCCAAATTCACTGTGGATGAAACAGCCATTCTCACCGGGGTGGTGACGATGGCGGCGAGCGTTTGGAATTTTTGGCACCAGAAAATGGCACCATCCTCCTAGTTTTAGATTTCAAGATGCAACTATGAAACAGCAAGTCGTTATCATAGGTGCCAGCCGTGGGATAGGCGGAGCGGTTGCGAAACATTTCGCAGAAAAAGGTAATGTCCTGTTTTCCGTTTCCAGAAGCAAACCAGTTGCGGGAGATTGGATTCAAGCAGACATTTCTACCCCAGAGGGGATAAACACAGTTGTTGATAGGATTGGAGAGTCTCGGATTGATGCCCTTTTATTTATGGGAGGGGTTTGGGAAAATGGAGCCTTTACCGATCAGTATGATTTCTTGAAAAGCCCAGATCATGAAACTCGACACCTATTAGCAGTCAATACGATTGCCCCGATTGAATTAATGAAAAGACTTGCCAATAATCTTTCGCAATCAGATAATCCAAGGGCAATATTTATTGGCGCATTGTCTGGGCTAGATAATTCTGCTACTACTGAAGTAGCCAATACAGCATCAAAGTTTAGACTCAGAGGAGCAGTACAGTCATTAAGGCTGTCTTTGCGGCACTACGGCATTGGTATTACAGTTATCAATCCAGGGAACATTGCTACTAAAGAAGTAATGGCAGATATAAAAGAAGGAAGATTTGATGCACAAATTCCAATTCCAATGGAAGATATTATCTCTGCGATTGGATGGATATTAACACTGTCAAATTCTGTGGATATTGGGGAAATCAATATGTACCAAAAAGAGCAAAGAGAACTCTAAAAAGTCACGGCACCCATTAGGCTTTGCCGTGCCGTAGGCAATCGTATGTTAAACTATCCATATCATCCAACATCAATGACGGCGGGTGAGTTCAACCGTTGTACGGAAAACCAAAGCACTATGTCGATAGAAGTTGAGATTGTTTTAGGCAATTTAGAATTAACAGCCCATAGGGATGCTTTGATTAAGTTAATGGAAATCTATACACTTGATCCAATGGGCGGAGGACAAGAATTATCAGAATTTGTCAAAACAAATTTACCCCGTGAGCTTATCAAGAGGAAATCTGCACATGTGCTCATTGCTTTTATTGATACTATTCCAGTAGGTCTTGCCATTTGTTTTGATGGATTTTCTACTTTTGCTTGCAAGCCGCTATTGAACATTCATGACCTTGTTGTTGACCCTATCCATAGAGGCAAAGGAATATCTAAAAAACTTTTGCAAAAGGCAGAGAAAATAGCAACCGAATTGGGCTGTTGTAAACTCACATTAGAAGTATTGGAGGGAAACCATGCTGCACTATCAGCATATAAATTTTTCGGATTTAAGAACTACGAGTTAGACCCAAAAATGGGTAGGGCATTATTTTTAGAGAAGAAACTAGACAATACCTATTGAAATAGATGCAGAGCCAGTATAACCAATCACTGCACCCGCTAAACTTTGCCGTGCCGTAGGCAATCGTATGTTAAACTATCCATATCATCCAACATCAATGATGACGGGTGAGTTCAACCGTTAGGCTGCTTAAGTTATCGGTTGAGGCGCACCTCAGAGTTCTCTGTTGGAGTGCAACAATTTCAAATGGATTACAACGATCTAAGACAAACCATCAGTAGCTACTCTGAAAGGAATCTGGAGCAGCGGAAAAACTGGTATTCTCCGGCAGCAGAGGCTTACAATAAAGCAAGACCTCACTATCCGCAAGAGTTGATTCGTCAAGTTATAGAAATCACTCAACTCTCTTCTAGCTCAACAATTCTTGAGGTGGGATGTGGTCCCGCAACAGCAACAATAGCCTTTGCTCAATTAGGTTCCTCGATGATTTGTTTGGAACCCAACCCAGATTTTTACCACCTAGCTCAACAAAATTGTAACCAGTATTCAAACGTAGAAATTCAAAATATATCCTTTGAGGAATGGGTGCTAGAAGCAAATAGGTTTGATGCTGTTTTGGCAGCAAGTTCCTTTCATTGGATACCGCTAGAGGTGGCATATCCAAAAGCAGCACAGGCTTTACAGGCGAATGGCTACTTAATTTTGTTATGGAACAAAGAACTTCAGCCTTGCTATGAAGTGTACCAACGCCTATCCGAAGTCTATCAACTTAACGCTCCATCTCTAGACCGCTACGAAGATCGAGAAACACAGGAAAAGATTTTGCAAGGATTAGGACAAATAGTCAAAGATTCAGGTCTATTTAAAGATTTAGTATCTGGTCATATTGAATCTGAAGTAACTTGTACAGTGGATGAGTATTTGACACTTTTGAATACTTATTCACCATACCTAAAGCTAGACCCTGAAATCAAGGAGGCTTTATTTGAAGGATTGAGAGATAAAATTGAGCGTGACTTTGGTGGAAGTCTTCGGCTCTCATATATATCTGCTTTCCATGTTGCTCAAAGATGCTAGATAGAGTCGTGAACGTGGATACGCCGCAGCCTAACAACCCTACTGGAGCGGATTGCACAAAGCTACTTGTGATGTCACAAAATTTTTGGCGACTGCTGACCAGAACAGTTAGATTGCAAGTGCGGAAAAAGTAGTAACATAGTTAGTGTCCCAAAACCAAGAATAAGCCGTGACTACTTTGTTACAGAGAGCATTTACAGAAATCCAAAAACTTCCAAACTATCTTCAAGACGAACTTGCTCAAAAACTCTTAGAAGACATTGAAAACGAACTAAAATGGCAAAAAAGCCTTTCAAGAGAAGATATTGAATTGGGGTCTTTACTCGAAATGGCACAAGAAGCTCTATTGGAAGAGCAAGAGGGAAGAACTGAGGATAAAGGCTTTGGAGAAGAATGAAGTCAACCAGAACCAAGAAGTTTCGTGAACTATTTTTAAGTTTGCCGCAAAGGGTACAAGAAACAGCAAAGAAAAATTACGGGATTTGGAAAGAAAACCCATTTCACCCAAGCTTAGAGTTCAAAGAAGTCAAGCCAGGAGAGAAAATATGGTCAGTTAGAGTCGGAATTGGATGGCGAGCCTTGGGGATTAAGAAGTCGGATGAAGAAAAGATAGTTTGGTTCTGGGTTGGGTCACACTCTGAGTATGACAAGATTTTAAGAAAGCAGTAAGAGCAATCTAACAAATCACTGCACCCGACCGTATGTTAAACTCCTTCTATCATCCAAAGTTACTGACGGCGGGTGATATGAACACGTTGGCATGTGCCCAATGACCCCAGAACGGAAAGCGGTAATTCTGGATTTTGAACGCCCGTTGGTGGAGATGGAGCAACGGATTCATCAGATTGAGCAAATGGCGCAGGACAGCGGGGTGGATGTCTCGGACCGGGTGCGCCAGTTGGTGGGAAATTACCGCCAGTTGCGCCAGGAAATTTTCACCCGCCTCACGCCGGAACAGCGGGTCAAGGTTGCTCGCCATCCCCGCCGTCCCACCACCTTGGATTACATTCAGGCCATGACCGATGAATGGCTGGAACTACACGGTGACCGGGGGGGGAGCGATGACCCGGCACTGGTGGGGGGCTTGGCTCGCCTGGGGGGGCAACCGGTACTGATTTTGGGGCATCAAAAGGGGCGAGACACCAAGGAAAATGTCGCCCGCAACTTTGGCATGGCTTCGCCGGGAGGGTACCGCAAGGCTTTGCGGTTGATGCAGCACGCCCACCGCTTTGGTTTGCCCATCATTACTCTGATTGATACGCCAGGAGCCTATCCGGGGGTGGAGGCGGAGCGATTGGGGCAGGGGGAAGCGATTGCGGTGAATTTGCAGGAAATGTTTGCTCTGGCCGTACCAATCATCTGCGTGGTGATTGGGGAGGGGGGGTCTGGGGGTGCCCTGGGGATTGGGGTCGGCGACCGAATTTTGATGTTTGAACACGCCATTTATTCTGTAATTTCCCCGGAGGGCTGTGCCGCTATCCTGTGGAAAGATAGCACCCAAGCGGCAAAAGCGGCGCAGGCGTTGAAACTCACCGCCCCGGATTTGCTGGAATTGGGGCTGATTGACCAAATTTTGCCCGAACCCCTGGGAGCCGCCCACGCCGACCCGGTACAGGCTACGGAAACCCTGAAGCGAACCTTGTTGGATAATCTTGCTCGCCTGCGGGAACTGGATGGGGCGACGCTATGCCGCCAGCGCTACGATAAATTTCGCCGTATGGGGGTGGTACTCGATGGCTAACCAACGCGCCGTGATTACGGGGGCATCCCGCGGCATTGGCCGCTTGACCGCTCTGGAACTGGCAACCCACGGCTGGGATGTGGCCTTGATTGCCCGCTCGGAAGCGGAATTAACCACCTTGGCGGCGGCAATTCACGCCCTGGGGCAACGGGCGTACTTTTACCCGCAGGACATGAGCGTGGTGACGGCATTGGTGCCCCTGATGCAGCGGGTGATTGAGGATTTGGGGGGCTGTGATGTGCTGGTGAATAATGCCGGGGTGGCGCATCTGGGGGATGTGGCAGACACGCCCTTAGCCGCATGGGAACGGGTTTTGGCGGTGAATCTGACGGCGGCCTTCCAATGTATCCAAGGGGTTTTGCCCACCATGCGGACACAAAAAAAAGGCACAATTATTAACGTGGTGTCCATCGCCGGTCAACAGGTGTTTCCTCAATGGGGAGCGTACTGTGTTAGTAAGTATGGTTTGCTGGCTTTGTCCCACACTTTAGCCCAGGAGGAACGTCCCCACGGGATTCGGGTCTGTGCCCTATGTCCGGGGGCGGTGGATACGCCGATCTGGGATACGGTGCCCGCCCACTTTGACCGGGCGGGGATGCTGTCGGCGCAGACGGTGGCGCAAACCATCCGCCAGATCATCGAACTCCCCGGCGAAGCCAGCATCGAAACCCTGACCTTATTGCCCCAGGCGGGGGTATTGTAAGGGATTAACGGGGATTGGCGGTCACGCTCGTCACCCAGTCCAACCAGGGGGTCATCATCCAGTGCCACCCCACCTGCAAGCGGTGTTTCAAGGTGGGTAATCGCCAGAGATACACCAACCGACGGGCGATGTAGGCCAGGGGGCCTTGCAATTGCATCCCCAACCCGGACAGGGCGGCATCCTCCGTCCCCAGGGTGAGCATTTCCCCCAAATGAAAATACTTAAAGGGCAACAGGGAACGTCCGCTGGTCAACGCCCAAAGATTCCAGGCCGCATAGTCCGCCTGTTGAAAGGCCGCCTGCGCCGTGCGGGGAATCGCTTGCCCCTGGTCATCCACACAGGCCGCCACGTCTCCCAGTGCCAGAACTTGTGGATAATCCGGCAGTTGCAACGTTGGACGCACCACCAAGCGTCCCTGGTCATCCTGCTGGGCGGGTAAATCCCTAACCCACTGGGGGATGCGGGTGCCCGCCGTCCAGACCACCAAGTCCACCGGCAGGACATCCAATTGGTCTTTATAGTTCAAGGTGATGCTATTGGCGGTAATTTCGGTAACGGTAGTCGCCAAATTTAGCCAGATGCCCCGCTGTTCCAGGGCGTTTTGGGCGGTTTCCCGGGCGAAGGGGGAAAAGGTTTTGAGAATTTCTGACCCCCGATCCACCAGCCGCACCCGCCCCCGGTTGCCCAACTGATCCGCCAGTTTGCAGGCCAACTCAATCCCACTCGGCCCCGCACCCACGACCGCCACCCGCACCACCCCCGTGCCGGTCAGGCGTAACCGCTCCCGCAGCCGCTCCGCATCCGCCAGAGTGCGAAACTCATAGGCATATTCCTTTAACCCCGGAATCGCTGGCCGCTGGGTTTCTCCCCCCACCGCCAACACCAGGTAATCGCCGGTAATCCGTTCGCCCCCCACGTCCACCCATCGCTGAGCCAAATCCACCCCCCGCACCTGTGCCTGTTGAAACCGCACCGGCGTATCGGCCAACAATTCCTCGTAGGGGGGGGCGATTTCCCAACTTTGCATCTCCCCCGTAATCAATTCGTACAGCAGGGGTGAGAACAAAAAATGCCGCTCGTCATTCAGGAGGATAATTTCCGGGCGGTTGGCCTCTGTCCAGGGAAACTGGCAAAGATTAAGGGCGGTGTACAAACCCCCAAACCCGCCCCCCAAAATCACAATTCGGTTCCCGGTCATTTGCCCCGCCCATTACTAGGGCTATGCTAGCACTCGCCCACCCGGGACGGCTCTTAAAGCTCAATAGGCTCCGTAAATATCTGTGCGTCGGTAAAGGAACAGGTTTGGGGTAGGGTTTCAGGATCAAGAGGCGTTTCTTGACCAATCAAATCCAAACCATCCTCATAACCGCTGGCAATCGCTTCACTCAAGTAGGGTTTGAGACTGGGATTATCCCGCAAGTGACGCTGAATCTTTCGGCGTTGCTCCCGAACCGTGTACAGCTAACTTTTGGAACGGATTTCGGGTTGGTAATGCCACTTCAGCAACTGCCCCAACAAAATCCCCAGCCGGTTACGAAGCTCCTGCCGTTGTTGTTTCCCCAAGGATTCGATTTCCTCCCCCAGGTTTTCCAGGTCGAGCAACTCAAACTGACCCGCCCGGAGATACTCGGCCTGTGCTAGCGTCCAAGCGTAAAAATCGGTGTCGTAAAGGGATTGGGTCATGGCTTGCAAGACAGGAAATTAAATCCTACTTTAGCAGTCCCCATTAAGCAATTAATTCAGAAACGCCAGCACATAAATCAACACAAACAGCACAATCCAGATAATATCCACAAAGTGCCAGTAGATTTCGGCCATTTCCACGCCAATGTGTTTTTCGGCACTGTAATGATTGGGCAGACGGGAACGCCACATCACCCCCAAAATCAACAAAATGCCAATCAAAACGTGCAGACCATGAAACCCGGTCATGATGTAGAAACAATTGGCAAAGACATTGGTGGTCAAGCCGTAGCCTAAGGTGGCGTATTCATACACCTGCCCCCCCAGAAAAATCACGCCCATGAGGGCAGTAATTCCATACCATTTTTGTAACCCCGCCACATTCCCTTTTTTGATCGCCACGTCACCATAATGGATGACAAAGCTACTGGAAACCAAAATCACCGTGTTAATGGCCGGGAGAATCAATTCCACCTCGGTTTCCTCCGGCGGCCAAGCGGGAAATTCCGACCGGAAGATAAGAAATACGGCAAACAATGCCCCAAACATCAAGGATTCAGATATTAAGAAAGTCAGCAATCCAAACATCCGAAAATCATGGTGGGCATGGTCATCGCTGGAGATTTCCTCCTGAACCGCCAATTCGGTTGGGTTGGGTGCGGTGGTCATCGGGATTACCTCTTAGGAATGGGAGGGGTTAATTTCAGCTACTTCACCATGACCGTTAACCCCGTAGTCATAGGGGCCTTGGGTCAATACCGGCAAACGATGCCAATTTTCGATGATCGGCGGGGAAGCGGTCGTCCATTCGAGGGTCAACGCCCGCCAGGGATTGCCACTGGCTTTTTTGCCCCAACCCCAACTCCAAATCACATTCACCAAAAAGGGAATCACGGAAAAGGCCAGCACAAATGCCCCAATCGTGCAAATTTGGTTGATGTGGGTAAATTGCGGGTCGTACATCGCCACCCGACGGGGCATCCCCTGGGTACCCAAAACGTGCATGGGTAAAAAGGTTAAATTTGCCCCGATCAAGGTCAACAGGAAATGCACTTTCCCCAGGGGTTCATTCAGCATTCTGCCGGTCATTTTGGGAAACCAATGGTAAATTCCCGCATATAAACCAAACACCGAACCCCCGAATAAAACGTAATGGAAATGCGCCACCACGTAGTAGGTATCATGCATGTGAATATCCACGGGAGCCGTACCCAAAGTCACGCCGCTCAAGCCCCCCACCACGAACATGATTAACAACCCAATGGCAAATAACATGGCACTGGTGTAGCGGATTTTGCCCCCCCACAAGGTCGCCGTCCAACTAAAGATTTTCACCCCCGTTGGCACCGCCACAATCAACGTGGATACGGTGAAAAACATCCGCATCCAGGGGGGTGTACCGCTGGTGAACATATGGTGTACCCACACAAACAAACCAATTAAGCAAATCACCATACTAGAACCCACAATCGCCTTGTAACCAAAAATGGGTTTACGGGCGTGGACGGGAATCACCTCGGACATGATGCCAAAAATGGGCAAAATCATCAGATACACCGCCGGGTGGGAATAAAACCAGAACAAATGCTGGTAAATAATCACATTTCCCCCCGCATCGGGTTTGAAAAATGAGGTACCAAAATTTATATCAAAAAACAACAAAATCAACCCAATGGCTAACACGGGAGTGGAGAGTAGAGCCAGCAGAGACGTGGCCATCATCGCCCAACAAAACAGGGGCATTTGCTCCCAACCCATACTGGGCACCCGCATTTTTACCATTGTCACCACAAAATTCACCGAACCCAAAATCGAGGAAGTCCCCGCCAAAATGATGCTCAAACACCACATGGACTGGGCGGTATTGGCCGTGATCAAACTCAGGGGCGGATAGGATGTCCAACCCGCCTGCGCCCCGCCAAAAATGAAACTACCCACCAGCAACAAACCCGCCGGGGGCAACATCCAAAAAGCCAGGGCATTCAAGCGGGGGAAGGCCATATCCCGTGCCCCGATCATCAGAGGGACGAGAAAATTCCCAAAACCCCCGATGGCCGCCGGGACAATCCAACCAAAAATCATAATGGTGCCGTGGTTGGTCAGCAGGGCATTGTATAGATTCGGGTCAATCACATCCGCATCCGGGGTGTACAGTTCGGTACGCATCACCACCGCCATCAACCCACCCACCAAATAAAACACAAACGAAAAGACCAAATACTGAATCCCAATGAGCTTGTGATCCACATTAAAAGTGAAATAGTCATACCATTTCCAGGCGGTGGGATGGTGCCCAGAATCTAAAGGTAATTCACCGGAAACGGGAAGTTGTGCCTGTGCCATAAAGGGTTATCCTCCAATAAATGAATTAGCTCATTACTCACCAGAATTAACCGCCACCGCCCCGGACAAATCCGGGTTTTGGGCAACGAGATTTTCCGCCAACCACTGGTCGTATTCCGTCTGGGTATGGACATACACCCGGGTACGCATCGCTCCGTGATAACCGCCACACAATTCCGCACAGACCACCGGGTAATCCCCAACTTTGCTGGCCGTAAACCGCAGTTCCGTATCGTGGCCGGGGATGGCATCCTGTTTTAAGCGAAATTGGGGCACCCAAAAGGAATGGATCACATCGGCGGCTTTGATATTCAATTGCACACTTTTATCTACAGGAATATGCAGTTCCCCCGCCGTTACCCCCTCTGGGTAGTTAAAAATCCAGGCGTATTGCATCCCGGTGACGGTAACGGTGACATCGGCGGGTTCCACCCCCCCAAACCCATATTCCGCCTTAAATTCGGGGGCGGGTTCTGCCATACCATCACTGACTAATTGGGTTTTCATTTCGTGGTGCTGATGATGACTCATAAACAGGTGATTACCGCCGCCACCGCCGGGGGCAAACCCACCCATTTCCGTGAAGACTTCCACGCTGTAAATCCCCAGGACAATCACGATCACCGCCGGGATCAATGTCCAGTAGGCTTCCAGGGCAAAATCCCCCTCCAAAGGCACCCCATCCCCCTCATCCCCCGGGCGTTGCCGGAATTGAATCGTGAAGAAAACAATCGTCCCCCCCACCAATAAAAACAGAGCCACGGCGATCATAAACATCAGATTAAAAAAGTTGTCCACCAGGGGAGCTTGCACCGAAGCTTGCTCTGGGAAAAACCCGTTGTTCTTCCCCGCCCACAGGGCAATGAGGGTAATCACAACCCCCACGGTGAGCGTCCAAATCGAAGCTGGCAATTGTTTCATTGGTAAAACCCAGAGTGCGCCGGGACATTACCGGTTGTAGCACAGGAGGTTTCCGGGGCTGGGGGAATCTCTAGGTATTTTTAAGGTTGTTCTGGAAGGGGCAGGCTAGGCTTAAAACCAACTCACCCTTTGCGGTGAGAAGCTAGGACACCCCAGGGTTTCTGGGTGGTGCGCTAAGCGGCAACTTGGCTGGGTCAACGCCGTCAGCAAACTCACGAGAAAAATCAGCATAGAATAATCAACCATCTCAACCATTCGGAATCGTCTCAACCATTCGGAATCGGTCGTGGCCGCCGTCAGGACAAAAAAAAGCCGGTACTGGCTCCGCCACCCCGGCTTTGCGTCTGTCCTCAATCCTCTAAGGAAGTTTAGACTGGCGGGGTAGGGGCGAGGTTCAATTCAGGCTAATTTAATTGCCGCTAAAAATCTTCCAGGTCTATCTCCAGGTCTAGGGGGCTTCGGTCAAACCATCGCCAACGAGTTCCGGTTTGAGCTTTTCCGCCATTTCGACCACTGCCCGGATGACGGGTTTGTTAAAAGGGTCATCGAGGGCATCAATATCTTCGTAACGACAGCGTTTGGCGCAAAGAGAAACCTGGTGGGTGACCTCATAGCGGTTGCGGGCATCCCGCAGGAGTTCCTCAGTGCGGAATAAAATATGGCTGGGGTCGAGTCGGCTACGGCGTTGCATCATGGAATAGCACAGAATATTTAGCTTCGTTATGATAGCATCCCGCTGGTAAGAGCCGGTCGTTATGGGCAGCCCTGTCCCGTACCATTGGGTAATAGCAATCCTGATTGAATTTTGCATATAGCAATCACATTTGAATTGTGAGAATAATTTTTATGCCCATATCGCAAAGGGTCGCAGGGCATCGCCCCGCACTGGCTCTTGAAGACCTCTGCAATTCTTACGAATCCCATAAGATTGCTATAGCGGTTGTAGGGGGGCTTCACGCAATGTGCCACAGGCATTCTCCCGTCCCTCTCAGTAATAATGGCTATGACACGCAGGCTAATGTCGCACAGCGACACGCGGGCTATCGGTAATACCAGCATTTCAGCGAGACAATTTTCTAATGATTCCAGTAAATAGAGGTGTCCTAATATGAAATGGCTACAGCATGGCCAAGGTAGGTGTTCACTGTGAGTCGGTCTGGGGTCAAGCTCAAATCGGTTGGGACAATCGGGCTGGGCATATTCGGGGCGGTGGTGGTAATGTTGCTGTGGAGCGAAGGTGGGTTTGCTGACCCCGCCACCGCCTGGGAGATTTTTACTAATGTTTTGATCACCCTAGTGGGCGAATATCCCGATAAACCCAAAACCATTCTCGGGCAAATTTTTCAGCTACTGCTTCTGCTTTTTGGTACTTTTACCTTTGGGGCACTTGTCGGGAAGTTCTCTTCTTTTTTCGTTACTCAAGCCCTGTTAAAGGAGAAAAAAATGCAGATATTTAATAATCATATCATTGTGTGTAACTGGAATGAAAAAGCCCCGGTGGTGATTCAACAATTATTACAAGGGGATCAAAAGCAGCCGCGGGATATTGTGGTTATTTCAGCTTCAGAAATTCCCCGAAAGGCTGAATTTGAGTCCCAGGTTCATGTCCATTTCTTCCAAGCTGACCCCACCCATCACGCCACACTAGAAAAATTTTTTGCCCCCCAGGCGAAAGCGATTATTTTATTGGCGGATGAGGATACCCAAGGGCCGGACGAGAAAAATGCCCTGATTGCTCTCGCCATTAAGCATTTGGAGCATCGTCCCCAGTCTCACCAAAATATCCATGTGGTCGCTGAACTGGTCAGACTCGAGCGCTATCGGCATTTGAAAGAAGCGGGGGTGGATGAGATGGTATCGGCACGGGAATACAGTTCGGGGATTATCGCCCAAAGTGCGCTCTTCAAAAATATGTCCGTGGTTTATCAGCAGTTGCTTACTTATACCGAAGATACAAACGAATTTTATTTTATCGAACCGGGAAATTATCCGGTCAGTTGGCAGGGGTTATCGTTTGGGGAACTAACCCAGCAGGTGACTCGATTTGCCCAACCAGAACAGCCCTTGATCCTCGTGGGCATCCGCCGGGGGAATGGGGATATTTTACTCAACCCCAAGCGGAGCCAATTTCAGCATTTAGCCCCGGATGATACCCTGATTATCATGGCATTTCAAAACATTGACCGGTTGGGTTAATCCGTGGGGTTGCGTGATGGCCATTGACCCAGAACTACTAACCCAAGCGCAAACCCATTTGGGCGGGGTGACAGTGTTTTTAGTGGGGATGATGGGTTGTGGCAAAAGCACCACGGGTAAACGGTTGGCCAGCCGGTTAGGCTACACGTTTTGTGATACGGATCAGCTCATTGTCCAAATCACCGGGCGGGGGATTGCGGAATTATTCGCCCAGGAGGGGGAAGCGGAATTCCGCCGGTTGGAATCCCAGGTACTCGCAGAAATCGCCAGCCATACCCGTTTGGTGGTGGCAACCGGGGGGGGCGTGGTAACCCAGCCGCTTAATTGGAGTTATTTACATCATGGAGTGGTGGTGTGGTTGGATGCGCCCCTGGATGTTTTGGTTCCCCGGCTCAGCCAACGGCATGACCGGCCTTTACTCGCCCCAGATAGCCAGGACCCAGAGCGGCTACGCCAGCGTTTACGGGAATTAGATGTCCAACGGCGGCCTCACTACGCCCAGGCGGATGTGCGGGTGGAGATTGTGGCGGGGATGAGCGTGGGCGGGGTGACCAAGGCCATTCTGCGGGGAATTGTGGGGAACACTCACCCCCGGAACGAGTCCATACCCTAGCTCCTAAAATAGAGAAATCGCTACAATGAAAACCTATCGGCGGACTTGGGGAAAAGTGATGCAACCGAAGACCTGGTTTCAATTATTGACCCACGCTTTGGCGGTATTGGTGGGGGTGATTGTGACAGTCGTGGGGTTCCACGCATTGCCCTCCCAAGCTGACCCGTTGGAGCAGGTGGCGGCTAGTTCCCCAGTGGCGTTGACCAATAGTAATAGCAAGCCCGCTACCAATTTTGTGGCCGCCGCCGTGCAAAAGGTGGGACCGGCGGTGGTGCGGATTGATACCGAGCGCACGGTCGCTATGGGTATTGACCCTTTTCTGGATGACCCTTTTTTTCGTCGGTTCTTTGGCGACAATGGTTTCAATGTCCCCCGGGAGCGGACGGAGCGGGGTCAGGGTTCCGGGTTTATTGTGGATAAAAATGGCACGATTATCACCAACGCCCACGTGGTGGAAGGGGCACAAAAGGTGACGGTGACCTTGACCGATGGGCGGCAGATGTTAGCACAGGTGCGGGGGACGGATGAAGTAACCGACCTGGCGGTGTTGAAACTGGAAAATCCGCCGGGGAATCTGCCGGTAGCCACCCTGGGGAATTCTACCAACGTTCAGGTGGGGGATTGGGCGATTGCCATGGGTAATCCTTTGGGGTTAGACAACACGGTGACCCTAGGGATTGTCAGCAATCTGCGCCGGAGCAGTTCGGAGGTGGGGATTCCCGACAAACGCTTAGATTTTATCCAAACCGATGCGGCCATCAATCCGGGCAACTCCGGGGGGCCACTGCTCAATGGCAATGGGGAGGTAATTGGGATCAATACGGCGATTCGCGCCGGGGCGGAGGGGATTGGGTTTGCCATTCCGGTGGATTTGGCCAAGACGATTACCCCGATTTTGTCCGAGGGGAAAACCGTACCCCATCCGTACATCGGCGTGGTGATGAGTACCCTGACCCCGGAATTGGCGAAACAAATCAACGGTGACCCCAACAGCACCATCCAAGTCCCGGAGACCAACGGGGTGATTATCCGGCAGGTGATGCCCAGCAGTCCGGCGGCGACGGCGGGTTTGCGGCGGGGAGATGTGATCACCGAGGTGGCAGGCCAGAAAGTAACCACCGCTGACCAACTCCAGCGGGTGGTGGAGAAAAGCCAGGTGGGTCAAAAACTGGAAATGCGGGTGCGGCGGGGTGACCAAACCGTGGCTCTGAATGTCCGCACCGGTGACCGCAAGCAGGTGATGGGACAAAACCCCCAGAATTAAAATGGCTGGGTTTAGGCTACGACTGGCTGGCCTGGTAGTTACGCCACATTGCCTGCAAAGCCTCGCCAAACCGCTGGGCAAACCGCTCCCCATTCCATAGGGGGGAACGTCGCCGGCTATCCAGCAACCGTTGGCGGATGTTCCAGCGCAATTGGCTGTCCGTCCCCAACCGCACGCCCCAAGCCACGTATTCCTCGGCACTGTACGCAATGCCTTCGCTGATACCACATTGGGTAAGAAACGCATAACTATTGCGGGCGGCAAACTGTTGCCCCACCCGTGTCACCAGGGGAATCCCCAGCCACAGGGCTTCTAGCGTTGTCGTTGCCCCGTTGTAGGGATAGGTATCTAAAATTACATCCGCCAGACATTGTAAATTCGCCCGGTGGACATATTCGCTATTAACTGGGGGCAAAAAACGCAGGCGTTGGGGGTCAACGCCCAGGGCTTGCGCTTGGGTATGGAATTGCTGATGTAACCCTTCCCCATCATAGATATATTTCACGCATAAATAACTATCGGGCACTTGTTGTAAAATTTGCAATTGCCAATCCACAACATCAGGGTGACGTTTGTAGCCACTTTGCGCCGTATAAAAAATCACCGCTTCCGGGCTAATTCTCAAATCCTCTCGCCGCACATCCGGCACCCCAATTTCAAACCCATCCACGGCGACATAGGTTTCCGGTAAACGCCAGATTTTCTCCTGGTAATAATCCTGGGCATTGTCCGGTAACACCCAGGAATCGGCAATAAAATAATCAATTGTATCCATGCCACTGGCATCCCAACCCAACCAGGTGACTTGGAGCGGGGCGGGTTTTTGAGCCAACACCACACAGGAACCGGTTAGGGTTAAGCTATCCATATCAATTAAAATTTGAATCTGGTCTTCAGCAATTTTGGCCGCTAACGCTTCGGGATAATCGTGATAAAAATAATGGTCACATTTATCCACAAACCAGGATTGTCCCAAACTATCCGGCGGGTTGCCAATGTAGTATAAAAAAAATTCCAATTGCTCCCGGTCATAGTGTTGAAAAAAGGTGCGTGCCAACCAGCCCACAGAATGGCGGCGCAAAGTTAGGGATAAAAACCCCACCCGCAAACGAGAACCCATTATGAGGTTTTCGGATGGAAATATATTTGGTGGAGATTTGCGTAAAGCCCGCCCAATTTGGGATGTAATGTGATTCAGTAATGGACGGTCTTGGGCGGGTTCATCCCGTAGGTAAGGCAAAAAGAAGGGAATGTGCAACAGGTTGGCTCCCAAGGTTTTGATGGTGGGAGTCAGATCGGTTTCTATGACAGCTAATTGTTGAAGAATTTGTGTGTAATTTGCCGTTTGTTTCACCGCTAACTGCCAATAATCCCCCCCCGCATTCAGCAGTTCCCGAAACCGGCAATACATGGCATATCCTTGGGCAAGCAAAGAACGGGTTTGGGCAACAGCCATCTGGCGATTACAGATTTGTAATGCCTGTTCATGTTGGTGGGTTTCCCCATAGATATTTGCTAAAGACCCCATAATTTCCAGGTTTTCCGGGTCAGCATCTAAAGCCATATTCAGTAATTTTTCCCGGATTTCCAACGCATTTTGCCATTGCAAAGCCGTACTGCTTAGGGATAAAGCTTTGGCGTAAATATGGGGTGGTAAATGGGGGCGACAAGCTAAAATAAATTCCTCAATCTGGGGATGAAATTGCACATGAGAAACCACATTCAAGAGGGTCTTATACAGGGGTTTGATTGGGATAGATGTATGGGTTGCAAGGGTGTGAATCAAACTAGCTATCTCATCAGTCGTTAATTCACTGGTGGTGACAATCAACTGGGTTAGGGTGAGTAACCGCTCCAGGCTGGGCGCCAATTCCTGGGCAGTTCGGTAAAGCTCTAACGTAATTTGGGGTTGGGATGCCCGATACATTTCCCCCCGTGCCCACAGCCATGCTCCTAAATCCTGAATTTGGTTTTCATCTAATGCCGTCAATGCCTGAAACCACCATGCCTGCGCCGCTTCCTTATCTGTCTGGAGCAGATAGGCCAGCCCCCCATAGCCCCAAGCCGCTACATCTCCCGGATTGGCCGCCAAAATCTGCTCAGCCTGGGCAATTACCCCCCCATAGTCCTCAGTCGCTAACCAGGGTTCTCCATTCATGCTGTCCCCATCTGGGGTGCATACACCTGCCCATCCGGGAGCGTAGTTCCCCAGAGATTTGCCGTCGCCAAACTATCGGGATGCAGACGGGCTTGGGTCAAATCCGCTCCGCTCAAATTCGCCCCCCACAACGACGCTCCCTCCAGATTGCAATCCCGCAAGTTGGCACCGATTAACACCGCTTCGCTGAAGTTGGCATTTTGTAAATTGGCTCCGGTCAGATTGGCTCCCCCCAGGTTAGCTCCCACCAAATTAGCACTCATTAAATCGGCTTCGCTCAAATCCGTGCCGATTAAAATTGCCCCGATCATTTGACTCTGGCGAAAATAACCCCCAATCGCATCCGCTCCGGTGAGATTGGCCCCCATCAACCGGCTATCTTCTAAAACCACTTCCCCCAAATTGGCCAGCATCAATTGCGCCCGACTCAAATCCGCCCCACTCAAATTCACCCCGGATAGATTGGCTTGAATCAAATCCAACCCCTGAAAATCCCGTTCCCCCGCCATGTATCGCTGCACCAACTGATCCCGGTCTAACCCGCTGGCACTGCCGGGTGGGGGGAAATTGGCCGGATTGGCTGCCTCGGTCAACCAGTCTGCCAGGGTGCGGTCGTGGGCGGGGTCATGATCCGTGCTGGGTAATTGGGTCGCCAAGCGTTCAAACCGCTGGGCAATGGCCTGATGGGTGGCGTGGAGTTGCTTGGCCTGTTGCGCTAAAGTCTCTAACCGTTCCTGCACCAGCCGCCGGAAACTGCCACAGGGATTCACCCCTTGTCCCTGGAGATGCACCAGATGCTTGATATCCTCCAGGGTCAGGCCGAACTGCTTGCTATGTTGAATAAAAAGTAGTTGCGTCAGGGATTCTGTGGGGTAGAGCCGGTAGCCACTCTTGTTGCGCTGGGGGGGTGCCAGCAGTCCCTCCCGCTCATAGAAGCGAATCGTTTGGGGCGAGACCCCCGCCTGGGCACTCAATTCACCAATCAGCCAGCCCCGTTCCATAGTGGTTCCTACCGCCATCGTTACCCATTGTAAAGGCTCCGGTTAAAAGACAAAGCCAAAAAGAATCCTTTACAATACAGCCAACCGCACCCCCACAGAAATTATGGCAGATTATCTTGGCATGACCCCCACCATTGTCGTCGGTCTCGGCGGTACAGGGAAGGAAGTCATGATTAAAATCCGGCGCATGATTGTGGAAACCTACGGCAGTTTGGATGCCCTGCCCATCGTTTCTTTTCTGCATTTGGATACGGAACAAAATGCCAAAGTTTCCGAACCGCAAACGGTCTTGAAACAGGATATTTCCCTACGTCCGGTGGAGCAGGTATGGGCAAAAGTGGACAATGCCAAAGCCATTTTGAACCGCATTGCCGACTACGAATATCTCACCGAATGGTTCCCCCCGGAACTCACGGGTACGGACTCGATTTTGGCCGGAGCGGGGCAGATTCGTGCCCTGGGAAAATTTGCTTTTACCGTGAATTACCAAACCATTAAACAAGCCTTTGCCAATGCCCGCGCTCGCATTGTCGGCCATGAAAAATTCATGCTGGATCGCTGGGGTGTCCAACTGGATAAAGGGGTGAATGTGTTTGTGGTGTGTTCCCTGAGTGGGGGCACGGGTTCGGGGATGGTTTTAGACCTAGCGTACAATGTGCGGGACTGGGTGCCGCCTTCCGATTTGCCCCAAACCTGTGCTTTTCTCGTCCTGCCAGGGGCATTTTCCGGCCTGGGCGACCGGGTGATTGCCAATGCCTACGCTGCCTTGAGTGAACTGAATCACTATTCCCGTCCCACTACCCGCTTTGAAAGCCAATACAGCAACAATATCACCGACCGGATTAGTAGCCAAAATGCCCAGGATACGCCCTTTGGTTTTTGTTATTTGGTGGGCAATAGTAATGATAAAGTTACCCTGCCCAACCTGGAATCGGTATTAGAAATGGTGGCGCAGAATGTATTTTTAGATTTTTCCTCCGGGTTCAGTCAATACAAAAAGTTAGTCCGGGATAATATCCGTAAACATTGGGCAAGCCCCGACCCTTTGGGCTATCCCCAGAATTACATCACCTTTGGGCTGGCGAGTATTCAGTTTCCGGTACAGCGGGTGCTGAATGCCTGTGCTTCCCGGTTGGCGGTGGGACTGGCGGATTGGTGGAGCAATCCCACCCCGGCTCCCACGGCAATGCGGGATGTGATCAAAACCGAAATTTTGCCCAATTTAGGCTTAGCAGAGTCAGAAAATAACCATCAACTTTTGGATAATTTGAGTGTGGGGGACAATATGAAACCCTATAGTAAGGAAGTCGCCGATTGGGTGGCGGGTTTACGCAAACGCCGCAATGATTTGAACATTCCCTTTGAGAATTTATTGCGGTTTATCTCCCTGGAAGAGGAGAAATATCGGGTGCATTTTAACGATGCGGACAGTGACCCCCGGCGTTGGAGCGATTACTTCCAAAAAATGTGGGACAATCTCAACCGGATGATCCCCCAAAAAACCCAGGAATTGCGGGACACAGTGGTGCAGATGGTGGAAGACCGGTTCCGGGGGCCGAAATGGACTCGGCAATTTTTAGAAGTATTATTAGAAGTCCTGTTGGAGTTTCGCACCACCTTTGACCAGTCCCGGCAGAAGGATTGGCTCGCCCGGGAACGCTCCGCCAGTCAAGCGTTGCAAATTTTGCTTAAACAAATTGATAACCACGCCAAACAGATGATGTTGCTCAATCGCAAAAAGGTGATTGATGATGATTTTAATGCCATCATGCAAGCATTGGAGTCTATTTATGTATCGAAGGTTGAAGTCAAAGCCCGCACCTTAGCCACTCCCCTGTTGGATGCCTTGAAAGAGGAAACCCAACGGTTAATCAACAACCTGAATGATTTTGATAAAAACCTCGAAACCCTGCGGCGGAATGTAGCCGAGCGGGAGCAGGTCTATACCCGCGAAACCAGTACCCTGACGGTGAATGGGATTTTACTTTATGACCCCCAGGATATAGAACAGGTCTATCAGAAAACCTTAAATAACCGTGCCGAAAGCATCTACCAAAGCCTGACCCAGGATGTGTTAAATGGCATGGGTTGCCGGTTGTTTGATCTGCATACTTTTGAGCATTTGCGGCAACAGGATTTGTATCAACGGATTCTCAACCGAGCGATTGATGAATTTAGTACGAGTGAGCAATTAAAAATATCCGTCGCCCAAAAATTCATTACCCAATATCCCACCCTAGAGCAACAGGAATCCCAACTCAAAACCACCTTTGAAAAGAGTGAAGCCTTTTTGCGTTTTAGCCAGGAGCAATCTCGTTTGGGCTGGGATGACCGCCCGGAAAAGCGCCAAACCTTGGTGGGGATTCAAGGGGGGACAAAACCCACCGACCCCGCCGTATCCGCCTTGTTGCCTCTCCTGCGCAAAAGTACCACGTTAACCGATAAGGATATTCGTCCCTACAACGACCCCCACCACATTTATTTTGTACGGGAAATCGGGGCGTTCCCATTGCGATTAATCGAAGGGATGGAACGGATGCGTACCATTTATCGCACGGTTGCCCAGATGGATCGCAATCCCCTCCACACCCATCAGGACAGTCAACAATTTGGGGATATTATGCCCGCTTCTTCGGAAGAAATGCAAGTGCGGGAAAATCTGGTTTTAGGGCGGGTGTTTCAACTCCTCAACGCATCAGACAATCAAGTTACAGGTTATACGGAAATCAAATTAAATTACCAGGATAGTGCCACGGGTTTAGAACGAAATTTGAACTTGGGAAGCACCTGGAAAGAAGCAGAAGATTATCTGTTGGCTGACCAAAATCGGCGGGCGAGGGAATTGCTCAACGATGGCATTCAGAAAATACTTAAACAAGCGAACAATCGGGATACCAAACGGGCATTGTACGAGCAGTTGATGGGCTATTTACAACAGTTTGAACAAACCATTCCCGGTGGGCGGGATAATCCCGAATATCAAACCGTCGAAAATGCCATTAGCAACTGCGTGCGGAGCTATCGTTTGTTTGAACCCGGTGTGAACCCTGCTCCTACGCCTACGCCCAAGCCAGCCCCAGCCCCAAAAATTGCTCCCGAAACTCCCCAGGTTTTGGACAGTTCGGTAGAGAAATTTACCAAACTGGTGGAAGCCTGTTACCGGGGCGGTAAAACGCCCTCTGATAAAGAGTTAAGTATGCTCGATAAATTGCGAGAAAAATATGGCGTGACCCCAGAACAGGCGCAGGAAATTATCGCCCGTTATCAACCCCAAAACCATGACCCGGAATTAGCGGGTTATGAATACGGATTGATGTTTCGAGCCTGTTTAGAAAATGATGGGGAAATTGGTCTGGATGAGCAGGCCGAATTACTCGAATTACAGGAAGAATTGGGGTTGACGGATGAACAGGTGGCGACTATCGAAGCCAATATCCGGGATGAATTGGGTCTCGGTTAATATGGTAGGCTACTGTTCACGGTATCCCCTAGTTCCATGCGTGTTTTGATTACCGGCGGAGCGGGTTTTATTGGCTCCGCTATCCAGGATATTTACCTGCAAGCCGGACATGAGGTGGCGATTTTAGATAATTTCACCGCCGGAAATCCGGCCTATGTCCATCCCCAAAGTCGGGTCTATCAGGCGGATGTGCGGGATGCAACCCTCGTACAGCGGATTCTCCAGGACTGGCAACCGGAGGTGGTCAGCCACCATGCCGCTCAGATTGATGTGCGTCAGTCCGTCGCCTACCCTTTGGACGATGCCCAGATGAATATCCTCGGTTCGTTAAATGTGCTGGAAGCGGCGGCCCAAATGGGGGTGAAACAGTTTATTTTTGCTTCCTCCGGGGGGGCGTGTTACGGGGAATTGCAACGGATTCCCGCCCCGGAAGCCCATCCATTGCAACCCATTTCTCCCTATGGTATTGCCAAGGTGACGATAGAGCATTATTTACATTTTTATTACCAAGCCCACGGGTTATGCTATGGAATTTTGCGCTATGCCAATGTCTATGGCCCTCGCCAAGGGATTACCGGCGAAGCGGGGGTAATTACCGCATTTATTACCGCTTTATTGAGGGGACAAACCCCGGTGATTTACGGCCAGGGCACCCAAACCCGAGACTATGTGTATGTGGAAGATGTGGCGCAGGTGAATTTGCAGATTTTAGGTAAATTGGAACCCCTAACGCTGAATATCGGCACGGGTCAAGAAACGTCTGTGCTAACTTTGTATGAACGACTCCAAAAGCTCCTGCCCAGCAAAATTAGTCCAGAATTTTTACCAGCACGGTTGGGGGAAATTAGCCGCAGTGCCCTAGATGTGGAGCATATCCGAAAAACCCTGGGTTGGCAGGCGCAAACTCCCTTGGATCAAGGGTTACAAGCTACCCTGGACTGGTATCGCCAGGTGCTGGATTGAACGGGATTGCCCCAAGCGGTACACACAGGGGATGAAATAGAGGGCAAGAACCGTAGCTCCCCCCACCCCCCCGGCAATTACTACGGCCAAGGGCGGCCAAAACCCACCCCCAGCCAGGATCAAAGGCAGGAATCCCGCCATTGTTGTGAACGTGGTCGTCAGGACATGACGGGTGGTATGGATCACCGTGTCCACCATGGTTTCCAAGTCGCCCCGTTGCGCCTGGGGATGGCGATCCAGGGCAATGAGGACGGTGATGGAATCATTGACCGCTACCCCCATCAAGCCCACCGTGCCGATAATGGGGTTAAACCCAAAGGGATAGCCAAAAAGCCCCAGGGAGAGGCCGCCAAAACCCACGGATAAAAGGGCGACGATACCAATCCATCCCGCCAGGGCAAAGGAATCCATCGCCAGCACCAGGGTCACGACCAGGGCAATAGCTAGAATAATCGCCGAACCCAACAAACCCCCCGTGGCCTGGTTGCGCTCCTCCTCCTCGCCCCCATATTCCAACCGATAACCGGGCGGTAGGGTCAACCTTGGCTCCAGCCGTTGGCGAATCTCCGCCAGGGCATTGGCGGGTAGGGTGCCCGCGGTGAGATACCCCTGCACCGTACTGACTCGCAGGCCGTTGCGCCGGGTAATGGCGGCCTGGCTAGGCATCAGCGTTAAATTAGCTATCCCTTCTAGGGGAAAATAGCCCTGCCGATCTGGCGGTAACACATTCACGGATTGCAGTTGCGCCAGGTCGGCACGGTCGGAATTAGCCAATCGCACCCGCACCGGTACCTCCTCCGTGTCTTCCAAAATCGTTCCCCCCCGGCTCCCCTCGGTCAGGGTTGCCAGTTGTTGGGCAATTTCCCGCTGACTGAGACCCCGTGAGCGGGCTTCGGCTTCATCAATCATCAGCGACAATTGGGGTAATACTTCCGTCAGACGGGTACGCACCTGGGTCACGGCGGGCACCCCCGCCACCACCGCCCGCACCTGTTCGCTCAACTGCTGTAAACGGGTCAGGTCTGAGCCGTACAGACGCAACTCAATGGGGGCGGCAAAGGGCGGACCTTGCTCAAAGGGACGGACGAGGATGCGGGTCGAGGGTTCGCTCTCGGTTAACTCACTTTGTAACCGCTGGAGCAGGGCATTGTCAGCAATGCCATTCATCTGCACAATCGCACCCGCAAACCGACTCTCATTTTCCCGGTCGGTCTGTTGGTTGTAATAAACCCGAGGGGCACTTTTCCCCAGGAACCAGGAGACCTGTTCAATTTGGGGATGGCGTTTGAGGGTTGCTTCCACCCTTTGGGTCAAAAGTTGGGTTTGCTGCAGGGAACGGGTGGGGCTGAGTTCCACTTCCACCAGCAATTGCTCCCGGTCCGCCGGGGGAAAAAATTGCACATCCAGGCTTGCCAACAGCACCAATCCCAGCACCGGTAGCACCAGACAGAGGGCAATCGTGCGTTTGGGATGGCGGAGCGACCCCAGCAGCGAACGGCGGTACCAGGCACTTAAGGATGGGTTACTAAACCCGCTCTGCCACCAATTTCTTTGGCCCAGGGTGCGCCGGAGCAACGACGGGGTGAGGTTCACCTGGTAAAATCTGGCCGCCAGCGCCGGGGTCAGGGTCAAGGCCACCAGCAGGGAGGCCAACACTGTCAAAATCACCATCAAGCCAATGGTGCCGACAAATTCCCCCACCGCTCCCGGCAGCAGGGCAATCGGCGCAAAGGAAAACACCGTGGTCAAGGTGCCGCCCAATAGGGGTGCCGCCAAATACCCCACCGTCTCCTGAATTGCTCGCTCGGCAGGCATTCCCGTCCGCAAGCGTAGGTGCATTTCATCCACGGTAATAATGGCGTTATCAATCAAAATCCCCAGAGCCACAATCAGCCCCGTCACCGACATCTGGTGTAATGGAATTCCTAAAATCCCCATGATAATCAGGGCAATGGCGACGGATAGGGGCAAGGCTATCTGTACGACCAACGCCTGTTGCCAGCCCATCATCCCCAGGCAAATGGCAAACAGGAGCAAAGCCCCCGTGAATAAATTAGCGATCAGATTATGCAACCGGCTGGTGACGTAGGGATTTTGGTCGAATAGCACCTGCAACCCTATCCCCTGGGGTAAGTCCGCTTGAAAATCATCCAGAACTTTTTGAGCTTCAAACGCCCAGCGATCCAGGCGAATCCCCGACTGCACATAGGCCCCCACCGCAATCGCCGCCTTGTCATCGGTGAACGCCAATTCCGTCGGGGGTTCCAGGATGCCCTTATGAATGATGGCCAGGTCGCCCAGCAGCCGAAATTCCCGATTTGACCCGCATCGGTCACAGCGAATGGGTATTTGTTGCAAACGCCCCAGGCTATCGAGTTCCCCCGCCACTTCGTAGAGCAAATTATTCTCCCCCCGCACCTGTCCGGCTGAGGTTTGGGCATCGCTCTGCTGAATTTGTTGCGCCAATTCGGCAGCCGTGATCCCCAGCCCCGCCAGGGTTTCCATGTCCACGGTGACGCTAATTTCTTCTTGGGGGGCACCAAACAGTTCCACCTCATCGGTACCCGGCAGGTTCCGCAGAGCCGTTTCCAGAATTTCCGCCCGTCGCCGCAAAATGGCGTAGTTGGGGGCGTTATCCTGCTGCCAAGTCAAGGCCACCAACAGGGCATGGGCACGCACCTCCCCCTCATCCAATTCTGGTTCTGTTGCCTCCGGGGGTAGCTCCGTCTGTACATCCCGGAGTTTGTCCCGCACCCGTGACCACACCAAGGGCACTTGGGGGCGGCGCACCCGCTCTAAAAGTTCCACCGAAATGGTCGAAACCCCCGCCCTTGTGGTGGATTCGTAGAGTTCAATTTCAGGAATTTCGGCAATGCGCGCCTCAATTGGTTCGGTCACCAGGGCTTCCGTGCGCTCGGTCGTACCCCCCGGCAAGAAGGTGGTAATCAAAGCAAACCGGGAGGTGAGTTCCGGGTCTTCCAGCCGGGGCAAGGATTCGTAGGTCACCAGCCCCCAGGCCAGGATCAGAAAAATCACCAGGATCAACAAGCGCAGATTGCGAAACAATAGCCGTGCCATGATGGACTCCTGCAAAATTATTCTGGCTGGACAATTTGACCCGCCACCAGCCGGTGCATCCCCTGGCTGACCACCGCTTCCCCCGGACTGACGGTGCCACGCACCAACACCCGCTCCCCCGCCGTGTGCAGAACTTCCACATCCCGCCGTTCAATCCGGTTGTCTGCCCCAACAACCAACACCGACCACAGCCCCCGCTCGCCTTGAGCTAAGGCCGTTACGGGCAACCAATACCCGCTGGTCACCAAGGTTTGCTGCACCGGCAACCGAGCGATTTCCCCCGGTACAGGTACGCCCGTTGGGCTGGGTTGGAGTTGCAAAACCACCGTCCGGGTGCGGGTTTGGGGGTCGGTTTCCGGCTTGAGGGTATGGACACGGGCAGCATAGGTACGATTACCAATGCTTACGTCTTGCCAACTACCCACCGGGAGCCTAGCGGCCACCTGGGGCGGCACCCCAATTTCCACCTCGGGCTGGGTCTGCTCCACCAGCCGGAGAATCCCCTGTCCGGGTTGCACCACCGTGCCCTCATCCACCCGGCGTTCCCCCACCACCCCCGCAAAGGGTGCCCGCAGGATGCTTTTGGCAATAGTGATTTGCACATTGTTAATACTTGCTTCAATTTGCGCCACGGTCGCTTTCTGGGCGGCGATCAATTCCGGGCGGGTGCCGTTTTTTAATTCCTCCCACCGACTGCGGGCAGCGGCCAACCGGTCAGCGAGGGCATCCCGATTGAAGGACACCTCATCCAGTTGTTCGCGGGAAATTGCCCCCTCTTCGTAAAGTGCCCGCCGCCGTTCCTGGCGCAGATTTTCCAAACGCAGTTGATTTTCCAGATTGGCCACCTCCGAACGGGCGGCGGCAATGACCTCCCGACGGGGACCGGTTTGTAATTCCGCAAGTTGGGCGATAGCCCGGAGCCGCTCTGCCCGTAATTGCACCAACTCCGCCTGCAAATTTTGGGTATCCAACCGGGCGACCACCGCTCCGGCTGCGACCCGCTCCCCCCGGTCGTAGGCGACTTCCACCACCATCCCGCCCCGCTCAAACCCCAGGTCACTGCGGCGGGTCGCCACCACCTCCCCCGTATAAAACCGGGTCACTGGGTAGGAAGTCACCGGCTGCAATCGGGTCACCATCACGGGCAAGGGTTCAGCCACCGCCACCTTCTCCCTTGGTTCCCACCGTTGCCCCACCCCAAAAGCTAACCCCAGTCCACCCACCAACAGGAGTGGCATGAGCAGTCGTTTTTTCCCGGTGGCAACCCGAAATCCCCATGCCCGTGCCATTTGTACCTAGCTCCTATTTTCTGCTACGGTGTTAATGGTCAACTCTTTTTATACAAATAGTTGACTATAAATTAGTGTATATTCAACTAATTGTATGTGTCAAGTTGGATATAGCTGGGTATTGTGCGTAAGGAGGAATGATGTCCCTGGCTCATGCGATAGCCACAATTTTGCTCCAGTCCCCCCAGACGGGCTATGACCTGAGCAAGGAATTTGACGAAAAAGTCAGTTGTTATTGGCAAGCGACCTCCCAGCAGATTTATCGGGAACTTGCCCGGATGGAGGCACAGGGCTGGGTAGCGATGACGGTCATTCCCCAGAGCGGTCGCCCGGACAAAAAGCTCTATGCTCTGACGGAATTAGGTCAGCAGGAATTGCGCCAATGGATCGCCCAACCCGCCCAACCCACGGCCATCCGGGAGGAATTGCTGGTCAAGGTGCGGGCCGGTTGGCTGGTGCCCCCGCCATCACTCCTCAAGGAGATCGAGCGCAGCAAAGCCCTACATCAGCAAAAATTGGCCTATTATCGCTCCCTAGAAGGGGAATTTGGGGATGGTGCCAACCTCACCCCCAGCCAACGGCATATTTATCTGACCCTGCGGTGCGGCATTCGCTACGAAACCATGTGGATGGAGTGGTGCGACGAGGCCACGGCCTATTTGACCGGCGGTGTGTGATTCTGGATAATCATGGTTGCGCCAACTAGGCTAACAGTATCCTAGCAAGATGACTCGCTATGGGTTGCCATAAAAACAGGTGTCCTTAATTTCACCTTGACTAACTCCAAGTGCTAGGCTCTGACTAACCCTCCATGATTCACCCTGCCTAGGAGCTAAAACCATGATTTCAAGCTATCACCATGCTCACTTTTCCCCAGAAGAGTATCTGGCTATCGAATGCATAAGCCCGATTAAACATGAATATATTGCGGGTCAGGTCGTGGCTATGGCTGGTGCAAGTAAAGCCCACGTCATCATCACAGGCAACCTCTCGTCATTATTGATTAATCATTTACGGGGAACAGGCTGTCTGGCCTACGCCACCGATATGAAGGTGCGTCTGCCAGAGATGAATCACTTTTACTATCCCGACCTGGCGGTCACCTGCGATGAGCGGGATCGTCGCTCCGATCAGGACTTTATTCTACATCCCAAGCTCATTATTGAAGTGCTTTCACCGACAACCGAGGCTTTTGACCGGGGGGATAAGTTTGCCAACTATAAGACTATTCCAGAGCTAGAAGAATATATCCTCATCCACCAAAACCAAGTCTTAATAGAACAATTCCAACGTAAGTCAAGTAACCTCTGGCTTCCCAAAATTTATCGAGGAAAGGAAGTCGCTGAGTTCATGAGTATTGATTGTCGCATGGAAACTTCTGTACTCTACCAAAATGTCGATCAATTGGTATAAAACCATCCGCCAAATCAAGCGGGCACCTCTATTTATTGGCACCAGCAGAAAATTATTTTTTTGGAATACCCATACTATAGCAGTCTTATCCGATTTGCAAACAAAGATTATCATATAGCAATGTTATTCGATTTGCGAACAAAATTTCTGAAGAACCAGGGACGGGGGCTGCGCCCCTGCGACCACTGTTCTAAATTCATTTAGGATTGCTATAGCTTGGGTGTCTGTAGGACATTAGCTTGCGTGGCGTAGCTATAGAACCAGGGACGGAGCACTGCCCCTGCGACCGCTATTCGTAAATAAATAGAGGTGCCCGATGAAATATAGCTGTTTTGATTAAATCTGAGACATTATTCGTTTTCACCCCCCTGACCCCCTTACTAAGGGGGGAAATGGATTGATAGTCCCCCTTGAGATTTAGGGGGTATCCGTCTCAGTTCTAATTGAAATGACTATATGCTACGAAGTATGAAAAGACGGGGCAACCACACCAATTGCCAATACCTAACCGGTGGCGTGGCGGGGTTATACTAAAAACTGACAGCTAAAAGTAACTTGTCGCACCGATGCCATGAACCTGTGCATTCTCCAAGTGGAAATCATGCAGGAACCCCAACTGCGTTACACCCAGGACAATAATCTGGCGGTGACGGATATGTTGGTGCAATTTCCCGGTTTGCGCCCCGATGACCCCCAGGGGCGGCTTAAGGTAGTGGCCTGGGGTGGGTTGGCGGAACAGACGGTCAAGCAATTCAAAAGCGGCGATCAGGTGCTGATTGAGGGTCGGTTGGGGATGGTCAAGGTGGATTTACCCGGCGGCAGCCGCACCACTCGCCCGGAATTGACGGCAGCACGGATTTTTCCGGTGCAGTTGGGGGATGTTTTGGGGGGAGAAAGCCCCAGCACCCCAGCGGCAACTGCTCCCCCCGCCCCGGTGCCAACCCCAACGGACGAAACCAGCGGTGAGTCCCTCCCCTTTTGACCTGGTGGTTGCCACGACCAATCCCGGTAAGGTGCGGGAAATTCGGGCGTACTTACCGGACTGGAATTGTCTGATTCCCCCGCTGGATTTAATTTTGACAGAAACCGGCGATACCTTTGCCGAGAATGCCCAGATGAAGGCTACCCAGGCGGCTTTGGCTCTGGAAACCTGGGCGATTGCGGATGATTCCGGGTTGGAAGTGGACTGTTTGGACGGGGCACCGGGGGTGTTTTCTGCCCGCTATGGCCGCACGGATGCGGAGCGAATTGAACGGTTGTTGTTTGAACTGGGGGATGAGCGGGAACGGTCGGCTCGGTTTGTCTGTGTGGTGGCGGTGGCGAACCCCGAGGGGGAAATTGTCGCCCAGGCGCAGGGGGTCTGTGGGGGGGAAATTTTGCTGGCACCCCGGGGCACGGGCGGGTTTGGCTATGACCCGATTTTTTATGTCCCGGCGCAGGGGCTGACCTTTGCCCAAATGACCCCACTACAAAAACAACAGGTCAGTCACCGGGGGCAGGCACTCCAGGCGTTGGTTCCCCAACTGGCGCAACTGCGGTGAAGCCCTGGCGTTGGCTGGTTTGGGCACTGGTACTGGGCTTTTTGGGGCGGAAATTGGGGCAGTCCTGGGGGGAAGTGCAACACCTGCCCTGGCAGACCGACATCCTGGGCTGGTGGTTGGGGGCAGGCGTGGTCACCACCGGGGCGCATCTGTGGGCGGGCTGGCTGTGGGGGCGGAGTCTGGGCTGGCTGGGTTATCCGGTTCCCAGTCGGCGGGCATTGCCTCTGTATGTCCGTACTAATCTGGCAAAATATATTCCCGGTAATGTCTGGCATTTCTATGGCCGCATCCAGGCCGCCCAGACCTGGAAGATTCCCGCCCGGATCGTAATCGTTAGTATTTTGTTAGAGGCATTACTGCTGGCGGCCTCGGCCTTGATTTTGGGGGCGACCCGGTGGGAGGAATGGTTTTGGCCGTTACTGGCTTTAATCACAGTATTGCTGGGCATCCATCCCTGGTGTTTGAACCGGGTGCTGGCCTGGGTCGGGCGGCGCAAGGCGCAGGGAACGCCTTTACCGCTGATTCAGCGTTATCCTTTACCCCTATTGTGCGGTGCCCTGGGGTTCATGAGCTTGCGGGGGCTGGGATTTCTGCTGGTGTTAGGCGCATGGGTGTCCCTAACGTGGGAAACTTTACCCCATCTTTTGGGAGCGTTTGGGTTGGCCTGGTTAATGGGATTTATTGTGCCCCTAGCGCCGGGGGGCTTGGGGGTGTTTGAGGCTACGTTAACCGCAAGTTTAACGGGGATCATTCCCGCTGGTATCGGGTTGGCCGCCGCCGTGGGCTATCGCCTCGTGAGTATCGTGGCCGAGGTCGCCGCCGCCGGGATAGGGCTGTGGGTAGGATGGGGGCGGAGGGACTTGAACCCTCACGACCTTTAGGGTCAACGGATTTTCATCCTCCACCGACTTTCGCCGGGGGGCACACACCCCTGGAGAATCGGACTCTCCCTTTACCCACAAAGCGGATGAGTCAACCGTCTTTGCTAGGGTAGCTCCCGTCGAGTCTCTGCACCTTCCGAAGGAATTAAACGTACCCCTCGGCTTGGCTCAGGATTGCCATATCTACCGCAGTAGAGTTAGGTTTCCCTGAGTTTGAGAGCATTCACTTGTGGGATTTCTCCCGCAAGGCTCAATAGCTTAAGTCCGTAGCGTCTACCATTCCGCCACGCCCCCAAGTGAGTTTATAGAATAACACAATACTCCTCGGGAGCAGGTGTCAACCCGTGACAATTCTTTGGTGCGTGGGAACCAGCAGAAAATGACCTTGCTGGAATATAAAGATTCTGGACAACTAAGGACGGGGACTGCGCCCCTGCGACCGCTATGCAAAATTCATTTAGAAATTGCCCTAGCTAAGCAGGGTAATTTTATCATTGTAAAATTTCCTAAAGACCAGCGCAGTGCCGTGCGACCCAGAGCAAGTCAACACCTTTGCCTGTTTAGCAGTACCCTCAAGTTTTTGGCATTGTAGAGTCGCAGGGCAAAGGATTTGGCACCACAGGGATTAAATCCTAGGGGGCTTCTCCAGCCACCAAACAGGCTTCTAAGTCCTGCAACAACGACTTTTGATCCAAATTTTGCCCAATAAAAACCAGTTGATTGTGTGGTGGCACCGGCCGGTCATCTACGTCTAGGCTATAGCGTTTACCGCTGAGTTGAAAGACATAACGCAGGGTACTACGGTCAAACCACAAAACCCCCTTCGCTCGGAACACATTCGTTGGCAATTTATCCGTCAGAAAAAGTTGAAATTTTTCCAGATGAAATGGCTTTTCACTGGTAAAAGAAATTGCCATAAATCCGTCATTTTCCAAGTGGTCAGAAGGGTGATGATGATCATGGTGATGGTCGTGGTGATCGTGTTCCCCATGTCTATGATGCTCGTGATCCGGTGCGGGTCTTAATTCCGTGTGGGGAGCTTCGACCCCCAAAATGAGAGGGAGAGACACCTGTCCGTTGGTGGTGGTCAAAATCCTTGCGCCCGCTTTCATATCGCTGATCCGTCGAGTCAGTTCCTGCACCCGCTCAGGGGGAACCAAATCAATTTTATTGAGCAAAATAATATCCCCGTAGGTGAGTTGACTCAAGGCCGCTTCACTATTAAATAAATCAGGGGCAAAGGCGGCAGCATCCACCACCGTTAAAATCGAATCCAATTGGGTCAAATCTCGCAACTCTGTCCCTAAGAAGGTCAACGCCACCGGCAGGGGATCGGCTACACCAGTGGTTTCCACGACCAAATAATCAATCCGCTCCTGCCGCTCCAAAACGTTATACACCGCATCCACTAAACTGTCATTGATGGTGCAACAAATACAGCCATTGCTGAGTTCGAGCATCCCCTCATCTACGGATACCAAAAGTTGGCTGTCAATGTTAATATCTCCAAATTCATTCACCAGTACCGCCACCTTCAAGTCCTGACGGTTTTGCAAAATATGGTTGAGCAAGGTGGTCTTGCCACTACCCAAAAAACCAGTGATAATCGTCACCGGCAATCCCCGCTTGGGCAACTCCACCGCAACTGGCGCACAGACAGATTCGCTCATAAACCCTCATCAGCGATAATGATTCTCATTCTAGACCCTAGGGGGTTCAATTGCTGGGGGTAACCAGGCTTTCTCCGGTAAGGAGACGGCGGGCGGCCTCGAGCAGGGTTTCTTCCAAGTAGGGCTTGGTGAAGTAGGCATTGGCTCCCAATTGGATCGCCATTTGCCGGTGTCGCTCTGCCCCCCGGGAGGTGAGCATGGCAATGGGTAATCCCTTCAAACCTCCGTCCCGGCGGACTTTGGAGAGGAGTTCCAGCCCATCCATGCGGGGCATTTCAATATCACAAAACATCAGGTCGCAGGGTAGGCCATCCCGCAATTTTTCCCAGGCTTCCTGCCCGTCCCGGGCTTGCTCCACCCGGTAGCCTTTGTTGCTAAAGGTCATGGAGAGCATTTCCCGCACGACAATCGAGTCGTCCACGATCAGCACGGTCGGCTCATCGGTGGTTTCCGGCTCCGCCGGGACAATGCCGTGCCATAGCGGGGAATTCGGGGGCGGCATTTGCCCCAGGGCTAAATCCGCCAATTCCAGGATGTCGGCGATCATCATAATCCGACCATCCCCCAAAATCGTCGCCCCGGCAATGCCCAGGGGTTTGTGTACTGGCCCTGAGAGTTGCTTGATCACCACCTCTTGCTCGTTTAGCACCTGATCCACCTGGAAGGCAACGTACCGTCCCAGGCTATTGATCACCACCACGGATATACCCTCCTGGGTGCTGGTGCCATAGATATTTCCCCGGCCAATCAACCGACCATAGCGCAAGAGTTCACTCAAAGGGAGCAGAGGAATCCGTTGTCCCGCCCAGTCTAAGACCGTTTTTCCGTCCGTCCCTACGTGGATCATCTCCTGGGTCACATCCACCGGCACATCCGCCACCCCATCCATGGGGAAGGCCACCAGAGCGTGGTTAACCACGCAGGGGAGGGACTTGGAAATACTCAACGTCAGGGGCAAACGGATGGTAAAGGTCGTGCCTTTACCCAATTCGGAATCCACCACCACCGTCCCCCGAATTTCCGCCAGGTTCGAGCGCACCACGTCTAAGCCCACCCCCCGACCAGCAAATTCATCCGCCTGGTCTTTGGTACTAAATCCGGCGGCGAACAGCAGTTGGTAAATATCCTGTTTACCCATCGTAGCCGCCACGTCCGGGGTAATCACTCCCTTCTCAATCGCCTTGGCCTTCACCCGGTCAGGATTGATCCCCACGCCGTCATCGCTGACCGTGATCACGGTTTGGTTCCCCTGGTAGGCCGCCCGAATCACGATCCGCCCTGCGGTAGATTGTCCGGCGGCCTGTCGTTGGGCAGGCAAGCCAATCCCATGCACAATCGCATTGTTCACCAAATGGGTCATGGGGTCGGTGAGCTTTTCCAGGATCATCTTGTCGACTAGGGTTTCCCGCCCTTCGATTTCCAATGTCACCTGCTTGCCACACTTGAGGGCTACGTTGCGTACCGCCCGGGGGAGACGATCCGTGACCCGGGAGAAGGGTTCCATGCGGGCATTGTTAATCCCTTCCTGCAAACCCTGGGTAATTCGTTGGAAACTGCGTACGACCTCGTCAAAGGCTTCCACCATGAAACCAATGTCCTGGGCGGACTCCCGCACCCGCAGGACTCGCTCGGCAATTTCCTGGGATAGGGTATGAAACCCGGTGAACCGATCCATTTCTAGGGCATCAAATTCGGCTCCGGTGCTGTGCTGTGACCCGTTGCTTCCTAGGTTGAGGAAGTTACTGGCACTCCCACCCCGACTAGCATTCAGGGCACCCTCCAGCAGAGAACGTTCGTACAAGTCCTGCATTCGTTGGCTGAGATCGTTCAATTGATGCGCCTGATGCAAGAGATTTTCCAAAAATTGCCGCAGTTGATTTTGGTCTTCGTTGAGGGTGTTACGGGAAACCACCAACTCCCCAATCAGGTTACTTAAATTATCTAATTGGCGGATGGGCACCCGCATGGTCACATTCTGTTCCACCGCAGCACCTGAGCGGGGTTCCGCCATCGCTGGAGTAGGCTCTGCCGCCGCCCCGGGGGGGGTCGTGGACATCGCCGGGGAAACGGCCAAATCCTGCTCCAGACTGTCTAAATTGGGCAAGTCTGGTACATCAGCCAACAACTGCTCCAAATCGCCGAAGTTACTCTCTGGGAAGAAATCTTCTCCCTGAGATGCCAGTTCCAGGTTTCCTAAATCAGATAAATCCGGTAAATCCGGCAGTTCTAAATCCCCAGCTAAATCAAAGGTATCGGGAGTATCGGTACCAGAGGAGTCGAAATCAAGTTCAGCACCCAGGTCTGGCACCACGGGTAAATCATGGAAACTGCCGATCTCTTGATCTAAGGGTTCCAGGCTCATGTCTGCCCAAGGGGAGGTCGCCAAGTCAGCATTTTCCGACTGGGATACCCCTTCCTCCTCTCTGGCAAATGCCGAGAGGGTGGCTGCCAAATCCGTCCCCGCATCGCCGAGCAGTCCCGAACTCGTTAAATTTAATTCATCAGGGATTTCTGTTACATCGGCAAAAGTAAATTCTTCCAAATTTTCCGTGTCTAAGCTAACATCATCAAAGCTAAATTCACCCAAATCTTCCCCCGTTTCGCCACTGAAATCTAGGATAGGAATATCCGCTAAAGTTTCGCTGAAACTGAGGTCAGATAAATCACTGGATAGGGTTAATTCATCTAATTCGGGCGACTCTTCTCCTAATTCTGGAAATTCTTCTGGTTCAAAGGATGCAAAGCTAAATTCACCCAAATCTTCCCCCGTTTCGCCACTGAAATCTAGGGTAGGAATATCCGCTAGGGTTTCGCTGAAACTGAGGTCAGATAAATCACTGGATAGGGTTAACTCATCTAATTCGGGCGACTCTTCTTCTAGTTCTGATAATTCTTCTGGTTCAAAGGATGCAAAGCTAAATTCACCCAAATCTCCCCCCGTTTCGCCACTGAAATCCAGAGTGGGAATATCCGCTAGGGTTTCCGCAAAACTGAGTTCATCACTTGCAGGCTCTAATCCTTCTACCGACTCAAAGGATGCAAAGCTAAATTCGCCCAAATCTCCCCCTGTTTCGCCACTGAAATCTAGGGTAGGAATATCCGCTAAGGTTTCGCTGAAACTGAGGTCAGATAAATCACTGGATAGGGTTAACTCATCTAATTCGGACGACTCTTCTTCTAATTCTAATGATTCTTCTGGTTCAAAGGATGCAAAGCTAAATTCGCCCAAATCTCCCCCTGTTTCCCCACTGAAATCCAGAGCGGGAATATCCGCTAGGGTTTCGCTGAAACTGAGGTCAGATAAATCACTGGATAGGGTTAACTCATCTAATTCGGACGACTCTTCTTCTAATTCTAATGATTCTTCTGGTTCAAAGGATGCAAAGCTAAATTCGCCCAAATCTCCCCCTGTTTCCCCACTGAAATCCAGAGCGGGAATATCCGCTAGGGTTTCCGCAAAACCGAACTCATCACTTGCAGGCTCTAATCCTTCCACCGACTCAAAGGATTCAAAGCTAAATTCACCGAATTCATGCTCAGAATCCAACCCAACCACATCCACACCCGGCAGCGGTTCCAATTGGGACAAAGCTTCCAAGGCCATGGCTTCCCCATTCCCCGCCGCCGCCAAAAAGCTAAAATCTTCTGGGTCAGCCGTTGCCTGCCCTTCTTCCCCTAACGTGAACAAATCCGCCAGGGCACCCAAATCTTCAACCGTTTGTTCTCCCTCAACCAACCTTCCATAGTCATCGTCCAGCGACCCCGTACCCCCCTCTTCAGGAGCTAACGAGAACAATTCCGCCAGGGAAGCCAACTCCTGGGTCGTATTGGTGGGTAGGACAGGTGCTTCGGCAGCCACAGCTTCGGGAACCACCGCCTGGGCATCCAAACTGGCAAATAATCCCACCAAGTCCAACTCTTCGCTCTCCGCCGCCATACCCGCTTCCGCAAAGTCTGGCTCAGGCGCAATTACCGGCACATCGGGGACAGTCGCATCCCATCCCGCCGTTACGCCCTCTCCTTGCACCAAAATGTGCAACAGGGCTTCCAATTGAATAAAAACCGTCTGGTGTTCCCGCACCACCTCTTGACCCATCTCCCAGGGAATGCTCCCTTCTTGCTCCAGGTGGGTAACCAACCCCGCCAAGGCGGTCACGCCCTGCTGGAACAGTGCCACCATCTCACCAGTGAGGTGCAAATTCCGCTCCACAGCCTGATCCCGAAGAATTTTCAAGCAGTCTTCCAACCGCAAGGCCATCTGTTGTAGCGGCTCTAAGCCCAACATCGCCGCCCCCCCCTTGATGGAATGGGCAGCCCGGAACCAATCACTGACCTGCTCTTGATCCCCCAGAGGTTGCGCCATCGCCGCTATAGCCTGTTGGAGGGTCGCCAGATGTTCCTGGGTTTCCTGTAGGAAATACCCCAGAATCCGTTTTTGTTGTGCGGCATCCATGGCTTCACTCCTATCGGTTTAGAGGGGTTCGGTCGTACCTAAACGGAACCGTTCCACCGAGGCTTGCAACCCTCGGGATACTTCCGCCAGATTTTGGAGCGAAACGGAAACCCGTTGGGATTCCTGGGAGGTTTCCTGGGCGGTCAATTCCACCGACTGCATGACCTGGGTCACGTTCCGGGATACCTCGGTCTGGCGCACCGTGTCCCCCGTGATGGATTGCACCAGGTCGTCAATTTGCTTCGACACCTGAATAATCTCCTCCAAGGCTCGCTTGGCCTGTTCCGCCACCCGTGTCCCCCGGATCACCTCCTGGGTACCTTCTTCCATGGCGGTCATCACTAGGCCGGTTTCCCCCTGAATCTGGAGCACAATTTGCTCAATTTCCTTGGATGCCCGACTGGTACGGTCTGCCAACTGCCGCACCTCGTCCGCCACAATGGCAAACCCCCGCCCCGCTTCCCCGGCCTTGGCCGCCTCAATACTGGCATTCAGAGCCAAGAGATTGGTGCGCTGGGCGATTTGCCCAATCGAGTTCACGATCTTATTGATCTCCTGGGTGGACTCCGCCAGCCGCTTCACCTTGCGGGTGGTTTCCGCCACCGATTCCCGGATGCTCTGAATCCCGGATACGGTCTGATCCACCGCTTCCCCACCCCGCTGGGCGGTTTCAGAAGCGGTGCGTGCCACCTCGGCGGCTGTCCGGGCACTTTCGGCCACCCGTTGAATCGAATCGGTCATCATTTGCACCGAGTTCAAGGTACCCGCCAATTCCTGGGCTTGCCGGAGCGCATTCGAGGACAGTTCCCGGGCGAAAAATTCACTGTCGGTAGCACCCCGTCCCACCTGCAAAGTGGAGGTTTTCACCTGTTGCACAATCTGGCGAATGTTTTGGATGATTAGATTAAACGAGTCGGCAACCGCCCCCAAAATATCCGCCGACACCTCGGCTTGCACCGTCAAATCCCCCCGGGCGGCTCCTTCCACGTCATCCAGGAGACGAATCACCTGCCGTTGCAAATCCTCCCGGGAACGCTCCACTTCTTCTGCCTTATCCTGCAATTCCTTGAATCGCTCCCGAATTTGGGTCAGCATTTGGTTGAAGGCACCGGCGGCTTCGGTGAAATCGTCCTGCCCTACGACGCTCAAGGAAGACTGAAATTCCCCCCGCCCCAAGGCTTCACAACTCAACCGCAATTCCTCGGAAAACTGGCGCACCCGCTGGGATTTGACCCCGCCCCCGCCCCCCCCAAGGGCAACGGCAGCCCCCCCGCCCAGCACGGCGGCCAGGACGGCTCCCAGGGGCTTGTTGGGCACCACCAAAGCGGCTCCCCCTGCCAGCACCGCCACCACCACCCCACTGAGGACGGATTTGGGTAAGCCCCCCGTAGCCGGTTTTCGCATCGGCGCCATCGGGACAACCACGTTGGGAGTGGGAGCGGGCGTATTTTTTAAGCTGGGTCGAGTGGCCGGGGATTCGGGTGAGGATGCCACCTTCAGCGCATCCGTATTATCCAACTGGGCACGGGGCGTTCCCCCGGTCAGTGGGTCGTCATCGTAGGCGGTTGGGGTGGGTTGGAAGCTAAATAGGCCGGGTTCAGCCGCTGGTTCCGTCCAATTGGGACTGCGGCTCGTGCGACTGCCCAAATCCATCAAAAGTGTGTCCCCCTGGTCGGCGGCCACGGTATCCGGGTCATCCTCGGCAAAGTTATCGGCAAAATTGTCCGTCTCGAAGGCGGGGGGTTGGGGACGGCCAGGGAAAGCGGCATCCATAATCAGAGTGTGATCGCCACTATGTTCCCGTTCCTCTGGGATAACGGTGGGTGCCTCAACATCAGCAAAGGGATTGAAGGCCGCTACCGGGGTGGTGGGTTCGTGAAAAGGATTATCCGCCCCGAAAGGATTGGCATCCGTCGCAAAGGGATTGTCCGTTGCTGACTGCTCGGCAAAGACCCAGGTTTCCGGTGGGGGAGTTTCCCCCTCGCCCAAATCCGCCACCGCAAAGGGATTATCGCCGCCGTCACCATTCATACTGATGGGGGCGGTAAAATCGTCCTCAGCGGGCTGGCCGGCTAAGTATTGATTGACATCGCTGATGCCATTGCGGGCATACTCCACCAGTTCCGGGTCATCGGTCAGCACCATCACCCGTTGGTAATGCTCCCGTGCCTGGGTATAATCCTGGGTGCATAGATAAATGTGCCCCCGCAGGAGATGCAGGTTGGGCATTTCGTCATACTGTTTCAGCAGACCATCGGCAATCGCACCCGCCTCAGCATAATCACCCGTGACATAGGCACTGGTGGCACGCTCATAATCACTGAGATAATTGCTGGTTGCCATTGACCCTAACTCCTTATTGGCTGTCCATGAAGGATAGTTGACCGGTGACGCAGTACGTGTGATGACAATTGAGCGCAGATTGGGAATACCCGCTTGGCATCCATTCTAGTTATAACCTGTCAACTCCGATTTTCTCAATTATTTCTAGCCTTTTTTTCGACTTTGGTGCCCCACCCCCCTCACGCAACTGAATACCACAGGTGGGAATCCACGAGGGCTTTTGGTTCCAGCAACCGTACCACCTCCGACCCATCGGCGAGGAGCCATTCCCCCTGCACGAGGAAGTTGCCTTGAACCAGCTCTTCACTCAAGGGCGGGCGCAGTTGCCGGGGGTCAAGGAACTCCGCCCCCACCACCCGGTCAATGGCCAAACCACAGGTCACCCCCTGATCCGCTACCACAATGACGGAAAGTTCGGCTCGGTTGGTATTCAAGGGAGGTAGCCCCAAAAATTGCCCCAAATCTCCGACCCAAATCACCTGCCCCCGCCAGTTGTAGGCACCCATCACCACCGGCGGCACATTGGGCACGGCACTGACCCGATCCGGGGTCATCCCCGCCACTTCCTGCACCCCCATCGCCGGGAGGGCAAATTCTTCCCCCGAGGCTAAAACGAACCGCAGGTACAGTTCCCCCTGGACTCCGACCCCCGGGTCAGCGGCACGCTCACCCCCCCCCGACCCATCCAAAAAACCAGCCGCATCAACCATAATTTATCCTCGGGGAGTTCGCAACAAGTGGCGCACCGTGCCCAGCAAATCCTGGGGTTCAAAGGGCTTGACAATATAGGCATCCGCCCCCTGTTTCAAACCCCAGTGCTTATCAAAGGTTTCTCCCTTGGAGGAACACATCAATACGGGAACTTGGCTGGTCTGGGGATAATCCCGCAACTGCCGCACCAATTGATAGCCATTCATGCGGGGCATGACCACATCCATCACCACCAAATCGGGAATTTGCCCCGCCCGCACCAGTGCCAATGCCTCATCCCCATCCCCAGCGGCCATGACCCGCAGACCGTCCTCCTCCAGCAGAGAAACGATCATCTCCCGTTGCGCTCTCTGGTCTTCCACCACCAACACGGTTGCCATACCACTACCGCCCGTGAATGCCTCAATTGTACACCCTTAGCCGGAAATCTCAACCCTCGCTGGCGGTGACTTCCACCAGTTCCCCCACCCGCTGGGTCATCGCTAAGGGTAAATTCAAGGGTTGCAATTCCTGGAGAGTAGCGGCCTGGGGCAGCGTATGCACCAAGTCTTCCAAGGGGCGGGGAATGACCATAATGGCGTGCAATTCCCCGATCCGACTGGCCGCATCCATCCCCGCATCAATGGCGATGGTCACGTCCGCTACCCGCCCCCGCAAAATGATCGTACACAGCCCTGCCCCAATCTGGTCATAGCCCACCAGATGCACATCGGCGGCCTTGAGCATGGCATCGGCGGCACCCACCAAGGCCGGAAACCCCCGGGTTTCGAGTAATCCCACCGCTTGCCCGCCCTCCGGGTCGGGGGTACCCAAACGAGCGAGGACGGCCATGCTGGGGCTGATGGGCAAAACCAATTCTAAGTTGGCTAAGGGGCGGGGCAAAACCAAGCTGGAAACGTACTGTCCAAAGGTTTCCGCTGTCTCCACCCCGGCCTGCACCGCCAGACGTACCGAGGCAATGTCCCCCCGCACCACCGCCGTGCAGTAACCACCGCCGGTTTTTTCGTAGCCCACCAGATGCACTCCGGCGGATTTGAGCATCATGTCTGCGGTGCCGACGAGCGCAGGGAAACTTTGGGTGGCGACCAACCCCAGAGCCATAGATTGATAGGGATGAGCAGACCGACCGGCACCCAAGTTGAGCTGGGTTAAGGGTTGGGTCACGGTCGGGGCAGAGCCTAGCATAAACAACCGGGGATGGCTATCTCCACTGTAAGCGATCCAAGGGCAAAATTGCCCCTTGAGCAACCCTGGGAATCATGAGAATTAGGGGGGTTTGAGTTCGGTATAGCTAATCGAAACCTCTATTTATTACAACCGGCAGAAAATCACCTCGCTGGAATGCCCGTGTTACCGATAGCCTGCGTGTCGCTGGGCGACATTAGCCTGCGTGGCCATAGCGATAGCGTGTCCACAGGACATAGCCATGAACAAAGAACGGGGTCTGCGTCCCTGCGACCGCTTATTTTGACTTAATAGAGGTGCCTTAGTTAGGTCTTAATTAGGTCGCAATCGCCTGCTGAATCACCTCATTTAGTTTCAATGCAGGCAGGAGCATACCCGTTGTTCCCAACCAAAGCAAATACTCCCGATTCCCCGCCGGTCCGAGCAGTGGCGAAGCCGTTACCCCCTGCACCTGCCAACCCAAGGTCTGAGCCGCCTGCGCTACGGTCAAGACCGCCTGCGCCTGAGCATTTTTATCCCTGACCACCCCGCCTTTGGCAATCTGCGCCCGCCCTACCTCAAACTGGGGTTTGACCAAAATTACGGCCTCCCGGGGCGCAAGCAACAAATCCCACAAGGCCGGTAATACTTTCGTGACCGAGATAAACGACACATCCACCACCCCCACATCCGGCCAGGGGTCGTACTCACCGTAAATTTGCGCCGGTTGGAGATAACGGAGATTGGTACGTTCCCGGAGCCGCAACCGGGGGTCTTGCCGCAGTGACCAGGCCACTTGGCCGTAGCCCACGTCCACCCCGTAAACCCACCGGGCACCCTTTTGTAATAAACAATCCGTAAACCCACCCGTAGAAATGCCCCCATCCAAGGCCACCCGGTCAACTACCCGAATGTTAAAGGTGTGCAGGGCGTGGGCGAGCTTCTCCCCACCCCGAGAAACGTAGGGTGGACGGGATTGCAAGGTAATGCAACTATCTGTACTGACCAACGTGCCCGGTTTATCCACCACCCGCTGATTGACCTGCACCCAGCCCGCTTGGATCGCCCGCTGTGCCTGTTGGCGGCTGGGGCAATGTCCCCGGTTCACCAGCAAGCTATCCAGGCGTTCTTTCAACGGTGATTCCCGGTCAGTTAAACGTCCTGCTCGCTCAAGCCCTGGGTGAGGTGGTCAAAGGGTTCGGCGATAAAATCCCCCGCAATCCCCGCCTGGGCGGCCATGGCCTGTACCTGCTCTTTAAGCATTTGAATCCCCCGCACCGAAGGCCCGAGGGGCACCCCCAAGGAATTGTAGGTTTCCCGCAACCCCTCCAGAACCCGTTCGTCCAACACGTCCGTATTGCCCGCCACCAGGGCATAGGTGGCATAGCGCAGAAAATAATCCATATCCCGCAAACAGGTGGCATAGCGGCGGGTCGTGTAGGCATTGCCCCCGGGTCGAATCAACTCCGGCTGTTCGGTAAACAACTGGGCAGCCGCCGAGCGTACCAAATTGGCCGCATCCCCGTTAATCATCCGGGCGACCTGAATCCGCGCCATCCCCGTATCAAAATAACTTTGTAAACGGTCAATTCCATTCCGGTCGAAGTAGCGTCCGGCCACATCATAACGAGCAATCAAACTGGTAATGGCATCTTGCATGGCAGTACCCTGATGACGAAAAGCGGTTTTTACAGCACCCCTTAGCTTACCACGGGGACTTACCCGCACCCCGTTTCGTTGCGCTCCGTAACGATTTGGGCGGCGGTTCTTCCTGGATGAATGGTATCTCAAGATACAAACCCCCGCCCCGTAGCTCTTTAAGATTGGCGCATTGTGGACGGAATCTGTTTTTAGGAGCGTAAGTTCATGGCGAAAACGGCGCAAGAAGTCTTGCAAATGATCCGGGATCAGAATATTGAAGTCGTGGATTTGAAGTTCGTGGATATGCTGGGTACCTGGCAACACTGTACCTACGCCAGCGAACTGATTGACGAGGACACATTTACGACCGGAATGCCCTTTGATGGTTCCAGTATCCGGGGCTGGAAAGCCATTAACGAATCGGATATGCTCAAGTGCGCTGATCCGGGGACAGCTTGGATTGACCCGTTTATGAGCACCCCGACCCTGAGCCTCATCTGTACGATCAAAGAACCCCGCACCGGCAATCTGTATGCCCGCTGTCCCCGGGCTATTGCCCAACGGGCGTTGGACTATCTCATTACCACGGGGATTGGGGATGTGGCCTTTTTTGGCCCCGAGGCGGAATTTTTCATCTTTGATGATGTCCGCTTTGACCAAAAAGAATACGAGGGTTTTTACCATGTGGATTCCAGCGAAGGCCGTTGGAACACGGGCAAAAAAGAAGAAGGGGGCAACCTGGGCTACAAACCCCGTTATAAAGAGGGGTATTTCCCCGTACCACCGATTGACTCCCAGCAGGACATCCGCACGGAAATGCTTTTGACCATGGGTAAACTGGGGGTGCCGATTGAAAAACACCACCACGAAGTCGCCACCGGTGGTCAAAATGAGTTGGGGATCAAGTTTGACAAGTTAATCCAGTCGGCGGACAACCTGATGACCTACAAATACGTGGTCAAAAATGTCGCCCGCAAGTGGGGGAAAACCGTTACCTTCATGCCGAAGCCGTTGTTCAACGACAATGGTTCGGGGATGCACACCCACCAGTCTATTTGGAAGGACGGCCAACCCCTGTTTGCCGGGGATAAATATGCCGGTTTGAGCCAAATGGCGCTGTGGTACATCGGCGGTTTATTGAAGCACGCCCCGGCGATTTTGGCCTTCACCAACCCCACCACCAATTCCTACAAACGCCTGGTGCCCGGTTTTGAAGCCCCGGTGAACCTGGCCTACTCCCAGGGCAACCGTTCCGCTTCGATTCGGATTCCCCTCTCTGGTAGTAATCCCAAGGCCAAACGCTTGGAATTTCGCTGTCCCGATGCGATGGCGAACCCCTACCTGGCCTTCGCCGCCATGTTTATGGCTGGGTTGGACGGGATCAAAAACCAAATTGACCCCGGCGAGCCGTTGGATAAAAATATCTACGAACTCACCCCCGAGGAATTGGCCAAGGTGCCTTCCACGCCGGGTTCCTTGGAAGATGCCCTAGCGGCCTTGGAAAAAGACCATGAGTTTCTGTTAGCGGGCGGGGTTTTCTCGGAAGACTTTATCGAGAACTGGATCGCCTGGAAACTCGATAACGAGGTCAACCCCATGCGGCTGCGACCCCACCCCTACGAGTTCTCCCTCTATTACGACGGTTGATGTGGCCGGATGGTCGAACCTCCTAAGGAAATACAAGCCTCTGCCAAGACAGCGGGGGCTTTTTTCATCAATTTTATTCTCGGGCGGTTTTGATTACCCCCTGACCCCCCTTGGCAAGAGGGGAAATGGATTGATAGTCCCCCTTAGCAAGGGGGATTGAGGGGGTATCCGTCTCAGTTCTCATTGAAATGACTATAAATGTTAAGGCGGTTTTGATGGGCAGGGCTGAGTAAGCTCGTCGCCTGAGGTTCTCTACACTTTTAGAGATGTCCTGTAGAGATGCCATGGAATTTTTTGTTGCTTCCCATCCCCAGTGGTGTCCATGATAACCGGCAATCACATATCCAATTCTGGTTGTCCCTGCCCTACGGTGTACACCTGGCCGTTGATCAGCAAGTGGGTGATCCCCTTGTCGTAGAGATAGCTACTGGTCTTGTAGAGTAAATGTGCATCGGGCACCTTGAGGATGCGCTGCCCCCGCCCGGAAAAGCGTTTGGCGACCCGATGGTTATCAAATACAGGCAGGGTGCGCGCCGTATCACTGGTGGTGGGCAATTCCCCCCAGTGGCTAAATTCGGTGAGGGGACGGGCGACCAATTCAGCAAATCGATCCACGACCAGATAACAGGTGTGGGGGAGGGCGGATACGGCCAAGGGTAAAATTTGCTGACTGATGGAGGCGGGGGCAAAACTGCCACTCGGACTATCCTCCTCGTCATTATCATCATCGTCCCAGTCATCTTGAGCATCCGCATCCCACTCTGTCAGCCCGGCGGGGTCGGGTTCATCCAGCCCGACTGGACTCGTCGCCGGTTCTGGGGTGGGGGGAGCGACCGGAGTCGGTGCCTGCGTGGGGATATGGGGGTGGGTTAATTCCGTTGGCTCCGGAGGGACGGGGGTACTCGGGCTATCCGTCATCGGTTTGTAAGAACGAATTTTGGGGGCGGCGGCTGAGGTGGTCGCTGGGGTGGCCGGTTCTTGCCAGCGTCCCGCCCGTTTTTGGGGCACCAGGGAATCGTACACCGGCTCGGTGAGTTCTTCCTTTAAGATACGGATAACGGTGCTGATGCTCACCTCATGCTCCGCTGCCAAACTGGTGGCCGTGGCCGGGGTTTCCCGAAAACGTTGGGCAATCTGGGTGCGGTCGGCGGGGGTGAGTTTGGCGCGGGGCATAGGGCAAAATTAGGGCACTTTTTCTAGTATAGGGTGAGCCATGACCAATTCCTACCGGTTGCGGATATGTGACCTGCCCATCACCGAGCGACCCCGGGAACGATTGCTCCAGCAGGGGGTGACGGCTCTGGGCACGGGGGAATTGCTGGCGATTTTGTTGGGTACCGGGTCGGGGCAACTATCGGCGGTGGGGCTGGGACAATATCTTTTGCAGGAGTTGAGCCAACACCAACAGGATGCCCTGGCGGTTTTGCGGGACATTAAACCGGCGGAATTGATGGAAATTCCCGGAATTGGTCCGGCCAAGGCAACCACCATTTTGGCCGCCATCGAACTGGGGAAACGGGTATTCTTGAGCCGCCCCCTGGAGCGCACCCCCATTGACAGCCCGGAATTGGCCGCCATTGCCCTGGCTCCTGAATTGATGTGGGCGGAAACTGAGCGGTTCGCCCTGCTATTGTTGGATGTGAAACACCGTTTGTTGGGGAGCCGGGTGCTGACCATTGGCACGGCGACGGAGACCCTGGCGCATCCCCGGGAAATCTTTCGGGAGGCAATCCGTTTAGGGGCAACCCGCTTGGTCGTGGGACACAACCACCCATCGGGCAATGTCACCCCCAGCGAGTGCGACTTACAACTGACCCAACAATTATTACAATGTAGTCAAATTTTAGACATCCCGGTTTTGGATCATTTAATTCTAGGGCAGGGCAACCATTGCAGTTTACGCAGTACGACCCGCTTGTGGGAGGGGTATGAGTGAAATGGGTAAAATTAACCTTGGGTTGCGTCTGCGGCAGTATTAGGGTTAATACTAGGGTTGTGGATTGTGGTTGCTGATGTCTCTATCATCCCCGGTAGCCTTTTTCATTTTTAATCGCCCGGAACTGACCCAAAAAGTGTTTCAGGCCATCCGTACTGCCCAACCCCAGCGGTTGTTGATTGTGGCCGATGGTCCCCGTCATGAGGCGGAAATGGCTCTATGTGAACAAACCCGCTCAGTCGTAGCGCAGATTGACTGGGATTGTGACGTGGAGCGCAATTATGCGGCAACCAATTTGGGCTGTCGGGGGCGGGTAGCGAGTGGCTTGAATTGGGTCTTTGCCCAGACGGATCGGGCGATTATCCTCGAAGATGATTGTTTGCCCCACCCTGATTTTTTTCGATTTTGTGATGAACTCTTAGTCCGGTATCAAGACCACGAACGGGTGATGGCAATTAATGGTAATAATCATCAACAGGGACGGGAAAGTACTCCCTATAGTTATTATTTTTCCAAGTATTTTCACTGCTGGGGTTGGGCGACTTGGCGGCGGGCATGGCAATACTACGATGTGGACATGAAACTCTGGCCGGAATTTAGGGATGGGGGATACGTGCCATTTGTCAGCGATAGTGACGATGAATGCCGGTATTGGTTAAAAAAATTTGAGCAAATGTATCAAGGTCAAATTGATACCTGGGATTACCCGTTTATGTTTGCCTGTTTTAGCCAGAGTGGTCTGGTGGCAACGCCCCGGGTCAATTTAGTTTCTAACTTGGGATTTGGCGTGCAAGCGACCCATACGCACAATCCCCGTAGTCCTTTCGCCCATATGCCCATGGCAGAATTGGGAGACATCAACCATCCCCCATTTTTGGCAAGGAGTTTGGCCGCTGACCAATTTGTATTTGACCAGGTATTTGATGGGTTAAAAATGCGGCAGAGCAAGACAATTTGGGGGCGTTTGAGCCAGTGGAAATACCGCATTCGTCGTTTAATAAAATCCTAGAATATAGCAATCCTAAATGATTGGGGAACAAAGATTCTGATAGCTTGCGTGTCCATAGGACATTAGCTTGCGTGGCGTAGCCATAGAACCAAGGCGGTGCCCCTGCGACCCCATGTTCCAAACTCAAAAGGGATTGCTATAGTCATTTCAACGAGAACTGATACCCCCTGAATCCCCCTTACCAAGGAGGACTATAAAATCCGTTTCCCCTCTGTTCAATCAGCCACCCACCGCAGTCCCGTAAACATTTGGCGAATATGGGGTTGATACCAATTCCGAAAACTGGAGCGTTTTAAGTAATCATGGGTCGCCCAACTGCCGCCCCGCATGACTTTGTGCTGATGATCAAAGTAGCTGGATGAATAACCTGGGTAGGGGTAGGGGGTAAAATTTGGGTAGGGGGCAAACCAGGAATTTGTCCATTCCCAAACCAACCCACGCTGGGGTAATCCCTGCTGAGCCGCCCATTCCCATTCCATCTCCGTCGGCAAACGTTTCCCGATGAAACGGCAGTAGGCAGAGGCTTCGTAATAACTAATACCACACACGGGCAGACTCATATACTGCGATTGCCAGTAAAGTGGCTGGGTAATTTTTTCTTTTTGTACCCACTGCCAGCCTATTTCTGACCACCAACGGGGTTCATGATAACCACCTGCGGCCATAAATTCAGTAAATTCCCGTTGGGTTATGGGTGCTGCGCTAATCTCAAAACTGCGAATTTCTTGGGCATAAGCGGGACATTCATTATCTAAAGCATTCACCCTTTCATTCCCTAGAATAACTTGTCCATCTGGAATGATTAAAACGGAATTCTGATGGGAAATTTCCGGAGTTTGTAGTGTTAAATTTGCCTGCAATGCCCGAATCACAGTCATGGTTTCCTGGTGTTGCATTTCGTGTTGAATGATCCAATGCCAAATTCGTTCTTGTTCAGGCGTGATGGTGGGTAAAATAGCAAGGATTTTCTCTCGAATTGTATCTACATAATCAAAAAGGAACCGATAACTGGGGAGCATATAACATCGCTGAGATTTATCATAACCATCAGCCCGAAAAAGGGTGGTAAATTCAGGGTAAGGCAGGGGCTCCCCCAATAACCATAGGGCTTCCGTGTAGGCAATATGGCCGAAATGCCAACCCAGGGGACTAAATTCGGGATGGATTTGTTGGTGCAGTTGCGACAAGGGTAAATCCTCGACTAAAGCTAAGGTTCTCTGTCGAACATCTTGGTACAAATGACGCAGTAATTCTGGGTCTAACATGGAGATAGGGTTAATTGAGAATTTTCTCTAAACCATAGACCAATTGTTTCAACTGCCGCACCTTGCGAATGGCCAACAAAACCCCCGGCATATAACAACTACGGTCGCTAGTATCATGGCGCAGGGTGTAGAGTTCACCGGGGGAACCAAAAATGACTTCCTGATGGGCAATCAACCCCGGCAAACGCACACTATGAATGCGGATTTGTTCTGGCCCTAAACCTCCCCGTGCCCCGGCGAGTTCTTCCGTTTCTTTGACTTGGGGGGGATTATAGGTTTTGCCCATTTCCGCTAACATTTGGGCGGTTTTAAGGGCAGTACCACTGGGGGCATCCGCCTTTTGATTGTGATGCAATTCGATGATCTCCACATGGTCAAAATAACGAGAGGCTTGGATAGCGGCCTGTTGCAATAACACCATGCCAATCGAAAAATTCGGGGCAATAATACAGCCCATACTGGCCTTGTCACAAAAGTCCGCTAAATCTTGAATTTGCTCTAAACTTAACCCCGTGGTGCCCACCACTGGATACACCCCATAGGCAATGGCGGCACGCACATTTTCATAAACACTCCGGGGATGGGTGAAATCCACCAAAACTCCCGGCTGTTTTTCCTGGGCAACCAGGGCGCACAAAGATTGCAAATCCGGCGTAATCGGGACTTCCAACGCTTCTACCCCCGCCACCTCCCCCGCATCTTCCCCCAGGTGTTGGCGATCCACCGCTCCCATTAGTACCATATCATTACTACCAGCCACCACTTTGATGACTTGGCAACCCATTTTACCGGCGGCACCGGTGACGATTACCGGGATTGACCCATTCATGTCCCACCTGTTCAGTACTTCCTGGGTTATTGTAAAGGACACTTGGGGGAGTTGGTTGCGTCCTTAAGGATTGAGGCACAATAGAGCAATACCTGGGGGTAAAACAATGATTCGCTCTGCTTTGGTTGGAAAATCCCGGCGGTTGTGGTGGGTGGTTTTAGCGGCATCGGTGGCGGTCGGCGGGGTGGGGGGCGGCACCCTCTGGTGGGTGCAACATTCCCAACAGCAAGAATCTAAACCTTTTGTGGTCACCGCCGAACAGCCCCGCCTGTACTGGTTGAAAATTCAACAGGGTCAGGAAATGCTGGTCAGCGACCCCCTGTTTACCGTTCCCAAAGACGACCCCACGGCGGCATTACGACAGGCCGTTAATCTTATTCTCAGCACGCCGCCCGAGAATATGACCACCGCCGTTCCCCCCGGCACCCGCTTACTCAGTTTGGAATTGAAAGATGGTGCCGTTTATGTGAATTTATCTCGGGAATTTACTACGGGAGGGGGCAGTTATGCAGTGATTTACCGGGTGGCGCAGGTAATTTATACCGCCAGCAGTTTGAACCCCCAAGCACCGATTTACCTGCAAATTGAAGGGCAGCCCGCTCCCCCGATTGCTGGGGAAGGTTTGGTGATTGACTATCCCACCACCCGCCGTCAATTTGCCCAGGAAGCGGGTTTACCTTTGATTTAATTCATTTGTTGATTCTGGAAGCAAGCTGATTGGATTGGGGAACAGTAGCTACAGTAATCTCACTCTACATGAGCAAAAACAATGCGGATTTAGTTGTACCTGGATTTAGTTCCAATTTTAGGAACAATGAGCATTTTTTGACGGTTGCCGAACTACGGCATCTTATTTGTGAATATATTGACAGCAACTTTATTATATGGTATAAAATTTAGAAACAATGTAAAAATTAAAATGTTTTATCGTATAGAAGATCGAATCAGACAAAGTTTAAGGTTAAGACTTAAGCGGGAAATGGTTACTATTGTTAAGAATGTTTTTTTTGCTGATAGTTACAGTTTAGATGGATTTGAACACTATCACTTTGAACGTAATAGTTTTATAAGAATAATTGGTGATGTGAAACTGGGTGAAAGTTTTGCTGTCGGCCAATTTTCTAGAATATTAGTTGATAAAAATGCTGTTCTTGTAGCCGGTAATCATGCTTGGATTGCAGATAATTGTCACATTGAGCCAGGAACAGGTTGCAAAATCGTTATTAGACAAAGAACATCGCTACAAAGTCGTTGCCAAATTAGGGGTGATGTCTGGCTTGGAATAAATAGTGTTATTTTGCCCGGTGTTACCGTTGGGGATGGTAGCGTGGTCGGAGCTAATGCAGTAGTTTCCAAAGATGTGGAGCCTTATACTGTAGTCGGTGGTGTTCCTGGAAAATTTATTAAAAGTCGTTTTTAGGAGACGGAAGAGCATGGCTTATCCATATCCATTAAAGGCCATCAAGGAAAGAGTCCGTTCAGTGAGAAGAATATTATTAAAATGGTTAAAAGAAAACTCTTTGACAAAATTTATAGTTTTAATCCGTAGGCTAATAGATGGAATTAAAACTTATCACATGACGGGTTACACACCCCCTGTTAGTTACTACGCCATGAGGGAATTATATGGAAAAACCAACGGTCGTATAAATGCTTTATTGGCTACTTACTTTAGGCTATGTTATCAACAATATAGATTTAATAGTAATTATGATGGGATTTTTAGCAATTTAAGCAAAAGCCAATTGATTGATATTTCTTGTCAGATTAAAAAAGATGGTTGTTATGTATTTCCTGGAAAGTTACCAAAAGCTAAAGTTTCAGAGATTTATGATTTTGTATCTGAAATTCCTTGCTTTCCTGATCCATCTTCCTCTGAGAAATTGATTTCATTCAACTATTTTACCGCATCATATCCAGAGCATTTTTTTGATAATCCAACTTATCCTATCAATACGGAATTATTGTTACAGAATCCAGCAGTCCAAGATGTCATTTTTGATGAATCTATACTTCTATTAGCACAAGCGTATCTTGGCTGTAAGCCGGTATTAGATATAGTTGCTTGCATGTGGAGTGTGCAGTTGGATGGGGAACCTAATTTTGGTTCAGCACAATTTTACCATTATGATATGGACAGATTAAAATTCATTAAATTTTTCTTCTACCTAACTGATGTAAACCTTAAAAATGGACCTCATTGTTATGTTAAGCGATCCCATCACTTCAAGCCCAAATCCTTACTTGCGGATGGCCGAAAAACAGATGAACAGATATATCAGTATTACTCACATGACCAATGTATTGAAATATGTGGAGATGCAGGGACTATCATTGCAGCAGATACTAGCGGTTTTCACAAGGGAAAAGCTATTGAGAGCAATTATAGATTAATTCTAGATATGGAATATTCTATAAGTCTCTTTGGTGCTGATTATGAAAAGATACATTTATCTGGAACTAGAGATACGATAAAAAATATGATAAGAACTTATCCAGAAACTTATGCAATTTTCTCCTACGATGATTGAAAAGGGAGGACTCCTAGTATGTCTGATGATATTTATTCCATTTATTCTTACATTAGTCAAGCTAGACAGATATATCAAAATTCAGGGAATATATCCAAATTTTTGAGAAAAGCCCTTAATCAAACAAACAATACGTCACAGATCATTGAAGTCACGTATGATTTGCAATCTGGTAATTATGTGGAATTTGTGCGGCAGTTTGCCGAAAAACATCAGACTCATTGTAGAGAAATTGCCACCTATTTTGATCAATACCTTGATAGCCAAACATCTCTTCTTGAGGTTGGCTGTGGAGAAATGACTACTTTGTCAGGAATTTATTCGTACATTGCTCAAAAACCATTGCAAATTCTGGGTTTTGATATCTCTTTAAGCAGGATAAAAGTCGGATTAGACTACTGGAAAAGTCAGAATATAGAGACAGTAAACTCTACGTTTTTTGTGGCTGATCTATTTAATATTCCACTTTCCAACAATTCTGTTGATATTGTTTTTACTGCCCATGCACTTGAGCCAAATGGGGGAAAGGAAGTAGAAGCTTTACGTAGCATCTTTCGGATCGCTAGAAAGAGAGTACTACTTTTTGAACCCTATTTTGAAATGGCTTCAGCCGATGGACAGTCCAGAATGTTAGGACATGGATATGTCAAAAACTTACCAGAGGCTATCAAAAGCGCAGGTGGTGTAATAACCGATATAAAAAGAATAATGACCGCATATAACCCATTAAATCCTACTTATGTATTTGATATTTTCTTAGATAAATCTGAGCCTATAATGGATACTCTTTGGATTGATCCAGTTACATCTTTACCAATGATACGAAAGCATGATCATTTCTTCTGTCCTAGTTCAGGATTAGCTTATC
>CAYZTU010000004.1:0-130619 GCA_964481635.1 uncultured Synechococcus sp.
TGGCTTCAAGAACTAGCATATTTTTATGTTAGCATAGTTGACATAAAGCCGTCCTAAAGGACGGGGTTTTAGACCCAGTTTTTTGATAACCGGAGACGCTACAAACGCCCCCGGGCTTTCAGCCGCAGATAGGCTTCCACCAGAGGTGTCGTTACCTGATGGGCGGGTGCATCCACCACCAATACCCCTTGCCGCTGGATTTGGGTGAGGACAATTTGCCGCTGATGGAGTAAGTCGAGTGCCACCGCCCGCCCATAGGCGCATCCCGGATCGGTGCTCAAGGTCTGCGCTTGTTGGGTCACAAGCGGGTCACGCAGAGTGACACATAGCGGCAAGTGTCGGGGCGGTAATCGGCTCAAAGCCCCCATCAACTCACTGGAAGCCGTGGTGTCAATCACCTCGGTCAACATCACCACCAAGGTGCGTCGGGTTTGCTGGCGGGTCACCGTTTGCATGATGCCCACATAATCCGGTTCCTGTAGTACGGGTTGCAGGCGCGCCGAGCGTTCCGTCAGGTGGTTGAGGTAATGATTCCCCCGCTGTGCCGGTAGCCACAGGGACACCTGCCGGTCAAACACCACCAACCCCACCCGGTCGCCCCGGTGCAGTACGGCCAAAGCCAGTGCCAGGGCTGCATTCAGACCCCAATCGAACCGGGTGACCCCCTGAATCCGCCCCGTCATCAGCCGCCCCCGGTCGAGGAGAATCAGCACGGTTTGTTCCTGTTCCGGCTCCAGCACCCGCACCAAAGGCCGTCCCCGCCGCGCCGTCGCCTTCCAATCCACCAAGCGGGGGTCATCGCCCGTATGATATTCCCGCAGTTCCGTAAACTCGGTACCCCCCGCCAACTGCCGTTTCCGCCGCAACGTGCCACTTCCCTCCAAGGTCAAACGAATGGATAACTCCCGCAGGGTCAGCAGGTCAGGATACACCGGCACGGGATGCGGCGTGCCTACCCGCCAGTGGTCCCAAGCCAGCCCCCAGGGGGTCAACTGCCACACCGTCAGCCTTTGCCAGGAAAATTCCCCCCGTCTTACCGGTCGCAGGGTGTAACTCAAATCCTGGAGTGTGGCCGGGGGCAACTGCGCTGTAATGGACTCCGGAGTGACCGCCCAGCCCACGGGATACCCATCCCGCAGACGAATCTGCGCTGGATAGGCCGCCGTTGCCGCCACGATGGTGATGGTATTCTGCCGTCCGACCGATAATTTGCCCGGGTCAATGGGGGTCAAGGCCACCCGGCGAGAGCGATTGCGGCCATAATCCCAAAACATGGCGATGAGGATTAACGCATCATAAATGCTGGTAATAATGATGCTTAATTCCCAGCCTAAGGGTATACCCAAACCCCCGGCCAAGGGCAATCCCAGTAGTAAAAGCCCATAGGTTAGGCGAGCGGGGATGGGCATGACGGCATCCGGTCATATCTACCCCATGATCATAATTCCTGAGCCATCCACTTGTTGCGCCAAGGTTGCCACCGTCAGCCCCGTTTGGGGGTCTCGCCAATCCGGGGCAATTTCCGCCAACGGCAAGAGGACAAAAGCCCGCAGGTGATATTCAGGATGGGGGATGACCAATTGGGGCGTGTTTATCCGTTCATATCCATAAAAAATCATATCCAAATCCAAAGTGCGCGGTTGCCATTTGCCCCGGCGAAAGCGACCAAAATGGGCTTCGGTTGCCAATAAAATTTGGAGCAAATCCGCTGGAGTATGGGTCATTGCCAGCAAGGCACAGCCGTTAATAAAATCCGGTTGGGGTGGACCTAAAGGGGGGGTGCGATACCAGCGGGAATGGGTGATGAGATGCACCCCGTATTGCTTATCGAGGTGGGTCAACGCCTGGGGCAAAATGGCAAGGGAATCTCCTAAATTACTGCCCAAGGCAATGGCAACTTGCTCGCTTTGACTCATGGACACTTCTTAATCTACGGTCACTATCTAGCCATCTGATTGGATTGTAAAATAGTCATTACAACAAGACACCTTTATTTATGGGAACCAGCAGAAGATTATCTCGCTGAAATGCCCTTATTGCCGGGAACCAAGGACGGGGGGTACCCCCTGCGACCAAGGGTATTCCCTGGTATGGGGCAGTCATGGTGAGATTGGCTCCCCCCCGGCTTAGAATGAAAGCAGATACTGAGCGAGGGTTTTATGGAAGCACTCACCTACACGGTTTTATTGGTCGGCGCTTTGGGGGTCATCTTTTTCGCCATCTTTTTCCGGGAACCCCCCCGCATTGACAAAGAGTAGTTACAGCCTATCCCCGTAACCCCGTTCCTGGAGTTGCGCCAAGAGCTTTTTGATTTCCTGGGTGCGCTCGGTAGTTGCCACGAGGGTGGTTTTACCATCCCGGACAATCAGCACCTGGTTTAACCCCAAGGTGGCTACCAGTTCGTCGGGGTCGGTGCTGTAGATATGCACCCCGTCGCTTTGCCAATCCACCCACCCGGCAGGGAGGGGATTGTTTGCCAGCCGCTCCAAACTCCGCCAGTCCCCCAGGTCATCCCAGGGGAAGGTCACGGGCAGGACTAACGCCCGTTGGGTGTGTTCCATCACGGCGTAGTCAATGCTAATTTTGGGTAATTGGGCGTAGGCGGCTGACCCAGATTGCGCCAAGGGGGTGGTGATTTCGGGGGCATATTGCTCTAATTCATGCCCCATCACCCCCGCCGGAAAAATGAACATCCCACTATTCCAGCTATACTGCCCGGTGGCCAACAACTGCACCGCCTGGGCTAAATCCGGTTTTTCGGTAAAACGTACCACCCGATACGCTCCCCCGCCAACCGCCTCCCCCTGCTGGATGTAGCCATAGCCCGTGGCGGGATGGGTCGGGGTAATTCCCAGGGTGACAATCCCCTGCACCTGGGCGGCCACCTCGACGGCCTGGGCAAGAGTGGCCTGAAATTGGGCGGGATCGGGAATCCAGTGATCCGCCGGGAATATCCCTACGATCACGTCATCTCCGTACTGCTGACGTAATGTTTGGGTTATCCAGGCCACGGCGGGGGCGGTATCACGGGGTTCGGGTTCGCCCAAAATTCGCTCTAGGGGTAGATGGGGTAAATGCTCTTGTACTAATGGGACGAGACTGGCACGGGTGACCACCCACACCTCCCCCGCCCAATCCGGTAAGCGGGCGACGGTATTTTGGAGTAAGCTTTGGCCGCTCCCGTCCAGGCATAAAAATTGTTTCGGTTGCGCTAACCGGCTCAACGGCCAGAATCGCTCCCCTTTACCGCCGGCCAAAATCACAGGTATGAACTGCGCCATACTGCCCCACAATTCTCAACCGTCGTTAGCCTACCACAGGGTCAAATCAGGCGAAACCGTTTTAGGACATCCGTCAATTCTGTCGTTAATCGTTGTCCTAAATCCGCCTCATCCTGGGGGATGATGCGTAGTTCATCGCTGATGCTAAACGGGAAAATTGCCTCCTGCACCTCTGGGGCAGGCCATTCCACGAGCTTAATTTGGTAGGGTTTTTTAGAAACCAGGGCGTAACCCACCTCCAGGCAGACATTCGGGCTGGGATAGCCCTTCCCCTGCACGCTGGTGATCAATGTGGTATCGGCAATCACCACCAGGGCTTGGCGAATCAACCGCCGCACATCGGTATCCAGGCGCACGGTGCCATCGGGTAGGCGGTGGGGGCGTTCGATGCGGATTTTTTGCCCCAAGCGGTAGGTAGTCGTGATCTGGGCTACGGTCTGCTCCAGAACCCGCCCAATCTGGTCACTGGCCTCGGGGTATTCGGTTTGGGTGCTGAAAAAAATCAACGGCGGTGAAGCCGGGGGCGTTTCCGCTCGCACCAGGTACACTTCCCGACTGACCAAATCCATATTGGCTAACTCATAGGTGCCGCTGCCTTCCACATAAAACTCCACCTTCTCCCCCGCCAGAAAAGTACGGAACCAGGCCGCCTGATGCACACTGGCCGCATCATCCACAAAAAAACCCCGAAAGGCCGCCTTAAGCAAACTTTTTTTACTCAGACGCAGGGTGGGTGGCAACGCCTCCACATCCGCCGGGAGCAGGGGGCGATCCAGGTGCCAGGCTTTGACAATTAACATAGGGAGCGGGGGGTGTAATGCCGCCGGTGCGGTGTCCCATAGATAGCAGGAACGGGTGCGACCGTCAACTCCCCTGTTGTTGCGAGGCCAGGGCAAGTTGGTACAAGGTACGACGGGGCAAACCGGTGGTCTCCGCCAACTGACGGGCAATCTCCCGGCAACCCAGCCCCATAGCTAACAGACGGTGAATTTCCGGGATGACCGCCTCGACCGCCAACCCCGGCGCAGTCGTTGCGCCCGCCACCAGCAGAGTGATTTCCCCCTTGGGCGGCTGGGTTTGAAAATGGGTCTGCGCCTGGGCTAACGTTCCCCGCCACCATTCCTCGTGTAGTTTGGTCAATTCCCGCGCCACGACGCAGGGGCGTTCCCCGCCGAGGACTTGCACCATATCCCCCAAACTGGCGGCCAACCGGTGGGGGGCTTCGTAAAAAATTAACGTGGGTTGCATATCTTTAATTCCTAATAACACCTGCTGCCGTGCCGTACTTTTGGGGGGTAAAAAACCCAGGAATAAAAACCTGGCCGTGTCTAGCCCACTCGCACACAGAGCCGTCAACGCCGCATTCGCCCCCGGAATCGGAGTCACAGGAATATTGAGCGCAATACAAGCCTGCACCAACTCGGTGCCGGGGTCGCTGATGCCGGGGATACCCGCATCACTCACCAGGGCAATCTCTTCCCCCCGGTGCAAGCGGGCGAGCAATTCCCCCTGCCGTTGCCGTTGGTTGTGCTGGTGGTAGCTGATTTGGGGGGTAGCAATGCCAAAGTGCTGCAATAATTTCCCCGTGTGGCGGGTATCTTCAGCGGCAATCACCGCCACTTCCCGCAACACCCGCACCGCCCGGCAGGTCATGTCCTCTAGGTTACCAATCGGGGTGGCGACCAGGTACAACCGCCCCCTAGCGGCTGGGTTCATCGGGGCGCAGGTAGGGGGGTCGCCAATGGGGTTTGACCACCTGCCGCACCCGGGCGATCACCAGGGCATCGCTGGGCACATCCTCGGTGACAACGGAACCGGCGGCCACCGTCACCCCCTCTCCTAGGGTCACGGGTGCAACCAAAACACTATTTGCCCCCAATTTACTGCCATCGCCAATTACCGTAGGGTGTTTGTCCCGGCCATCAAAATTCGCCGTAATCGTCCCCGCCCCCACATTCACCTGCGCCCCCACCTGGGCATCCCCCAAATAACTCAGGTGTGCCACCCGGGACTCGCTCCCCACCTGGGTTTTCTTCATCTCCACAAAATTCCCCACCCGGCAGGCAGTCCCCACCTCCGTCTGTTCCCGCAGATGGGCAAATGGACCAATGTGGCAGTGGGATTGCACCGTACTATTTGTAATAACAGAATACATAACTCGTACATTATCGCCAATCCTGCTGTTTTCCAGCCAGCAACCCGGCCCGATGTGACTGCCCAGCCCAATCACCGTCCGTCCCCGCAGGTGGGTTTGGGGTTCTAGGATGACATCCGGTGCCAATTCCACCTCATCGTCGAGGGTAATGCTGAAGGGATCAATCATCGTCACCCCCCGGCGCATCCAGTCGTCCCGCCACCGTTGGTACAGCAGTTGGGTGGCCGTGGCGAGTTGTTTGCGGTCATTGATGCCCAAAATTTCCGCCGTATCAACAATATCCACTGCCCGTGCCGGTTTCAGCCATTGCACCGTATCGGTTAGGTAATACTCCTGCTGTTGATTGGCGGTGGTGAGTTGGGGTAAAACCTCCCGCAGTAGCGGCCAACGGAAGCAATAAATCCCCGCATTCACCCGTTGGTTTTGCCGTTGGGCGGGGGTACAGTCCCGGTCTTCAATAATTGCACTCACCTGCAATTGCCCATCACAAATCACCCGGCCATAGCCCGTCGGGTCGGGTAGGAGCGCCGTTAGCAAGGTCACCCCGAACTGCCCCTGTTGGTGGGTGGCGAGTAATTCTGCCAAGGTTGTTGGCCGTAGTAAAGGTACATCTCCATTCAATACCAGCAAATCCCCGGTAAACCCCTGCAAATGGGGAATTAACTGCTGAACCGCATGACCCGTCCCCAACAGCGGCGATTGCTCCACAAATTCCGCCTGGGGTAGATGCGCCAAAGCCTGTTGCACCTGCTCGCCGCCATGCCCCACCACCACCAGCAACCGTTCCACCGCTAGACCCTGCACACTGCGGATCACCCGCTCCACCATGGGCTTTCCCGCCAAAGGATGCAGTACCTTCGGCAGGTCTGATTTCATCCGAGTGCCCTTCCCCGCCGCCAAAATGGCTACCGCAACCATCGTTCTATATTGATAAACCCCTGCTGAATGGTACGGTTTCCTGGGGCGACCCGCAAGGGGGTCAACCCCGCCCCACCTCGGCAAAAATGGCCTGCAAAATCACCCCCGCTCCCTGGTCACGCAAATCCTGTGCCAGGGTTTCCCCCAGGGCAATGGCAGCCCCGTTACCTGTCACCACCCCGCTCCGCACCCCACTCACCCGCTGTTGCCCATCCAAACTCAACACCGCCCCCGTCAGGGTCAATTCCTGGCCGGTGAACTGGGAATGCACCCCAATCGGCACCTGACACCCGCCCTCCAACGCCCGCAAAAACGCCCGCTCTGCCGTACATCGGTAGCCCGTTTCCGGGTGATGCAACCCCTGGAGCAAGGCCAAAACCCTAGGGTCATCACTACGGCACTGCACCCCCAACGCCCCCTGCCCCACCGCATAGAGAGAAATTTCCGCTTCCAGCACCTCACTCACCCGCTCGCCCCAGCCCAACCGGCGTAAGCCCGCCACCGCCAGGATCAGCCCGTCGTAATCCCCCGCATCTAATTTTCGCAACCGGGTATTCAAATTCCCCCGAATGTCCTTGAAGGCCAAATGCGGAAAATGGTATCGTAATTGCGCCAAACGCCGTAGTGATGATGTACCAATCACCGCACCGGGGGGTAAGGCGGCCAAGGGCGTACCCTGCCACCGGGGGTGGAGTACCAGGGCATCCCGGGGTTCCTCCCGCTCGGTAATCGCTCCCAGGGCTAAACCATCGGGCATCTGGGTGGGCAAATCCTTGAGCGAATGTACCGCTAAATCCACTTCCTGCCGCAATAACGCCTGTTCTAATTCCTTGGTAAACAGGCCCTTATCGCCAATCTTCGCCAGCGCCACATCCAGGATTTTGTCCCCCTGGGTGGTCATGGTTGTCACGGGAAATTCCTGGTCGGGGTAATGCTTTTGTAATTCCTTTTGTACCCAGTGGGTTTGCACTAGGGCGAGTTGACTTTGACGGGAACCGATACGGGTAAGGCTCATGGGAGAACAATCGAAGGGCAACTTTTTAGCATAAGCGTAAATGAGCCGCCCAATAATATCCGGCGGGCAAGTTCTGATAAATCTTTACCCCGATGCCCCGGCCAACACCCCCCACGCCTGTTGCGCCGCCGCCTGCTGGGCTGCCTTGATGGATTCTCCCTGTCCCACCCCTACCAATCGCTTTTGCACATACACCCGTGCCATGAACCGCTCCGGCGTACCGGTTAGGGATTCAGTTTGATAGGTCGGTAAGACTTTGTAATGCTCTTGTGTCCATTCTTGCAGGGCGTTTTTATAATTCAACCTGGCCGGGTCTTGCAGGACTCGTTGGGCTTCCTGGTGCCAGCGGGGATAAAAACAAGGCTGTAATACCGTTGCATTACCCACGCTGAGGTAGATGCCACCCACGACTGCTTCTAAAATATCCGCCAACCAAGCCCCCGTTTGATTCAAACGAGTTGACGTGAGGACAAAATCGGCTAAACCGTACTCTTCGCTCATCTGCCGCAATAGCCGGTTACTCACCAGCACGGAACGCAGGGCGGTATAGTCCCCGACCGGGGTTTGGGGGTAGTGGTGCCAGAGATAATCTGCCGCTAACAAACGCAGTACACCATCCCCCACAAATTCCAAGGGTTCGTAATTACACTGGGGGTCAAAACTGCTGTGGGTCAACGCTTGATCCAGAAGATTAAGATCAATGCCCGTGGGAGAGATACTCAACCGTTGCAGGAGTTTTTGTAGTTCATTGTACCGCCGAGAACCGGGGGGAATACTAGGCATAGATGCTTGAATATCAATAAAGTAACCATTAACTAATAATCATTAACTAAAAATTCCAGAGCAGGGCGCCGGGGGGAATCAAATCATTGACCGAGCGGCTGATCCGATCCAACTCGGCTAACGTGTTTGCACTGAGTTGTAACGTTGCGGCGGGTAAATTCCCCAAAACCTGCTCCCGATTGCGTACTCCGATGATGGCGTGGGTCTGGGGTTGCTCTAACAACCAGGCCAGGGCTAAATTTCCCAGGGAAACATGGTACGCTTCGGCGATGGGACGCATTTGGGCAAGAGCGAGTTGGGCTTGTTGGTACAATTCCCCTTGGAATAGGATATTTTTAGAGCGTACATCTTCCGGCGAAAACTGGTGTTCCGGGGTGAATTTTCCGGTGAGTAAGCCTTGGGCTAAGGGGGAATAGGCCAGGATAGGAATTTTTTGAGCCACACAATAGGGTAATAAATCCCGTTCTATGCCCCGCCAAAAGAGGGAATAGGGGGGTTGAATGCTAGAAATTACCCCGTATTGTTGAGCTTCTTGCAGTTGTGCCAAGTTAAAATTCGATACCCCGATGGCTCGGATTTTGCCCTGTTCTTGCAGTTTGACGAGAGCCTTCATTGTTTCTTCAATCGGGATTACCGCACTATTCCAAGAGCCACTCGGCCAATGGATTTGATATAAATCAATCACATTAATCTGCAAACGTTTGAGCGAGTTTTCGCACGCTTTAATCACCAGGTCATAGGCTAAATGATTAGCGAAAACTTTGGTAGCAATTACAGCTTTGTCCTGATAATTTTTAATTGCTTTCCCCACCAATTCTTCACTGTAGCCATCCCCATAAATTTCTGCGGTGTCAATGGTGGTAATCCCCTGTTCTAGTGCGGTTTGAATAGAAGTAATAATTTCCTGGTCTTCAATGCCTACCCAACCCCGCTTACCCGCCTGCCAAGTGCCGATAATGAGGGGAGTAATTTTAATATCCGTTTGCCCTAAATTTACTTGGAGAATCATGAGGCGTTCACCAATTCAACCGGAAATTCAATTTTCAGGTAATCATTTTCCATGGTGGCTTTTTGGGGTTCCAGACCAGCCAGTGCTTGGGGTAAGACCATATTCCGGCGGTGATTGCCGATGCGAATGTTCAATTCATCGCCTGTTTTGGTGAGTTGAATTTGCTCTTTGGGGATGCCGGGTAAATACAGTTCTAAGCAATACCCGTGCGCCATTTCGGTAACTTTAATCGTTTGTTCTTGATGATAAATCTGGGTGGGGTCTTCGTTGGGGTAAAGGGTATTTTTTAAGCGTTCTAAGGCCGCTAAACCACAAAGTTCTTCCGAATATAAGGGGACTTCTTTCACTGGGAGGGGATGAAAACTGGTGCGAATTTCTTGCCGATATTCATTTTGACTGGTCTGCCATTTTTGGAAAAAGGGATCGCTCACCGTGGCCGGTAAAATCCGGTTGGTAATGACTAAATCAGTGGCCACATTATACAAACTTAAATAAGCGTGCGCTCGCAGGGATTCTTTGATCACCATTTTTTCCGGGTTGGTGACGAGTCGGACGGAGGTGCGGGTATTATCCGTCAGAACCCGTTCAAGTTGTTCAATTTGTTCATAAAATTCGTAGGGGGCATCCATCACCTGGCGGTTGGGTAGAGAAAAGCCCATCACCCGCTTAAAAATGGGTTCAAATACCGGGGTCAACACCTGTGCCATCCCCTGCAAGGGTTTGTAAAACCGGCGCATATACCAGCCCGCCACCTCAGGAATGCTGAGCAATCGCAGCGCCGTACCCGTGGGAGCCGAGTCAATAATTAACACATCATACGTCCCTTCATCGTAATGACGTTTCACCCGCACCAAGCCAAAAATCTCATCCATCCCCGGTAAAACCGCCAACTCCTCCGCCTGTACCCCGTCCAACCCGCGGGCTTGCAAGACTTCCGTGACGTAGCGTTTCACCGCCCCCCAATTCAATTCCAACTCCCGCAGGGCATCCAATTCCGCCCCCCACAAATTCGGTTGCACCAGGCGGGGTTCGTGCCCCAGGGGTTGGTCAAAGCTATCGGCCAGGGAGTGTGCCGGGTCGGTGCTCAAAACCAAAGTCCGGTAGCCCAATTCCGCACAACGGAGGCCAGTGGCCGCCGCTACGGAGGTTTTCCCCACCCCCCCCTTCCCGGTCATTAACAAAAGCCGCATTCCCCTTTCCTACCCCTTACTGGGGCAATTTTATAGTTGATTATTATTTAAGATAACGTTTTACCCAAAAGGTTAAATCCGATGACCATGACCCGTCCGGCGGTGCCCCGGGGGTGGATAGCCCGGTTACTCATTGGGGTGGGGGCGATGTATCTCCTGCTGTTGGTGCTGTTGCCCCTAATCAATGTGTTTTACCAGGCGTTGCGGGAGGGGTGGGCGGCCTACGGGCAGGGGTTGACCACGCCGGATGCCCTGCACGCCATTGGTCTCACCCTCTTGGTGGTGGGGGTGGCGGTGCCAGTAAATACGGCCTTGGGGTTGGTGAGTGCTTGGGTGTTGGCGCGCTATCCCATGCGGGGGAAGGGGTTGATTTTGGCTTTGATGGATACGCCCCTGGCTATCTCGCCGGTGATCGTGGGGTTGATGTTTATTCTGCTCTACAGCACGACGGTGGGGGTGTTTCGCGACTGGGTGGCATGGTTGGGGGTGAAAATTATTTTTGCGCCGCCGGGAATTATCCTAACGACCCTGTTTATTACCCTGCCGTTTGTGGTGCGGGAGGTTTTGCCGGTTTTAGAAAGTGGCGGGCGGGAGGAGGAGGAAGCGGCGCAGACCCTGGGGGCGCAGGGATGGCAAATTTTTTGGCGGGTGACTTTACCGCAAATTCGTTGGGCGGTGTTGTACGGGGTGATTTTGACCACGGCGCGGGGGTTGGGCGAGTATGGGGCGGTGGCGGTGGTGTCGGGTAAGGTGATTAACCAGACCAATACCCTCACCTTGCACATTGAACGGGTGTACATGGAATATCAAACCGTGGCCGCCTTTGCGGGAGCCTCGTTGTTGACGTTAATTGCCTTGGGAACAGTGGCGGGGCAGGCACTTTTGGGTTGCTCAGACCGGGAACAAAAGGGCTAAACTAAAACCCAACGGCCAACCGGGGGTGATGATGCGGATTGGGGTGCCCAAGGAACTCAAAGACCAGGAATTTCGGGTGGGGTTGAGTCCGGCCAGTGTGGCGGCCTTGGTCGCCCAGGGGCATCCGGTGGTGGTGGAAACCCAGGCGGGTCAGGGGGCGGGGTTTGGGGATGAATTGTATGAACAGGCGGGGGCGAAAATTGCCGAGGCAAAGACGGCCTGGGGACAGGATTTGGTGGTCAAGGTCAAGGAACCCCTAGCGGTGGAATACGATTTTCTGCGACCGGATTTACTCTTATTTACCTATTTGCATCTGGCGGCGCAACCGGATTTGGTCAAAGCCTTGCTCCGGGCGGGTACCACGGCAATTGCCTACGAGATGGTGGAATTGTCCGATGGGCGTTTGCCCCTATTGCATCCGATGAGCGTGATTGCGGGGCGGTTGGCGGTGCAGTTTGGGTGCCATTTCCTGCAACGGCAGTCCGGGGGGCGGGGGGTCTTGCTGGGGGGGGTGCCGGGGGTGAAACCCGCCCATGTGGTGATCCTCGGCGGCGGCGTGGTGGGGACGGAAGCGGCTCGCATGGCGGTGGGTTTGGGGGCGCAGGTGACCGTGATTGAGTTAAATCTTGACCGGCTCCACGCCCTGGGGGATTTATTCGGTTTTCGGGTGCAGTTATTGCACAGCAATAGTACGAACATTGCCGATCTGGTACCCACGGCGGATTTATTGATCGGGGCGGTGCTATTGCCGGGGCGGCGCACCCCCACCCTGGTGCCCGAATCCCTGGTGCAACGGATGACTCCGGGCAGCGTCATTATTGATGTGGCGGTGGATCAGGGGGGCTGTGTGGCGACCTTACATCCGACCAGCCATACGCAACCTGTTTATACAAAACATGGGGTATTGCATTACGGTGTCCCCAATATGCCGGGGGCGGTGCCCTGGACGGCAACCCAGGCGTTGAACCAGAGTATTTCCCCCTATCTCGTGGAATTGGCACAGAAGGGCAAGGCAGCCCTCGTCCCTAACACGCCCTTGGGACGGGGGGTGAATACCCAGGGGGGGATACTGATCCATCCGGTGTTACAAGAGCTTTTTTCTGGGTAATATTACCGAGGCTGGGGGTGCGAGCGGTTGGGTAGAGGGGGTTTGCGGTATAATGATATTTATTTGCGTTTTAGCTTGAGAATTAAATGTTGATTTTGTCGGCTGAGGAAGTGCAACCGATTGGTGCCGCCTACCCGGAAGCGGGTCGGATTCAATACCGGCAAAAAGTATTTGAACGGCTCCGTTCGTTTGACATTAACCAACGGCAACAGGCGATTAAAGAATGCCAAAAGTATTTAGATTCCCACACCCGGGGTTGTTTAGTTGTCGAAGACCCATCCAGCTACACCCTCTGGACGTATGTGCCCGATGCCCAAATCCAGGCATGATTTGGCCTTGGAAATGGGGGCAGTAATTCAGTAATATGTTAGTAATGTGTGATTATCGCTTGTTTGCTTTCGGTAAAAACCCAGGGTTTGGGTGTAACCCTCGACCCGGATGATCCAGTAATTTTACGGAAAGAAGCTGATTCATTTTTTGCCATGATGAGGAATATATCCTTAACGGGTTATGTCCGGTTGACATAATAGAAGGGAATATGAAGCCAGCCACCCTCGAGCAGATGGAGTTGCAGTTCAGTGCCCTGTCCCACCCCGGTGTTGTGCGCCAACACAATGAGGATGCCTGCTATGCGGATGCCCAGGGGCGGTTTTTCATGGTGGCGGATGGCATGGGGGGCTATTCCGGGGGGGAACGAGCCAGCCAGTTGACGGTTTCGATCATGGCACTGTACCTGGAAACCTATTGGCAACAGAACCGGGAACCGGCGGAGGTGATGCGGCGGGCGATTGAACGGGCGAATGAGCATTTACTGGCGGAGCAGGTGCAAAACCCGGTGATCAAAGATATGGGCACGACCGTGGTGCTGTGGTGCCGGGGGGAGGGGAACCAGGCGTGGTTTTGCCATGTGGGGGATTCCCGTTTGTACCGGATGCGGGGTAATCATTTGGAACAACTCACCCAAGACCATACCTGGGTGGCGCAGGCGATCGAATCCGGGGGTTTGTCCCCCATGCAAGCCCGTTCCCATCCGTGGCGGCATTTGTTGACCCAGTGTTTGGGGCGGGATGATTTGGAGCCGGTGCCGGTCTATCCCCTCACCCTGGAGCCGGGGGATTGCTATCTCCTCTGTAGCGATGGCTTGACGGAGGAGGTGTTGGATTGGCAGATTGCCGCCACCTTAAGACTGATGCGTTCCCCGGAGTGGGCAGTGCAAACCTTGATTGATGCGGCCTGCAAGCGGGGCGGGCGGGACAATATCACGGCCTTGGTGGTGCAGGTGGCTGGGGAAATTGCGGGGGAATCCGGTTCTTAGACCCCTACGCTATGGTAGAGCTAGCGAGGAGGAGAATTCATGGAAGCACAGGTGCAGGCACTGCTCAAACCGGCGGCGGATTTTTTTGTTGGCTTACATTTCCCGGAACCCATTGTGCATTGGGGACATCCCTTGATGATGGGGATTGTGTTGGTATTTATGGGGGGCTTTGCCGCTGTGACGGGCTGGCGGGGACGGTTGGCGACCGACCCGCAGGTAGCCCAAACCGCTTGGGGAGAGCATCGCAAGCTAGTCCCTTGGCTGTATCTTTTCCTGGCGTTGGGTTACAGCGGCGGTCTGCTCTCTTTGGTGATGCAGGGGCAGGAAGTCCTCCAGAGTCCCCACTTTGTCACGGGGACGGTGGTGCTGGCGGGTTTAACCGTCAATGCCCTGTTATCTTTGGCCATGAAAGGCCAGGTGGTGACCCGCACCCTGCACGCTTATGTGGGCAGTGCGACCCTGGCGGTGGCGGTGGTGCATATTGCCCTAGGGGTAAAATTGGGGTTGTCGTTTTAGAGGTACCTGCTCGATGAAATGGCGGTGGGGCTGGCTGCTGGGTTTGATCCTATTCGCATTCACCTGGACACAACCGGCACTGGCACTCACGGAACCCCAGCGGTTGGTCGTGGAAGTCTGGCATATCGTCAACCGGGCGTATGTAGATAGTACGTTTAACGGCCACAACTGGCAAAAGGTACGCCAAACGGCTTTGCAGCAACCCCTGGAAACCATGGCGCAGGCGGGAACGGTAATTCAAGAGATGCTCAGCCAACTGGATGACCCCTTTACGCGGGTTTTGCCCCAGAGCCAGTACCGGAATCTGCAAACCACTACGGCGGGGGAGTTGACGGGGGTGGGGTTGCAAATTGGCCTGGATACGGAACGGCGGGTACCGGTGGTGGTTGCCCCGATTGCTGGTTCACCGGCGGCACAGGCGGGGATTCAGAGCCAGGACCGCATTATCGAAATTGACGGGGAATCGACGGTGGGAATGGATATGGATGCGGCGGCCAGTCGGATGCGGGGTGTGCCGGGGACGCAGGTAGTCCTGACTCTCGAGCGGGGGGAACGGCAGTGGCCGGTGCGGGTTGAACGGCAGAAGGTAAGTTTGCCGTCTCTGGCCTGGGCGGTGCGTCCGGGGGCAATTGGCTATCTCCAACTCAGCCAGTTTAGTGCCAATTCGGCGGCGGAGATGGCGCAGGCGATCCAGACCCTGGAAGCTCAAGGGGTGCAGGGTTATGTGCTGGATTTGCGGAATAATCCGGGCGGTTTATTCCAAGCGGGTTTGGAAATTGCCCAGGCATGGTTAGCCCAAGGCACCGTGGTTTATACGGTGAATCGGGATGGGCTGGAAACGGATTTTACCGCCGGGGGTAAAGCCTTGACAGATAAGCCTTTGGCGGTGTTGATCAACCACGGCACGGCCAGTGCCAGTGAAATTCTCGCCGGTGCCCTGCAGGACAACCACCGGGCGGTGTTGGTGGGGGAAACCAGTTTTGGCAAAGGGTTGATTCAATCCGTATTCAAACTCAGCAATGGGGACGGGTTGGCCGTCTCGGTGGCTCGCTATGAAACCCCGGCGCACCATGATATTCACCGGCGGGGGATTGTCCCGGATCAGGAGGTGGCGACCCCCACGGCGGCAACCGCAAGCGATCCCCAATACGAGGCTGCCCTGGCCTGGTTAGAAAAAAACGCCCGCCGGAGTGCGCCAGCCCCAGGCTAAACCTTTATGCTGGAGGGGGAGGTGGGGTATGGCAAACCACAATAACCAAACGATTCGGGTGGGCTTACTGGGGTTGGGAACCGTGGGGGCGGGCGTGGCGCAGATTTTGCTTGACCCCAAGGGGCGGCATCCGCTTTTGGCCGAGTTAACCCTGCGCCGGGTGGGGGTGCGTTCTTTGCACAAACCCCGCAGCTTGCACTTGCCTACAGGGGTGCTGACCACGGATTTGGCAGCCCTCGTCAATGACCCAGACATTGACCTGGTAGTGGAGGTGTTGGGGGGCTTGGAACCGGCTCGCAGTCTGATGCTCCAGGCGATTCGCCAAGGGAAACATATTGTCACGGCCAACAAGGCAGTTATGGCGCGCTACGGGGCGGAATTGTGCCAAGCGGCCAGTGCCCAGGGCGTTTATGTGCTGATGGAGGGGGCGGTAGGCGGGGGCATTCCCATCATTCATCCTCTCAAACAAGCCCTGGGAGCCAATCGCCTCCGCCGGGTGCTGGGGATTGTCAACGGCACCACGAATTTTATCCTCACCCAAATGGCGCAGGGACGGGGGGATTTTGCCACGGCCTTAGCCACCGCCCAGTCCTTGGGGTATGCGGAAGCCGACCCCAGTGCCGATGTGGACGGAGCCGATGCCGCCGATAAAATTGCCATTTTAGCCACCCTTGCTTTTGGGGTGCAGGTGAGTCGGGAGCAGGTGTACTGCGAAGGTATTGGCGGGATTCAGCCCGTGGATTTGCGCTATGCGGAGCGGTTGGGGTTTCAGGTGAAATTACTCGCCCTGGCGCAACGGCAGGGGGAATTTCTAGACATCCGGGTGCATCCCACGTTGATCAGCCAAGACCATCCCCTCGCCAGCGTGCAGGGGGTGCAGAATGGGATTGTCCTGGGCGGTGAACCCCTGGGGGAAGTGATGCTCCAGGGGCCGGGAGCCGGGGCGGGACCGACCGCCAGTGCTGTGGTGGGGGACGTGGTGAATGTGGCGGCCACCCTCAGGGCGGATTCCGGCTACCATCCCCTGTTGGGGTCGGGGTTCACCGCCCCCATCCCCCAACTCGCCATGGATGAGGTGCAGACCCGTTTTTACACCCGTGTCCTCACCCAAGACCAACCGGGGGTGATCGGCCAGTTGGGCAGTTGTTTTGGTCAGCATGGGGTGAGTTTGGAATCCATTGTCCAGATTGGGAACCATGAACAACTGGCGGAAATCGTGGTCGTCACCCACCAGGTACGGGAAGGGGATTTTTGGCTGGCACTCGAAGAAATCCGCCAATTTGCGGCGGTGGCGGGGATTCCCACCGTTCTGCGGGTGTGGTCGTGAGTAACCCCCAACTGCTGGCGATTGCGGAATCCGTGCGGGCGGCAGCGGCAGAACGCCAGGGGGATGCGGTGGCGTTACTGGCTCTGTTGCGGCTACTGGAAGCCCTGCATCGGGAGATTGAGACCGGTGCCTTTGCCCTGGCCTTACCCCAGACCCGGCGAGATTTGTACAACCTCCTGCTGGACATGGAGGCACAGGGGGGCTGGCCTTACATTTACCGCCGTAGTCTGGAGAGTTTACTGACCTATCTCCGCAAAACCGAGGCCGCCAACGGCCATGACTCCCCAGTTTGAGGAATTTTTTTGGCAAATTGCCGCTTCCCAGTACCCGTTTTAGTAAAAATAACGGTAAACTGATGCCATCATCCTGATGCCTGTTCACCTTCGCATCCATCATCACCCAAGGGAGAATGGTCATGTTGCCGGAACAACAACAGAAAATTTTGGTGTACTTCATCGAAGAAGCCAAAGAACATCTCCAGACTTTGGAACAGGGGTTGATGAACTTGCAGACCAACTCCCAAGACAACGAGATGGTCAATGAAATGTTCCGCGCCGCCCACTCGATCAAGGGGGGAGCGGCCATGTTGGGCTACGACAGCATCCGTCGTACCGCCCACCGCTTGGAAGATTGTCTCAAAGTCGTGAAGGAACAACCGGGCACGGCCATTGACCAAGAATCCGAGGATTTGTTTCTACGGGGGTTTGAAACCCTAGAGGAGCTGGTCAGCCACCTGGAACAGGGGAATCTCACGGAAGATATTGGTCAAACTGCCTTTCAACAGGCGGAGCCGGTCTTTGGTCTGCTCCAACAGCGGCTGACGGGCGAAACGGTGGCCGTGGAGAGCAAACCCGCCGTGCCCGCCCATTTCTCCGCCCAAGTGTTGCAGGTCTTGCGGCAGATGCTGGAACTGATCAAGCAGGGGGCGACCCCGGAGCGCACCCAGCAGGTGGCGGCCTTGTGTGGCCGGTTGGGCACCCTGGCACCCGGCGTGGCAAGTTGGCAGACCCTCACCCAAACTGCCCAAAAAGCGGTGACCAACCCCCGCGCTCCCCTGGCGAAATTAGCGGGGCTTTTGCTGAATGAACTCAAACAGGCCAGTGAATTGATCCAGCAGGGTAAGGCGCAGCTGGTCGTCCCCAGCCCCACCCTCTGTAACCTGGCTGGCGTGGATGCGGCGACCGTAGTTCCGACCGTTACCCCGCCGGCGGCACCCAAGCAAATTACGATCCCCGTGGAACCCCGAGAAGCGGCCAAATTGCTCATCGCTAATTTTGAACCGGCGCAATTGACTGCCCTGGCGAAGCTGTTGGTGCAAGCCCTGAAACGACCGGCCTGATGTCCCGCAAAATTCTGATTGTGGATGATGAACCCCACATTCGGTTGCTCTTAGAACAAACCCTAGAGGACTTGGCCGACGAGGCGGGCATTGAGCTTTTGACCGCCAGCAATGGCCTGGATGCCTTGGAATTGATCCAAGCCCACCGCCCCAATTTGGTATTTCTGGATGTGATGATGCCCAAAATGAACGGGTTTGAGGTCTGTCAACGGGTCAAAAAAGAACTCATGATCGAGGGCGTGTATATCATCATGCTCACCGCCAAGGGTCAGGAATTTGACAAGGTACGGGGGCAAGAGGTGGGGGCTGACCTGTATATGACCAAGCCCTTTGATCCCGACCAAGTGGTCAAACGTTCGATGGAGGTGTTGGGGTGTTGACCTGGGGTGAACGCACCTACCTGATGGGGATTGTCAACGTCACCCCCGATAGTTTCAGCGATGGCGGGCAGTATTTTGACCTGGATTTAGCGGTACAACAGGGTAAAAAATTAGTGGCCGAGGGTGCGGATATTATCGATATTGGCGGTCAATCCACCCGTCCAGGTGCAGAAATCATCCCTTTGGAAGCAGAATTGCAACGGGTCGTCCCGGTCATCCAGGCTTTGGCCGCCCACGTGACCGTGCCCATCTCCGTGGATACCACCCGTGCGTTAGTGGCGGCGCAGGCGATAGCCGCCGGAGCCACCTGGGTGAATGACGTTTCCGGGGGCACGGATGACCCGGAACTATTGCCCGTGGTGGCGCGCACCGGGGCAACGCTAGTCCTCATGCACCGCCGGGGTACGCCCCAAACCATGCAAAACCTAACCAACTACCAGGATTTAATCGGGGAAATTCGGGCATTTTTCGCCCAACAAATCAGCAAAGCCCAGCAATTGGGGATGGAAAAAATCATCCTTGACCCCGGCATTGGCTTCGCTAAAAATACGGAACAAAATCTCACTTTGTTACGGCAATTAGATCAATTCAAACCCTTAAATTATCCCCTTTTAATTGGTCCCTCCCGCAAAAGTTTTCTCGGTCATATTCTTGACCAACCCGACCCGCAACAACGGGTGTGGGGAACCGCCGCCGCCTGCTGTGCCGCCATCGCCCAGGGAGCCGATATTCTGCGGGTGCATGATGTGTCAGGAATAAAACAGGTTGCCCAAGTTGCCGATGCCATCTGGCGGGGTCATGGGGTCGCATCCTAATATCCTGATTTTGACCACGGGTTGTCTTTCCCTGGCGCACGGTACGGGTGCCCGCCTCCTGAACCAGTTTGCCACCTATCCCCCCGCCCATCTGTGGAACGTCTTCGCCGGTCCCCAGGGCGAACCAGCACTCCCACAACACCTTTGGGTGCGCCGCTACGATACGGATTGGCGGTCAGAACTGCGCCGTTGGCGACGAAAAGTATGCCAAATTCATCTGCCGCATCGGGGGAAAGATATGCGGGAAATTCGTGCTTACTTAAACCAAAAAAAATGGCATCCCGACTTGATTTATGCTACCTGTTTGTGTCGAGATGACTTAGAAATTTTGGCCTCAATTTTACAACAATATAACTATACCCTACCGGTCATTCAACACTTTCTCGATTGGCACCCTGACGACCCCCGCATAGTACCATTACTCAAGCAACTTAACCCCTATTTAAGTCAGGTTTGGGCATTAACTGAAGTTATGGAAAACGATATCAGCCAGATTTTACACCGACCGGTGCCCGTTGTGAGTGTATTTCATTGCGATGTACCACCCCTTTACAAACAAAATCATGCTCCCTACAATGAGCATTTTGGAGCGGTAATCCTGGGCAACTGTGGCTACACTGAAATCTTGGATGATCTGGCACAAGCATGGCGCATATTAGCTCAGGAATTGGTCAATTTACCACCGATCCATTGGTATGCCCATCCCCGTTCATTTCAGTGTTTAGAGGAGCGAAACTATCCATTACCCCCTGAAATTCAATACCGGGGTTTTATCCCCGCAAACGAACTAATGGCGAAACTCAGCACCTACGATTTGGCCTTGATTCCATTTAACCGTTCTGATACACCAGAATCCTGGTATGCCCGCTATTCCAGTCCGTCCCGAATGACCGAATTAGCCAGTGTGGGTTTGCCCCTGTGCCTATTAGCAGGGGAGGGCACCGCCGCCGCCCAATATGTCCAGCAGAATGGTCTGGGAATCGTGGTCAATCCCAGTGATCACCAGAGTTTAATGACTACCCTAAAACGACTAATGAAGAATCAGGAATTACGCCAGGAATTGGGGCGAAAAAGCCGTCGGTTTGCTGAATTAAATTTCAACGTTGTAACCCACCGCCAGTTCCTATGGGAAACCTTTACCCAACTCCTGGGAAATTCTACTGGAATGTAGCCTGTTTGCGTAGCAACTCCTCTAAAGTTAACTTAAAGTCAGCCTGACCCCCAAATACCGTGCCCACTTCCTGTTTGTAGAAGGTTACCTCCGCCAAATGGTAATGCTCATCCGTCAGGGGAATATAACCGGTTTGCTGGACAATTTCAGGCGCATTTTTCAGGGTGAATCCCACAAAATTTTTAAGAACTTCCTTCTCTTGCGCTTTCGTCGCATTCACATAAATAAATAGGGGGCGAGTCAAGGGACGATACTTGTACAGCAAAACATTTTCAAACGTGGGAGCCACGGCTCCATCCCCATTATCAATAGGTACCGCCTTCATCTTGTCCCGATTTTTCTCAAAGTAGGCAAGGCCAAAATATCCTAAAGCATTGGGGTCTTGGGAGATGCCTTGCACTAAAGTATCATCATCCTCACTAAACACCACATCCCTGCGGCTGGCATCCACTTTGCCCACGATCGCTTCAGTGAAATAGTCAAACGTACCCGAATCCTGGCCAGGGCTGAACAGGTTGAGGGGCTGAGGTGGGAAGGTATTACGAACCTGATCCCACCTTTTGATCTTGCCCTGCGATGCGGGTTGCCAAATAGTTCTTAGTTCATCCACCGTCAAATTATCAACCCAATTATTATTCTTATTCACCACCACCGTTAAAGCATCAAATGCCACCGGTAATTCGATATAACGCACATCATTGCGATTACATAAATCCATCTCGTTACGGTTAATCGGTCGTGAGGCGTTGACAATATCAAGTTTACCTTCGCAAAACTTACGGAATCCGCCGGTCGTTCCAGAAAACGCAACGGTTAACTCCTCTAAAAGTTCAGGTTTGGTTTTTTGAAACTGCTCCGCCGCCACTTTCATAATGGGATAGACGGTGCTGGAGCCATCAATGGCAATACTGGCGGGCTTGGGGGAACCCCCAAAATTACATCCCCACAAGAGCAGGGGAATACTAAGCGTTAATAGCAAAAATCTCAAGCCACGAACCATGCGTATCATCCCCACCGACCTCCGCAATTAGATGGACAAAAACATGACAAACTACGGTTTGAAATTAAGCTTGAAACTAAGCTTAAATTGATATTATGCAATTACATACGCCTACGTTTACACAGATAGCTCATGCGGGTGGTCTTGTCAAGGGGGAATCCCCAGGCAACTCAGACAGAATAGAAATTTCCATTTTTCTTAACCAATTCATCCCTGACGCTATCACTTTTTCAGAGTATGCTTGTGATGAAAAGGCTTATACATCATTGATGGTAGTCGTCAAAGCATGGATGAAGTTTTAGAAAAGATTCGGCAGCAGTTTGACTATGGCCCTTACCCCCGTTACCCCTTAGACCAGTCTCCGGGGACAGACCGGGATTTTTTATTCATTCACAATCTGACGACGCCCTACTATCTGCGGTACCGGCAACGCCCTCCCCAGGATTTGGTCATTTTGGATGCGGGATGTGGCTCGGGGTATAAGGCGTTAGCCCTTGCTCTTGCCAATCCCGGTGCAAAAATTGTCGGCATTGACCTTTCCGCTAAATCGGTGGAATTAGCCCAAAAAAGACTTGAATTTCACCAGATTTCTAATTTTGAATTTCATGTTCTCCCCATTGAAAGAGTTGGGGAATTGGGCATGACTTTTGATTATATTAACTGCGATGAAGTTCTCTATTTAGTCCCCGACCCGGTTGCCACCCTGGTCACCTTCAAACAGGTACTTAAATCCCAGGGTATTCTCCGATTTAATTTTCACAACCAATACCAACGTCAACTTTATTTTCAAGCTCAGGAGTTTTTTGGAATGATGGGTTTAATGCAAGATAACCCGGAGGAATTTGAATTGCGAACAGTTCAAGAAATCATGGAACAACTTTCGGACAAATGTGACTTAAAGCGGACAACTTGGAACCGGAAATATGAGGGTGAACTGAACGAAGACAAAACTCAATTTATCCTGATGAATTATCTACTTCAGGGAGACAAGGGCTTTACGATCCCCCAGATATTTGAATATTTAGAGCGTGCGGATTTAGAGTTTATCGAAATGATCCCTTGGCCAAAATGGCGATTTAAGTCACTCTTCAAAGACCCGGAAAATTTACCTGCTACCTTGACCCTAGCTCTGGAAGAGGCTACGCCTGGGGAAATACTACACCTAATTAATTTACTAAACCCAAGTGAGCGACTTTTAGACCTATGGTGCGGTCACCCGAATGTAGAGACAACGGTTGTTTCTGCAGGTCAAGCGATGGTTTCGTTCCATCCCCAACTCCGGAACGAAGAAGTTAAACAGGTCTGGCAAAGCCATTTACAAGGGGGGCGGCCACTCATTTTATCTGATTATTTGAAAGTGCCCGTACAAGGAGCATTACAGAGTGAAAAAGTGGAAATTGATGCCATTGCTTTGGGGGCATTGTGGCCTTTATTTGAGGGCACCCAATCTTTTGAAAGCCTTCTGGAACGTTGGTTACAACTTTACCCCCGCGACCTCCTGACACTACAGCCGGTGCCGATGGAAATTGCCAATACGATGCTTCGGGAACTACTCCTATTTTTGAACCAGTATCTTTATGTCCTACTCACGGTTGAATAAACCATGAATGGAGAGGATAGTTTCAGCAAAATTCAACAACAATTTGACTTTGCTGCCTATCCCTATTTCCCTCTTGAAAAGTCACCCCAAAAAGAGATTGAATCCCTATTTATTCACAATCTCACCACTCCTTACTATTTGAAATATAAGCAACTACCACCCCAAGATAATTTAATTATTTTAGATGCAGGTTGTGGTTCCGGCTACGGTGCATTAACCCTAGCTTTGGCGAATCCCCATGCCCGGATTGTGGGGATTGACTTATCCGAAAAGTCCATAGAATTAGCCCGTCATCGTTTGCATTATCATAGGATAAAAAACTGTGAATTTTATGTCATGCCAATGGAACAGCTTGACCGACTGAACTATCAGTTTGATTATATTAATTGCGACGAAGTTATTTATTTATCCGATGACCCAAAAGTAAGCTTACAAAGACTTGGTAACACCTTAAAACCCCAAGGAATTATGCGGGTTAATTTTCATGACCAATATCAACGTTCTGAACAATACCGAGGACAGGAATTTTTTGCATGGCTGGGCTTAAAAAAAAATAACCCCGAGGCGCAAGCCATTAGTACCGTGCAAATGATCATGCAACAATTACAGGATGACGTTAATCTGAAAAAAAATTGTTGGCAACCCGCCCTAGGGAATCGTTTGGATACGTTGGGTCAGGAATATATTTTAATGAATTACTTGTTTCAATGTGATCAGGGATTTACGCCGCTGGAAGTGAGTAGCTATTTAGATTTTTCCGGTTTGGAATTGATTGAAATGGTATATTGGCGCAGGTGGCGGTTGACCGAATTATTTACCGACCCGGAGAATGTACCGGCGATGATTGGGGCTTTAGAAGCAGTGGCTACGCCCTGGGAACAGTGTTATTTAGTAGATTTAATTCATCCGGGAGAGCGACTTATTGATTTTTGGTGTGGTCATCCTCAACCTACTCAAGAGACCAAATTAACCGAACAATCCTTAATCTACTTGCACCCACAATTATGTATGGATAGAGTCAAAATGGCTTGGCAGAATGCCCTAGAGCAATATCAAAATCTAACGATTTCTAACATTCTCAAAACTCCGGCGCAAAGCTCCCTGTTCCAAGGGGAAATCATCCTAGATTTTGTAACCGCAAGCGTGCTATGGCCTTTACTAGAAACGCCCATGAGATTTGATCAAATTAAAGCCAGATGGTTATCCCTCTATCCTCAGCAGTGGTCAACGTCAAACCCGGCGAATGCCCAAACCATCGAAATCCAACTGAGAGAAAAATTATTGATGCTAGAAAAATATCTTTATGTATTGATTATATAGCTGTTTTGATCAAATTTGAGACATTAGTTTTCACCCCCCTGACCCCCCTTACTAAGGGGGGAAATGGATTGATAGTCCCCCTTGAGATTTAGGGGGTATCCGTCTCAGTTCTAATTGAAATGACTATATCTGATTGATTTATAAACACCTCTATTTATTGGAACCAGCATAAAATCATCTTGCTGAAATGCCCATATTCCGGAGAACCAAGGACGGGGGCTGCACCCCTGCGACCGCTTATTTTGAATAAATAGAGGTTCCCTTTATTACAACCCGCAGAAAATTATCTCGCTGGAACGCCCATAGCCTGCATGGCGTAGCCATTGTTACCAAGAATCAAAAACGGAGGCAATTCTGCCCCTGCGACCGCTATTGTTCAATTAATGTTCATCTTTTCACCGCCGACCTATCCCAACGCCTGCACCACCTGTACCGGCGTGATTTCTGCCAACCTGGGGGCGTGCAGGGGCATACACAGTTCCGAGGTGGGTAAAATGCGCCGGGGCGTGGCCGCCGATAATAAAGCCACTACGGGAGTTTGCACCGCCACGGCTAATTGCAAAAGTAGCGGTTGGGCTTCGCTGACCAGCACCAGGGTTGCCCCGGCCAATAGTGCTGCCTGCTCGCTGTAATCCCCAGGAGTCAGGGCGGGAATGTCCACCCCCCCGCCCAGTGCCACCAGGGGTAAATCCGGTTGCTGCTGTTGCAATTGCGCCACCACCTGCCCCCAATGGGGATAGGCATCATCCGCCACCACCAGGGCATATCCGGATGTGAGTCCCAACTGTTGCTGCTGGTTTTCCGCCCAGGTGACCGCCGCTGCCGGAATTTGCACCGCCATGTCGCCGCAGGGTACCTGCAAACCCAACCCCGTCACCAAATCATGGACGTACTCCGGCGGATATTGCTCCGGCTTCGGGGTCACCCCCTGGGTTAACCAGCGTTGCCCCGCCCCGGCGAACCCTACCCGTTCCCGCACCCCACTTAGCCAGAGTAAAAAACTCAAACTGCCACTGGGACGGGTCAGCACCACCCCATCGTAATAACCATCCCGCACCGTCCCCAACAAATTCACCCACTCGGTCAAACTGTTGCGACTACCGTACTCATAACGCAACACCCGGGTCACCCAAGGGCATAGCCGATAGAGGGACATCACCCCCGGAGCCACCACCACATCCACCTGCGCCGGCGTTTGGCTCAAACTGCGTAACGTGGGGAACAGCCACAACTGCTCAACGCTCGTACCCGGCGATAGCACCAGAAATCGCAACATTGTCCTCAGGCTCCCGAGACACCACTCCAGTTATACCCCGCCTAGCGGGGCACCCGAAATAGGGTATCTAAATAAACCCGCGCCACCCGGCGGTCACTCTCCGCATTTTGCAGCAGGAACAATGACAAGGCCGCACTACACACCCGATGCATATCCCAGTCCGGGTGATTGGCTAAATACCCCTCCAAACTCTCATGCAATTCGCCCGGAATCTCCGCCCGTACCAGCACCCGACTATTCATGCCCTTAGCCTCAGTAATGTTACAAATTTTTTACAAATCCACCCGCCCTCACTTGAAGCTATTTCAGCCGAAACCAAGACGGGCTGTCAAATTTACCGGATTCACCCATTTTGTAATAAATCTTTATGATTAACCAAGACACTGGGTTTGGAGCAGATTTTTGTTACATTTCGTTACCAGGAAAAGTTATCCACAGATGGGGGCTGGAATGGGGATAATAACGCTAGAGCCTGTGGATAACTGGGGGCAACCTGTGGATAACTTGGGGATAAGTGGGGATAACCTGGGGATAACCCGGCCAAAGTGTAAATTATTGTTACAATGCGTGTGACGATGCGACCGGAAACCGTAGCGGAACTGGGCGAGCAGTTGCGGCAAACGGGGGAGCAGGCGGTGTGTCTGGCGGGGCAAAACAGCAAAGCCCATTGGGGAAATCAGAGGGATTCTGGGGTAGTTTCGGTTAGTACAGCCGCATTAAATCGTATTTTAAGCTATGAGGTGGCGGATTTGGTCGTCACGGTAGAAGCCGGGGTGCGATGGGTAGATTTACGGAGTATGTTGGCGGCTCGGGGGCAATTTTGGCCGGTGCATCCCCTTTATCCCGACCAAGCCACGGTGGGGGGAATTATCGCTACGGCGGACAGCGGGGCTTGGCGACAGCGGTATGGTGGGGTGCGGGATGGGGTATTGGGCATCGGCTGGGTACGCCCGGATGGTGCCCAGGCGAAAGCGGGGGGACAGGTGGTGAAGAATGTGGCCGGTTACGACCTGATGAAACTGCTGACCGGCTCCTGGGGCACCTTGGGCTGTATCACCCAGGCGACCTTGCGGCTCTATCCCTTACCCCCTGTGACCCGCAGTTTTTTAATCCAGGGGGAGGACTTGGGACAACTGCGGCAACGGCTATTGGACTCTGCCCTGCAACCTACGGCTTGGGACGTATTATCCGGGGCGTTGGCGCAGCAATTGGGCTATCCGGCGCAGTTGAGCCTATGGTTAGAAATGCGGGGAACCGCCGTGACGGTGGCGGAACAGGTAGAGCGATTGCCCCAAGTGCTGGGAGCGGCTGACGTGGTGGAACTTACCCCCGAGACAGGCGAACAATTGACCCAGATATTAAGTGTCCCAGGGACGCAACCCCATGCCTTGTTAAAAATTGGCGTTTTACCCACCCAAACCGTTGCCCTGGCTGCATATCTCCAACACATTGCCCCCCACGCCTGGGTACAACTGCACAGTGGGGTGGGTTTGGGGCGGGGTGTGCTGACTCCCATCCCCACTGATTTAGCAGAACTGGTCAGCAAAATTCGCCACTTTGTCCATCCCCAGGGGTTTGTGAGCGTGGTAGCTGGGTCAGAGGTTCCCGACCGTTGGGATGTGCGAGGAAATAGCTTATCCTTAATGCGCCGGGTGAAAGACCAATTTGACCCCCAGCATCGGTTCAACCCCGGACGTTGGTTGTGGGATTAACCTTGCGTCTGTGAGGAACCTAGGCTTCTGTTATGGGTTTTTGATACGGTTAATAATCTCATCCAAAGATAAATCCTTGAACATTTGTTCCCTTTCTTGCACATAGTCACCATACCCCGTTGAGAACTGGTTAATAAATCGAATCGTGTCGCTGATTCCCATCTCTTGCGACAGGATATGAATGGCCGTCTGCGTAATCTGGCTGAGAGAAGATGATGGTGCAGTCATAACTCTAGTGCCAATCCGAGTTCGGTGGGGCTGGATACTCTAGTTAAAAGTGTATCAAGGGTTTTTGCCTTTTTCAAGAACCTATCGTCACAGGTACAGAAATAATCAGCTTTGACTTCCACTGCGGATGCTAGATGTAATGAATCCATCGGCTTTATTCCCATTTCAAAAAATTTTCTGGAACGCTCTTCAATCTCTGAACTTAGTTTAACAAAAATTTTTGTTTTTCTGAGTATTTGTAATACATATTCCTTCCTGACTGGATTTGTATTCTGCTCCGCTTCAAATACCAAAATCTCCGAAGAAATCAGTTCTAGTTGCTTCAACTCCCAAAGCCTAATGATTCCTAAGATAGCTTCAGCTTCTATGGCTATCCGAATTTGGTTTTTGGTATCTAACGGTCTTTGTAAGCTACATAAGTCCAGATAAATTTTTTTCATTGATGGTTTTATACTTGAGTTGCAGAATACAGTTTAAGCATACAAGTCCCGGTGACAGTTCCGTCGTTTTCACTCTGCGCCCGCCGTTGACTATACATTACCCGCCGGATACTGGCCGGGTAAATCCAACCCACGTCCTACTTCAAGCCTCAGTGTTGTGGGATTAAGAATGACATTCATCTACTCCAGCACCGTTGTTTGCTGAACTTGATGGGAAGTAGCTTCGTAGATAACTTAATGCCAATCGTTTGGTTTCCCTGACTAATTGTTGCCGAAATGTTGACTCTTGGCTGAGGGATAGCCACAATAATGTCCCGATGGCTTTCACAAGTACAAAGGCAATAACTTCATAATCGGCTGGTTCTAAGTTGGCATCCCAGCGGGCGAGTGCATGGGATAAATCCCGAATGATCTGGGCATCGGTTGCCTCATCTATAGCTTCCAATTCACGGATGGTGCCCTGTACCTCCATAAAAATGGCATAGTAGCTGGGATGATCGGTAAAAAAGCGGTCGGTGGTGTCAATCAACTGCTCCACATAATCCGAAAGGGAGATGGGAAGTGGCTCATCCCCAAGGGTCAACTGTTGGTGGAGCATTTCCCCGTAGCGTTGGGCTAAGGCTTGCAAAATCGCCGTCTTGTCTGGGAAAAATTGGTAGAGCGACCCGATGGGCACTTGGGCACGGGCGGCAATCGCATTGGTCGTCGTTGCGGCGTAACCCTGACTGGCAAATAATTCCTCGGCCACATTCAAAATCCGATTCACCCGCTCCTGACTACGCACTTGTCGGGGCTGGCGGCGCATTCCAATTGCGGTTAACGGACGTTCAGACATCAGTATTCTCCTAGGTTATGACAAAAAGTGAGAATTGCTCATGTTAGTCTTGACAAAACATGAGAGTAACTCATATTATAAAAACATGAGCAATTCTCATATATACTTTAACCGAGGAACGCCCCCATGAAAACCATGATTGCCGCAGAAGCAAACCGAGCGCCCATGATGGCCTTGCAACCCTATCTTGCCCTGTTGGCGGGAGATGTAGGTCTAGATGTGGTCGGAGAAATGTCTGATGCTTTGCTCAAAACGTCTTCTTTTGCGTTGGCGGTGAAGCACCTTCAGGCCGATGCCCAATGTGCCGAGTTGATTGCCGAACGCTATATGGCTCCAGAACACGACATCGCTGGTCTTTTAACCTACCCGACTGATTCCTTGGGATTTGTCTATGCACAATCCATGCAAGCCAAGGGGTTTCGGGCAGAGGATTTGTACAAAGATGTATCTATTGATTCTGATGCCAGTTATGTGGAGGTACGCCTTAGCCAAACCCATGATATTTGGCATATCGTCACGGGTTTTGGGGTTTCCGAAATCGCAGAAATTGGGTTGCAAGCTTTTCATTTACCCCAATTTCCCTATCCTTTAGCGGTTTCTTTACTCTCTAGTAGTTTGATGTCCAGTTTACTATTTGCTCCTGAAACATTACCCGATTTGTTGTCAGCGATCCAGAAGGGCTGGGAAATGGGAAAAACCGCAAAACCCTTCTTTGCTCAAAAGTGGGAAGAAAGTTGGGAAAAACCTTTAGCAGAGTGGCGGCAAGATTTGCACGTTTCATCCCTTATCTAATGATTGTTTTACCCTAGCGTTGCTGATTGCCGGGATGATTCTCTATGCCTGTTTCAAGGATAGATTTGGTTCAGACTTCAGCAACGCCCCACCCCCCTTATGCCAATGGATGAATCACCATGAAGTACCTAATTTATCTATCGCAAATTGCCAATAAAGTGGCGATTGATTTTGAATTTTGGGCGGTTTACGAATCTAGCTTGATTGAAGCGTTAGTGGGATTGCTGGTTTATCAGATGTTAGAAGACATTGTTTTGGGTTTATTTAACAAGAAGGAATAGATGCTATGCTGGGTTTACTTGGTCAAGTCTTTAGCAAAAACTATCCATCGTTACTTGTCACCTATGGGCTGACATTCCTAGAAAATATCTTTGAATTGCTCTACCCTCTCCTGATTGGTTGGGCAATAGATGATCTACTCCAGCAAAAATACGTGGGCATTATTTCCTTGGCTACTTTGTGGCTTGTTCACACGGTTGTTGAAGTTCTTAGGAATATCTATGACACGATGACATTTACCAGAATTTATAATAATTTAGTAGTCTCCGTCGTCTTGGCTCAGCGTCAACAAGGAGTTGCATCTTCACGAATTGCTGCCCGCTCAGCATTATCTAGGGAATTTATAGACTTCTTTGAGCAAGAGGTGCCTCGTCTTATTACTTCTCTGTTTGGCTTGCTGGGATCATTAATCATGCTTTTGTTTTTTGACTGGCACATCGTCAACTATTGCTTGTTTGTACTTATTCCTATTACTTTGGTGCAAAGGGTATTCATGAAAAAGTCCTTTACCTTTAACTATTTTTTGCACAATCAGTTGGAACGAGAGGTGGAAATTCTCACGGAAGGGAATCAAAATTTAGTGAATAGACACTATAAGGTTTTGGCTAATCATCGCATCAAATTATCGAATGTGGCCGCATTTAATTGGGGGATGACTGAGTTGTTTGTTATTATCCTGTTTATGCTAATTCTTTTGCGGGCGGGATACTTGAATCTGCGTCCCGGCGATGTCTATGCTGTAATTACTTATGCTTGGAATTATCGCCAATCGTTAGATATATTGCCGGTCAGTATTCAGCAACTCAGCCGCTTAAAAGACATTGCCAAACGATTGAGGGTTTATGAATGACGTGTTGGCTTGTTAAGTCCGGGGGACTCACCCCGGTTCTATGGCTATAGCAATCCTATCTGATTGGCGAACAAAGATTCTGATAGCTTGCGTGGCGTAGCCATAGAATCATACACCGCAGGTGCTTCTCTGACGGGGGCTGCGTCCCTGCGACCGCTTATCCCTAATTAATAGAGGTTCCCACAATTCAGATGTGATTGCTATATCAGGACGCTCGATATATGGGGTGATTGACATTCGGAATCTATAAAGGCAAGTAGAGTACGGTGTTTAGCCATTCCACCGGCTCGCTACACGTCGAAATGAGTAGCAATTCGTCGATCACCTGTCTGACTGCCATTCGATCTGGAACTACAAAAAGCCCAGAAATTGAATATCCCTGGGATAACCGCTGGTATACAAAATCTGGCATGGTTGCACGGTCGTGAGTTAGGAGGATGCGCCCGTTTCTGGTTGCCCAATCCAATATGACAAGGTCTTCCTCTTTTCGCAAACTAACATCTTGGACTCGCAACAGGTCTAAACCAGGCTGACGCAGAAATAAGCCTCTGACTATATCACCATTAAAATTCTCATCACTTAAAAATCTCAGCATGACCAAGCTCAGCGAGCTTGTTGCGCTAGGAGTCTGGAGCGGATTAATTGTAAATCAGGCTGAACTTCTCTAAGCCGTTGGTGAACTGATTGTGCTAATTGCTCGCGTTTGTCTAAATAGGACTCTATTGCTTGCTGATGGTGGAGATAATAGCCGATGGTAGTGTAAATATCTGCCAAGGAAAGCGTTGGGTATCGTTGCACGATTACTTCTGGAGAAGCACCATCCTGAAATGCTCGAACCGCCAATTCTAATAAAACTCTGGAGTTGCCAATCCGAATTGCTCCCGATTCATCTTCCCAAAGCGGTGGGTATTTACCAACTGAAGCCAAATTCATACGTTTATCTTGACCAATATGCAAATACGTTTTCAGCCAAAGATAGCCTTTTTAATCATACCTCGATTAGAGTTATTATCACCACCAGGAAATCATCTCGCTGGAATACTCGTAGCCTGCGTGTCGCTGTGCGGCATTAGCCTGCGTGGCCTAGCCATAGCCATAGAACCATACACCGCAGGTGCTTCTCTGACGGGGGCGGTGCCCCTGTGACCCCTATTCCTCAATTAATAGAGGCACCCACGATGCGACCGCAATCTACAGGATTGGTAAAGAAATACTCTAACTATGCACCGCCCGTATTCCTGAGGCGGGGGAGTGCCTATAGTTCAGTTTGGAAACTCACAAATCTTGAGGGGGAAAGGATGATTATGGCGGAAACATAATATGATATAGGGCTAGTTGTGAAGCCAGTTGATCTCAAAACATGAGCTTATCAAGATTGGGGTGGAGTTTGTTTTTTGGTGGTAATTTCCTTGCCCTCATGAGTACTATTGGGGTTGCCCAAACGCCAGGGGTTGACCCGCAGGCACGTCAAATTCTGCAACGGGCAAGTTTATATCTGCAACAGCAATCCAGTTACAGCTTTCAGGCCGACATTAATTATGACGATGTGATGCCGCCGGACTTTAAGTTGCAGTATCAGGCGGTAGCGCAGGTGCGGGTGACTCGCCCCAATAAGCTGCGGGTGGACTACGAGGGGGATCATCGCCGGGTGAGTTTTTTCTCCGACGGCAGCACCTTGACCCTGATGGATGGGAGGATGTGCCTGTTGCTGGTTGCCCAATCCAAAATGACGAGATATTCCTCATATCGAAACTAGGCTGATGCAGAAAGCAGTCATTCAGCCCCCCTGGGGTCATGGTTCCCTATTTGCCCCAGGGTTGTACCAGCACTAGCAATGGCAGTACCACCTTTTACCAGTGCGGCGGCATCACCTATCAGGGGTTTTACCGGGGGGGCGAATTGGTGTATGTTGTTGCCAATTGACTTGGATTGAATCAGTGGCCTGCATCATTCCTCGATTGCCCTGGGGCTGGCTTCGCTCATGGCTCCCATCCGCTGGTCTGCTGGGTATGGTTTGGGCTACGCCCGGGCTGGCGGCAGACCGCATCACCCTGAATTTCTCCAGCTTGAACTTGAGTTTGGACATTCCGGTGGCGGATTTGCGGACCTTTGCCCAGACCGGAGAGCTAACGGGTAATCTGGCAACCTACGCCCAACTTGCCCCCGCCGGGACGGTCGCCAATTTTCGTACTTTGCTCCAGCAGGATTTTCAACTCTCCCCCACCCTGATCACCCAATTTGCCAAAAGTGTGACGGGTAAGTTGACCTTTCGAGCCTTGGGGGAATTCATCCAAACTGCCAATAATCAGAACGGGCAAACCCTGCTGGTAACCGCCTTTGCCCAGGCCGCCGCTGCCAATCCCCAGGGGCTGACGATTCTGGATGTAATCCAAAAATTCCCTGATACGACCCTCAATATTGATGGCCAGTTATCCTTTCAGGCGGTCAAAACGCTCGGCCAACGCTTCCGGGAGCGCACGACCCTTTTTGATGAACTCCAAAAGCTGGCGCAAGCCGCCCCGTCCGTTAATTTGCCCACCACTGCCAATCCGAGCCAACCCGGCTCTAGCCGCTGGGTCAAACAAACCCTGCCGTTGAACGCCCAAGCCCTCGGAATCAGCCAGTCCGTACCCGTGGATTTTTACCTGCCCCAGGGACAAGCGACCCCAACGCCGGTGGTGGTGATTGCGTTCGGGTTTGCCTCCAACCGGGGTACCTTCGCCTACCTGGCCGAACATCTGGCTTCCCAGGGTTTTGCGGTGGTGGTACCGAGCTTTCCCTACACGGATACCCGCTGGATTAACGGTTTTCTCAGTGGGACAGTCACCCCGCCCGCCAGCGTAGACCTTGCCCTCTCCCAACTGCTGCGCCCCCGGGGGATTACCCTATTGCTCAATGACCTGGCACAAAAAGTCAAAACCGATCCCAGTTTCGCCCAAGTCAACCCCCAACAGGTGGGACTGCTGGGGCAATCCTTGGGGGGCTACACCGTCTTAGCCAGTGCCGGAGCCGGTCTCAACTTTGCCAAGATTGACAGCCAATGCCAGCAATCCCAGTTTGAACAGTTAATCCTGAGTTTTAACGTATCGCTCCTTTTCCAATGTCAACTCGTCCAACGCCCCACCCAATGGCAGGGGGTCAACCTCACCAATCCCCAGTTGGGCGACCCCAGGGTCAAGGCGGTGATTGCCATCAATCCCCTCACCAGTGCGGTGTTCGGCCAGCAGGGGATGGGACAGATCAAGGTACCGACGATGTTAATTTCTGGGAGTGATGATATTTTTGCTCCCCCTGTGCAGGAACAGATTGTCCCCATGACTTGGTTGACCACCCCGGATCGGTATCTATTTTTCCTGATCAACGGCACCCATTTTTCCTTCCTAGGGGATGCCACCGCCAGTGGGGGATTGCCCATCCCGGCGGAGATGATTGGCCCCAATCCGACCCTCGCCCAGCCCGCCCTCAAGGCCATCAGCACCGCTTTTTTCCGCAACTATCTACTCAACCAAACCCAGTACCGCCCCTATCTCAATCAGTCCTTTGTGCAAACCCTCGTACCCCAACCCTTTGGGGTAAATTTTCTCACTTCCCTGAGTGCCAAACAGTTACCGGCTAGCTTGCAAACCAACAGGAATGCGTATCCAACCCTGACTACTAGCAACGTTAGATAGAATAAACTTCAGATTACGAAATCCATCGTTTCTAGCTAAAATTTTTGTATGCAACAGCTTGCAGCGCAAACGCAATCTTTAACTTTTGACGAGTTTGCCGCATGGAAACCCGATGGGAGTCGCTATGAACTGCACGATGGAGTCCCTACTGAGATGCCACAGCCTTTGGGAAAACACGAAGATATTGCCAGTTTCCTAGCTGAGCAACTAACGGCTGAGTATTTGCGTTTGAATTTGCCCTATCGGATACCCAAAAATGTTTTGCTTAAAACCCCTGAGGCGGAATCTGCCTATCTGCCCGATGTATTGGTTTTAAATCGTCCTAACTTGGTGCATGAACCGCTCTGGGCAAAGGCTTCTACTGTTACATTAGCAGCGTCTATTCCCTTAGTGATTGAAGTGGTGAGTCGTAATTGGCGGATTGATTATTTAACTAAAGTCAAAGATTATGAAGAAATCGGCATTTGCGAATACTGGGTAGTGGATTATTTAGGCTTAGGCGGTCGTCGTTTTATTGGTAATCCCAAGCAACCCACAATATTTATCTATGAATTAGTGGACGGGGAATATCAAGTAAGTATTTTTAGGGGGCAAGAGCGGCTGGTTTCCCCCACATTTCCTGAACTGATGCTAAGGGTGGAAGAGGTTTTCCAAGCCGGTTCTTAACCCAATCACCCCATGCTTCTTTACACCTATCCCACCCTACAAACGGGGCAACTCCAAAAACGGTACAAACGCTTTTTTGCCGATATTCTGTTGACTACGGGGGAGATGATTACAGCCCACTGCGCCAATACCGGGCCAATGACGGGGGTGGCGATTCCCGGTCGCCCGGTGCTGGTTTCCCATCATTCTGACCCGAAGCGCAAATTGGCCTACACCTGGGAGTTGATCCACCTGGAGGATACGGAACCCACCTGGGTGAATATCAACACCGCCCGCCCTAACCCGGTGATCCGGGAATTGCTGAAGCTCTACGGTTTGCCGGAAGTGCAGGATTATCAACACATCAACCCGGAAGTGCCCTACGGGACGGAAGGCAGCCGGATTGATTTTTGCTTGACGGGTGGGGAAAAACCCATTTATATCGAAGTGAAAAATACCACCTGGGTACAGGGCAAATTAGCACTATTCCCCGATACGGTCACGACTCGGGGGCAAAAACATCTGCGGGAATTGATCCGGTTAGTACCGCAATCACGAGCCATCATCATCTACTTCATTGGCCGGGGGGACTGCACCCACTTTGCGCCGGGGGACAGTACTGACCCGGAGTATGGCCGTTTATTGCGCCAAGCGGTGCAAGCGGGGGTGGAAGTCCTGCCCTGTCAGTTTGAGGTCACCCCCACCGGCATTACCTATGAACGGCGGCTCCCCCTGGTTTGGGATTGAAAGGATGTCAGTTGCCGTTGTAACCACAGGACGACGGTCAAAACCTGCTGGACTTTGCTGAGATACTGAGCCAATTGTGGTAACTGCCGCCGTAAACTCCTTGTCCCCGTTTGACCAGCTAAAATCGCCACCGGTGCCCCCGCCAACAGGTCATGGGTCGCCCGGTCTGCCCCTTCAATCCCTCGGGTCACCCCCACCAGCGTCCGCCGCAGACCCACCAGGATGCCGACCAAACGCCAACACCCCCAGCTAACGCCCAGATTGATCGCAATGACAATCCAAATCATGCCCCCATTATGCAACCATCCCCCGCCCATGTTAAAATCACCACTATTTCTATCGGATTTAGAGGATTACTATGGGTTGGCGCAAATGGGGCTTTGGGTTAGTAGCGGTGGTGGCGGGGGTGGGGGTCGGGATTTTACCCACCTGGTTGGCGCAGGCGCAGCGGGGGACGGAATTGACCCTGGTGAGTTATTCGGTGGCGAAGCCCGTGTTTGCCAGGTTGATCCCGGAGTTTCAAAAACAATGGCAAGCCCGCACCGGCCAACGGGTGACCTTTAAGGAGTCCTACGGAGCTTCGGGAGCGCAAACCCGGGCGATATTGGGTGGCTTGGAAGCGGACATTTTGGCGCAAAATATCCAAAGCAACATTGACCCCCTGGTGGAAAAAGGCTTTGTACGGGCGGACTGGAATAAACGTTTACCCAACAATGCCATCCCAGCGACCAGTGTGATGGTGTTGATTACCCGTCCCGGCAATCCCAAAAATATTCGGACTTGGAGTGATTTAACCCGCCCCGATGTGGAGGTTTTGCTGATCAATCCCAAAACAACGGGGAATGCCCGCTGGGGGATCATGGCGGGGTTTGGGGCGACGCAAAAAAGTTTGGGGCAGGCCAAGGCACAGGAGTATCTCAACCGCTTGGCGGCCAATACCAAGGTTTTGGCCAATTCGGGGCGGGATGCGACGGATAAATTTGTCAAAAACCGGATTGGGGATGTGATGATTAACTTTGAAAATGAGGTCATTTTTTTGAACGAGTCCATTCCCCGGGATTTTCCCTACGTGGCTCCGTCGCCCAATCTCCAGACGGATTTTCCGGTGACGGTGATTGACCGCACGGTGGACAAACGGGGCACCCGCCAGGTGGCGGAAGCCTTTACCCGGTTTTTGTTTACCCCCAAAGGGCAGGAAATTTATGCTGAGGCGGGCTACCGGCCTTTTGACCCCAAGGTGCGCCAGCGGTTTGCCAATCGGTTTCAGAACGTGAACCGGATTTACAAAATCAGCGACTTTGGCGGTTGGGGCAAGGTGAATGCCCTCTTGTTTGCGGATGGGGCGCTGTTTGACCAGGCGCAACGCACGGCGGCGCAGGCACGCTGATGAAGCGTTCCCCTTGGCTACCGGGGGTGATGCTCACCTATCTGGGGTTTTTGCTCCTACTGCCCTTGGCCGCCTTGCTGTGGACGAGCCTGCAACGACCCTGGAGTGAGCTTTGGCCGTTGATTACGGCACCCGTCGCCTTGGCCGCCTATCGGTTGACCTTTGGGACGGCGTTCGTGGCGGCGGTGGTAAATACGGGATTTGGTTTCATCCTGGCTTGGATACTGGTGCGGTATCGGTTTCCGGGACGCAGGGCGCTGGACAGTCTGGTGGATTTGCCCTTCGCCATGCCCTCGGTGGTGGCGGCCATTACCCTGGCGACCCTGTACGGGGACGGGGGGGTGCTGGGTCAGTTTTGGGAGGAGGGGACGGCTTTGGGGAACCTTTTGCCCCTGAATTTCACGGCCTCGGTGGGGGCGGTGGTTTTAGCCCAGTTGTTTGTCACCCTGCCGTTTGTGGTGCGGACGGTACAGCCGGTCTTGCTGGAATTGGAGCCGGAGGTGGAGGAGGCGGCCTACACCCTGGGGGCGGATGATTGGCTGTGTTTTTGGCGGGTGATTCTGCCCCCCCTATTGCCCGCCCTGGTGACCGGCTTTACCCTGGCCTTGGCACGGGGGATTGGGGAGTTTGGGGTGGTTGTGCTGATTTCGGGGAATATTCCCTACCAAACCCTAGCCGCCACGGTTTATGTGTATCAACAATTGGAGGAATTTAACATCCCTGGTGCCACCGCCATTGCCCTCGTCCTGCTGGTGGCTTCCTTATTTTTGTTTGCCCTGACCCAGGGGGTGCAACGCTGGCTGATGCCCCCGGCCTAACCCACCGGGCAAATTTTCTGATTGAGCAAATTTTCTGATTTACTAGAGGGGAACACCTACCCCAACTAGGCCGTGACTGGAAAACCCCTGTTTGACCCCAGCACTCCCTCCGAAGCGACCCTCAGCCTGTGGGAAGGAGTTGCTGCCGTCGGTGTCCTGATGATGACGGCGGATGAGGATACCGCTCCCGAGGAGGAAGACCAACTTGTAGAGTTTTTAACCCAGCAGGGGGTGCCGGTGGCAACCGCCGCCGCTGCTACCCAAAAAGCCCTGCAAATTTTAACCCGAGAAGGGGTGGCTGCCCTGGGGGGAGCGGCCTGTCGGGCTTTAGCCAATAGCAAACAGGTGGAATTGGCGATGCAGTTGGCGGTGCGGATTGCCCTGGCGGATGGATTCGTGTTGATCGAAGAAAATACTTTGCTGATTGACCTGACCCACGCCCTGGGGGTGAGCGAGTCCCGCCTGGAGCAGATTATCCAAGGGGAATTACAGACGGATGAACGATTCCGTTCTCTGGGGGAACCCCATCCTGGTTGAATCCCGCAGTGGCCAGGGTGTGATAAACCCGGTGGTGGGTCGTCCGACTCTGCACGTCATCCCGCAGGGTCAGCCAGGTTTGCCAATGCTCCGCCCGCTCCTGGACTAAAAGCTGGTGCAGGGTCGGGCAGGTGGTGCCGACTTGGGCGGCCAGGACAAAACCATCCTGGAGGTTGCCCAACACCTCCTGGGCTTGTCTCAGCAAAGCCAAGGGTTCGGCCAGCCCCAGCGGTGCCCAATCCAAAGCAAATTCCCACGGGTAGCGGGTGCGTTTAATGCATTTGCGGAGGTCGTGCAGTAATTCGGGATTGGCCGTACTCAGCCGCCAACCCGGATGCAAAGCCAGTTCCCCCCACGAGACCGCCAACAGATGGGGTAACGCCGCCGCCACCGGCCATGCCCCTAAGGACTGCCAGCGGGGTTGCGCCAACCACTCCGCCCAGGCTTCCTTGACCCGCCGGTAGGTGGCTGAATTCAGTAAGGCCACCAGTTCCCGTTGGGTTTCCTGCCGCTGCTGGCCGAGACCCTCGATCAAACTCCCCACCACCACCTGCTCCGGGGCGGCGACAGCCGGGAAGTAGTGGTCACGCAGACGCGCCAGCATCACATCCCCATCCCGCGCCTGCCCCAAGACCCGGCTGATCATGCCCACCTTACGGGTGACCCGGGGCAGGTCTAACACGAACCCGAAGCCGGTCATCGCCGCCCGCAACCGCCGCAGGGCTACCCGCATCTGGTGAATCGCTTCCGGGTCATCCCCTTGACGTACCCCCGCCTCCTGCTTGCCCCACTTGTGGTGGGCTTGGCCGAGATGCTGATGTAACCACTGCCCCAGGGTGGTGGGTGGCATTGCTACCCCTAAGGTTAAGAACTGGTTAATTCTAGTATAGGGAAACAGGGGAATTGTGCTCTAGATGTGGATGCCGCACTCGGTTTTACCGGTTCCCCGCCAGCGTCCCGCCCGTTCATCTTCGCCCTCGGCCACCGGGGTGGTGAGGGGTTCATCGCCGATGCTGGCGTAGCCTTGGTCGTGCAGGGGGTTGTAGGGTACCCGGTGTTCCATGACATAGTGCCAACTATCGGGGCGAGTCCAGTTGGCGAGGGGATTGATTTTCAGCCGTTGCTGTTTGTCCCACTCCAAAACCGGCATATCCGAGCGGGTATGGGCTTGATCCCGTCTGCGCCCGGTGATCCAGGCCACCGCCCCCAACTCCGCCAGCCCCCGGTGCAGGGGTTCGATTTTGGTTAGGTGGTGAAACTGCTGAATATCCGTATCCCAGAGATTTTCCCCGTAGCGTTGGGCAAAACCCAGCCGGGAATCCACGGTCATAATCCGGTAAATTTTCAGATTCAGGTCGTAGTGCTGGGTACTGCGGGCGACCAACTCCAGACTTTCCGGGAAGTGGTGCAGCGTGTCCAGAAACAAGACCGGCACCGGATGCTGGGGTTTCAGTTCCCGGTAGAGCAGGTCGGTAATCACCATGTCATCCACATTGAAGGCACTGGCCTGGATCAACCCCTCGGGCAGTACCTGAGCCGCCCAAGTGAGAATTTCCTGAGGTGCCGCCCCATCCAGTTCCTGGTTGAGTGCCGCCAAATCCAGGGTTTGTACTTTTTGCATCAGTTCGGGGAACATCATTGTCTCCGTAGGTGCATTCGCCTTACCACCATACGGGTTCTGGATTGTTTCAACCGGATTCATTTAGCTTCCCTTAAGAGTGTTACCACAGGAAAAATGATACATTAGATAAACCAACTAAATCCGACCGGAATTAGCGACATAACCATAATGACTTCCGTTCCCCCCACCGAAGCGCAGGTGCGTTTGCCCCGGAATGAGGCGGTCAAGGCCGCCAGCCATTACCTCCAGGAACCCCTCGCCACCGAAGCCCGCCAACCCACCACGCATTTTAGTGAACCGGCGGTACAGATTTTGAAATTCCATGGCTCCTACCAGCAGGATGACCGGGACAAACGCCAGGAATTGCGCCAACAGGGGTTAGAACGGGATTTTTCCCTCATGCTCCGCACCCGCCAACCGGGGGGTCATGTCCCCGCCCCGCTCTACCGCACCCTGGATGCCCTGGCGGATGAGTACGGGAATGGCACCCTGCGGGTGACCACCCGGCAAACCTTTCAAATGCACGGGGTACTCAAGGGGCATTTGCAGACTGTAATCGAGGCGATTGTGCGGAGTATGGGCAGTACCCTCGCCACCTGTGGGGATATTAACCGCAATGTCATGGCACCCCCGGCACCGTTTCGCCAGCGTCCCAGCTACCGCTACGCCCAGGAGTACGCCCGCCGGTTATCGGATTTACTCCTGCCCCGCACCCCGAGTTATTACGAACTATGGGTGGATGAGGAACAGGTGGACATTCCCAGCTTGCCGGAGTTGCCCCCGTTGCCCAAAATCCACGGTGATGACCCGGTGGAACCCCTGTACGGCAAGCAATATCTGCCCCGTAAGTTCAAATGTGCCTTGACTGTTCCTGATGATAATTCTGTCGATATTTATTCCCAAGACATTGGCCTGATCGTGGTCACCGGTGCCAAAGGGGAATTGCGGGGCTTCAATATCCTGGTGGGCGGTGGCATGGGGCGCACCCACCACAAAGAAGAAACCTTTCCCCTGCTGGGTCAACCCCTGGGGTTTGCGCCGGTGGCGGAGATTGAAACCATCATCCAGGCCATCCTGGCCGTCCAGCGGGACTACGGCAACCGCTCCGACCGCAAGCAAGCCCGCATGAAGTATCTGGTTCATACCTGGGGTATCCGCAAATTCCGGCAGGTGGTGCAGGAGTATGCGGGACACAAGCTCAAACCCTGGCAAAAAATCCCCCCGTTTCCGGCGGGGTTGAATTACCTCGGTTGGCAGAGCCAGGGGGACGGCAAGTTATTTTTGGGCTTATCCATCCCCAACGGGCGGATTCGGGATACGGCGGATATGCAACTCAAAACCGCCCTGCGCTCGATTAACGAACAGTTTGCCCTACCGCTCCAACTCAGCCCCACCCAGGATGTGATCCTGATGGACATTGACCCCGCTTGGCGGGGGAAAATCACCGCCATTCTCCGCCATTACCAGGTGCCCCTGCCGGAGGACTTGTCTCCTTTTACTCGTTTGGCGATGGCCTGCCCCGCCCTGCCCACCTGTGGCCTAGCCATTACCGAATCCGAGCGGGTGTTGCCCAATTTTATCCAAGAACTGGAAACCCTGTGGGGGGAGGTGGGCTTGGGCGATACCCCTTTGATTGTCCGCATGACGGGCTGTCCCAACGGCTGTAGCCGTCCCTACCTGGCGGAGTTGGGTTTGGTGGGCACCCTGCCCGGTCATTACCAGGTGTGGGTGGGTGCCAGCCCCAGTGGTGACCGCCTCGCCCAAGTGCTATGGGAGAAAATGCCCCTGGAGGGCTTAACTCAAGCCCTCAAACCCCTATTTACATTTTATAAACAAGAGCGGTACACGGGTGAACGGTTTGGGGATTTTTGCCAACGGGTGGGTGTAACCCCATTGCAACAGCAGTTCGCCACCGCCGTCAGGGGTTAAACAGTCGAACTCCCCATTACCATGCGGTCGGGTGCAGTGAATTCTGATGCTTCTTTTCAGCCCAGCGACCGCAATCCCAAAATTCCACCAAGAATCATTATTATGTACATGAATTTTATCCAATCAAGAGATTCACGAAAAAGAAACACGCCAAGCAAATTTGCCCCGATTGCTCCAATTCCCGTCCAAATTGCGTAGGCAACACCAATGGGAATGAAATTCAAGGCTTTTGACAAGCTGACAATGCTAGCGGTCGCAAAAACTGTAGCAATGATACTGGGCATGAGTTGGGAGTATCCTTCAGAGTATTTTAATGAGATGGTAAAGATAATCTCAAAACCACTTGCCCATAAAAGATATATCCATCCCATCATTAGGGAACCTCTATTAATCCAAAAATAGCGGTCGCAGGGGCACAGCCCCCGTCTCTGGTTCTCGGTAAACTGTACATTCCAGCGAGGTCATTTTTGTTGGGTTCCAATAAATAGAGGTGCCCATTACTTACTAGGTTTTTTCCAACGAAGATGTTCTACCTGTGAATCAAGGGGTGTACCTGCAATCGAGTTTGTGTAGTTGCTCATGACTTTAATCCCAATACCAAGAATTACTTCTAATGCTTGCTGATGGCTATAACCAGCTGCGAAAAAAACTTCTATGTCATCCCTACTCGCTTTACCTCGTTCCGCAATTAAGGTGCGAGTAAATTGTCTTAGAGCTTCAAGTTTGGTATCTGAAAGTCCAGAACCATCCCGCAGGGCTTCAATCTCAGATTCTGGCATCCCTAACACCTGAGCAAGTTTGGTGTGCCAAGGGATACAATATCCGCACTCATTTTCAAAATTAGCTGTTTGATAAACCACTTGACGCTCAATCGGTGTTAGGCTTGTTGTGTCAAATAGATTCCAGAGATGAGCATATCCTGCCAATAAGGCTGGTGCTTCCGCCATAACCCGTTCCAAATTTGGGATCATGCCAAAACCCTGCTTAACCTGTGCCAAAATAGGCTTAGATGCTTCTGGAGCCGAATTTTCATCATGAACTTTGAACATTTTCTACATCCTCGTAATTTCATGAAAGCTAGTATAGCAATCGCTCCATACTTTGACAAGTAAGCACTTTTTAGTAAGGTAGATACCTTTTAGTAACAAATATGGAATCTAAAGAAACAGAAAACGCAAAAATTGGAAGCAAAGATTCTTCTAGCTTAATTTTCATGTTTGAAGACTGCCTTGGCTGCAAGTGGACAATACCAATTCTGATCAGTATTTCTGAAGGTTTTAATCGTCCAGGGGCTTTATTAAAGAAGAATCAAGGACTATCTACTAAGGTTTTGAATGAGTGTTTACGTAGATTGATTGAATATAAAATTATTCAGAAATTTAGCTATCCTGAAATTCCACCTCGGGTTGAATATGGCCTTACGGATTTTGGTCGGGAAATTACTGATGTTTTAATGAGGATCAGACAGTTACAAAATGAATTTCAAACCCCATTTCAGTGATTCTTACGTTCTACAGTGAAACATTTCTAGTCAGCGATTTCAATGGACTGGAAACGCAACCACGATCGCTCATCAATCCGTTGCCCTAATGTTGTTATACAGCATTTCTCCTTCGTAGCCAAACACTACCAACCTCAAGCATTGTTATCGGTTTTGATAATACCGGCCAGATCACCAACTTATATTATCAAAACCCGTTCCTTTTCGTTAAATAAGACTATCGCTATAGCAATATTATCTGATTGGCGAACAAACATTTTGAAGAACCAAATGCGGGGGGTGCCCCCCTGCGACCGCCGTTCTAAATTCCAATCCTATTGCTATATCAGTGGCATTACATCCGCAGTTCCACCCCCTCACGTTGGTATCGCTACCGGATCACCACCGCCTCAATAGTTAATGCCCGCCCCGTCACCGCCGTAATCGCCCAGCGCAAGGGGGTACCGTAGGTTTGCAAATGCCCGTGAACTTGGGGAATCAATTGGGACAAATGCCCGTCCCACGTCAGGGTGGTGGTGATCAAAGTCAGGGTCATTGGTGGAAAAACCCGCCGGGGATACGCTAGATTCTATCAATAGTTGTTTCGTAAATTCTGCCGCTATGAGTTCCACCGTCACCCCGCCCCCCCTTGTGCCGTCCTGGCCGACCCAGACGACCCCGCACCCGGCGGCTGAACTCCTCCAGGAAACCTGGGCGTTGACCCGGCGGTTACTGATTCAACTGCAACGCCGTCCTGCCACACTCGTGGCGGGCATGATTCAGCCCTTGATGTGGTTGATTCTGTTCGGAGCCTTATTTCAAAACGCTCCCAGCGGTTTTTTGGGTAATGGGGTGAATTATGCTCAATTTTTGAGTGCCGGGATCATCGTATTCACAGCATTTTCGGGGGCATTGAATGCGGGTTTGCCCGTGATGTTTGACCGGGAGTTTGGCTTTTTGAATCGCTTTTTGGTCGCCCCTTTGGTGTCCCGATTTTCGATTATTTTGGCATCTACGATTTTTATTACTTTGCTAAGTTTGGCACAGACGGTGGCGGTGATCTTCACCAGTTATCTGTTGGGGGGCGGTTTGCCGGGAGTGGGAGGGTTCTTCCTGGTGGTGGGGATTGTGATGCTTCTGGTGTTGGGGATGACGGCCTTGAGTTTGGGGTTGACCTTTGCCCTCCCCGGCCATGTGGAACTGCTGGCGGTGATTTTTGTCGTGAATTTACCCCTTTTGTTCGCCAGTACGGCTTTAGCTCCCCTGGATTTTATGCCGGGTTGGTTGCAGACCGTAGCGAGCCTGAACCCCCTCAGCTACGCCATCGAGCCGATTCGTTACCTGTACTTGCACCCGGACTGGCACTGGTCGGGGGTAGTCATGCCTACGCCGTGGGGGGATTTGACCCTGGGGTGGGCGTTGCTGACCCTGGCTCTGTTTGATGGCTTGATTATGCTGAGTGTGCGGAAATTGCTACAGCGGCAACTGAGTTAGGTAAATCAAGTCGGGACTGCCGTTGTCCCGCTACCACGCTGGCACCGATGGCCGCCCCGATAAAGGCTCCCAGAGCCACGGCACCGATCAGGAGGGCGAGGCTGGGGGGTTGGGGCGGGGTGCCCACTTTGTCCTCCAGGGCGTTCAACCGTTCTAAAATCGTATCGGTACGGGGCAGATTGACAATGTTTTCGTTCAAACCTTGCAGGCTGGTGACCAACTGGGTCAGGGTCGCTTGGCTGAGTTGATTTTCCTGGGTTTGGGCGGCGAGGGTCGCCAAACTTGTCCCCACATTCCCCACCTCCTGGAGCAGTTTTTCTTGCAGATGCGTCAATCCTTGGCTCAATTCCTGTAAATGCCCGGACAGGGTATCCGCCGGGGGGCGTTGTTCCCAGGCTTGGATTTGGGCTTCTAGGGCTTGCAGTTGGCTGAGAATGGCAGTATCGTCTCCGCTCTCGCGGGGCAATTCCTGTAACCAAGCGGGTTGTGCCTGCAATCGCTGGCTAATTTCCGCCAACTGGGTTTGCATCTGGCTGAGTATCCCCATGGGTTCGCTGAGGGTAGGCATTTCGCCCGTGAGGGCAATCCCCACGTGTTCCGGGGAAGAGACGATCATGGGCAGTACCGCATTGATCCGTTCCTCCAACTGGTCTTTGGTAAATTGTTTGGCCAAAAAGTCAAACCCGACGAAGGGATAACCAAACTTACTCACCACCTCATCGTAACTACTGGAAATCACAATCACCGGCGTATCCGTAAACTTGGGATTCGCCCGCAGGGCTTGATACACCTCATAGCCATTCATCCCTGGCATGACAAAATCCAGCAAAATCACATCCGGATTTACTTCATCAGCTTTGGCCAAACCGGAAGGGCCATCCTTGGCTTCATAGACCTCAAACCGTTCACCGGCCAACTGATCCGTCAGCGACTTGCGGATCAGGAAACTGTCATCGATCACCAAAATTTTATTTTTAGACATGGCGAACCCCGCTGAAACAGCCCTGGTATAGTTGTACCAGAGATCACCAAATTTGGGGGTTATCTCCACTACCCGGTTGGGTGCCGCACCGGAATCCCCCGGTCGCTCAGATGCTGTTTAATCTGGCTCACGGTCACCTCCCCGTAATGCAGTAAGGAAGCCAAAAGTGCCGCCGATGCTTGTCCCTGGGTCAAAACATCCCCAATATGGGTACAGGTTCCCGCCCCCCCCGAAGCGATCACCGGCACCGAAACCTGTTGGGCAATTGTCTGCGTTAATTGCAGATCATATCCTGCTTTTGTACCGTCAGCATCCATACTCGTTACTAACAGTTCCCCCGCTCCTCGCTGTACCACTTCTGCCGCCCAAGCCATCGCATCTTTGCCTGTATCCTGCCGTCCGCCCCGCACCCAAACCGTCCACCTATCTCCCACCCGGCGGGCATCAATGGCGACCACGATACATTGGCGACCGAACCGTTCGCTGGCCTGGTTAACCAAATCCGGGTGGCGCACCGCAGCCGAATTGAGGCTAACTTTATCGGCTCCAGCCCGCAAAATGGCTTTGATGGTGTCCAAATCGCCGATGCCACCCCCTACGGTGAGCGGAATAAACACCTGGCTGGCGGTACGTTTGATGATGTCTAGCAACACCCCCCGGTCTTCGTGGGTGGCGGTAATGTCCAGAAAAACCAATTCGTCTGCCCCCGCTTGGTTATAGGCTTGGGCAAGGGCAACCGGGTCACCGGCATCCCGCAGGTTGACAAAATTGACCCCCTTGACCACTCGCCCCCCATGCACATCGAGGCAGGGAATAATCCGTTTTGCTAGCATAATTTACCTAATTTACCCCAACTCATCGGGATTGATGCCCAACTCCTGCAACTTTTAAGCTAATTTTATGGCTCGTTGTTCCGCCAAATCCGCCCGTTGGTGTGCTAATTGAGCTTCTTGTTCAGCAAAGTCTGCCCATTGTTGCGTAGTTTGCACCAATTCCTGCGCCTGCTGTGCTAATTCTTGTGGGCACCTCTATAGCAATAGGATTAGGATTTAGAACAGCGGTCGCAGGGGGGCACCCCCCGACCTTGGTTCTGCAGAATATTTGTTCGCCAATCGGATAAGATTGTTATAGTTCTAATCCTAAATCATATTGCCATAGTAGAGAAATTGCAGGTCGGCAAGACCAATATCTACCTGGTCGCCATTAGTAAGAGAAGCCAAAGAAAAATATATCTCAGGCGGTCAGTAGTTTTAGTATTTAGCGGCACGATACCCGCTCAATCACCCAATTGGTGGGGTTGTCTGCATTGTCTGTACAACGACTTATAGGTAATTAAGTCAAATTCTTCAACGGTGAATCCGTCGAAAATCACTTGATGTTGGGTAAGGACGTGATCATGGAATACCTGCTAAGCGACCCATTTCGACACTGACAGCATCAAAGCGGTTATCGCTGGGGTGATAGGATAAAAGCTCCATGCCAATCGGTTCACCTGTGGTTTCATCTTTAATTAAAATCACTCCATCACCTAGCTCTGTGGCAATTTGATTTTTGCGGGGTGGTTGCCAGAAAACGGTTAACAGTTCCATCTCTGGTTCATAGTAGATTTTTACTTGTGCCATAGGGTTTCTCCTTCTTTGATAGCATCAGTTTGGTAAGCCGTAATCAAAAATCCATCGCCATTGAGTTTACGAGCAACAGCAACCACCCATCGTTTTTCTTTTAGAACAAGGTAAAACAGCAACAGGTTTGGGTCTCGGCTACTGCGGCGGATTTCATCGGGATTAGCTAGAGCTTGCTGAATTTCTAATTCTAAATCCGCAATATCTGGATGTTTGACAATCAGTTTTTCCCAATATTCTGTTGAAGTACGAACGGTAAAGTTTAGGGGGGTGAGAATTTCAAATTTACTCATCACTCATCACCCCCGGAGTTTCTGCCCATGCGGTATTTGATGTCGTAGTTGATGATGAAGTCGAGTTCCACCTCGCCTCGGTGAAGCCGTAGTGTTGGGGAAGGATGAGATCGAGGTGGAGTCATGATCTAGTTCTCGATGGGTAACAGTGGAGTAATATATTTCAAAAGCTCAGGAATATTAGTTCTAATCACCTGCCAAACCAAATCCAGTTTAACTTCATTGTAATCATGAACAAGCCGGTCACGCATTCCAGCAATCTTTCTCCATTCGATGTTTGGGTGTTGAGTACGAAACTCTATTGAAAGCCGTTTAACCAATTCACCAAGAATTGTAATCTCATACAAAATGGCTAGTTGTGTCCTTTCATCGTGCTGAAATTCGGCTTCAGTCATGTCAGAAGTTAAGCGGAGAATAGTTTGACAAAGCTTAGCAATATCAAGTAGATAGGACTCGTTCTGATTCATAGATAACCTGGGTAGTATTCAAAATATTTTTTCGACGAATCCAGTTATCACTATCAACAATGGAACGCTTTTCGATGAGGTCAACTTTACGTCCAGCCATTTCTTCTAGCTGATATTCCATGTCAACCAAATCCATCAAGCTCAGGTATGGGTTAGCACTATGGTCAAAAACCACCAGCATATCAATATCGCTGTCAGCCCTGAAGTCATCACGCAAAATAGAGCCAAAGAGTGATAACTCAAGAATATGGTGCTGTTTGCAAAAATCAATGAGTTGATCTGGTGCCAGGTTGAGCCGCTCATAAATCGTTGTTTTATCGATCATCTGATTGCTCCTTTTTACTTTTAATTTAACTATAGCAATCCTAAATGATTGGGGAACAAAGATTCTGATAGCTTGCGTGTCCGCAGGACATTAGCTTGCGTGTCCGTAGGACATTAGCTTGCGTGGCGTAGCCGTAGAACCAAGGCGGGGGAATGCCTGCGGCAGACTGCGTGGAGCGTCCCTGCGACCACTATTTCCAAATTAATAGAGGTTTCCTTTACACTAATATAGTCATTTCAATTAGAACTAAGACGGATACCCCCTAAATCCCCCTTGCCAAGGGGGACTATCAATCCATTCCCCCCCTTAGTAAGGGGGGTCAGGGGGGTGAAAACTAATGTCTCAAATTTAATCAAAACAGCTATAAAACTGGGTTTTTATAGATTTCTGTAGGCTAGCTAATTCGGTGTTGGCGCAGGAGCCGGGATCACCCGTCGCCACCAGGGTTGGCTGGGGGTGACTTCCGCATCCGGGTTTAACTGCAACTCGGCTTCCGTCGGACTCCACCCCGTCAGCCGGATCAAATTCCGTAGAGCTTCCTCCCGGCGGCGATTCACCATTTGTTGATATTCAAAGCCATCGGGACAATCTATCGTGCCCTGGTAGGCATGGCGCAGGATGTAGCGTCCCTGGAAATTTTCCCGATTGCTGGTTTCCTGAAACTTCAAATCCTCCGGGAAGGTGGCCGCACTGGTACGCAGATGCAACCGGGTCAGATACACATTGGTGCCCCGATCCGAACGGGCTTTTTCCTGGGCATCCAACCAAAATACCCCCAATTTTTCCAGTTCCGCCCCGGTCAAGGGATTGGCGGCACAGGGATCACACCAGCCCATGTCCCAGGCGTACTCCAGCCACACCGCCTTACGCCCCTCGCTGCGATGGCTGTAATCAAACATGGTTTGGTAAAACACGCCAAAATTGGGCTTAATCGCCACCGGTAGTTCCACATTGCTGGGAATCCGCACCGTGCGATAGTTGGTCACCTCCGCCCGCCCCCGGGGGCTGAGCAGATAGACGATCACATCTTGCTCGCCGGGTGAATTCGCCATCCCCAGGCGGATCGGGAGCAGAAATTTCGGCGAATCGTAGGCCACCAACAGGGGGCGGAGCAGTTGACTCCCGGATTGTTCCAATTCCTTGAGATTCACCTTGGCCACGAAAAATTTCATCCCCTGGCGAATGTAGGGCTGGAGCAACTTTTGGGCTTGGTCGGGGATGCGATAGCGATTTTGCCGCAACCACCGTTCCAAACTGGCCGATTCCTGGGCACTCAGCACTACAATGTCGTACTCCCCCACCGCAAACTGGGCTTCAATCGTCACCCCCACTACCTTTTGGGGCGGCACGGTCAACCGGGGAGTATTCGCCGTGGCGGGCAACGGATGCCCCCGGTCTTTCCCCACCTGGCAGGGATTGCTATCGAAATACTCCACCAACCGGGGCGCACTGAACTGATCCAGCCGTACCATCGCCTGCCGATCCCCAAGACGCACCTGATCCTGGGTAATCACCGTCGGCACCGGCACCACCAGGGCAAAATCCCGCACATCCCCCTGGTAGTCATTGGCCAAGGTCACCACCGTACGGGTTCCCTGGCGGGCGATCACCACCTGGGAACTGTTGTTGAATAACTGGGCATCCGCCTGCGCCACAAAAAAACCGCAAAATCCCCACGCCCAAGGCATCCAAGCCAACCAAGCACATACAATTCCCGTGCCCAATACCCGCCAATTCATCCCGGTTGCTCCCAGATAAATCGGGGGGCGACCCACTGCTGATCCAACAGCACCGTCACCGGCGACAGGAGAAACAACGCCCACAGGGGAGCCGCCGTCAGATAAAACTGGCTCGCCAAAATAAACGCCACCCCCGCCACCAAACTCGCCCAGAGGATGCGTCCCACACGGGCATTGGGGGTCGAGCGGGGGTCGGTGATCATAAATAACGTAAACACCAGCAGGGAACCACTCAAAAAATGATGCCCCATCAACGCCCCGGTTTCCCCCAACCAGAGATACCATAACCCCCACAAACCGCTATAGGTCAGGCCAAAGGCCACCGCCGTATCCCACCGGCGCACCCGCCACAGCAGTCCACCCCCCGCCGCCAGCAACCCCAGAGCATACAGACCATTGCTGCCCCACTGCCCCGGATTCACCCAGGCATCCCCGGTCAACAACAGAGCCGTCACCACCCCAAAATTAGCCGGGTTGAACCAATGCTTGTCCCCCACCCGCAACAGAAACTTACTGCTAATGGCCAACACCGCCGCCAGCCCCAACGTCCCCGGATGCCCCGCCCGCAGTAAAATCGTCAGTCCCAACCCCGTAATCACCGCACTCGGCCAGCCCTGCCACCGCCCCGCCCACAGCCGTTGGGTCAGCAAACAGGTTGCCAGGATCAAAACGCCATTTTGCCACGCCAAACCCCATTCCTGCACCGTTATCCCCAGGAGCAAAAGCGTGAACAAAATACCAATTTGGCCGTAACGCAGGTCAACATTCATCCCCCCATCTCCCCCACCCGCAACGCCCCCGCATAGACCAAACCCCTGGGCACATCCAGGGTAACAATCGCCCCATCCCGGATTAACGCCGTGGCATTTTTGATCCCCACGATCACCGGCACCCCCAACCGCAGACCAATCACGGCGGCATGGCTGGTGAGACTTTCATCCTCAGTAATAATCCCCGCCGCCCGCCGCATCGGTTCCACCAACTGCACATCCGTCTGATGCGCCACCAAAATTTCCCCATTTTGAAAATCCGTCAACCGTTCCCCGGCACGCAGCACCCGCGCCCGCCCGCTCACCAACCCCTGCCCCACCCCCACCCCCTGGGACAGGAGGGCACTCACCATCCCCACCTTGATCAAATCCGTCGAACCCGGCACCCCCGGCAATGTCCCCGCCGTCATCACCACCAAATCCCCCTCCTTGAGCCAGCCCCGCTCCTGCGCCATCGCCATCGCCACCTGAAACGTCTGCCCCGCCGTCGGCAATTCCAGCACCAACAGGGGACGCACCCCCCACACCAACTGCAACTGCCGCGCCACCTCCACGTGGGGCGTGACCGCCACAATCGCCGTTGTTGGCCGAAACTTGGACACATTCCGCGCCGTTGCCCCGGTCTTGGTCAGGGTTAAAATTGCCCCCGCCCCCAACTCACTCGCCACGTCACTCACCGCCTTACTGATCGCATTGGCAATCGCCTGTACCCCCGATTGAAACGGGCGAGAATACACCCCCTGCATCCCCGGTTGCAGACATTCCTGCTCCATGTGACGGGCAATTTTATCCAGGGTTTCCACCGCCAACACCGGATACTTCCCCGTGGCGGTTTCATTCGAGAGCATCACCGCATCCGTGCCATCCAAAATCGCATTCGCCACATCCGACACCTCCGCTCGGGTGGGACGGGGAGAAGTCGCCATACTGTCCAGCATCTGGGTCGCCGTAATCACCGGAATCCCCAACCGATTCGCCGTCGCAATCAACCGCTTTTGTAATAAGGGCACCTCCTGGGCGGGCATCTCCACCCCCAAATCCCCCCGCGCCACCATCACCCCATCACACACGGACAACACCGCCTCCATCTGGGCAATCGCCTCGTGCTTTTCAATCTTGGCCACCACCGGCACCCGGTAGCCATTTTGTGCCATCAACTCCTTCAATTCCAGCACATCCTCCGGGTTACGCACAAAACTCAAGGCCACCCAATCCATCCCCTGTTCCAGGCCAAACAGCAAATCCTCCCGGTCTTTCTCCGTCAGTGCCTTCACCGACAGGCACACCCCCGGAAAATTCACCCCCTTATTGTTGGACAAGGGACCGCCCACCGTCACCCGACAGTGCAATTCCTGCCCCTGCACCGCTTCGACCTGCATTTCCACCCGGCCATCGTCCAGGAGAATCATCGCCCCCGCCGGGACTTCCTGCGCCAAGCGGTCATAGCTGACAAACCCCCGCTCCTGGCTACAGGCAACCGGTTCGCTGGTTAGCACATACGGGTCACCCGTCTGCACCACCACGCTGCCTTCCGGAAACTTCCCCAGGCGAATTTTCGGCCCTTGCAAATCCTGCAAAATCCCCACCGGGCGGTTGAGTTCAAAGGCCAATTGGCGGATCATGCGGACATTGCGCTGGTGGTCACCGTGGCTACCGTGGGAAAAATTCAAGCGAAACGTATTCACCCCTGCTTGAATCATCGCCCGCAGGGTTTCGGGGGTATTACAGGCTGGGCCAACCGTCGCCACAATTTTTGTCCGCCGAAAGGGAGTTCCCATCATGCCCAACCCAAAATAGAAATAGATACAGTTTGTGATTGTAAACGGGGAACTGCCCCCCGGCACAAATTCCCCCCAAGAACTTCGGGATTGGCTACGCCACACTTTGCGATTGGCTGCGCCATACGTTGTGATCAGGGGTCAATAAACCGGCGGGTCAAGTCCTGGTAGCTGTCAATGCGCCGGTCGCGCCAAAACGGCCACCCCTGGCGTTGCGGGGCAATGGTGGTCAAATCCAAGCTTACCGTCAACACCTGTTCTTCCGTCACCCCCGCCCGTGCCACTACCTGCCCATCCGGCGCACAAACAAAACTTTGCCCCCAAAACTCGATCCCCCCCGCCGCTCCTGGTGTGGCTTCAAACCCCGCCCGATTCACCGCCACCACAAAACAACCGTTGGCAATCGCATGACTCCGCTGCATGATTTCCCATGCTTCGTGCTGGGCTTTACCCCGCTCGTGCTTTTCCCAGGGATGCCAGCCAATCGCCGTTGGGTAAAACAAAATTTCCGCCCCCCGCATTGCCGTCAACCGAGCCGCCTCCGGGTACCACTGATCCCAACATACCAGAGTTCCCAGGCGGCCATAGGTACTGCCAAATACCTGATAATGTAAATCTCCCGGCGTAAAATAAAATTTCTCGTAGTACAGGGGGTCATCGGGGATGTGCATTTTGCGATACTTGCCCAAATAACCTTGGCGGCCATCTAAGACCACCGCCGTATTGTGATAAATGCCCTCCGTTCGTTTCTCAAACAGACTAGCGATAATGGCAATATCTAATGCTTGGGCGAGATTTTGCAACAAGTCTGTCGTGTGACCGGGAATCGGTTCGGCCAGGGCAAACGCCTCATAATCTTCCGTTTGACAAAAATAGGGCGTACGGAACAACTCCGGCAAACACACAATTTTTGCCCCCTGGTTGGCCGCTTGCCGGATCAAATCCACCGCCCGCCGGTCATTCACCTGAGGGTCGGGGTTGCAGACCATCTGCACCAAACCCACCGTGACCTGTGCCATCGCCATTACCCCTTGGGCTAATTTCCTAGCTTCTATACTATGGGGTAAAGGTGTTGGAAATCCTGGTTTTGCCATGCCCACTCGCCCGCTTGTCCTGACCCTGATCCTGGGAATGGGAGCCTTTGTTCTCCTCTTTCCGGGGGTGATCGTGGTGCAAACATCCTTCGCACCCGGTTGGCATTGGCAAAATTACGCCCTGGCTTGGCAACAGGGGCAACTCCTCCCCGCCTTGCTCGTTTCCCTGGGGGTGGCGGCGGGGGTGGTGCTGACTCAGGGCAGCACCGCAGTGTTGGCGGGCTATGCCTTAGCGCGGGGAGAATTTACCGGCAAAAATTTCATTCTGGCGTTGATTATTGCCAGTATTGTGGTGCCTTTACCCGTGTTGGTGATTCCGGTATTTTTGGTGTTGAAAACTGGGCATTTACTGAATACCTTGGGAGCCTTAATTTTACCCAGCAGTGCCAGTGGGTTTAGCATCTTTTTGCTACGGCAGTATTTTCTTACCATTCCCATTGAATTAGAAGCTCAGGCGATGTTAGATGGGGCAAAAACCTGGCAAATTCTCTGGGAAATTATTCTACCCCTCTCTCGTCCTGCCTTGGTCACCGTGGGACTATTAGCCTTTATCGGGGAGTGGAATGACCTGTTCAAACCCCTGGTATTTACCACCCGCCCCGAACTGCGGACAGTGCAACTGGCGCTGGCGGGTTTGCAGGAACAATTTACCAGCGATTGGGGGGTATTGATGGCGGCCATTGTGTTATCTACTTTGCCAATGATGGGGCTATTTCTTTGGGGACAAAATGCCTTAATTCAAGGCATCGCCACCAGTGGAATGAAGAATTAGGAGAGGGACTTCATTTCCGGGAATCTCCTCCCCCTACCTCTCACGCCAACAATGCCAACGCCCGCTCCGCAATCCGTTCCCCGCTCAGGCCGTTGTAGTCCATCAATTCCCCCGCTGAAGCCGTCGTTTCCCCCCGTCGCCAGCCCAGCATCTCCCGCCGTGCCGCCCGAGAGCGTACCATCAACGGTTCCAGGGTACTCACCGGCCCACCGCTGATCCCCATCACCACATCCCCGCCAAATAGCCCCTCAAATGTGGCATCATCCATAAACTGCCCATCCGGTTCCGCACAGGTTGCCCAGGCCACATCCTCAGAACGACACAATCGGCGTAAATTAATCATACTGACAATGCGAGTACCAATACCCCGAGACTGTAATTGCTCAGCGGCTGCAAATACCGGCAACAAGACCATATCCCCCACCGCCGCCAGTACCACCAGCCGTTCCCCAGGAAGTTCTTGCAGTACCATTGCCCCGGTCTCCACCCCGGCCTGTGCCTGTTCCCAGGTGGTTCGCACGGGTAAGGGTGTTTTGCTGGTAAAAATGGCAATCCCTTTGTTAAACGTCGGCACCGCCCACAGGTAAGCCGCTTGGGCGCAATTCGCATCCGGCGGAAACAGGGGATAAACATTACCATTACGCATCAGGGCGGCATAGTAGGCTTCAATCTCCGGTCGCTGGTGCGTCCACCCATTGCGCCCCTGCTCCAACGCCCCCGCCGTGTACAACGTAATCGTGGAAGGAGTCGGTCGCCGCAATTCCGCCATCGCCTGGGTCACCGTCTGCCAAATCGGTAAGCCATTGATCGCAAAGGACTCGTAGGAACACCACAGGGAACGCCCGCCCAGCAAACACACCGCCGCCGCTAACCCCGCACAGGCATCCTCGCTCAGGGGTTCATACACTTGCCCTTGGGGCGATTGGTTGTACAATATATCTACGGTGGGGTGAATAATTTTCAGCCCTTGGTTAATGTTGGCGATTCCCGAAGCCTCATTCCCATCCGCATTGGTGACGATAAATTTCGGGTCACTCTGCCCCAACTGCACCACCAAATGCCCCACCGCCGTCGTCGCCACCTGCTTTTCCCCCAGGGGAAATTCCTGATAGGTAAATTCCGGTAAAGGTGGCAAAGCTCGCACGGATTCGGTAGCAGCAACTTCTGCCGCTGCGCCGCCGCCCGCCCGTTGGTAGTTCTCCCGCACCAATGACCACGCCTCTGGAGACAAGGCTCGTTGTTGCAATGCCTGAATAATGTCAGTATTTTGTAAGGTGTGATGAGCATATAAATTATGGGATTTAGCACCCCGAGCGTGAACCCCCGCCCCTTTCAATTGTTTGATGATAAATACGGTTAACACCCCATTTAAGGCACTCTTGGCCGCCCGGTCTAACCCCGTTAGCACCGCTTCCGTGAATTTCAAGCGTTGCTCAAAGCTAAATAGGGTACTGTCAACGTAATCCCCCGCTTGCCCCTGGTCATCCCAGGCTTTCGCATCCACCAAAATCACTTCATCAAAGCCACTCGCCCGCCAGTACTGTTCCATTCGTTCATTGTCTAGGGTGGCGACCATACTGTGATGCTCTTGGCTGTACCCATTCCACACCAGCACCGGCAAAACATTCGTCACCTGGGGAAAGGCCGTATGGAAATGATGAAAACTGCTCATCACGTAGGGTTCCCCCAGACCCCCATCCCCAATCGTCACCGGGAATAAAACCCCCGGATTCAGATAGGCTCCGGCCATGGCAAAATGCTGACCTTGTCCTAAGGGTCCGGCGGGAGAAAATACACCGGGAATTGCCCCCGACAAATGACCGAGCAAGCCGTGCATTTCCCGGTACTTGTCCCGCATTTGTAAAACATTCGTAATTCCCATCGCTGCCAAAGAACCATCCAAAAACAGGGTGCTATAAAACCCCGGCGCATGGTGACCCACCTCGGTGGGGATGTTTTTGTAACCGAGCATAATTAACCCAGCCATCGCCTCGGCGCAACTGGCAAATCCACCGGGGTGCCCCGAAGCCTTGCTGGCGGTGATTTGTAACGTCAGGTAACGCAGGGCATCGGCGGCCAAGAGGGTTTGGTAAACCGCTTTGGGATCGTGGGGGTCGTCAATTCGTCCCGTTTTTGGATCAACAACCGGTTCCTGACCGTACTCTGACCACTGGAGGCATGGGGAACCAAAATAATCAATGCCCTGACAAAATTCCGGGGTCATGGCGCACCTAAAGCGAGGGAACCATAGAGCATTGTAATATCGTTTGTCCGGGCTGGGGAGGTTTTGGTTGCGGGCGGCGCACTTTTTGATAGCCTGATAGATGGGCTGTGTTGGGAGCAAAAATTATGACGGTTGTATTTCAAGCGTTCGTGTTGGCTTTGGTCGTGCTGTCGTTTGTGCTGGTGGTGGGCGTGCCCGTGGTGCTGGCCACTCCTGGGGAATGGCAGCGGTATCAACGGGTGGTTTACCTCGGAGCCGGTGTCTGGACATTGTTAGTCATTGTCGTTGGCTTGATGGATGTCCTGGTCGTCTAATGACAGTTTTTGAGGGTGCATTTACCGATGTCGAGGGGTTCCGCCTGGGCATCGTCATTGGTCGGTTTAATGACCTAATTGTGGGTAAGCTCCTGGACGGTTGTCAGGATGCCCTCAAACGCCATGGGGTGAATGTGGATACCCAGGTGGATTATTTTTGGGTGCCGGGGAGTTTTGAAATTCCCGTCGTGGTGCATCAACTGGCGCAAACCCAGCGTTATGATGCGCTGATTTGCCTGGGGGCGGTGATCCGGGGAGACACCCCCCACTTTGACTATGTGGCCGCTGAGGTCGCCAAAGGCGTTGCCGCTACCGGGTTTCAAACCGGAGTACCGGTGGTATTTGGTATTCTTACCACGGATAATCTGCAACAGGCCATCGAGCGAGCGGGAGTCAAAAGCAACAAGGGTTGGGAATACGCCATGAATGCCCTGGAGATGGCGAGCCTCATGCGCCAGGTTCGCTCCTTGCGTTCCCCCTATACCCCTTCCCTGCCACGAGTCGCAGATTTACCCGAATCCCGTCCTTGACAGAGGGCGTTCGCAGGCTACAATAAAAATCCATGCGGGCATAGCTCAGTGGTAGAGCGCAACCTTGCCAAGGTTGATGTCGTGGGTTCGAATCCCATTGCCCGCTTACGTTTTTGTGTGGACACGGAGGGAGTAACCATAATGGAGTGGCTAGCAGCTGTAGTACCTGGAAAAATTTTAGATACCATTTTGAATATTCTGATGGAGAAGGCAATTGAACCTGTTGTTGCAAGGGTTTATCGCCGCAGAAATCGAATTTCTACAAACCATCTTACTTCGGCACTAACTTCTACCATTGTTTCCCCTTCTTATGCAAATCTTTTGGGAGGAAGACTTAAAAGTTTACGAGAAGATATTTTAGGTATTGATATTAGGACTATGGCTGATATTTTAGGATTTAGGGAAGTTAGTGAGTTAGAGAGATATGAACAGGGTGAGCAGGAATACCCTGCGGGGGCTATTACAACGCTAATAGAAGTATTTTTTATTCATCGAGAATATATTGAACAAGGTCGAGAACCCATCTTTCAGGTTTTTGATTGGAATTTAGCAGACCATATTACAACTTACTTGATACAAAATTTTGAACCATACTTCTTGCTGAATCCAAACTTTAACGAAGATAGCGGTTCTTGTTATTTAGTTTTTCGGAAACGGGAGACAAGAAATGGCAGAGAAATTGTCCGATTAATTCGTTCAAGTACAGAAGATTACTTTTTACCAATAAGCTATTTTGAATCATCGGGAGGTGAATGTCGCTGCATTGATAATTTTATTTCCGCAATGTTGAAATTCAATTTATACTCTGAATATTTTTATAATGCTCAATTCAATCCAGTTAATTCAAGACGGATATATATCGCTTTTTCAAAAGTAAATGTTGCAGACTGGAAAAAGTTAGGACAAAATTCTTTTTACTCTAGTGCTATATCATTTGGTTGGCCAGATAAGGATACTAGCGATGCGAGAGATATTTTTGAAAATTGGTTTGTAACTATAGCTAATATCCGTTCGTCGTTATGACCCGCAGGAGTGAAAGCCATGTCAACCAGCGAAATTGTGCGTCACCGCTTCAGTGTTACCCAGTACCACCAGATGATTGACGGCGGGATTTTTGCCCCCGATGACCGCCTGGAGTTGATTAACGGAGAACTTGTGGTTATGTCCCCCATCAACCGCCGCCACGCCGCCTGTTGTGGCCGTATCAGCTACCTCTTGGAACAACGCCTGGGAGGACGGGCGATGAAGCGCATCCAAGACCCCATTACCCTGGCGGATTCGGAACCCCAACCCGATGTAGCCATTGTGCGGTGGCGGGATGACTTTTACTTGGATGGACACCCCACACCCCCGGACATCTACTGGCTAATTGAAGTATCAGATACCAGCATTGCCTACGACCGCCGGGTGAAAGTACCCCTCTACCTGTCCGCCGGTATCCCAGAAGTGTGGCTGGTCAACCTAGATGACGATTGCATTGAAGTGTATCGCCAAGGAACGGAGCAGGTCATCCGCCAAGGACAAACTCTATCACCTTTATCATTCTCAGACCTGGTTTTTAATGCTGATGAATTGTTGGGTTGAGTATATAGCAATCCCTTTTGAGTTTGGAACATGGGGTCGCAGGGGCACCGCCCCCGCCTTAGTTCTATGGCTACGCCACGCAAGCTAATGTCCTGCGGACACGCAAGCGAATGTCCTGCGGACACGCAAGCTATCAGAATCTTTGTTCCCCAATCATTTAGGATTGCTATATCAGAATTTTTGTTTGCCAATCGGATAATATAGCTATCCGATTTCATTTTAGAATGGTGATTGCCATCAGGAAGGGAATCTCGGACATTTTTGGTTCTAATCTTATTTAGAATTGCTATATTGCCATAGCTCCATTTTTCTGCCGTGAAGTTACCGATAATCTGTTAGTTACTGTCTTAGCTTAAAATCTTAGCCGCATACAGTCTTTTTGTCAATAATAGGGTATAATAAAAACCCTCTAAGCATCTTTTCAGAGTTTGTATCATCCGCCCTCGGTCTCGATTTTCTCTGCATCTTCTAGTAAATTAAGTAATAAATTAAAACACTGTATCAGAAAAATAACCATTATTTTTCATCCACAATAGACGCTAACTTTTCTGCAAAATCCCCGTTAATAATCGCCTGTCTCAACCCCAAACTAAAGCGCATCAGTTCCGTTAAATTGTGGATTGAAAGCAACGTATAACCCAGCAATTCACGGGAGCGAAATAGGTGGCTTAAATAAGCTCGGCTAAAATTTTGGCAGGCATAGCAAGGACAGGTGGCATCCAATCTCCGTTCATCCCGTTGAAAGGCACGATTTTTCAAATTCCACCGTTCCCCTTGCACCAACACCGCCCCGTGCCGTGCCAACCGAGTGGGAATCACACAGTCAAACAAATCCACCCCGGCACTGATCGCCAAGGCCATCTCCCGATAGGTACCCACCCCCATCAGATAGCGGGGTTTATCCCATGGTAAATAGGGGGTGACGGTCTGCACAATGTCATGGATCAATTCGGCGGGTTCCCCCACACTCACCCCGCCAATGGCATAACCGGGTAAATCGTACTCGGTAATTTGTTGCGCCGATAACCTGCGTAATTCGGGATAAACGCCTCCCTGGATAATCCCAAATAACGCCTGGTCGGAACGCTCGTGGGCATGAATACATCGTTCTAACCAGCGATCAGTACGATGAACCGCATTTTCGACCTCCTCGTAACCGGCGGGGTAGGGGGGGCATTCATCAAACGCCATGATCACATCTGCGCCCAACGCATTCTGAATCTGGATGGATTTCTCCGGTGTGAAATGGATCAAGTCGCCATTGCGGGGGGATTGAAATGTTACTCCCACATCGCTAATTTCCCGCAAAGAACTCAAACTGAACACCTGAAACCCCCCCGAATCGGTCAATATCGGCCCCGACCAATTCATAAAGCGATGCAGGCCGCCGCAGTGCTGGACAATATCCTCCCCCGGTTGCAAATGCAAATGATAGGTATTCCCCAAAATCATCTGCGCCCCGGTGTGCGCCAACTGGTCGGGAGCCACCCCCTTCACCGTGCCTAGGGTGCCCACCGGCATGAAGGTCGGTGTGAGTACGGAGCCGTGGGGCGTGTGAAACATTCCCGCCCGTGCTTGGGTATGACGACAGGGCTGCACCACCCGGAAGGAAAAGGTTACCCCCACACGTTTGCCCCAAAGTCTGCTAAATTTTTAACAAGATTTAATTTTTTCTGGTATCCCTTATCCCGGTTTCCCATGACTGCCCACATTCGCAATGTCGCCATTATCGCCCACGTTGACCACGGCAAAACCACCCTGGTGGATGCCCTCCTGAAGCAGGCCGGAGCTTTTCGCATCGGCGAGGAGGTACCTATCTGTGTGATGGACTCCAACGACCTGGAGCGGGAGCGGGGGATCACGATTCTGTCGAAGAATACGGCGGTACGATATAAAGATTATTTGATCAACATTGTGGATACACCGGGTCACGCCGATTTTGGGGGCGAGGTGGAGCGGGTATTGGGGATGGTGGAGGGCTGTTTGTTGATTGTGGATGTGAACGAAGGTCCCATGCCCCAGACCCGGTTTGTGTTGAAAAAAGCCCTGGAAAAAGGCTTGCGTCCGATTGTTGTCCTGAATAAAATTGACCGTCTGCGTACCGACCCCCATGTGGCCTTAAATAAGGTCTTGGATTTATTTTTGGAACTGGGTGCGGATGACGACCAGTGCGAGTTTCCCTATCTGTTTGCGTCGGGGATGGCCGGTCACGCCCGCTTGCAACTGGAAGAAGAACCCGTAGATATGCAACCCCTATTTGAATCGCTTTTGCACCATGTGCCGCCCCCGGCTGGGGATGAAAATAAGCCCTTGCAATTGCAAGTCACCACCCTGGACTATTCCGATTATTTGGGGCGGATTGTGATTGGCAAAATTCACAACGGTAAAATTAGCAACGGTCAGCAGGCAGCGTTGATCAATGCGGAGGGGAAAATCATCCGCTCCAAAATCAGTAAACTGCTAGGTTTTGAGGGCTTGAAACGGGTAGAATTGGAAACGGCAAGTGCCGGTTATATCGTGGCGGTAGCCGGTTTCAGTGATGCCAATATCGGCGAAACCATTACCTGCCCGGAAAACCCGATGGCTCTGCCTTTGATTAAGGTGGATGAACCCACGTTGCAAATGACTTTTTCGGTGAATGACTCGCCCTTTGCCGGTCAGGAAGGCAAATTTGTCACCTCCCGGCAAGTGCGGGAACGCCTGATGCGGGAATTGGAAACCAACGTGGCACTGCGGGTGGAAGAGGCGGAAACCACCGATAGTTTTATGGTGTCGGGGCGGGGGGAATTGCACCTGGGGATTTTGATTGAAACCATGCGCCGGGAAGGGTATGAGTTTCAAGTTTCCCAACCCCAAGTGATCTACCGGCAAATTGAGGGTCAACCCTGCGAACCCTACGAATATCTGGTACTAGATGTGCCCGATGAAGCGGTGGGCAGTTGCATCGAAAAACTGGGACAACGGCGGGGGGAAATGCAGGATATGCAGGCCGGGGGTAATGGCCGGACTCAGTTGGAATTTGTGATTCCGGCGCGGGGTTTGGTGGGCTTCCGGGGCGAATTTTTGCGCCTCACGCGGGGGGAGGGAATTATGAGCCACAGTTTCCTGGATTACCGTCCCCTGGCCGGGAGCGTGGAAACCCGCCGCAATGGGGTTTTGATTTCCATGGAAGAGGGCGAAGCCACCTTTTATGCCCTCAAAAATACGGAAGACCGGGGAGCCTTTTTCATCTCGCCGGGGACGCGGGTGTACAAGGGGATGATTGTGGGGGAACACAACCGTGCCCAGGATTTGGAACTGAATGTGTGCAAAACCAAACAGTTAACCAATATGCGTTCGGCGGGGGCGGAGGAACTCAGCCAATTACAAACCCCCGTGGATATGAATTTGGAGCGAGCCTTGGAATACATTGGCCCGGATGAATTGGTGGAAGTCACGCCCCAATCCGTGCGGTTACGCAAGCTGAATAAAAAGCTCGCTCGTCGTTAACTGCGCCATTGTAATACTTGGGATTGGATCGGGTTCACAAAGGGTCGTTTCTCGGCCACACAACGGGCGTATTCCTGTTTGATTTGGTGATACCAGCGGGCTTGGGTATCCGCATCTTTGATGAGCATCAAATTCGGGTTGTATTTCAGGCCGTCCTGTTGCTTAATTACTACCCGGCGGTCCTGCTCGAAAAATGTCCGCATGAACCAGCGTAAAATGGGTTTGACTAGGGTGAACCCTGGATGGCTCCAATAGAATTGGGAAATCACCTGGGTTTGCTGGGCAGAAATGGGGGTAACCGTAGTTAAATTGGTCACTTGATGCCGGTCGCCCTGGACAATTTCAATCCGTACCCCCGGCAAGTGAAATTGAATTTCCGTCTCCGGGTTAGCACCCAACAACCGATAGAAAAAAGAAGTTTTGAGTAGGCGGTGTCGCCGCATGGTAAACCCCAACGGTAGGGGGTCAAATTGCTTGGATTTGACAAACAATTCCCCCCGCGAACGCCACCACCACACCTGATGCACAAACGGGCCATGGGCGGGGTCCATCAAGCCCACAATCGCATGGTCAATATAACAGGGAAAATCAAAGGATTCGATCAACTGGGGTTGTTGATTGGCACCGCCAGGTACTAAGGGCACGGGCACCTGGGGGTCGGTTTCATCCCCAAAATAAATCCAGAGATTACCCTGCACTTCCCGCACCGGATAACTGGGAACTTTAATGCGGGAAATATCCAAATCCATCGAGTCGCACAGGGAGGGAATCTCCGTACATTGACCACAACTATTAAATCGCCACCCGTGATAACAACACATCACTGTTTCGCCGGTAATGGTTCCGTAGGAGAGGGGAATCCCCCGATGGGGGCAAATATCCCGCAGCGCAAAGGCTGTGCCGGTGGTGGTGCGTCCCAAAAGAATAGGTTCCCCCAGAAATACCCGCCCTAAAACACGACCTGGGGGCAACTGGGTGGCGGGCAGGGCAAAGTACCAAAGATTACGCAAAAAAAACGGTGGCTCCATTGTTGGTGCGCTGATGTCTATGGGCGGTACTATATCAAAATTTTGAGTCCTTGCTCTTTGGGGATGTTGATTGGGAACATTGGGGTCAAAATCTGCGGGCTGTCATCGGGCGGTAAACCGAATAAGCTCGTCGTTTTTCTGTAGCTTCCTGACGATGATGGGGTATCATCAAAGGCGAACCCTGCACCGTCATTTATGCGCCGCCGCCATTATCTCTATCTCAGCACCTTGGTCGGTTTGGGAGCGGTGGCTTGCCAATCCAAGCCAGTCCCCCCCCCCGAAACAACGCCTCCGCCCGGAGAACCGGTTTTTTTGAATGGCGCCGGAGCCACGTTTCCCTCATTCTTGTATCTGAAATGGTTTGCAGAATATCAAAAACTCTATCCTGAAGTCCAAATTTCCTATCAGCCCATTGGTAGTGCCGCCGGGATTCAACAGTTTCTCACGGGCACCTTGGATTTTGCGGGTAGTGATGTGGCCATGACGGATGAAGAGGCGGCGAAAGTGACACGGGGAGTGCTGTTTGTGCCGATGACGGCGGGGAGTGTGGCGGTGGTTTACAACATTCCCGGCATACCCACGGGTTTGAAATTATCCCGCCAACTGTTACCAGCTATTTTCCTAGGGCAAATCACCCGTTGGAATGACCCGGAATTGGCGGTCTTGAATCCCGAACTAACTCTCCCAAATTTGCCGATTACCGTCATTTATCGCTCCGATGGGAGTGGCACCACGGCGATTTTTACCAGTCATCTGAGTGCCATTGACCCCCTGTGGCAAAACCAGGTGGGTACGGGTTTGACCGTGAATTGGCCGGTGGGCACAGGCATTAAAGATAATGCGGGGATTAGTGCCCAAATTCAGCAGGGAGAAGGGGTGATTGGTTATGTGGAAACCGCCTATGCTCAGCAGTTAAAACTGGCGACGGCGGCTCTGGAAAATCAAAGTGGCAAGTTTCTCCTGCCGACGGAAAATTCGGTGGAAAAGGCGGTGGCGGATGTGACGTTGGATGCAAAATTACGGGGGTTCATTCCAGACCCATCTAGCCCCGAAGCCTATCCGATTGTCAGCTATTCCTGGTTTTTGATTTACCAGAAATATGAGGATAAAAATAAGGGCGAAACCCTGAGAAAATTCATCAAATGGGCCTTGGTCGAAGGGCAAAAATATGGCCTGGAATTGGGCTATGTCCCCCTGCCTGGGCCGGTGGTGGCGCAGGCACAAACGTTGATGCAAAAGCATACCCTGGTCGCATCCCCTTAGCGTTGGTAGTAGCGAGGCAAAGTCATGGTACTACGGCTCCATATTGGTGGCACCCGCCCCCACCCGGACTGGAAAATCGTGGATGTGGAACCCCGCCCCGAAGTGGATTATGTGATGAATGCCGCTGATTTGAGTGGCTTTGCGGATGAATCCGTGGATGTGATCTATACCAGTCATGTGTTAGAACACTTTCACCACACCCTCCATAACGAACTCCTGCGGGTGCTGGTCGAGTGGCGACGGGTATTGAAACCAGGGGGCAGGTTACTCATTAGTGTGCCGGATTTGCGTATCCTGTGTTGGCTGTACGGCAATCCCAATTTACTCCCGGACGAGCGGATGCATTTGATGCGGATTATTTTTGGGGGACAAACCGATGAATACGATGTGCATAAGGCGGGTTTGGATTTTGAAATTTTAGGGATGTATGTGGAGCAGGCGGGGTTTAGTAACTATGAACAGGTGAGTGAATTTAATCTGTTCCCCGACTGCAGCCGGATTAGAATTTTGGATACGTTGATCAGTTTGAATGTGATTGCCACCCGGTAGGGTTAAGGATAGGTTAATATAGGGCGAAAACCGGTGTTTTTTGGGCGTGAACATCTGAGTTTTAGATTGTTTACAGATTAAATTGCCACCCATTGACTTAGATTGAAGGAGTTAGGCTTTGGGTTGGGACAGGGATGTTTGTACAAGGGTGGCCGGTACCCCGGTGGATAGAACCCCTCGAGCGGGGTCGCTCGCTGGCTTTGGTCACGGGCGATGGGGTGCTGGCCGATTGGGTGCGTGAGCAGATCGAGCCGCGAGCGTGGCGGTGGTTGCGGACAGGGAATTGGGTGGCGCAGGTCACCTCCCAGGATGTGGTGTTGGGGGAGTTGGATTTGGTGTGGGCGGGGGTGCCGCAACTGCTACCGGTGGGGGTGCCGGTGTTGGCGTTGGTGGAGGAACGGGTTGACCTGGGGGCGGTGCTGGCGCAGGGGGTGGCGGGCTGTATTATCCGTTCCGGCGTGCGGCAACAGTTGCTTTTGGCTCTGCAAATGGTGCTGGCGGGGCAGGTGTACCTGAGTCGGGAATTGCTCCAGCGCTGGTTGCCGGGGGTGCGGGGGGAGGGGTTAAGTCCCCGGGAACAGGAGGTTTTGCTCTGGTTGACCCAGGGGGAATCGAATGACCAGATTGCTCAACGGTTGGGGATTACGGTGGCAACGGTGAAGGCGCATTTGACTTCCATTTTTAGCAAGTTGCAGGTGCAAAACCGTACCCAGGCGATTGTCCAGGCCATGCGGTGGGGGTTGGGGGGATGAGTGAACCGGCGCATCTGGGACGGGGTTGGGCGTTTCCGCCGGGGATCAGCCCCCAGGGGGGGATTCAACTGAGTGGGGGGGGGGTGAATGTGCGGGAGGCGATTTGGATCATCCTCACCACGGAGTTGGGGGAACGGGTGTACCGGACGACCTTTGGCTGTCGGTTGGGGGAGTTGGTGTTTGCACCGTTGAACAGCCAGACTTTGTTATTAACTCGGCTGTACGTGGAAGAGGCGTTGCAAACCTGGGAACCCCGGATTATCCTGGATGGGGTGTTGACCCAGCCGGAGGCGGAACTGGGGCGGGTGGTGATTACGGTGAATTACCGCCTCAAAGCGACCTACGAGCCGGGGAGTGTGGTGTATCCCTTTTATTTGCATGGGGGCGGTGATGGCGGCTGAACCGGGTTTGCAGTTTGATTTTTTGCCGAATTTGCCCAAGGCAAATCTGGATGACCGGACGTTTGCGGATTTGGTGGAGGAGTGCCTGCTGCGGATTCCCCGCTATTGCCCGGAGTGGACGAATTACAACCCCAGCGACCCGGGGGTGACCTTGATTGAATTGTTCGCCTGGTTGACAGAGCAGATGTTGGTGCGGTTTAACCAGGTGCCCCGCCGCCATTACGTGGCCTTTTTGGAATTGCTGGGGGTGCGGTTGCAACCGCCCAATCCGGCGCGCACCGAGTTGACCTTTTACCTGATCAGCGAATTGCCCCAACGGTATGTGATTCCCCAGGGGATCGAGGCGGCCACGGAGCGGACGGTGATGGATGAGGCGATTGTGTTTAGCACCGACCAGCCCTTGGTGATTGACGTGCCCCGCTTGTCCCATTGTTTGACGGCGGACACCCCGGAACCCACGCCGCAAACCCTGCGGGATCGGTTCGCCTACTACTGGCAGCAGGATCAGCAGGGGCATTGGGGCGGGCCGGAATTGCCCCTATTTCAGGAGCAGCCCCAGGTGGGGAATTGTTTTTATCTGGTGTTTGACCCGGAGGCGGAACTGGCGGGAAATGTGCTGGCGCTGCGGTTTCAGGGGCGGGCGGCCACCCCGACGGGGATCAACCCCCAAACCCCCCCCCGGGTCTGGGAAGCCTGGACGGGCAAGGAGTGGGTGCGGGTGCTGCGGCGGGAGGGGGATGATGCCACCCAGGGGTTTAGTTTTTATGAGTTGGCGCAAAGCGGCGGGAATCCCCTCCAGGGGGTGGATGTGCTGGTGCATTTGCCCCCAGCTTGGCCGGTGACCCAGTTTACCTCCTACCGGGGGCGGTGGTTGCGGTGTATCTATCAAATCAGCCAGGGGGAACCGGGCTACAGTGCCGCTCCCCGGGTGGTGGGGATGCAGGTGCGGAGTTTGGGGGGGATGGTCGCCGCCACCCAATGCCAGCGGGTGGAAATGGAGGTGGTGGGGGTGAGCGATGGCACGCCGGGGCAACGGTTTCAACTCAAGCAAACCCCGGTGCTGCAACGGGAGGCGGGGGAGGAACTGCTGGTCACCTTGCCCTCCGGGTTGGTGCAAAGCTGGCAGGAGGTGACGGATTTTGCCAGTTCCGGTGCGGAGGATTTGCATTACACTTTGGACGGCATGACGGGAACGGTGCAGTTTGGCCCCCTGGTGCGGGAGGCCAGCCAACTGGTGCAACAAACCCAGGAGCGGGCGGCTTGGCAACGCCAGGGCACGGGCGGGGAATTCACGGCGGGGTCTTTAGAATTTCAGTACGGGGCGATCCCCCCCCGGGGTGCCACCCTGCGGATGGCACGCTATCGCACGGGCGGCGGGGCGCAGGGGAATGTCCAGTCCGGGGCGGTGCGAGTCCTCAAATCGGCGGTGCCCTACGTGGTGGAGGTGGTGAACCATCCCCCGGCCACCCAGGGGACGGATGGGGAATCCCTGGAGCAGGCGGTGATCCGGGTGCCCCGGTTGCTCCGTAGCCGCAATCGGGCGGTGACCCCGGAGGATTTTGAAGTATTAACCCTAGAAGCGGGGCAGGGGCGGATTGCCCGGTGTCATTATGTCGCCCAGGAACAGCCGGGGCAGGTGCAGTTGGTAGTGGTGCCCCGGGTCGTCGGGGGGGACAACGGACGGGGCACGCCCCCGGAACGCTTTGCCCTGTCCCCGGCGTTGGAGGCGCAAGTTTTGGACTATTTGCAGGAGCGCAAACTCCTGGGGGTGCAGGTGGCCTGCCGCAGTGCGGATTACGTGGGGGTGGCGGTGCAGGTGGAGGTGGCCTTGCAGGAGGCCTATCGCCATGTGGAGGCCAGGGAGCCGATTTTGCGGCAGATTCGCACCGCCTTGTACCAGTTTTTGCATCCCCTGACCGGGGGTATCCAGGGGCAGGGCTGGCCCTTGGGGCGTACCCTCTACCCGGCGGATGTGGTGGGCGTATTGCAGAAAATACCCATGATTTTGTACCTGGGGGAGGTGCGGTTGTTTCCCATCCAACGGCGGGGGAGTGGTTGGCAACGGTTGCCCCCCGTCCCGTTTGTGGACCCCGGCTCCCAGGGGTTAATTTGCTCCTGGGAGGATAGCCAGGTGCGTTCCCAGCATAGTGTAAACCTGATGTGATGCTTAAATAATAATACTGTACTTATGACTTTTGCCCCCGATACAGCTCCCCTCCAGTTACGCTTGGCACCGATGGCGGGGGCATTAACCCTGCTCCAATCCCAAGGCTATGTGCGGGAGTTGGCAGCCCAACCCCAGATGGAACCCCCCAGGCAGGCGACTCTGGTCGTGACGGCGGGGACACTACAGGAACTGGAAATCCACTTGGAATACCGGGGGGATGCGCCCCTGGCGTTGGGGGTGAACTTGGTAGGGGAGGTGCCCCGGGGGTGGTGTTTTGTGTTGGGGGCGGAGGGGGTGTTGGCTCCCGGCGAACGGCGCACCGTATCCCTGGTGGTGGCCGTACCCCAGGATTTTTGGGAGGAGCAGCGGACGTTGCGGCCAGGGACAAGCCTGGTGCTGGATTTTAGCGGGGTTTTGCAAATCTATGGCCGGCTGCGGGAGCAGGAATGGCGGTTGCTGGAGGTTCTGCCCCTGGAATTGTCCGTGCGTCCCCACGCCCGCTATCTGGATTTTTTACCCAAAATTTACCGCCAAAGTGATTTCGTGGGGCGGTTGTTGGCGCTGTTTGAGCAGGCGTTTGAACCGGATGTGCAGACCCTGGATGGGTTGTGGGCCTACCTCGACCCCCGCACGGCGCCGGTGAGTTGGTTGCCCTTCCTCAGCCATTGGGTGGGCTGGCGTACCCCCCTACGTTTAGAAGTCAAGGTTCTACGCCAGTTGATTTATAATGCCTTTTCGTTGTACCAATGGCGGGGCACCCGCAGGGGGTTGCGGTTGTTTCTCCATCTGGCGACCGGTTTGCCCCTAGATGAGCAGGAACCAGCAGAAAGTCGTAAACACATTGGCATTCAGGAATTTTTCCAGCGGGGGTTGATCCTGGGGGAAACGATCCTGGGGGAAACGGCGGTGTTGGGAGCGGGGCAACCGTACCATTTTCGGGTGTGTTTACGGGCGGATGCGCCGGAACGGGTGGATGTGGATTTGGTGCGGGCGGTGATTGACCAGGAAAAACCCGCTTTTTGTACCTATGATTTGGAAGTAACGTCCTGGCAAGCGGAGGGGGAGAGCGATGGAGCCAGCTAATGGGTTAAAGCCTTTAGAGCGGTTGGAGGTGCGGGACGGGTTACTGCTGAATGCCCAGCGGTGGCAATGTGCCCACGGCTATTTGCGCCAACGCCAGAATTTGTACTACCAGGGGTTGTGTACCGGCGGGATTGTGCAGGGGTTGGGGGTGCAGGTGGTGCCCCCGCCGCCCCAGGTGGCCGCCGAGTATGCGGACCGGCGGTGGGTGCGGATTCACCCCGGCTGGGGGATTGATGGGCTAGGCAATCCGGTGATTGTGCCGGAGCCGTTGGATTTTCGGATTACGACCGTGCCGACCCAGGAGCAGGCGGTGACCGTGTATGTGGTACTGCGTTACGTGGACCCGGCGGGCTTGGCTACGGCGGCCACCCAGGAGATTGTCCGGGAAACCTTCCGGGTGGATGAAAAAAACCTGCCCCCCACCCCGGTAGAAATTGAACTCTGCCGGGTGGTGTTGACCGCTGGCGGCCAGGGGTTGGATATTCCCCCCCAGCCCCTGTTCCCGGAGGCCAACCAACTCGACCTGCGGTTTCGGGTACCGGCGCAACTGCGTCCCCAGGCGTTGGTGCGCTTGGCGCAGATGGGAAATGGCCCGGTGCCCTGGGGGGAATTGCTCCAGGCCGCCGGAGGTCTGTACCCAGCGTTGCAGGTGGTCGAGCCGGTGGGGTTATTGCCCGCTAGCCTGGGAACCCCCGAATTGGCAAATTATGACTTGATATACCTGACCCACCAGCAGGTGACTACCCTGACGGCACCGGCGCAGAGCCAAATCCGGGAGTATCTGCACAAGGGGGGGGTGGTCTTGGTGGAGGCCAACAGCCCCCAGATTAGCCAACTGCAAACCATGCAGGCGGAATTGCAACAGGCGGTGGCGGACAGTCGGGAACGGCCAGAAACCCGGGAATTGTCCATCAAATTAAGCCAGGAATTGCGGGGGGTGGAGGCCAGTCTGACCCAAGCCTACGATGCCATCACCGTGCCGGTGAAAATGGTGCTGTTTGCCCAGTCCCCCACGGGTTCGGGGACCGTGGGGCGAGGACATCCCCTGCGTTCCCGTCCGTTCACCTTTGGGGCGTGGCCGACGGTGGGCAAACGCCCGGTGCGGGTGTCCCAGTGGGGGGGACTGGTGCTGGTGACCGGTGCCCTCTCCCAGGGGTGGGGCGGCGATGATACCCTGGAGCGGGAAACCATCCGTTCTGCCCAGGAACTGGGGGTGAATCTGCTGCATTTTGCCCACCAGTACCACCGCTGTAGCCAGGGATTACGGGGGGAGACGTTCCCCGCTCAGGCTTCGCCATAATGAAGGTAATTGATTCCGGGGGGATGTTCCCATGCTAAAGTCCGCTTCCCTCAAGCGCACCGCCTCAGTCCTGCTGATCCTACCCATTCTCACCGTGACGGCGGCGGCGGTGACCTTTGTTTATCTCCATACCCGTCGAACCACGGACACCGTGGTGCAACAGCTCGCCCAGGAAACAGCCCTGGGGGCGCAAAGTGGTTTTCGTACTTATTTTGATAGCGTGGAAAACGCCTTAACCACCGTCGCTAACGAACTGGGGGTACTGCCGATTGACCAAACGTTCCCCCTGAAGGTCGAGCAAATTCTCTACAGCCTCATCCAAACTCCTGACCTGTTACAAAATGTGTACTACGCCGATCAGGCGGGGAATCTCACTCGGTTTGAGCAAACGGACGACCGGGGGTTAATCCTACGCATCCGCAATCCCCAAACCCAGGGAAAAGTGGTCAGCTACCGCCTGGAGTCCAACGGCCAACGTACCCCTTTTGGTCCCCCCATCGAATTGGATCAACGCACCCGCACAGGCTATCAGGCGGCAAAACAGGCGGGGCAACTGGTCTGGGGACCCGTCGTCATTTCTGCCTTTCTCAAGGTACCGGTGCTACAGGCGGTGATGCCGGTTTACAGCCGCTCGACCCGCTTGACCCTCACCCAGGAACGGGGGGTATTTCGGGGCGTGGTCGGGGGAGCCATTCCCCTCGATGACTTGAATCACTATCTGCGTAACCTCAAAATTGCGCCGGGAGCCGCCACCTATATTACCAATGATGCGGGAGAACTCTTGGCCAGCTCCGCCCCACCGACCGCCACCAGTGGTCAGAGTCTCCTGTCCGTGGAGCAAAGCTCTTCCCCGCTCATTCGGGCTTCGGCACCTATCCTGGGGCGACAACTGGTGCTTCCAGAACGGGAAAATGAAATCAGCCAGGTCAGTGTCCGCTTGAATGGTCAAACCTACCTGGTATTGGCCAGCCGTTTGGGGGATAATTCCAGAGCCATTAAATGGTGGATGGTGTCCATCATTCCCCAGGAACCCCTGATTCAGGGGGCGCGCCAGGGGGCACGAACCGTGCTCGTGGTGGGCATCGGCATGATGGTCTTTAGTGGATTTTTTGGTTGGTGGTTAGCCGGACAAGTCACTCGTCCCGTGGAGTTGCTCAGCCAAGCGGCGCAGGCCATTGAGGCGGGCGAATTTACCCCGGAGATGCTGGCAGGGTTGTTGGAACGCCGGGATGAACTGGGGGAATTAGCCCGGGTGTTTGCCAATATGGCCGAAATGATCAATCAACGGGAGGAAAATCTCCAACATCGGATGCAAGAACTCAAATCCGAGTTAGAACGCTCCCGGAGCCGTCCCTTGGTGGGCAATCAAGCCCAACGCTGGCAGGGACTATTGCAGGCGGCGGCGGCTCTACGTCAGGATGCCACCCCAACGGACACGTCGGTCTAACTGGCGATGGCCACCACCGTCATGCGCGTCCAAGTATCCCAGACCGACCTGGTCTTCCGACCGGGGGGGGTACCGGTGGGTTTTACCTTGACGGTGGTGAATACCAGCCCCCAATTTGCCAGCTTTCAGGTGGAGGTGCAAGCCGCTGGGCAATCTCCCGGCAACCCCCACACCTGGTACCAACTCAGCCCGGAAATCAGTGCCAAAAAGCCGCCGGGGGACATCACCACCTTTGGGGTACGCATTACCCACAATCCGGTGCCAGGGTTTACCGGCGTGATGAACTTGACGGTGCGGGTGTTTTCCGTCGAACTGCGGGCGGAGGAACGGCAGGTGGTGCGGCTGTTTATCCAGGAATCCATGGTTTCTGGGCAATTGCGCCTAGAACTGCCCGTATCCCAACTGCGGGCCTACCCGGGGCAACGGCTGGAGGTGCCAGTGCGGGTGGAAAATCTCGGGCTGAATCCCCTCACCGGTCGGTTGACGGTCAGCGGCGTGCCTGAGGGCTGGTGGGTGGGGGGAGCCGAGCGCTGGGTGCATCCCGAGGGAGGTGCCACCATCGAAACCGAATTTCGCTGTCAGTTGCCAGGAATCGGGGAAGCCCTCCAACAGACCCACCCGCTGACGGTCAGTTTGGTGCATCCTGATATGACCCCCCTGGAAGCGACAGGCGTCTTGGAGGTCTTGGCTGCCGGCTTGGTACAGGTGACCCACACCCCCCCAAGGGCGGTTTACCCACCCAAACGGGTCTGGTTACCCGGCAAAAAGCCTCTCCCTGCCGCATTTACCTTCACCACCACCAACGCCAGCAATCTCTACCAAGACCTGCAATTTCAGGTGCCGTTGCCCGCCGGGGTGACGGGGGAGGGTATTCCGGAACATTTACCCCTTGCGCCAGGGGAACAACAAAATTTAACCCTATTGCTGCGGGCACGGCGGCCTTGGCTGGGCTGGCTCCGCACCCACACCCTCACGGTGGAAACCACCCTGGCGGCACCATCGGTCAAGGTACAAACGGCGCAGCACCCCCTCACCTTGCGGGTCAAACCCCTCGTACCGGGCTGGATGCAGGGGATACTTCTCCTGCTCCTGGGGCTGGCGGGGTTGCTGGGGCTGCGGCAACCCGTGTACCATACCGCACCGGTGAATGCGGTTGCTTTTGACGGCGTGGGGCAATCAGCGGTCAGCGGTGCCGATGACCAAACCGTGCGGCGTTGGCAGGTGGTCGGGAGCCGTTTACGTCCCCTGGGCGTTTTGGCAACCAGCAACCGCGCCATCCGTACGGTTGCGCTCCGCCCGGTGGATAACGACCTGGTGGCCACGGGGTTAGAAAACGGGTGGATTCAAATCTGGGATTTACTATCCGATTCCGCCACCCCCGCCGCCGTCTTTACCCCCCAGGAAGACGACCGGGTCTTGGCTACGGCCTACAGCACCGGTTCCCGTTACCTGTTTAGCGGTCATGGCAGTGGCTTGGTGGTGCAATGGAATGTCAACCCGGAAGCCCGACCCGCCGGTCAAACCGCCGCCGCCACGATGGCTCGGCATCAGTTTGATTTTGCCGTATATGGCTTGGCTTTGGTGGGGAACACGGCGCAGAATCTGGTTGTGGTGGGGCGGTTCAATCAAATGCAACTGTGGCCTTGGAATAACCCCGACCCCAAGGCGATCCAGCGCTTGCCCTACCGGACGGGGGGGCAGGATGATTACATCACCGGCGTTACTGTCCCCCGTCGGCGCTTGAATATCGTGGCTACGGGGGATACCCAGGGGTACATTACCCTCTGGAATTTGGCATCCTGTTTAAAAAAGCAAAGTTCCTGCGAAATCATGGACCAATGGGTGGATGGGCATGGGGGACGGCCGGTGCGCTCGGTGGCCTTTAGTCCCAACGCCTGCTACTTGGTCAGCGGCGGGGATGATGGCCGGGTGATGCTCTGGCCGCTCCAGGCCAATGGTCAACGGAGTGGCAACTGGTTCACAGGTAAGGTCATTGCCCAGTTAGGCAGTAAGGTGAACAGCGTGGACATCATGCCCCACCACCAGCAACTGCGGATACTCAGTGGAAGCGATGACCACCAGGTGCGTTTGTACACCCTGCCTGAACCGGAACCCTGTAGTTTACAATAGGGTGCTTGCGACGTTTGGTCTTACCTATCCCCATCTCCCGGTATCGTCAGGTACATCAACTATGGAACTCCACCGTCCCAACCCAGCGGAAGCCTATCTGGGGCTGCGAGCGATGAAAATGATAGCGGAGCGAGACAGCACACTTACTCCCGCTGCTCGCCATCTCCTGGCGGCGGCGCAGACCTACATACTGCATACGGACTACGACTTGGATACGCTACCCCCGGTCACGCCCGCCCAACTGGCAGCAGGATTTACGCAACCGGCATTACGGGCGCAATTGGTGCAGGGCATGGTGGTGATGAGTTTGACGGATGATGTTCCCACGCCAACCCAAATGCAACGAATAGAACAATTCGCTCAAGCTCTGGAAGTTGCCCAACCGGCCATTCAAAATATCAAATTTTTAACCGAGAAAAACTCGCTTTTATTTCGCTTAGATTTCATGCGCCGTTCCCACCTGCGTTCGATGGTGGCAGACCAGTTTCAGGATCAGGGTTTTTTGGGGGTGGTCAAAGGTTTTTTGGGGCTGAGGGGACTCCTGGACGAGCCGGAATTAGCGGCTAAATATCACCAGTTGCAAAATTTACCGACGGAAACTTTGGGCTATCAGTTGTGGCACCATTATCACGTCAATGGTTTTGCCTTTCCCGGGGAGCGGTATGGTTTTCCTGAAGCCGCTGTTTATCATGACCTGTGCCATGTTTTGGGAGGTTATGATACGACCATTGCTGGTGAAATTCAGGTAACCGCTTTTATCGCCGGTTTCCGGCGTGACTATCCACTCTATCTCCTCATGTTTATCATGTTGCAATTTAGTGCCGGGGTCAAAGTGGTGCCAATTGCAACCCCACCCACGCAAAGTGTTTTGGCGACCCCGGGGTTGGCGGATTTGTTGTTTCAAGCCCTGGAACGAGGTACCCAGGTGAATACTGATTTAACCGAGCGGTGGGATTTTTGGCCGGACCTAGCCCAACCCTTAGGCCGGGTGCGGGAACGATTTAATGTCATCGCTAAGTAGGGTAGAGTTGTCGCCTCAACATTTTGGGGAGTCAGAGCGGGGCGGTGTCCTGCGACCCAGATTAGGTCAACTTTTGCGTGTCCAGCTATAAAATCTTACCGGCAAATTTGTTGATAGGTCGTCCGGGCTTCGACACTGCCTAAATTGCTGGCGGTTTGCAAATCCAGACAAGCCCCAATGGCATCACCCAACCCAATTTTTGCCACCCCCCGCACAAAGTAATTATCTGAATTTGCGGGATTAATCTGCATCGCCCGATTGGCATCATCTAAGGCCCCTGGAAAATCCCGGGTAAATGCTTTAGCCATACTACGGGCGGTGTAGGCAATCGCATTGTTGGCATCCAAACTCACGGCTTGATTGGCATCAGCTACGGCTCCTGGGAAATCCTGCAAGGAGGCTTTGGCAATGGCACGCACCGCATAACTACTCGCTTCTTTAGGGTTAATCCGAATAGCTTGGTTGACATCCGCTAAAGCACCCTGGGGATTTTGGAGGTACACCTTGGCCGTAGCACGCATCAACCAGGCATCCGCCAAATTGGGATTCAATTCCACCGCCCGACTGGCATCCGCCAACGCCCCGGCGTAATCATTCATTTGACTTTTGACAAACCCCCTCAGAATGTAGGCCTTATCATAATTCGAGCGCAGCCGAATCGCCTGATCCGCATCGGCAGTCGCCCCGGCAAAATCCCGGAACATTACTTTCACAAACGCCCGATTTCCATAAATATCCGCATTTTGGGGATCAAGTTTTAAGGCCTGATTATAGTCAGCTAATGCTCCTGGATAGTCTTTTTCGTTTAAGGCTTTGATCACTCCACGACTCATATACGCCAAGGCCGAATTGGGGTCAATTTTGATCAGTTGATTCAGGTCATTTAAGGCACCTTGGGTATCTCCCACGTTATTTTTGCGTTCAGCAGAAATATACAATTCTTGCGCCGTAGTTGCCGTTGTGTTGATTTGAATCGGTTGTTTGTTCACCCAAGCGGTATAAGTACGAATGGGCACCGCTAAATTAAAACCAGATTTGAGGGCAATCGTACCCTGTTTAGTAGATTGATAACTACCTTCCGCCCGCCCGTGAATCCCCACCAACTCCGCTCGGTCATTGAACACTGGCCCCCCACTCATCCCCGGCAGAGTATTATTCGTATAAGTGAGTGAATAACCATCCTGCAAAATATTTTCGGAAGTCGCCGTCACATCCCCGCTGGTAAATTGGAGAACCGGTTTAGTAATCGCTTGCCCCGGCAACGGAAATCCCGCCACATACACATTCATCCCCCGTTTGATCGCCAGGTCATTGCCTAATTTGACCTGGGAATAATTGGCATTGCTCCGAAATTGCACCACCGCCAAATCCACCTGGGGAATGTTTTGAATCGTGCGACTATCCAGGCGATAAACCTGGCCGTTGGGGGTGGTAATGTCCGCTTCTTCCCCCGGTTTAATACTTTCAATGACGTGTTTGGCAGTTAACACCTGATACACATCCCCATTTTTGCTAATAATCGTCCCGGAACCATGCCCGGCGGGGGTTTGAATCAGAACCGTCACCCGTTCAGCAACGTCAGCAATTTGACTTTTACTCAGCGTCGCCTGCGCCACCACCGCTGATGTTAGGCGGGGGGTAACATTGGCCATGCCCCCCAAGCTCAGGGTCAACACCATCAACCCCACCGTCACCCCGGAACGCATACCAACACGCCCCCTTACGAACGATTCCAGGCTAATTCTAACAAAGCCCGGGGGCGAATTTGTCCCTGCACCAGCTGCCACAACCGCCCCACTTCCGCAAAATGTAAGCGGTCATCCTCCGTTAAAGCCAGAATCAGTTGGTTGCGTAAAAACTGCCCTTCCTCGGAAAATAAATAACTCAAAGCCGGCCCCAATACCGGTTGTAAATCAATCCCATCCCCCCCCTGCGTGACGGATAATAAACTTTCCAAACGTTGCCACTGAAACCGATTATCTTTGAACAAAACCTCCAGCAGTCGTTGACGAAACTCTGGGGTTTCTCCCATCAACAATCGTTGGGCAACGTAGGGGTAGGCCGCATCCACAATTTTGAAATTGGTATCTAAATTCATGGCAATCCCTTCCTGGGTCACCAAGGAGCGAATAATCAACGCAAAATGGGCAGGCACCCGAAAGGGATAACGATACATCAAATCCGAAAACTCATCGGTGGCTTGTTTGAAACGAAAATCCCGTAACTGGCTCCCCACTGCCTCCTGCCAGAGCAATTCCAACGCCGGTACAATCGGGTCAATGTCCGTACCTGGGGGTAAAAAACCCAACCGAATAAAATCCCGTGCCAGTTCCCGATAATCCTTATTCACCAAATGCACTAGGGCATCTACCAACTGTTCCTTAGCTTCCTGGGTAAGTTGATCCATCATGCCAAAGTCAATATAAGCCAGTTGCCCATCGGTGGTGAGGAATAAATTGCCGGGGTGGGGGTCGGCGTGAAAAAACCCAAACTCAAGTAATTGTTTCAACCCCGCTCGCACCCCAATTTGGACAAACTGGTGCATGGCAATCCCGGCTTTTTGCAAAGCAGCGGCATCGGTGAGTTTATAGCCGTTAATCCATTCCAAGGTCAGCACCCGATGACTGCTCAATGCCCAGTAAATTTTGGGGACTTTCACCGTCGGGTCATTGCGAAAATTATCGGCAAATTTCTCCGCATTACACCCTTCGTTTAAGTAATCAATTTCCTCGAATAATTTACGCCCAAATTCATCCACAATCAAGCTCAAATCATCCTGCATATGAATGGGCAACCAGGGCTGGAGAATATGCAATAACCCCCGCAGGATATACAAATCCAGCGTTAACACCGGAATTAAGCCGGGACGTTGTACCTTGACCGCCACCTCCTCGCCGGTATGCAAACGCCCCCGATACACCTGCCCCAAACTGGCGGCGGCCACCGGTTGCGGGGATAATTCCCGATATAAGTCAGGCACGGATCGCCCCAATTCCTGCTCGATCATGCGGTAGGCCACCGCATTGGCAAAGGAGGGCAGTTGGTCTTGCAAAATGGTTAATTCTTCCAAATAATCCCGCCGCACCAAATCAGGACGGGTGGAAAGGGCTTGCCCAATTTTGATAAATGTTGGCCCCATCGCCGTGATCAACCGCCGCAACTGCACCGCCCGCTGGGGACGATTTTTCGCTTCTCGCCCCGTGATCACGTCCCACCCCAAGGCCAGCACAAACCCCAAAATCGCCCACCCCACTTGGAGAAGCCGCCCCACCACCCGCCCCGGTCGCCAGCGATAATAGGCCGCAATCACCTGCGGGTCATACCGCCGCATCTGCTCCAACCGCCCCGCTTTAGCCATCGTTTACCCCAACGCTTTTATAAAGTTAATAAAAAATTGTTTTGATCCCTCCTAAAATTTTATCGTTTCTTTACACTTAGCCGTCAATTTCCTTAGCGGTCAACCTCACCCGGCCTCGCCCGCCTTTGCAGATGGCGCAACCACCCCGCCGCCCCTACCGCCACCGTCCAACAGACCCAGCCCACCATCGGTTGCCAGAGGAGAAAGCCCCCCACCCCCAGCATGGTGCCAAACAGTAGCCCCACCCCCGCCAGGGTGCGTTGGCATTCCCAGCCCAAATCCTGCAAAGGTGCCAGTCCGGTAGCCTGTCGCTGCCGGAGCCAGCCCGGCCCCCCCGGACGGATGCGCCGGTAAAATTCATTCAAGGTGGCCTCGCTCTCCGGAGCCGTGCGGTACATCACCGTGATCCAAGCCAGGGCGGTCACCCCCGTCGTCACGATCAGCCGCCACCCAAAGTCGGGAATTTGGATCACCGGGATCACCGTGGTTCCCAAACCAATCCCAAATCCGGCCACCATCGCCGTCCATTCCGCCGCCGCATTCACCCGCCACCAAAACCAACGCAGGATCAGCACCACCCCCGGCCCAGTACCGATCGCAATCACCAGGCGAAACACCGCCGTCACATCCTGGGCGTAAAAGGCCGCCACCGCCCCCAACACCGTCACCCCCACCGAGGCCAACCGCCCCGCCCCCACCAATTCCGCCTGACTGGCCTGGGGTCGCCAAAATCGCTGGTACAAATCCCTGGTTATGTAAGACGCTCCCCAATTGATTAACGTGGACATCGTACTCATAAAAGCCGCCAGTAGCGAAGCCACCACCACCCCCAACAGCACCGGCGGCAAAAAATCCCGCATCAACCGGGGATAGCCCAATTCCGGGTCGCTCAAATCCGGGTAAATCATCTGCGCCACCAAGGCCACCACCACCCAGGGCCAGGTACGAACAACGTAATTCAAAATATTAAACCACCAGGCCGCCCGCTCCGCCTCCGCCTCATCCTTGGCCGCCGCCAGCCGTTGGATAAATTCCCCCCCCCCATCACTGCGGCGAAACGCCCACCATTGGATAAATACGTAGGCAAACAAGGTACTGGGCGATAACCCCACCTGCTCCCCCCAGGGCCACAGCCGCAACATTTCCGTCCCCTGGAAATGCGCCACCACCCGACCCATCCCCCCCACATGGTTCAACGCCACCACCGCCACGGCCACCGCCCCCACCATCGCCAGCCCAAATTGAAACAAATCCGTCACCACCACCCCCCACAACCCCGCCACTCCGGCGTAAATCAGCACCAAAACACTCACCCCCACCACCGTCCAGAGCTTGGCATTCGCCCCCGGGTCAATCCCCAAACTGCCCCAAATATCCAGGGCATCCACCACCTTCACCGTCGCCAGTAAGGCGTACCCCATGCCAATACAATTAATCGGCACGGCGAATAAAAACGCCTTGGTCGCCCGTAAAATCGCCGCCGGTTTACCCCCATAACGCAGTTCCGTAAATTCCGCATCGGTGATAATTTCCGAGCGTCGCCACAACCGGGCAAAAACATAAATCATCACCACATGGGTCAATCCAAAACTCCACCATTCCCAATTCCCGGCCACCCCCCGTTGCGCCACCAAGCCACACACATACAAGGGCGTATCAATCGAAAATGTAGTCGCCGCCATACTCGTCCCCGCCAACCACCAGGGGAGCGAACGCCCGGACACAAAAAAATCCACCAAACTGCGGGCACCTTGACGGGATAAATACAGCCCCAAAAGCAAGCTCAGTACGAGATAAATGACTACCACACCCCAGTCTAAGATACCCATGTTGGCCTCAAAAAGAACCCGTTTTTACGCAATAAAAATTACCCGTTCCCCGGCCATCTCGTGGATGATTGCCCGGTCAACCCCTGGGTATTACACCGCTGGCATGACCTACCAAATCTATTAATAACCTACTTTTGAAACTGGCCAAATTGCAATTCATACACCGTTTCCTCCTGCTCCGTTGCCAACGTAATGGCCGAGCGGGGATAGGCCACACACAACAGGGCAAAACCCTGGTTCACCAAGGCGGGACTCAAGCCCATTGCATCCGGTTGCGCCACCGTACCACTGAGCAAACGGGCGGCACAGGTCGTACAGATACCGGCAGTACAGGAAGAGGGTAAATCCAAACCAGCGGCGGTGGCACTGGCGAGGATGGTCTGGTCGGCGGCGGCCATTATCGTAGTCACTTGCCCCCGGTGGTGGATTTCAACAGGAAAGGAAGCGGTCATGGTCAATCCAGGTGAATTAAGGCTCAGCATTCCATCTTACCCTCCAGAACCCAACCCACACGCTAGGATCGAAACCATCTGCCCCCGCTGTGTCCATGCGTGATATTCGCCAAGAAACCCTGGAACTGTTGGAATGGCCGCGTTTGTGTGAACATCTCGCCACGTTTGCCCAGACCAAACCAGGGAAACGGGCGGCGCAAACCTGGCAACCGGCGACAGCACTAACCCAGGCGCAACACCTGCTGAGCGAAACCCAGGCGGTGGATACCCTGACCGAGCGGGGTGTCACCTTCGATTTATCCCTGGTGGTGGACGTGGAACCGAGCCTGGAGCGGGCGGAACGGGGGGGCATCCTGAGCGGGTTGGCGTTGCTGTCTGTTGCCCATTTGTGTCAAACGGCTCGCCAGGTGCGCAGGCAAATCGAAACCCACCGGGAGACGACCGTACTCCACGAACTGGTGCAACATTGGCGCACCCAGCCCGAATTGTCCCAGCAAATCTACCACTGCATTGATGACGATGGGGAAGTGACCGACCGAGCCAGCCCCGCCCTCGCCCAGACCCGCCAGCAGTGCCGCCAGACCGAACAGACCCTGCGCCAAACCCTACAACACCTGTGCCAAAAGCATTCCCAAGCCCTGCAAGAGGTGCTGATTACCCAGCGCAATGAGCGTTATGTCCTGCCGGTGAAGGCCACCCACCGGGACGTGATTCCGGGGTTAGTCCACGACACCTCCGCTTCCGGTGCCACCTACTACATCGAACCCCAGGGCGTGGTGTCCTTGAATAACCAACGGCGGATTTACCAAAAACAGGCGCAGGAATTGGCGGAAGGGGTACGGCAGGATTTGAGCCTCCAGGTGGGGGCGGTGGGGACGGAATTGCGCCACCTCGCCAGCGGGTTGACCCGTTTGGATGTGGCCTGCGCCCGGTGCCATTACAGCCGGTGGTTGCACGCCCATCCCCCCCAGTGGCAAAGCCCGGTGCAGTTGCGCCAGGTGCGGCATCCCCTGCTGGTTTGGCAAGCCCAGCATGAACCCCAGCCCTCGGTGGTGCCGGTTGACCTGCTGATCCCGACCGATACCAAAGTCGTTGCCATCACCGGGCCGAACACCGGGGGCAAAACCGTCACCCTGAAAACCCTGGGGTTAACGGTTCTCATGTCCCAGGCGGGGTTGTACCTACCGGCGGCGGCACCGGCGCAATTGCCCTGGTTTGACCAGGTGCTGGCGGACATTGGCGATGACCAATCCCTCAGCCAAAATCTATCCACCTTTTCCGGGCACATCACCCGTATTCACCGCATCCTCCAGGCGGTAACGCCCCAGTCCCTCGTTTTGCTCGATGAAGTCGGGGCGGGCACCGACCCCACGGAGGGCACGGCCTTAGCCCGGGCGATATTAGAAACCTGTGCCGACCAGGCGCAACTCACCCTCGCCACCTCCCACTACAGCGAACTGAAAACCCTCAAGTACCAGGATTGCCGCTTTGAAAATGCCTCGGTCGCCTTTGATGAAACCACCCTCGCCCCCACCTATCGCCTGCTGTGGGGGATTCCCGGACGTTCCCAAGCCCTGCACATTGCCCAGCGGCTGGGGTTTGCCCCGGCGATCCTGCAACGGGCGGCCACCTACCTCCAGGGGCAACACCTGGAACTCAACGACCTGATTCGCCAGATGGAACAGCAACGCCAGGAACAAACCCAGAAAAACCAGGCCGCCACCGAACTGTTGGCGCAAACCGAACACCTGTACCAACAAATGCAACGGCAAGCCCAGGAACTGCACCGGCAAAAACAAGCCTTGGCGGAACGGGAAACCCAGGCCGTGGAAACCGCCGTCGCCCAAGCCAAACAGGAAATTGCCCAGGTAATCCAAACCCTCAAAAGTCCGCAGGTCAACGCCCAGCAAGCGCACCAGGCCAGTACCACCCTGACGGCCATTCAAAAACGGCATCAACCCCGTCCCCGTCCCCAACCCCAGGGGTTTATCCCCCACATCGGGCAGCGGGTGCGGGTCCTTGGTCAGGTGGGGGACGTGCTGAGTTTGCCGGATGGGGATGGCAAAATGACGCTACGGTTGGGGCAAATGCGGGTCAGTGCTTCCGTGCGGGACATTACCTCCCTGGATGGACAACCCGTGGCGATGGCACCGCCGCCTCTGGTGCAAACCCCCCTCAATACCATTGACCTCCGGGGTCTGCGGGTCGAGCAGGTGGCGGTACAACTGGATGCCCATCTGCATCCGGGGGAACGGGCGTGGTGGATTGTGCATGGACAGGGCACGGGGCGGCTGCGGCAGGCGGTGCAGGATTACCTCGACCAGCACCCCCGCATTCCCCACTGGGAAACCCCCACCCCCGACACCACCATCGCCCATTGGCAGGAATGATGTATTATTAATATAATAATTTTGTAATAACTTTTGTCAATAATTTTTGCTGATATAGCTATAGGATTTAGTTAGCGAACAAAGATTCTGATAGTTTGCGTGTCGCTGTGCGACATTAGTTTGCGTGGGGTAGCTATAGAACCGGGATCGGGGGCTGCGCCCCTGCGACCGCTGTTCTAAATCCATTTAGGATTGCTATCGTTTTTACCAATGTTTACCAATGAATGTACTGCGTCACGTCCAGGCATTTTTACGCCAATCCCAGGTCTTGCCTCCGGCAACTCGGGTTTTGGTGGCGGTCTCCGGCGGTCAGGATTCGCTCTGTTTATGCGATGTCCTGCATCGCCTGCGTCCCCGCTGGGGTTGGCAGTTGGGTATCGCCCACTGCGACCACGGTTGGCGCGCCGATAGTCGGGACAATGCCCGTTCTATTCAAAATATGGCTGAGCATTATGGTTACCCTTATCACGGGGTAGCAGCGGAGCATTTACCCCAAAATGAAGCAACTGCCCGCCAATGGCGTTATCAAGCCCTGACAAAAATTGCTGAACAATATAATTACCAAATTATTACTACAGGTCACACGGCCAGCGACCGGGTAGAAACATTCTTGTTTAATCTGTGGCGGGGCAGTGGCTTGGCGGGCGTGGTGAGCTTGTCCCCCGACCGGGCGTTAACCGGCGGTGTGCGGCTGGTGCGACCGTTGTGGCGGATTACCCGACCCGCAACGGCGGCCTATTGCCAGGAACAGGGGTTAAGGGTTTGGCCGGATGGGACTAATACTAACTTGGACTACCGCCGCAACCGGATTCGCCAAGAGCTTTTGCCCTACCTGCGCCAGCATTTTAACCCCCAGGTGGAACAGCAATTGTTACAAACCCTGGAGATTTTTACGGCGGAACAACGGTTTTGGCAGGGGTGGCTCCGCCGGGTTTGGCCGCAGGTGTACGACCCGGCACAGCAGACCTTGAACCGTCAGAAATTAGCCCAATTTCCCTTGCCCTTGCAGCGTTACATCCTGCGATTTTTTTTGCACCAACATTTGCAACGGGCGGTCAATTTTCAGCACATCGAACAGGGACGGCGGTTGTTAACCCTGGACAACGGAGCCAGCACGGCACCGCTACCGGGGGGGCGGCGGTTGCGGGTCGAGGGGGATGGATTGTGCCTTACGCCTGCGCCACTTGCGCCACCAAACCCAGCAATTCCTCCACCACCTGGGTTTGCCCCTGGCTTGCCCCCTGGGTGAACTGGTGGTAGCAGTGCCAGGTCTGGTCGAGGCGGTCTTGCCGGGGTTGGAGGAGTTCCTGGGTGGAATTGAGCCGCCCCCAGAGTTGGTCGAGTTGTTGTTGGGTTTGTTGGAGTGCCTGTTGTTGTTGCTCCAGGGTGCGGCGTTGCTGGCTACAGGCTTCCCGCTCCTGGCTGAGGGTTTCCTGGCATTGCCGCAACTGGGTCTGGCGTTCCTGCAAAATTTGCGCCTGGTTTTGCCGCTCCTGCTGGAGGAGTTGGTACTGCTGTTCCGCCAAGCGCAAAATGGGTTCTAAATCTGACCCCTTGGTTTCCGGGGTGCCTCGTCCTTGGCGTTGGTCTAAAATTTCCCGGTAGGCACGGGCGATGGCTTCCCGTTCGGCGAGGGTTTGCCGCTGGCCTTGGAGGGAAGCTTCCAGAAATTGGTAATTTTGCTGCTCGCTTTCCAATTCGTTTTCCAGGTCAATCCGCTCGTAGTCGTTGGCCTGGTGGATGCGGGTCTGGATGTCGTCAATCGCCTCCTGCTGCATCCGCAGTTCCTCTTCCTGCTCATGCAGGTAGTTTTGAAACTTGCTCAGGGATTCTTCCTTATCCTCGACTTCCCGCTCCAGGTCATCCAAATTCATCCCCAGCAGCGCCGCCTTATCCACAATGGCACCGGCACCCACCAGGGGTTTGAGTTGCTGGCAGGTTTGTTCTTGGAGTCGCAGTGCCTGTTCCAGTTCCCGCAAGCGGTGTTGCAACTGGTCACATTCGGTTTGCCAATGCACCGCCAACCGCTCCTGGGTCAAGCATTGGGCTTCCCGCTCCTGGAGTTGCTGCCATTGGGGGGGGAGGGACTCCTGTTGCTGCTGAAGTTGCGCCTGCAACCGCTGGGCTTCTTCCCGCCCCTGCTCCAACTGTTGCCACTGGGTCGCCAGGAATTGTTGCTCCTGCGTCAAGAGTTCCTGCCACTGGCCGAGGTTGTCCCCCGCGGGTTGGGACTGGCGCAACCGTTCCAGACAATCCACCATCCGTCCGGCAATGTCCTGGGTCAAGACCCCCACCCGGTTGGTCTCCAGTTGGGAACGCTCCTGTTCCAGTTGTGCCCAGGCCTGTTGTAGTTCGGTTTCCTTGCGTTGAATTTCGGCTTGGAGGGCTTCGATTTCTGTCTGAAATGCCTGCATCTGCCGCTGTTGCTCTTCTAGCCCCGCCATCGCCTCTTCCGCTTGCTCCACCTGCACCAGGCGGTCTTCCAGTTCCATCTGGCGGCGGTGAAATTCCTGCGCCTGCGTCATTAGGGACTGTTGCATTTCTTCCGATTCTTCCTGTACCTGTTGCAGTTTTTCCTGCAATTGAGCCAGTTGACGCATGATCCCCATCACGTGGGGTTTGGCATCCTGTACCTGTTGCACTTGATTGCTGGCGTTGGTTTCAATGAGTACCAAAGCCCCATTACCATAAGACTCAATGCGTTTTTCATCGTTGGCCGTAAGCTGGAGATTGGCAGAGGTGGCGACCCAGAGTTCCCCCCGTTGGACGGCCAGGACGTTGATGTCACTGCCCATGACGGTGCTACCCAAAAAGCCGGTCTTCTGCCGCCGTTGAATCTCTGCTAGGTATTTCACGGTTTTCGTCCTAAGGTACAGGTTCGCCAGAAAGTTGGGTCAACCGATTGGGTCAACTGAACACATCTCCAGTTATGAATTACATCCCAGTTTAACTGAACGGATGTCATGGAACGAGATGTGGCGTTACGTGCATTGCCAGTATAACAGGTTTATTGACTGAGCTTGAGATTGTCGGGATTGAGTGTAGAATTAAGGAACTGAACCCATTCTGCGAGCATTCATGGCAACGGTTTTGTTGGTGGAAGACCAACGCACCCAACGGGAACTGATGGCGGCGACCCTCACCCAGGATGGGTTAAAAGTGATTGCCGCTGCCGATGGCCGGGAAGCCCTGCAAAAACTGCGGGAAACGCACCCGGATGTGATCGTGTTGGATGTCGTTATGCCCAACATGAATGGGTACGAATTTCTGCGCGAACTCCGCAAACACCCCGATTTAGCCAAGGTGCCGGTGGTGGTTTGTAGTGTCAAGGGGGAACAGTTTGATAAACACTGGGCGGAACGGTTGGGTTCCAATGCCTACGTGGTCAAACCCTTTGAACCCCAGGTTTTGGTGGGAACGGTGCGGAGTTTGTTGCGGGGAGCCAGCCGTTAATCCCGGTCGGGCTTCGCCCCGCAGGCTATCATTACCGGTGTAGTATCGGTGTAATATAATTACCAAATTCATATAGCGGGTTATCTATGAGTACCGTTTTAGTCGTTGAAGATAGTGCCCCCCAACGGGAGATGATCATCGGGTTACTCCAAGACAGCGGGCTAACGGTGCTGGCGGCCACGAATGGCAATGAAGCCCTGGAATGTTTGAAACAGGCGGTGCCCCAGTTGGTGATTACGGATGTGGTGATGCCGGTGATGAATGGCTACGAGTTGATCCGGGAGTTACGCAAGCCGGAGGCCAGTACGGCGGATGTGCCGATTTTGGTCTGTTCCTCTAAGGGGGAAGCCTTCGATGAACAGTGGGCTAAGCGGCAGGGGGCAACGGATTACATTGTTAAACCCTTTGAACCCCAGCAGTTGATTGATAAGGTAACGGCACTGTTGCAGGGCTGAAAGTGAGGTTTTTCCTACCAAAAACTCGCCGAACCCGGGTAGTTCCCCAGTTGCCGTGGATATAGCGAAACAGGGTAATCTTACCGTTACAAAATTCCCTAGAAGGGAATGTGCAGTCTAGGATAGCTTAGGTGTTTTATAGCCGTTTTGATTAAATTTGAAACATTAGGTTTCACCCCCCTAGCCCCCCTTGCTAAGGGGGGAAATGGATTGATAGTCCCCCTTGAGATTCAGGGGGTATCCGTCTCAGTTCTAATTGAAATGACTATAAATCTAAAACCTCTACTAATAAGCTACGCCGAGCAAGCTAACAGGCATAGCGGTCGCAGGGGCGTAACCCTCGAGTTCCCCAAAATCTTGAGGCGACAACCTTACCCTACTCGTTGGTAAACTCTCAAATCTCTGCGATGACGGCCAGCACGTCTCTCGATTTTGCCAATCCCTAGAAGGCACGAATTGCCCTCGATAAACAGGTTCTTTTAGGTAAGGTTTCAGGGAGTCCGGCGTACCCAGATCAATCGAACGCTCTAAAATCTTCTCTAGGTATCGTTTCAAGCGGATAAAGGTGAACAATCCGACTGGACGATCGAACGCTACAAATCGACATCGCTGTTGGTGTGTGCTTCATCCCTGGCGACGGAACCAAAGAGTAGCAAAGACCTCACGCCAAAGTCCTTGAGCGTGTTTTGGTGCTTTGCTAGTAATAGGAGGGCTTCCTGTTTTCGCACGCACCTACTGCCGATAAAAAAACTATTGAAAATTTTAGCTGACTCAATCTCTTTCAATATAGCGTGAGACAGCATAACATAAAAATCATCAAAACCGTTCAGCCAGACGAGAAAACCATGGACTACGCCATTGATTTTGGGAGTAGCAATACGGTCATTGCCCGTCGTTCCCCCAGCACGGGTCAGCCGGAAACGGTGACTTTACCAGGCTTATCGCAGGCGGATGGGTTGATCCCTACCCTCGTCGCTACGGTTGATGCGGAAAAATCTCAGTTTCTATATGGGCAACAGGTGCGGGAGTTTGTTAAAAATCAACCGCTTCACATCCCGGTATTTCATCATTTCAAACGGCAATTATTGCAATCTCAAACCCCAGATTATCCCCAGATAAAACGGGTAGGAGAATGGTTTTTTGAGCATTTACTTCAGGGCATAGCCCAGCAAAACTACCCCCTGGATACCTTGGTTTTAACCACACCGGTAGATGCGTTTGAAGCCTACCGGCAATGGTTGGTGGCTATGGCAGAGGGATGGCGATTTACCCAAATTCGTTTACTCGATGAACCGACGGCGGCGGCGATTGGCTATGGGGTGGCGGCCAGCGAAATGATTTTGGTTGTAGATTTCGGCGGTGGTACCTTGGATCTAGCCCTGGTGCAATTGCAGCGACCGGGGACAAAAACCCATCTGGGCTGGATACTCCGCTCAGGGGAACGGCCATTTACCGGGGGGCAGAAAACCCGTCAAGCCCAGGTGCTGGCCAAGGTAGGATTGAATTTAGGGGGAGCGGATATTGACCGCTGGATTTTTGATTATTTGGTGCAAAAGCAGGGGTCAACAGCGGGGAATTTTATGCCCCTTACCCTCGCCATCGCCGAGGGCTTAAAAATTCAACTTTCGGAACAACCCAGTGGCAATCAACTCTATTTTGACCCCCAAAATCACATCACCCAAAACTGGTTTTTAGAGCGGACAGAACTGGATCAAATTCTCTGGGAGCATGGTTTTTTTGCTCAATTGGATACGGCAATGCAACATTTACTGGAACAGGCACGGGTGCAGGGGTATCGCCCCCGGGATGTGGATGCGGTTTTATTGATTGGGGGTACCAGCCGGATGCCTGCGGTACACCAGTGGCTCCAGAGCTATTTCCCTGAGGAAAAAATCTACCAAAACCGTTCCCTGACCGCCGTTGCCTACGGTGCCCTGGGGGTTAATTTAGCGGCCAAAATTAAGGATTTTCTCTATCACAGTTATGGCTTGCGCTACTGGGATAAACGGCGACAGGGACACCACTGGCATGAGTTAATTCCGGCGGGACACCCTTACCCCAGCCCGGAACCCCTGGAATTGGTGTTAGGGGCATCCCAAGCGGGTCAAACCGCCCTGGAGTTGGTGCTGGGGGAGTTGAGCCACCCCACCGGCCAGGGGGCAGTTTATCTACAAAACGGGCGATTGGTGCTGCGTCCCCAGAGCTTAGCCACCCCCCAGGTGCAAATGTTGAATGAGGCGGTGTTGATTCCCCTTGACCCCCCAGGAGAACCCGGACAGGATCGCCTGCATCTGGCTTTTACCGTCAACCACCACCGCCAACTCTGTCTGACGGCACGGGATTTGCTCACCGGGCGGGTGGCGTGGGCAGACCAACCCATCCTGACCCTGACCTAAACTTAGCCCTTGACAGTAATGTAAAGAACTTGTTACATTTATTTACATAAAGTTAAATATTTACTGGAGGTGCAGTCATGCGGACAGATTTTGAATTTCGCAACGGGGCTTTGTTGGGGCCGGTCGTCTTCCGCCCCACGTTTAACCAGTTTGAGACCATCACCGCCACCCAGGCCTGGTCTTTGTTTTTCACTGCCAGCCAGGAGGACAATGTGCTGGGCTACAACCGGGAAACGGGTCGTTTTTTGAATGGGGCGGTGTTGGCCGTGATCCTGTTTGGGGGAGCCTGGACGCTGTTGTTCAAAAATTCCTACCTGGTGTGGCAACTGTTGCAACAGTTGGGTTAATTCGGCACCAATAGGCGGAATAACCGCACCAACAGCGGGTGGGGATTGGCGGCGGCGAACACCAGACCCGTCACCTGCCCCCCCGTTTCTTCCGTCCACAGGCTCATGGTTTGCTCCGTGCGGCATTCCTGGAGCAGTTGCTCAACCGTCATCTGTGCCCGGTCGGGCGGGGGTTGATCCTCCCCCAAGGCCATCTGTACTTCGGCGGGGGTGACGCTGAAACCGGCTTCCGTCGCCAGGGTCACCACCACCTGTACCAGCGCATCCGGGTCGGTGGCTTCCCGAAACCGTTCCTGGCGCTGGGGGTCTTGCATCACTTGTTCTAGGAACGCTCGCACTTCGGCGGGGGTCATGGGTAATGGTTGCGGGGTTACAGGATTAAAAATCCCACGAAATCGGTCATTAGCCAACCCATATCCAGATCAGGGGCGGGTTGCATTAGCCCCCGGCTGTCCAAAATCAGGGTGATTAGTAGATACCCCACCCCCAGTAGTACTGCCACCGCTCCAGTCAAAATCGCCGTAATTTTGCCCCGATCCATCTTCAGCTACCTCCGAGGGACTGGGAGACGTAGGTGGCTCCGGCCTGCACCAGGGCAATCATCCGACCGTAGGCCATTCGCTTTGGACCAAGAATCGCCACTGCCCCTGCGGGTACTCGGCCTTGTAAATACATTGTTGATACTAAGCTACAAATGTGCATTGATTCTAGGGGATTTTCCTGGCCAATAATCACCCGCACCGGCTCTTGCTCATCCCAGAGCAGTGCCCCGAGGCGTTCTTGCTCGGTTTCCAGCACCTGCATCACCGGTTGTACCTGCCCGGACTGCTGAAACTCCGGTTGCCGCAGTGCCGCCGCCACGCCACTAATCACCAAAGGCGTAGCAGTGGTTGGCCGTCCCCAATCGTGCAACTGCTGGGTCAACGGCGGCATGAGGGTACGCAACCAGTCCCCGTAGGAAGCGAATTCCCGCTCCAAGGTTGCCCAATCCAAACTGGCAATGTCCCGCAATGCCCGTCCCTGCAAGTGGTAGTTCAAAAATTGCCCGACCATTTCTAAGGCCGAATCCACTTCCACCTGGGTCGGGGGCACCCAATCCAAAAGGGTGGATTCCACTCGCTCCCCTTCCAGCACTACCATCAAGGCCACCCGTTCCCCCACCGCTACCAGGCGTAGATGGCGCAGGCGGGCACTGCGGGGTTGGGGGCGGGTCACCAAAATAATCGAACCGCTCAGTTGGGAGAGGAGTTGGGCGGCCTGACGCAAGACCCCCTCCAAGTGCTCAACCCCGGTGGGTAAGGCTGGTTCCACCCAGGGAGGGGGAACGGTCTCCCCCCGATGCAACAACCAATCCACGTACCGCCGGTAGCCCAAATCCGAGGGAATCCGCCCCGCCGAGGTATGGGGTTGGTAAAGCAGTCCCGCTTGTTCCAGTCGTCCCATCGCCTGCCGAATCGTGGCGGGGCTGGCGGGAATCCGGTACTGGGTCATCAGGGTACGAGAACCCACCGGCTCCCCCGTGGCCACATAATGCTCCACCGTAGCCTGTAGCACCTGCTGCTGGCGTTCCGTCAGTTCCAAAGGTTGCCCCATTGGCGTGAAAATCCTGGCTTAAACAAGATTTTATGAATTATTTATCATGATGCCCAATCCCCCTCAACTCGGCAAGTCGGGGGGATCGCTCCTACTTCAGCCGCTCCATCAGTTGGCTCACCGGATTAAATCCCGGCGGAAACTGGGTCGAATCGCTGTAGTTGGCTCCCACCAAATCCGCCTCTGCCAGAGGAGTATCCGTCAAATTTGCACCAAACAACACCGCCTGCCGGAAGTCAGTTTTAACCACATTAGCCCCCCGCAACTGCGCCTGAAACAAATTGGCCTGTCGCAGATTCGCCCCGGCGAGATTCGCTCCTGTCAAATCCACCTCCCCCAGATTGGCACCCTCCAAATTAGCCCCCTCCAGGTTGGCATTGCGGAGATTCGCCCCCCGCAAATCCGCTCCCGTTAGCCCCACCCCGCTCAAATTGGCACCGGCTAAATCCGCCCCCGTGAGAATTGCCGCTTTGAACGTCTGACCCGTCAAATTCGCCCCCCCCAGTTGGCAGTTGGTACACCGACTCGTGGTTTGCAATTTCTGTAAATCTTTTGTACTGTTGCACGCCGTCAAGAGAGCAGCCCAACTCACCAATACCAAACCCAGATGCCATCGCAGACCCATAAATTCACCGAGTAAATGACCAAATTATCGGTATTAGGAGCGATGAATTAAACGAACAATCCCCTTCAAATAATAATGGGTTTCTGGGCGTTTGACCAGGGGATTAGACCCGCCCCAGGGCTAACCCCACCACCAACATCCCCAGTACGAAAAAGGGCTGGGCACTGGCCTGGTATTTCACATCATTTGCCAGGGGGTCACGCAAAAAGTACATATCCTGAAAGGTAATCTGGGGAATGATAAATAGCAACAAAATCGTGGCATAAAGCTGTTGACCAATAGTGATCAAATAAACCGCCACCCCCACTTGAAATAAATCAATCATCCCCGCACTGATCCAAGCCGCCGTTTGCACCCCGAACTGCACCGGTAAAGAAGCCAAACCCAACGCTCGATCCCCTTCGATACTCTTAAAATCGTTCACCACCGCAATCCCCAACCCCGCCAAACTGTAGAACAAAGTTAAAATGACAATCGTCGGATTTAATGTGCCGAATAAGGCGTGACCCGCACACCAGGGGAGCGTAATATAACTGGCACCCAAAGCGTAATTGCCCAGCCAGCCATTTTGTTTCAGTTTCAAGGGCGGTGCCGAGTAAATAAACGCCAGCAAGGTGCCCATCAAAGCAATGGTGGTAATCACCGGCCAGGACTGCCCCGACCAGCTATCCAAAAATAACGCTAACCCCAATCCAGCGAGCAATAAAAACCAAATTTGGGCGATCACTACCCGCAACGGAATTGCCCCAGACGGAATCGGACGATAGGGTTCATTGATCGCATCAATTTCCCGGTCATAAAAATCATTCACAGTCTGGGTATAACCGGTCATCAATGGCCCTGACAGCAACATACAGGTTAAAACTTTCAAAATATCTTCCAATTGCCATTGAAATCCCCCCGAAGAAGCACTGCCACACAACACCCCCCAAATCAGCGGAATCCAGGTGATAGGTTTCATCAATTGCAACTGCAACCGCCACTTCGGTAGGTCTTGCACCTGCGCCCCCTTCATACCGAGCATTTGCCGGACTTGGGCTTGGCTTTCTGCTTCACTCATGGCCAAATTGAGGTAGGATGACCCATTGATTATAGCTTAGTAATTTCCCCGCCAATGCCGCTAAAACCCATTTTCATAAATTTCTGATAGGGCTAGATGAAAACTTAGGGAATGCAAGTGTAGGGTATCCCCGGATTTTAATAATTCTTTAACCCAATAGCCTTGGGAATTGGGACGGTAAATTTCCACGTGGATTTCCTCTTGAGATACTAAAACATATTCTTCTAAACTAGGAATAGATTGATAATGTAAAAATTTTTCCCGTCGGTCTATGTTTTCCGTACCCGGAGAAAGAATTTCTATGATTAATTTGGGTTTGGTCTTGAACAATTTTTGGTCATCCATGGGATCACAGGTCACCAAAATATCTGGATAGTAAAAAATAAGAGCTTCTTTTAGATTGATTTTAACTTTCATATCCGACATAAAAACTCGACACGGACTGCCGGACAAATGCGAATATAAGCGACTGACAATGCTGATAGCAATCAGATTATGAATATCACTGGCACCCGCCATCGCAAAAATTTGACCGCCCAGGTATTCATGGCGAATTTTACACTTGGCTTCGGCTTCCAAATAGGCACTTGAGGGTAAAAAGTAATGGGGTGACTGCATGATCTAATCTTCTCGTTAACCCGATGCCTCCCATTGTAAACGGCAATTTGTAAACGGTAATTACCGAGGCACCGGCACCTGCGCCAGGATATTTTGAATCACCGTATCCACTTTTAAGCCCTCTAATTGGGCTTCCGGGCGCAGGAGCAACCGATGCCGCAGCAGGGGTAAAGCCACCGCTTTGACATCATCCGGGGTAACAAATTCCCGCCCCTGAATCGCCGCCTGCGCCCGACTGCTGGCCAACCACACCACCGCTGCCCGCGGGGAAGCCCCTAGGGAAACATCCGGATGTTGGCGGGTGCGCTGGACTAAATTCAGCAGATAATCCAGGAGGTTTTCACTAACGAGAATTTGACTTAAAACTTGGCGACATTCTAATAATTCCTGCACCGTTGCCAGCGGATTTAATAATGCTAGGTTAGCCGGTTTTCCCAGTCCCGAAAATTCGCTTTTTAGCATCTTTTTTTCACTTTCCAAATCTGGGTAATCTACAACTAACTTGAATAAAAATCGATCCAGTTGCGCCTCCGGGAGGGGATAGGTGCCTTCAAATTCCAGGGAATTTTGGGTAGCAATCACCCAAAAAAAGTCGGACAAAGCACGGGTTTGCCCATCCAAAGTCACCTGTTGTTCCTGCATGGCTTCCAGTAGAGCGGCCTGGGTTTTGGGGGGCGTGCGGTTGATTTCATCCGCCAGCAAAATCTGCGTAAAAATGGGTCCGGGTTGAAAATTGAACCGAGCCGTATTCGCATCAAAAATACTCGTACCCAAAATATCGGCAGGCAAAATATCCGGGGTGAGTTGGATGCGTTGAAAATCCGCCTGAATCAAGCGAGCCAAGGTGCGAACCAGGAGGGTTTTTCCCGTCCCCGGCACCCCCTCAACAATCAGATGCCCCCCCGCCAGTCCCGCTACCAGCAACTGATCTACCAAGGCCGTCTGTCCAACAATGATCTGATTGAGCGCATCCCGCAACCGGGAAAACACCGTCATCACCCTTGTGCCATCCATTAATTACTGCCCCCAGGCATGGTCGTCATTGCCAATCCTAGGGCAAAACGCCCCCAGAACCTATGCCCCCAGCGCATGGGTCACATTCGCCTATGGGTTTCAAGCCGCTAAACATGATTAAATCCTAAAACAAACCACTAATCCAGGGCAGGATTGATACAATGCAGCTAAACCAAAATGATTTGACCTGCGTATCCTTGGTGAGCATTCATTCCTTGAAACGCCATGAAATTTATTGATCTCATCCGGCTGATTCACCCAACCTTGGCGGTGATTGTGGTTTTTCCGTTGATTGGTATGGTCAGCAATTTAGCGTGGCAAACGATGCAACGCCGCCGCCAAACCAAGGATGGAGGCAAAAGTAAAATTCCCCCGGTGGCAGGGCCAGAGCACGCCAAATTAGGTCGCTGGTTAACCGGTTCTGTGGTGGGTTTAGTTCTGATTGGGGTGATGGTGCCGATTGGCAAAAATATCATCAAGAAAAATATCTGGAATACCAATCCTACCCAGGTGATTTTAATTGGGTTTTTCCTGGTGGCAACGATTGCGGCTTTGGTGGCTTTATACTACGCTCAGAAAAAAGTATGGCGGGCGGTATTTGCCACCTTGACCGGTGTGGGTTTAGTCGTTCTGGGTGCCCAGGATGGAGTGTGGCGACGGGGATTTGAATGGTGGGTTTCCCACTACTACTACGGCATTGTAGCGGCCTTGCTCATGGTGTTTTCCCTGGCGATTTTGCCGGATATTTACCAAGACCGTACCCACACCTGGCGGAAGGTGCATATTGTGTTAAATACGATTGCTTTGTTGTTCTTTATTGGTCAGGGATTTACGGGTACTCGGGATTTACTGGAAATTCCTTTGAGTTGGCAGGAACCCGCCGTTTACTCCTGTGACTTTGTGAAGCTCACCTGCCCCCAGGGACAACCTCAGCCATAATTTTAATTTTGAGCTATTCGTGCTAGAACAGGGCTAAAATTGAAGAGCAATGGGTGAAAATGGTGTCAACAAGAACTAGAACAATCTCCACACCAGAGGAATATCTCGCTTTGGAGGTAGCCTCAAAGATTCGCCATGAATATATCCAGGGAGCGATGATTCCCATGACGGGCGGTACACCCAATCACAACGACATTGCCGGTAATTTGTACATCTTACTCAAATCTGCCTTGAGACAAAAAAACTGTCGAGTGTTTTATGTGGATCAACGCCTATGGATTCCCCAGATGAATGGTTATACTTATCCTGATGTGATGGTGGTTCCCAAGCCCATCGAATTACAACCCGGACGGACGGATACGATTACCAATCCCTGTCTCATTGCTGAGGTCTTTTCCCCCTTGACCCAAACCTACGACCGGGGGGATAAATTTACTGCCTATGGTACGATGCCTACTTTTCAAGAATACCTGCTCATTGACCAATATCAAATTCAGGTCGAATATCGGTCAAAAAGGGGGCAAGATCAATGGTTAATTGCTGAATATAACCATCCTGAAGCGACTTTAACATTAGACAGTATTGACCTAGAAATTCACATCGCTGATTTGTACACTGATATTGATTTAGAACAGGCAAATTCAAGTCTGTGATACCAGTTTTTATGCCGCCCTGGTTTTTACGGCAGGGTTTGGCGATGACCTTATACACCGCCGGGGCGACACAGCGACTGGGGGCATTGTTGCCCCACATAAATTACCAAGACCACATTTTTACGGGGTATGAGGGCGTTCCCATCTTTGGGCAATGGTTGCTTCCCAAGCAGGCTAAGGGGACGATCATTGCCACCTATGGAATCACGGGTAGTTTGGCCAATCAAACGCTCCTCCATCTGTTGGCGGTTTGGGCGGTGCAACGGGGCTATGGGGTGGTGCTGTTTGATTGGCGGGCGCATGGTCGAACGGGGCAGTTGTCTCCCGCTCTGCCCTCCGATGGGATGCGGGAGGGGCAAGATTATCTTGCCTTGGCGGGGGCGGCGCAGGGGTTCGGATGTCCGCCCCCCTATTGGTTTGTGGGGTATTCTCTGGGGGGACAATTGGCGTTGTGGGCGGGCTGGTCGGCGATGGCGGGGGATAGTCCTTTGCCCCGTGCCCAGGTGGGGGGGGTGGTGGCGGTGTGTCCCAATTTGGATGCAGGGCGTTCCCTGCCCTACCTGATGAAGCACCCCTGGGGACGCTATGTGGAGCGGGCGATCACCCAGGAATTGAAAAAGTTAGCCCAGCAATTAGCCAACGCCCATCCCCAAGCGATTGATAGGGCGGCAATTGAACGGGCGCACAGCATTTGCACCTTTGACCAGGAGTTGGTGATTCCGGGTTTGGGGTTTGGCAGCGTGAGGGATTACTATGCGGCGACCAGTCCCCTGAGATTTTTGAGTAAATTAAATGTACCGACGTTGATCCTCTACGCCCAGGATGACCCCCTGTTTGCGCCTGATATTATTCCCGATTTGGAACGGGCTTGTGCTGGGAATCCGTATGCTAATTTGGTATTGACAAAATATGGCGGCCATGTGGGCTATTACAGCAGTGAACGGGGGCAGCACTTGGCGGGTGACCCGGATCAGTGGTGGGCATGGCATCGGGTTTTGGATTGGTTGGATGCCAATACCTTGGCAATGTGAGCAACTTAAATGATCAGACATCATTCATACTATTCAATGACATCTTCAATAACATGAACGAGCGTTTAACCCGATGCTAGAGCAATTATTGGGAATCCCAAGGTTAGCGCAAACGCCTCTACCATCCCCCCAAATCCAGGTGCAAGCCCAACGGCTGAGTTGGAACGGGGAAGCCTGGGTGGGGGCATGGCGGCAATGGCGGGATAGCCAGGGGCGGGTGCGAATTGCCATCAGTGATGTGGATGCGACCCAACGGTTGGGGATGAGTTTACGCAGTAGTCGCCGCCCCCAGGAGCAGCCGGTGGTGTGGTTCAATCCGGTACAAAACTTAACGGTGTCTTGGCATCCCCAGCACACCCGCCGGTATTTGGACGTGACGGATGTATTCGCCGCCGCTGGTTGGCAGACCCAAATCCAGGGCAATGAATGTCGCATTACCGCTCCCGCCGCTCAGATTCAGGGCATCCGGCAAAGTAACCGCCGCACGGTGATTGACCTGGACAAAATTGCCCCGTGGAGCGTCCAAAATACGGGCAGGCAAACCATTTTACGCATTTTGGCTCCCGGACGGGCGGAACTGCGCCGTCAATTTCCCACCCTCAATTTCAGCACCCAGGCCACGGTGCTAACCTTTCGCCAACCGATGCGGGTGACAACCCTGCCTGACCCCCCCCGGTTGGTGGTTGAACCCCGCCCGCCGGAGCAACTCAGGATTGAATGGGCACCGGGATTGTGGTGGCGGCAGGCACAGGTGCGGGGCTACGGGGTGACGTGGCTGGAGATTGACCCCCAAAGGTACACCATGCGACCCGTGTGGGAAGGGACACGGGGGCAAACGGGGTTGGCTCCGTTACCCGCTTTAGCGCAACAAGTTCAGGGGGTGGCGGCCATCAACGGGGGTTTTTTCAACCGCAATACCCAACTCCCCCTGGGGGCGATCCGGATGCAGGGGCAATGGGTCAGCAGTCCCATCCTCAACCGGGGCATGGCCGCTTGGAATGACCAGGGGCAGATGCTATTTGCCCGGGCGCAACTCCAGGAACAGGTGCGGGTGAATCAAGGTGCGCCGCTGGGGTTACAGGCTCTGAATTCGGGTTTTGTGCAAAAAGGGCTGGCTCGCTACACGGCCAACTGGGGGGCAACCTATACGCCCTTGACCCAGGGGGAAACGGTGATTACCGTAACCCAAGACCGGGTAGTGGGAAGCAACATGGGAAATCCCATCCCAATTCCCTTGGCGGGTTATCTATTGGTGGGGCGGGGGGTGGGGAATGTGAATCAGCAATTTTCCGTAGGAGCCTCGGTGCAGGTGAGTCAGCAAATGATTCCCCAGGTATTGCAAAATTATCCCCACGGCTTGGGTGCCGGACCATTGTTATTAGACAATAATCGGCTGGTACTCGCCCCGGAGCAGGAGCAATTTCAGCCGTTTTTTATTCAGCAAAAAGCCCCCCGCAGTGCCCTAGGGCTGACCGGCGCAGGGCGTTGGTTGTGGGTCACCGTCGGGGGCAATGAGCAGTACCAACAGGGGCCAACCCTGAAGGAATTAGCGGGGATCATGCGGGAGGTGGGGGCGGTGGCGGCCTTAAACTTGGACGGGGGCACGTCCACCAGCTTGGTGTTGGGCGGTCAAGTGTTGGTGGCAGGGGGTAGGGTACATAATGGGTTGGTACTTCTGCGCCACCCCCAATAACTATCGAGTGCTAAGATAACCAAGATTTGGCAGTCTCCCCCTATGGCTACTCGACAGCACTGGTATGATTTAACCTTCACGTGGCGGGGTTCAATAATCCCCAGTGTCCTGCCCCGGATCATTTTTTATAGTGGGGTGGCTTTGGTGGTGGTTTTGACCTACACCTACAGTCAGCGTGCCGTACCCTTCGGTTTGGTCACGTTTACCCCGGATTTGGTGTTGGGTTTATTGCTAGTCTTTCGTACCAATACCGCCTACGACCGATTTTGGGAAGGGCGCAAGGCGTGGGGGACGATGGTGAATGCGTCCCGGAATCTGGCACGCCAATTACTGATCATGGTGGACGAACAAACGCCCCGAGACCGGGACGAGAAAGAGCAGGCGGTGCGGTTGATCACCGCCTATGCCATCGCCGTGAAACACCATCTGCGGGGGCAATCTCCCCTAGAAGAACTCACCGATTTGTTGCCCCCGGATCGGTTGCACCTCTTGGCCGGTGCGGAGCATCGTCCCGTGAGTGTGGCTTTTTGGATTGGGGATTATTTGCGTTGGCAGTACCAGAGAAACCATGTGAACGCCTATCAATTTACGAGTATGGAGCAACTTTTATCTCAGTTGGTGGATGCTTTGGGCGTGTGTGAACGGATTTTGCGTACCCCCCAACCCTTGGCCTATTCGGTGCATTTGCGCCATATTCTTGTCCTGTATTGCTTTTTCTTTCCCTTTCGTTTGGTGTCCCAGTTGAGTTGGGGTACGATTCCGGCCACCGCCATTGCTTCTTTTGTGGTGCTGGGCATTGAGGAAATTGCCTTAGAAATTGAAAATCCCTTTGGTCTCGACCCCAATGATTTGCCCCTCGACCAGATTTGTGGTGTGATCCGGCGGGATGTGGAAGCGCAGATCCGCCTGGATAGTGGCCACCAATTGACGGATGTGGTGCTTCCCAGACGGAAACCCATCAGTAGCTAGTCCCCTGACCCCGCCATCGGTTAGGATCAATAGATATATTTAGGTGTGAATTCACGAGTGAAACAGTGATCTATGAGTAATGCCGGGGGTGTGAGTACGAAATTTGACCTGTCCGCCTACCTACAACAACGGCAACAGTGGGTCGAAGATGCTTTGGCGGCGGCACTACCGGTGCGTTATCCCGAACGGATTTATGAAGCGATGCGCTATTCCCTGTTGGGGAGTGGCAAACGATTGCGACCGATTTTTTGCCTCGCCAGTTGCGAATTGGGGGGGGGGACGGTGGCCATGGCGATGCCCACGGCCTGCGCCCTGGAAATGGTGCATACGATGTCTTTGATCCACGATGACCTGCCCGCCATGGACAACGACGACTACCGGCGGGGACGCTTGACCAACCACAAAATTTACGGGGAGGCGATCGCCATCCTGTCCGGGGATGGTTTGCTGGCCTATGCCTTTGAATGGCTGGTGCGGCAGACCCAAGGGGTGGCGGCAGCAGCGTTGCTGGAGGTGGTAGCCCGGTTGGGTCATGCGGTGGCGGCTACGGGTTTGGTGGGGGGGCAGGTGGTGGATTTGGAATCCGAGGGTAAATCCGATGTGACGGTGGAAACCTTACATTTTATCCACACCCACAAAACCGGTGCCCTGCTGGAAATTTCCGTAGTTTCTGGGGCAATTTTGGCCGGAGGCACTCAGGAGTTAATTGAAGCCCTGACCCACTACGCCCGCAACGTGGGGCTGGCCTTCCAAATTGTGGATGACATTTTAGACATCACCGGCACGGCGGCGGAACTGGGGAAAACCGCTGGGAAAGACCTGCAAGCCCAAAAAGTCACCTACCCCAGTTTATGGGGCATCGAAGAATCCCGACGGCAGGCCAAGCAACTCATTCAAGAAGCCCAAGACCGATTAGCTCCCTGGGGCGAACCCGCCGTGCCCCTGCAAGCCTTGGCGGAATTTGTAGTCGCCCGGAGCCATTAGCCCCGCCTCCATTAAGATGGAGGGGGAAGGCAAACGCTGGGGGAAGAGGATGGCAACCTGGAACGGGGTCTTGCTGGTCGCACTGCTGGCTTGTGGGGTGGCGCAGGTGGCGAAGGTACTCGTTTCTCTGGTGCAATTGCAGCAGTGGCACCCCAAGATTCTCGTCCAATCCGGGGGGATGCCCAGTTCCCATGCGGCTTTGGTGGCGGCCTTAGCGGTCGCCGTGGGGCAAACTTGGGGCTGGAGTGGTCCGGAATTTGCCATCGCCGTGGTGGTAGCTATGATTGTCATGTATGATGCATCGGGAGTCCGGTTGGCCGCCAGTCGCCATGCCCGGTTACTCAATCAAATGGTGGACACTTTGCGCCGGGAACACGGGGAATTTCAAGACCATAATCCCCTGCATGAACTCCTCGGCCATACCCCGGCTCAGGTCGTGGTGGGCGGGCTACTGGGGGTCACGGTGGCCTTACTGGTTACCCCTTGGTTGCCGACCTGAAGCCCCCTAATCCTGTTGGTGGGAAAACTGATAAGCTCCCAAGACCGCCAACCCGATCGCCATCACCAACAAAACCACCGGCGCATACCAGGGGAATACCCCCCCCAAGGCACTCGCCCGCAAACCCACACTGGCGTAGGTCAGTGGAATCAAGTAAACCACCAGTTTTAGCAAATGGGGAACCGTACTGGGGTCAAAAAATGTCCCCCCCAAAAACGACATCGGCACAATCAGAAAATTATTGTACAAACCCACGGTTTCCAAGGAGGCAACACTCAAACCCACAATCACCCCCAAACCCGCAAATACCAGGCAATTCAGCAAAACCAAAAGTAGAAATAGTGGGTTCAAAAACCCCCAGCCATTGCCAGTAAAAATCACACTGATGATGATAATTGCCAGGGCGGTTAATAACCCCCGCACCACCCCTGCCAGCACTTTACCCAAATACACCCCCACCGGATGCACCGGTGCCAGGAGTAATTCCTCAAAGGTTTTACTGAACAACCGCTCCCCACAGATGGAAAAGGTAGTTCCCGCAAAACTAATGATCATGGAAGACAAAGCCACCATCCCCGGCAAAATAAATTCCAGGTAAGAATTACCCAAGGGCGGGGCACTCAAGGAACTACCCAAGCCAAACCCAAATGCCAAAATGTAGATCAGCGGCGAAACCAATCCTGAAGCAAACACCTGGGGCAAACGCACCCGCAAATCCAACCATTCCCCCCAAAAAACCGTTAGCCCATCCCCCCAAATCTGCCCCAGATTCATCATCAGACGGCAGCCGGTGCCAGTTCCTCCTCGGTGGCGGCCACCCCTTCCACTTCCTCTCCATCCTCCGGCAAACCAGCCAGTTTAGCGGCCTGCTTTTCCCGCCACCGTTGCGCCATTTCCTGCGCTTTCTCAAATACTAAGCCCCGATCCCGCACCATATCCCCCGGTTCCGGCTCCAACTGCTTGGTGGAAAGAGAAATCCTGCCCCGATCCGCATCCAGGTCAATAATCATTACTTTCAACTCATCCCCGACCGAGAAAACATTGTGGGGTGTTTCGATGTGGTCGTGGGAAATTTCGGAAATGTGGAGCAGACCGCTCACCCCGCCAATATCAATAAAGGCACCGTAGGGCTTGATCCCCCGCACCGTCCCGATCACCACCTCGCCCGTTTCCAATTTATTCATCTGCCGTTCTACCAACGCCCGCCGGTGGCTCAACACCAGCCGGTTGCGCTCCTCGTCCACCTCCAAAAACTTCAGGGGTAATTCCTGCCCCATCAAATCCTCCTTGGCATGGCGGGTACTGATGTGGGAACCGGGAATAAACCCCCGCAGACCCTCGATCCGCACCAACGCCCCCCCCCGGTTGATGGCAAACACCACCGCCCGCACCGTTGCATCCTCTTTTTGCAACTGGCGCACTCGCTCCCAGGAGCGCATATACTCAATCCGCCGGATGGAGAGGGTCAACTGCCCTTCCTCGTTCTCCTCCGAAAGGATGAAAAACTCCCGCATCTCGTCCGCTTGCAGAATCTCCTCCGGGTTATCCACCCGATTGATCGACATCTCCTGCAAAGGAATAAAGGCCGCCGTTTTGGCACCAATATCAATCAACGCCCCCTTGGGTTCCAGGGCAAACACCGTTCCGGGAACCACATCCCCCGGACTGAACCGGTAATCATACCGATCCAACAGAGCCGCAAATTCTTCGTGAGTAAAGCCCACACCCGCCTTCTGTTGACTACCCAAGGGTACTAAACCTCCTAAAATGTGCTGGATGAAATCGAATCCCATAGGGACAGACCCTAATTGTATCCCATTCCTCCCATTTATGCCAAATCCTTTGTTAAAATCAAAATTGGGAGAGTAGGTGCGGCGATTGCGGATGCGTTGCGTCTGAGGAAAGTCCGGGCTCTCGAAAGACCAGAACCGCTGGGTAACGCCCAGGGCAGGCGACTGTGCGGCAAGTGCCACAGAAATATACCGCCGATGGCTGGCTGATGTCAGTACAGGTAAGGGTGCAAGGGTGCGGTAAGAGCGCACCAGCAGTATCGAGAGGTACTGGCTCGGTAAACCCCGGTTGAGAGCAAGGTGGAGGGACAAGGGTTGGTCTTTTTCCCGTCCCGTGCCCAGGAACCGCTTGAGGTGACGGGTAACCGTCATTCTAGATAGATAATCGCCCTCGAACAGAACCCGGCTTACGGCCTAGTCTCCCCAGCTTTGAACACCCTTGCGAGCAAATTATGCTTATGCACCCCGAAAAAAACAAGTGGGAATCCTATAGACAGCACCATCATGCAAAAGCAAAACAACAGGAAGCGGCACTGCAAAAACGCCAACAGCAGGGCTTACAATTGGCGCAACACTGCGCTGATATTCTCAAAAAAAATTATAGTGCTACCCGAGTTGTGCTATTTGGCAGTATGCTAACCCGGATTCACCAGGATTCAGACATTGACTTAGCCGTTTGGCATATCCATCACTATTTTGCCGCCCTTGCTGAACTCACACGATTGAGCGATTTTTCGATCGATCTCGTCCCAGTTGAAGATGCTCAAGCCTATATCTTAACTGCGATCATGCAAGGAAAAGAATTATGACCAAAATAAAAATACTTGTCCACAATATCAAAAATCACCAGAACGATATGCAAACAACCGTGAATAATATCTACCGTCAACAGAGCAAGGCGTTAGAGACAGGGGATACAGATTATTGGGATGCCGTTGCCGCCAATTTAGTCAGTTTTTACACCGGCTCAGAAAAGATATTTAGATTGGTGGCGGATAACCTCGATTACTACCTACCGCAAGGTGCCGATTGGCACATACAATTACTGGATCAAATGGTAATTTCTACCGAGGATAGACCTGCATTACTCAGTGAGTTGACCCGACAAAAACTTGATCAATATCGGGGATTTCGGCATTTTTTTATGAATAATTATGCGTTGAAATTACGGTGTGATAAAATCCAGGAATTAACATCAAGTTTGTTGGAGACATGGGATTCTCTTTGTCAAGATATAAACCGCTTCTGTAATTTTCTTGATTATCTTGAAGTCCCACACAGCCGGGAAATTATACTGGAGTAAAACCTAGATTTTCTGCGTCAATACCAGAGCAAACCACCCCCGCTCATCCGACCACACCCGTTGCACCGGTAGACTGCAATGATGTAATTGTTTGGTCAAATCGGTAATATCAAATTTGCGGGAAATTTCGGTGCGAATGGTTTCTTGACTGAGGAAAGCCACTTCTAAATCTAAATCGAATAGTTTTGCCCTCTGGTCTTCTAAACTAACCAAGTGCATCTCAATCTGATGTTGTTCTTGATTATAAAATGCCCAATGGGCGAAATTATCCAGATTAAAATTGCCGTTAAACCTATGATTCAAATGGGATAAAATGTTGCGGTTAAACTGTGCGGTAATCCCTTGCCGGTCATTGTAAGCCGCATTTAGCACGGCAATATCCTTGCGTAAATCTACCCCCAATAAAAAATAATCCCCCGGCATCAAACTCTGTTCAATTTGTTGTAAAAATAGCTCCTCTTCCTGGGGGGATAAATTACCGATGGTACTCCCCAGAAAAATGAGTAACCGCTGTTGGTGAGATGGGGGTAAATGGTGTAATGCGATTTCGTAAACCCCCGCCAGCGCATGAATGGATAACTGGGGGTAATCGACGAGTAAATCCCAGGCCGTCGCTTGCAACATGGTGGTACTGACATCAATGGGAATATAGGTAAAATGCCCCTGTAAATGCGTATAAGCATCGAGTAAAATTCTCGTTTTGCGAGAGCTACCGCTCCCCAATTCCACCAGGTCGCAATTCCCCGTTAAATTGGCAATTTCCTGGGCATAACGTGCTAAAATTCCCTGCTCGGTAGGGGTGGGATAGTACTCCGGCAAACCGCAAATTTGCTCGAACAATTCCGAACCCCGTTGGTCATAAAAATAATAACTGGGTAGGGTTTTGGGGCGGCAGCTTAGCCCCCGCACCACATCTAGGCCGACATCACGGGTTGGCGTTTGTACGATGTCGCAACAGTAGCGGGTGGTGGTTTGGTCGCATAAGTCATATTCCATAGCGATTGCCCCCATTTTTACCGTTAGCATAGCACGCCCGTCATGGGGTGACCGACAACCGCCGTTCCACCCGAGGCCGCCCCACCCCGTACCCCAGGTGGTAACTGCGCGCCAGTAGCCCCAGCCACAGCCCCGGCGCATGACGTTCCAACCAGGGTTGCCCCCGGCGCAAGACCTGCGGCCACCAGGGGAGCAAAACCGCACTGACCAGGGCTTCCCACGTAAAAACCAGGTAACTCCACAGCCACCGCCCCACCTCCCCCCACCCGGTCAGGGGCACAATCCAGAGGAGAATGGCCGGGTTCGTCCAGGCCGCTTTCAGTGCCATACGGGTAAATTCCCCCCACCCGCTCCGGTCTTTGATGAATCGCTCCGCCACCTCCGGGGATGTGGCCGCCAGCAGCCCAAAAAACGTATTGAGAATGGCATTGATTTGCGCCGGGGGCAATTGTTTGCCGGTTGGCACCATCATCCCCTTGGAAAACAGCCAGGTAACAGCACTATTCCCCTGGTACGCCCGGATGGCATTGAGGTGGTCGGCATTCAGTAAATCATGGCGCAGAGCCGTGTCCAACAAATCCGTCAACCGGGGTAAATTTCGCACCAAAGAACCAAATCCCGTAAATACCAACGGGGACTGCAAAGCGGCGGCATCCCCAATACTCACCACCCGGTCCCAGGCCACCCGCCGCTCGGCAAATGTACTGCTAAAATGCCCCGGAATGTACCCAAAAGTGGCCTTCACCCACTGCAATTTTGCCAAATCACAGCGGCGATACTCCGGGAAAATGTGAAAAAAGTCTTCATAAAGCTCTAATAAGGAGCCAGGGTTTTCCGGGCAGGGTTGGTGATAATGAAATAAATACACCGTTAGCTCATCATTCCCGGCGGGAAAAAGCTCCCAGATCAACTGCCGCCCCCGGGAAATATCCCCATGACTGTGCAACACATCCCCAAAACGATGATCCCACACCTGCGGGTCTAACCCCTTAAAGACCGCCCCCACCGTGGGACAAACGCTATCAAACGCCCGTCCCCCATTCAACTGCCACGCAATTGGGGAAGCCGTACCCATCGCATCCACCAACAACCTGCCCGCCGCCGACTGGGACTCACCCGTGCGGAGGGACTGCAAATGGACATGAACCCCCTGTTCCCCAATATCCGCCCGCAGAAATTCGCACTCGTCCCAGATGTCCCCCCCCGCTTGCCGCAGTTTTTGCCCCGCCAAGGCCAGTAATTTATTCGTATCCAGAGCGATATTCAGCACCCTGGGGGTGTGGAGAATTTCCGCCCGTAGCTGGGATGGTACCTCCGGCCAATAAAACTGGTGGAACCCGTCCTCGTACTCACAGGCAATCAGCCGTTCCACCTCGCTGCGGCTGAATAAATTGAGGTCAATCAGGGTTTGCAATTCCGAACGGGAGATATTCCATTCCCGGTTCATGCGGCCAAAGGGCAATCGCTCCACCAACAGCACCCGGTACCCCAAGCGAGCCATAACGGCGGCGTGGATCACCCCCAAGGCACCCCCGATATACACCAGGTCGTAGGTCGGGCAAGTACTAATTTCTGACTTAAACAATACTGAATTTGTATGGGGATGATTCACCCCACTGCGCCAGCGTTGCTCCCACCAGTACACCCGCTTGAGGTCATATTCCCCGTTGGGAATGTTTTGAAAATAGTGCGCCGTCGCCGGGTAATGGGGCGCTAGGGCTTGAAAAATGGTCTGCTGACTCAGATCAACAGGGGGCAACTGCGGGTACTGGAGCGGGAACTCCCGAGCTAAATCCGCCGTCAATCGCCGCAACCAACCCTGCTCCCCCGGTCGCCAGCGAAAGACCTTCAGGTAGGTCGTCCGTTGCAATTCCCAGGTCACCACCGTCCATGCGCCGCTCCCCTGCTCGATCTGTAAACCCGTGGGCAAAGGGGTGAGGGTCAATCCGGGGGCTGTCCATTGGTGCAACCACGACCGCACCCGCTCCACCGCCGGTGTGGGAATTTCCCGATAGCAAAGCTCCTGTATCACGTCCATTCATCCTCAAACTTTGTTACATTCTGAGAAGCATCCTTAAAAAAGTTTACAAGCTTCTCATAATTTTCTGGAACCTGTTTACGCTGTTACTTATAGATTGTGACCCGTTATGGTGCCATCCATCCCCCAGACCCCGGAAGAATTTCAAGCCCTGCGGCTCCAGCCCCCCAGTGCCGACCGGATCGCCGTGGCGGTTGCCGGGGTGGTGGGCTTGGGTCGCAAGGCGGGGCAATCCCTAGCGGAACTCCAGGCGCAGATTTTAGCCGAGGATGGCCTGTTGGAACCGGCCACCCGTTCCTGGTTGAGCCAACTGATTGCCCAGGCGTGGGAACTCACGCCCCCAGAAGCACCTGCGTCGTGCAGTGGGTGAGGGCTTGGCTGACGGCGGCGTGAATCCAGCCATTGGTCGCCAGCAACCGCCCGGAAAACACATCCACCGCATTCCCATCGTAGGCGGTGACCAGCCCCCCCGCTTCCCGCACCAGCACTACCCCGGCGGCAATATCCCAGGGAGATAAGCCCCGCTCCCAGTAGCCATCGAGCCGTCCCCAGGCCACATAGGCCAAATCCATCGAGGCCGACCCGCCCCGGCGCACCCCCTGACAGCGGTGGGTGAGGTGGCAAAATTCGGCGTAGTTATTGTCAGTGGTTTCCCGGCGGTCGTAGGCAAAACCCGTCACCAGCAAACTGCGCTCCAGGGTATCGGTGCGGGAAACCTGGATAGGCTGGCGGTTGCAGGTGGCTCCCAAGCCTTGGGCGGCGCGAAACACATCCTGGTGTAGGGGGTCAAACACCACCCCCAGCACCGGCTCCCCCTGGAACAACAGGCCAATGGAGACGCTGTAAAAGGGGTACTGGTGGGCAAAATTGGTCGTGCCGTCCAGGGGGTCAACCGCCCAGAGGAATTCCTGCTGGGGGGATTCCTGCTGCCAACCGGATTCCTCCGCTAGGATGCTGTGCTGGGGGAAATGGCGTTGCAGGACGCTTAAAACGGCGGTTTCGGCGGCACGGTCGGCGGCGGTGACCAAATCCCCACTGCGGCCTTTTTCTTCAATTTCCGCCAATTTTCCCCAATAACTTTGTAAGACGGCTCCCCCCGCCCCGGCGGCTTCGGTGGCAATGTCCAGGTAGCGGGCGAGGTCATCAATGGGAATGGTTTCCATAGTACCAGTTTTTTTTCACTATACCGGTACGGGTTGATTTTTAAGCATCTTTTTCTAAAGGTGGGGAAAACAATCGAGTAGAATATAAATCGTAAATTTAACCCATGCTTTCAGGATCACCATGCGGTTATGGGTTTGTTAATTGGGGAGGTAGGGGATTTCATGCCATCATCGCTGGGTCTATGGGAGCCGTGACTACGTTGGAAAACCGCAAAGAACGGATTTTAGTCGTTGACGATGAAGCCAGCATCCGGCGCATTTTGGAAACCCGTTTGTCCATGATTGGCTATGACGTGGTGACGGCGGCGGATGGAGAGGAAGCCCTGACGGTTTTTAAGCGGGAGCATCCCCATTTGGTGGTTTTGGATGTGATGATGCCTAAGTTGGACGGCTACGGGGTCTGTCAGGAATTGCGAAAAGAGTCGGATGTGCCGATCATTATGCTGACGGCCTTGGGGGATGTGGCGGATCGGATTACGGGGCTGGAGTTGGGGGCGGATGATTATGTGGTCAAGCCTTTTTCGCCCAAGGAATTGGAAGCCCGGATTCGTTCGGTGTTGCGCCGGGTGGACAAAAATGGCGGCTCCAGCACGATCCCCAGTTCTGGGGTGATGACCATCAACAACATTAAAATTGATACCAACAAGCGCCAGGTGTATAAAAACAACGAGCGTATCCGTTTGACGGGGATGGAGTTTAGTTTGCTGGAACTATTGGTGGGACGTTCGGGGGAGCCGTTTTCCCGCACGGATATTTTGCAGGAGGTGTGGGGGTACACGCCGGAGCGCCATGTGGATACACGGGTGGTGGATGTGCATATTTCCCGCCTGCGGGCGAAATTGGAGGATGACCCCAGCAACCCGGATTTGATCCTCACCGCCCGGGGGACGGGTTATCTATTCCAGCGGATTACCGATGTGAGCAAGCCGGATTAATCGCATCTGGACGCACCATCGGTTTACGGCGATGGGGTGGGAACGTCCCCGGCAAAATTTTCTCAACTATTCGTAAATATCGTCATTTCAGTTAGAACTGAGACAAATACCCCCTGAATCCCTCTTGCCAAGGGGGACTATAAATCCGTTTCCCCCCTTGAGTAAGGGGGCGGGGGGGATAAAAACTAATGTCTCAAACTTAACCAAAACGGCTATAACTGCAAATGTTTCATCACCGTTTGCACATCCTTATCCCCCCGTCCGGAGCAGTTGATAATGATGCGGGTGCCGGGGGCGCACTGGGGAACGAGGGTGTCCAGGTAGGCGAAAGCGTGGGCGGTTTCCAGGGCGGGAATGATCCCCTCCAACTGACTCACCCGTTGCAGGGCGGCGAGGGCTTCCCCATCCGTGACGCTGGCATAGGTGGCTCTGCCGGTTTCCTGGAGGTAACTGTGCTCCGGCCCGACCCCTGGATAATCCAACCCCGCACTGATGGAATGGGGTTCCACCACCTGCCCCTGGTCATCTTGCAGTAGGTAACTCATCGCCCCGTGGAGCACCCCCACCCGCCCCTGGGTCAAAGTGGCGGCGTGTTTGCCCGTACCAATCCCCTCCCCAGCGGCTTCCACGCCAACCAGGCGCACGCTCGGCTCCGGGATAAATTCGTGGAACAAGCCCATAGCGTTCGAGCCACCCCCAACGCAGGCCAGGAGAATATCCGGCAGACCCTGCCATAATTCCTCACACTGCGCCCGGGTTTCCCGACCAATCACACTCTGAAAATCCCGCACCAGCATGGGATAGGGATGGGGACCCGCCACTGAACCGAGGATGTAATGGGTCGTCTCCACATTGGTCACCCAATCCCGGATCGCCTCCGAGGTCGCATCCTTGAGGGTACCCGTCCCGGCGGCCACCGGTTGCACCTTAGCTCCCAACAGCCGCATCCGAAACACATTCAGGGCTTGCCGTTCCATATCCTGCACGCCCATATAAATCACACAATCCAGGCCAAACCGGGCACAGACCGTCGCCGTCGCCACCCCATGCTGACCCGCCCCTGTTTCGGCAATAATGCGCCGTTTCCCCATCCGTTGCGCCAGGAGTACCTGCCCCAGGGCATTGTTGATTTTGTGCGCCCCGGTGTGGTTCAGGTCTTCCCGTTTCAAATAAATCAAGGGTTGGGTGCCATCGGATTGTCGGTAATACTGGCTCAGGCGTTCCGCAAAATAGAGAGGGGTAGGCCGTCCCACATAGGTTTTGTATAGAAATTGTAATTCTTTCTGAAATTCGGGGGCATCCTTGCACGCCCAATACATCTGCTCCAATTCCGCCAGAGCAGGCATCAGGGTTTCCGGGACGTACTTCCCCCCAAACCGACCAAACCGACCCAAGGCATCCGGCACCACAGCGACTGTCACAGCGTTTTTCCTTATCCCATCCCCAAAATTATACATTTTTCCCCCACGACCCCGACTATCTGCCGATATTTACAAAATTAGTTTATAAATCTGATAACTCTCTCGCCGTAATAATTATAGATTTATAAAAATGAAATATAAATCAACATTAGTTTAATAATAAAAAACCAAGTAATTGAAGTATTATTTTATGATTTATACTAGGCATATTGCTATATTAATAATTCTATTATAAATCTTTTAATATCGTCGCCGTATAGTTTTTATAATTTTACAAATTTATAATAGCTATTTGAATTTATATTAGATAAAAACAGACTAAAATTTAGGTTTTACCAAAAATGTGAATGTGCAGGGAAAAGGAAAACATAAAACTAAAAACCGCTGATCTCCTCGCCGTAAGAATTTAGCAACATTTATCCTAAGTTAGAAGTAATTTATATTATTTAGATTTTACAATAGCTTTTAGAGACAGTAATAATATCTTACAATTATGTCGCCGTATGATTTTTTACAATTATAAACCATCATTTTTTAGTGTTCATGCGGGGCAATTAGCCACTTTGAACCAAGGGAGAGCTGGATTCCGGGTGTCTGGGTAAGCTTACCGTGGCAAAATTTCCTGAGAACCAGGGCGGGACGGTGCCCTGCGACCCTTTACCTGTGTGAAGAAGCCATCTTTAGACCAATCTTTGTGTGCTGATCCATCACAAAATTCCTTCCCAACCCAAGGCGTGAGTGACCCCGGCAACCGGATTATTGCGTGTTGATCAAAACACTCGAACTATTTTAAGTATCTTTTAATCCTAAAAAAGGCTTGAAACTATCTCGCCGCAATAGTTTAACTAAATTAAAAATCTATTTTCCAAATAATTATAGCCATTCCCATGATCGCTGGCATTGCCTTGGTGACGCATAGAGCCTGTTAGAGGCGAATCAAGAGAAATTTACTGATGACTTGTAATCCTATGGAAAATTAGTTTAACCGGCCTTTACGGGCATTTTATGAGGGGGTTATTTAGCCATCCCCATTGTTTATCTGTTGAGAATTTACATTCTCATAAGTCAATTGTGATGGGGATAGAGGATGACCCTGCAACCCTGTACGCTCTCATTTTCACGCTGGAAAGCTGGGGCTGCCCACCAGCCAACCCAACCCATAGCGGACGCTGGGGCTTATTAGCTGGGAACTGGAGCGTTAAGCACTCTGGCTAGGGTTGCCAAACAGGGTTTGTAAATTCAACTCAAACCCCGGTAGGATTTCTTCCCCGGATAATGTATTTCCAAAGGGAATAGTGATTACACTTGCTTGGGGGTGATAAATTTCCGTGGTGCGACTGCGGGGGTTGACCAGCCAACCCAGTTGGCAACCATTGTCTAAGTATTCCCGCATTTTATTTTGTATGGTTAATAATTCATCCGACGGTGAGAGCAATTCCACTACAAAATCAGGGCACAGCGGGGCAAATCCCTGGCGTTCATCCGGGGATAAATTCTGCCAGCGTTCCCGGCGCACCCACGCCACATCGGGAGAACGAATCGCCCCATTGGGTAAGCGAAATCCACTGGATGAATCGAATACAACTCCCAGCTTATTTTGCTCATTCCACCAAGTAAAACGACTGGTTAAACTCGCATTATTAGCACCCGTTTCACTGCCGGTTGGGGGCATAGCTATGACTTCTCCTTGAGCAGTTAATTCTAAGCGCAAATCGGGATTTACTTGCACCAGACTGATAAATTCCTGTTCACTCACCCGCCAATTCTTTGGTAGATATATGGGAGATGTAATTACCATTTTGGTCTTTCCTAATTATCAAATAGGGTTTGTAAATTCAACTCAAACCCCGGTAGGATTTCTTCCCCGGATAATGTATTTCCAAAGGGAATAGTGATTACACTTGCTTGGGGGTGATAAATTTCCGTGGTGCGACTGCGGGGGTTGACCAGCCAACCCAGTTGGCAACCATTGTCTAAGTATTCCCGCATTTTATTTTGTATGGTTAATAATTCATCCGACGGTGAGAGCAATTCCACCACAAAATCAGGGCACAGCGGGGCAAATCCCTGGCGTTCTTGGGGGGTTAAATTCTGCCAGCGTTCCCGGCGTATCCATGCCACATCGGGAGAACGAATCGCCCCATTGGGTAAGCGAAATCCACTGGATGAGTCAAAAACCTGACCTAATTTTGTCTGTTTATTCCAAAGCCATAGATACCCAGCTAGGTCTAAATTATTTCTACCCGTTTCACTGCCGGTTGGGGACATAGCTATGACTTCTCCTTGAGCAGTTAATTCTAAGCGCAAATCGGGATTCACTTGCACCAAGCTGATAAACTCTTGCTCATTCACCCGCCAATTTTTCGGTAAATATACGGGAGTAGTCAGTATCATAACTGGCTCTTAAATCAATAGATAAATAAATTATATCTTGTCACCCTGTCCTTATACCTTAGTGCAATGTTGTAAGTTTTATTTAGGTATATTAGATATTACGTCGCCGGGGTGGCTTATGTATTGGGTTGGTCAGATCCGTCACTTACTGCTCCTGCCCCTCAAGGTCTTGCTGGCAGTTGTGGTGTATCAACCCTTGGTTTTGGCACTGCCCCAGGGCGGCCAAGTCACCCAGGGAGCAGCCACCATTCAGCAGGTGAATGATACCAAGCTAAATATCAATCAATCCACCGATAGAGCGGTTATCAACTGGAATAGTTTTAGTATTGCACCGCAGGAGTGGGTGAATTTCCAACAACCCAGCAGTACATCAGCCACATTAAACCGAGTCACGGGGAATACCCCATCGAGCATTGCGGGGCGGCTAACCGCCAATGGTCAGGTATTTTTGATCAACCCGAATGGGATTGCTTTTTTACCCAGCGCCCGGGTGGATGTGGCGGGCTTAGTCGCCAGTACGTTGAATATCCAAGATAGTGACTTCATGCGGGGCATTCTCCGCTTTGAACAAATGCCAGGGAAACCGCCTGCGAGTGTAGTAAATCAGGGTTTAATTACGGTGAGAGAAGCGGGTTTTGCCGCCCTAGTTGCCCCCGCTGTACAGAATAGTGGCATCATTTCCGCTCGCTTGGGGAAAGTGGTTTTGGCATCGGGAACGACGGTGAGTTTGGATTTCTATGGGGATGGGTTATTAAGTGTCACCGTTGACCCAAAATTAGCAGGACAAATTACCGATATTTATGGGAATAAATTAAATTCGCTGATTGACAACCAAGGGAATATCACCGCACCGGGGGGGATAGTCACCTTAACCGCTCAGGCGGCTGGTCAAATTGTGGATAACGTGATTAATGTTGGTGGCATCATTGAAGCAAAATATGCGGAAAATCGCAATGGCGTAATTGTTTTATCGGGTGGGCAAAAGGGTACAGTAGCAGTGAATGGCACGTTAGATGTATCGGGAGAAAAAGGCGGCAAAGTTGAGATTACGGGAGAGAATGTCGGGCTATTTGGTACGGCCAAAATTGATGCCTCTGGAGATAAAGGGGGTGGCTTAATTTTCGTGGGCGGTGATTATTTAGGCGGTCGGGCGGATAAGCAAAGAATTGACCCGAGTTTGAATGCCCAAAATACATTTGTCAGCAGTCAAAGTATTCTCACCGCCGATGCAAAAATCTCTGGCAATGGGGGGGAAGTCATCGTTTGGGCGGACAATTTCACCCGTTTTGATGGCACCATTACCGCTACGGGAGACACGGGTGGTTTTGTGGAAACTTCCGGCAGAAATATCCTGGCAGTAGGCGATACGGCACGGGTAGATACTACAGGTAAAATTGGTAATACGGGCACCTGGTTGCTCGACCCTTTGAACTTAACCATCAGTGGAACGGGCACTAATACCAATGTTACGGGTGGAAGTCCTTTTCAACCCACAGCAACCGGGTCGATTTTACGGGATATAACCATTAACACAGCTTTAGCTAGTAATAATGTGGTGGTAAAAACAGTCGGGACGACGGGTAGTGAACGGGGCGATATTGTTTTTAATAACAATGCCAATGTGAATTGGTCAACCAATAAAACCTTTACCGTGCAGGCCGCCGGACAGATTTTTATGAACGACGGCACTAAGGTTGTCAGTAGCAATACGGGGAGTTTTAATGCCATTACTTTTGAAGCGAATACTGCTGATGCTGTAACTAGCAATATGATTGGCATTGTTCTCCAGCAGGGCAGTGAACTCAGTACCCAAGGTGGGAATATCTCACTTACCGGTATTGGGGGGGTAACGGGGAATTTTAACTTTGGGATTTTGCAAAACAAAGCCGTAGTGCAAAGCACAACGGGCAGTATTACCTACAAAGGCACCGGTGGTGTAGGTGTTGATGGCAATTATGGGGTGTATATCCTCAACCCCATGGCAACAACTGGCGCAAAAATCGCTAGTACTAGCGGAGCAATCAGCATTACGGGTACGGGGCGGGGCACGGGCGACACTAATGCTGGGATTGTCCAAGAACTCGGTGCCCAGGTCAGCAGTACATCGGGTGCGATCACCTACACGGGAACAGGGGGCAAGGGAATAAACACTAACTACGGCATTTTTCTAAGTAGTACTAACACCACCATTAACACAACCGGTACGGGGACTATCACGCTCACCGGTACAGGGCAGGGAACTGGTGGTAACAACTTCGGTATTTTTCAGAGTAATGCCCAGGTGAGTAGTGCGAATGGCAACATTACCTACCAAGGGACGGGGGGGAATGGGACTAGTGCTAACCACGGTATTTTTCTAAGTAGTACTAAAACCACCATTAACACAACCGGTACGGGGACTATCACGCTCACCGGCACAGGGCAGGGAACTGGTGGTAACAACTTCGGTATTGTGCAAAGTGGTGCCCAGGTCAGTGCCGTCAACGGCGCAATTGCTTACACGGGGACAGGGGGCAAGGGAATAAACACTAACTACGGCATTTTTCTAAATAGTACTAACACCACCATTAATACAACTGGTACGGGAACCATCACGCTTACGGGTAAAGGGCAGGGCACCGGAACGGAAAATCACGGCATTTTGCAAAAAGATGGCGCACAAGTAACAACAGCTAATGGCATCATTACCTACAAAGGAACCGGTGCAGGTACCGCCGATGGCATTCGCACAGAATCCGGTAGTAGTATCATCGGTGGCAATAGTACTAAAAGTGTCGTACTTACTTCTCTGGGCAATGGCATCACCTTAAATGATGTCAAAATTCAAACTCAGGAAAATATCATCATCACGTCCCCCGGTAATGTTATTCAAAATAATAATGGGGGTTTATTTGCCACTACTGCGACTAAAGGTTTACAACTCAATGGAGCAGGGAACTATACCTTAACCAATGCCAATAATGATATTGCCACTTTAGCTGCCAAAAATACCGGCAATATCAGCTATCGGGATGCGAATGGGTTTGTAGTAGGCACGGTGGGTACGCTCAAAGGCATTAGCATTGGCACCAAAAATGTCACCTTAGAAGCGGGCGGTGCAGTCACCCAAACCCAAGCCATCATTGCCAGTGGTTTAGAACTCAAAGGCACCGGTGCGACTTACACCTTAATCAATACAGCTAACAATGTTACTAAGTTGGCTGTAGATACTAATAACAACCTGAGCTTTACCGACGCTAACGGGTTAATCATTGACACCGTTGGATCAACTAACGGCATTACCGCCACTAATAAGAATGTGACTTTAACGGTTAATGCTGGAACTATCACTCAAACTAAAGCGATTACTGCCAGTGGTTTAGAACTAAAAGGTAATGGCACTTTTACGCTCACTAATGCTGATAACGATGTCACCACCTTGGCCGCAAATGTAGGCAATCCCCTTAATTTTACGGACAAAAACACCTTAACTATTGGTACTGTTAACGCAACCAATGGTATTACCACCAGTAATGATGCGGTTACCTTAAAAGCGAACGGCTTACTAACGATCAATAAAGCCATTGCAGTAGGTAATCAAAAAGTTAGTATTGAGAGTGCTGGTATCAGTCAGGGAACAGATGGGAAAATCACCGGAAATGGCTTACGTTTACTGGGTACAGGAACTTTTACACTAGACAATACTAACAATAATATCGCCCTGTTAGCGGCCAATGTATCTGGCTCACTTACTTATGTAGATTCTAATGTGATGGCGGTTGATACGGTTTTAGGAACCACAGGTGTCACTACAACTAACAATCCCATCAATATCAGCACCATTAATGGTAATCTCACCGTAGTGAATACAACCGCTGCTAATGATGTAGATGCGGGCACCAATACAGTAAATTTAACTGCTGGCGGTAATAATATCTTTACTAATAACACTAATGCCAAAATTACAGGCACAGGTGGAGTTACTATTACCGCTGACCGCATGACCTTAAATACTGGCGGTGTGATCAACTCTGGTACAAACATCACCACATTACAACCCAATACCGCAGGTCGTTTAATCAATTTGGGTGGTGCTGATGTTACAGCTACAACTCTAGGATTAACCGCCGCTGAACTCAATACCGTCACCGCTGGCACATTGCGGGTGGGTAGAATCAATTCTGGAGATGTAACTGTTTCAGCCGCTATTGCTCCTGCGGGTACAAGTACACTTTCTTTGATTACCAATGGAACCGTTACTCAAAATGTCGGAGCCACGATTACTGAAACCAATTTAGCAATTAAATCAGGCGGAAATATCACCCTGAATCAAAATAATCAAATCACCAATTTTGCCGCTAAGACAACCGCCAATGTTACCCTCAACGATTTGGGTGGATTAAATATCGACAACATAGATGGAGTGGATGGTTTAGTCGCAACGCCCACCACTGTTGACCTGAAAACAACCGGCAATATCACCCAATCTCCCGGTGCAAATATCGTTAGTTCTGTATCAACTACTCTCGATTCCGGTACAGCGGATATCAATCTCAACAATTCTGGTAATGCATTTACCAATTTGAAAATCACGAATGCCAATAATGCACTTGTGACGAATCTAGTTGCATTCAACATCCAGGGCATCAATGCAACGGGGGCTGTAACCCCTAATTCTAATGGCGCAGTGACTCAAAGTGGCGCAATTATTGCCAACACCTTGAATTTGCAAAGTCTTGGTGTCAGCTACACTTTGGGTAATACTAGCAATGATATTTCCACCCTAAATACAAATAATATCGGCACCCTTATTTACACTGATGCCAATGATTTTAGCGTGGGTAATTTAACTACCAGTAATGAGAATGTAACCCTCAATGCTCCCAATGTTAATACCATCACTTTTACCGGGAATGTCAATACCGGCACTGGCAATTTAACCGTTACCAGTGGCACCATCAACCAAACGGGCGGTAGTATCACGGTTAATGGTATTGCCAACTTCACCAGCACGAAAGCGAATACCGGCAATGTAACCGTTAAAAATACTGGTGCGACTCAACTGGGTAATTCTCTCATTGGTGGTGATTTCACCCTCACATCCACGGGTAATGTCACGCAAACGGGTTCATTAAAAGTAGCGGGTACAACTACCATTACGGCACCCAATGGCCTAAGTGGATTGACCGATCCTGGCAATGTATTACCTAGTGTATTGGATCCAGTTACCCAAGACTTAATTATTACGGGGGTAGGAACGGTAGATTTACCCACCAAAACCATCACAGGTAATTTAACAGTCACTGCCAATGCCACTGGTAGTGGATTTGCAAGTATTTTTAGCGGTGATGCCATTCAACTAAATCAAAATAATAGTTTCAATGGCACCGTTAGTTTTAATACCCAAACTGCCAGTCTTATTACACTATCAGGTACACCACAAATCACTCAATCTGGTGTGCAAACCGTGGGTGGTACCAGTACATTTAATGCGGTTACTGGCACGATTGACCTAAATCTAAACAATCAACTCACCGGTGCAGTCACCTTAAACACAGGAGTAGGTGGGGGCAATATCAACTTTAAAAACAATCAAGCTACTGTAATTTCTAGTGCAACCACTGGTGCAGATTTAGCAATTACTACTACTGGCAATCTCACCCAAACAGGTGCGGTAACTGCGGGGGGAACTACCACGTTAAATACTGGGGCGAGTGATATTATTTTGAATAACGTCGCTAATGATTTTAATCAACTCAATTTAACAGCTAATGATGCGAAGGTAACTGATGTTAGTGGATTTAACATTGGTAGTGCTACCGTCACTAACAATCTCAGCTTAACCGCTGGTGACTCTGTTAGTCAGTCTGGAGCAATTACCGCCAACGGATTAGAACTATTAGGTGATGGTAGTTTCACACTGGAAAATACTGGTAATAATATCAACACCTTGGCGGGGAATACCACCAATGCCATCAGCTACAAAGATGCTAATTCCTTTACCGTTGACAAAGTTAATAGTACCAATGGCATTACTAGCAAGGGAACGACTACCCTCACTGCCCTCAATAATGACACGATTACTATTAGCAAAAACATCACCAACAACGACCCAGGCACCTCAACCATTACAGTAGATGCCAGTAAAAACATCCTGGTCATTAGTGGCGCAGAAATCAAAAACACCAGCACTGTCACAGGATTTGATGCCATCGTCCTCAATGCCAACACCGCAGGTACAGCCACAGGAAACTTTGGGGGGATTTTACTGGAAAATAGTAAACTCACCACCAATGGCGGAAATATCAAACTAATCGGAAAGGGCGGGGGTGCTGATTCATTCAGATACGGCATTGCGCAAGTTAATGGAGCGCAGGTGAGCAGTGTGAATGGCAATATCACTTACAGCGGCACGGGTGGCAATGGCACAAGTTTTAACTACGGTATTCTCCTTGAAGACACAAGCACAAGAATCACGACAACGGGCACCGGGGCGATCGTTCTCACCGGCACAGGCAATGGCAATGGTTCAGATAACTTTGGTATTTTGCACCGATTAGGAGCACAGGTGAGTAGTGCAGGTGGCAACATCACCTACACCGGCACGGGAGCCAATGGGGCAAATGCTATTTTCACTCAAACTGGCACAAATATCATCGGCAACAATACCACTGGTGAAATTTCCTTTACTTCCACCAACAATCCCATCATTCTCAACAATGCGGAAGTCAAAACTACTAATAACATTCTGATTACTTCTGCTGGTGATGTAATCCAAAATGATAATGGTGGGTTATTTGCCAATGGCTTAGAGTTACTTGGTACCGGGGCATACGACTTGGCTAACACAGCCAATGACATCAACACTTTGGCGGCAAATACCACCAACAGTATCAAATTTACTGATACCAATGGCTTTGACATTGGCACAGTGAACAGCACTAGTGGCGTGAATGTTGGCGCAAATAACCTGACTCTGAAAGCGGGGAATACCGTTACTCAATCGCAGAAGATTACCGCCAATGGCATAGAGTTACTTGGTGCCGGGGCATACGACTTGACAAATACAGCCAACGACATTAACACCTTGGCGGCAAATACCACGAACAACATTAACTTTACCGATACCAATGGGTTTGACATTGGCACAGTGAACAGCACTAGTGGCGTGAATGTAACTGCTAGTAAAAACCTCACCCTCAATGCTGGGGATACGGTCACTCAAAGCCAAGTGATTATAGCCAATGGATTAGAGTTACTTGGTGCCGGGGCATACGATTTGACAAATACAGCCAACGACATTAACACCTTGGCGGCAAACACCACCAACAGTATCAACTATAGAGATACTAACTCTTTCGAGGTAGGTACAGTGAATAGTACCAATGGCATTAATAGCAAGGGAACTACTACCCTAACAGCGTTGAATAATGGCACGATTACCATCAACAAAAACATCACCAACAACGACCCAGGCACCTCAACCATCACAGTAGATGCTGACAAGAACATCTTTGTTAATTCAGGGGTGGAAGTCAAAAATACCAGCACTGTCACAGGATTTGATGCGATTGTATTTAATGCCAACACCGCAGGTACAGCTACAGGCACCTTCGTTGGGATTGATCTAGATGAGGCAACCCTGACCACCAATGGCGGCAATATCAAACTAACAGGAAAGGGTGGGGATACTGGTTTATTCAACGTTGGCATTTTGCAACAATCTGGAGCGCAGGTGAACAGTAGTAATGGCAGTATCACCTACACCGGCACGGGTGGGAATGGCACAAAATTTAACTACGGTATTCTTCTTCAAGACAACAACACAACCATCACGACAACGGGCATGGGGGCGATAAGTCTGACGGGCACAGGGGGTAATGGCACTGATGTATTAAACGTCGGCATTTTGCAACAATCTGGAGTGCAGGTGAGCAGTGGGGATGGCAAGATCACCTACACCGGCACGGGTGGGAATGGCACTGATGATAACTACGGTATTGTCCTTGCAGGCACTGGCACGAAAATCACGACAACGGGCACTGGGGCGATCGATCTCACCGGCACAGGCAATGGCACTGGTGGTAATAACTACGGCATTTATCAACTATTTTCAGCGCAGGTGGGCAGTGTGGATGGCAGTATCACTTACCAGGGCACGGGTGGGAATGGCACAGATTTTAACTACGGTATTGTCCTCTCTGGAACTGATACTAAAACAACTACAACTACGGGTGATATTCAGTTTACAGGGACAGGTCAAGGTAGCACCAGTGATAATATCGGCATTCTCCAAGCCGATGGTGCTCAAGTGAGTAGCACCAATGGCAACATTACCTACCAAGGTACGGGCGGCAATGGCACATTTCTTAATCACGGTATTATCCTTAGAGAAGCAAATACAAAAATCACGACAACGGGCACAGGGGCAATAAGCCTGACGGGCACAGGTGGCAATGGCACTGGTTTAGCCAACATCGGCATTTATCAACTACTTTCAGCGCAGGTGAGTACCCAAGGTGGCAATATCACTTACAAGGGCACGGGCGGCAATGGTACGGATGGTAACTACGGTATTGCCATTCTTAGCACAGATACAAAGATCACTACCACCACAGGGGCGATCAATCTCACCGGCACAGGCAATGGCGCTGGTGGTGATAACTACGGCATTTATCAACTGTTTTCAGCGCAGGTGGGCAGTGTAGATGGCAATATCACCTACATCGGCACGGGCAACAATGGTGCTGATGCCATTCGCACTGAATTTAATAGTAATATCATTGGCAACAACACCACTGGCAAAATTTCCTTTACTTCCACCAACAATCCCATCACTCTCAACAATGTGGAAGTCAAAACTACTAATAACATTCTGATTACTTCTCCTGGTGATGTAACCCAAAATAATCAGGGTGGTTTATTTGCCGATGGTTTACAACTAAATGGGGCTGGAAATTATACGCTAACTAACCCCAACAATGATGCGAATAAATTAGCCGCCAATACAAATAAGAATATCAAATATACCGATGTCAATGGATTTGAAATTGCTTCAGTCGTAACTAATGGAATCAATACCAAAGGAGATGTTACGTTACAAGCAGGTGGAACAGTCACTCAATCCCAAGTGATTATAGCGAATGGCTTAGCTTTATTGGGAACCGGTAAATTTGAATTAAAAAATCCTGGCAATACCATTAATACCATCGCCGCCGATACCACCAATGATATTAGTTTTGTGAACAGTCAAACCCTCACGGTTGGGGTTGTGAATCCCACCGGAATTACCACCACAGGCACGGTGTTTTTACAAACGGTTGATGGGGATATTATTCTCAATAATTCTGTCAGTTCCACGGCAACTGGAGATGCCATTACCTTAGTTGCGGATGATAATTTTATTAACAATGTGGCGGGCAAAGGTGCGCTCAGTGCGACCAACGGGCGTTGGCTGGTCTATGCCACAAGTCCCGTAGGCAATGTGAATGGTTGGCCGGTATTGGGTGGTTCCCAGCAATTTAAGACCACTTATCCCCAAATTGCTTTATTCAAGGGCAATGGGTTTTTGTACACAGTAAGGGCACCTTTTGTCCCAGATTTACCTGTTATACCCACGGAACCTGTGACATTTACCCTCAATTTCAACGACCGCCAATGGCGAGACTTTGCTCAGTTTTCAGAACAATCCGCTTTAGTTGAATCTTTGGTCTGTACCAGTGATACAGCTTTAGCCAGTTCACCCGCCAATGATAATGATTCAGATGAAACCCTGATTATTCTCAGCCAATCGGAAAATCCTTTGGCCTTAACCCAGCGAGTATTTTTTGTGAACGATGGTTTGCCCCAATGTCAATCTGACAATCAAGCATCTAAATAGGACAATTCTGGTTCAAAGAGATGATGTGCCCGCTAGTGAGCGCAGTTGACCACAGGCCGCTTGGGTATCCAAACCTCTGGTTTGCCGCACCGTCACCGCAATCCGCTGGGATGTCAAAATCGCCTGAAAGGTTTCAATCCGTTCCCGATGAGGGCGTTCGTAGGGTGCATCACTAATGGGATTGTAGGGGATCAGATTCACATGGCTCTGCCAACCCCGCAATAATTGTGCTAACTGATGCGCTAATTCCGTCGTATCATTGACCCCGCTCAACAGTGTGTATTCAAAACTGATCCGCCGCTTCGTCCGCTGGACATAATCCCGGCAGTCGTGCATCAACTGCTCTAGGGAATAATGACGACCACTGGGAATCAACCGCTGGCGCAACTCCTGGGTGGGAGCGTGCAAACTCACCGCCAACGTACTTTGCAGGTCAGCCTGCGCCAACCGTTCAATCTGCTGGGGCACACCCACAGTAGAAATCGTCATCGCCCGTTGGGAAATGCCGCAATCTAGGTTCAGCCGCAGAACGGTAGTGACAACTGCATCTAAATTTAATAACGGTTCCCCCATCCCCATAAAGACAATGTGCGACACCCGACGAGCCATATCCGTCTGTACCGTCAACACCTGGTCTAAAATTTCGTGAACGGCCAAATTGCGGGTAAATCCCTGCTTGCCGGTCGCACAAAAATCACAGGCCATCGGACAACCCACCTGGGACGAGACACAGACCGTCAAGCGGTCATCACTCGGAATACCCACGGTTTCCACCAGATGTCCGTCATGCAGTTGTAATAAATACTTGACCGTACCATCCAGAGCGACCAACCGCTTGGCGATGTGGGAGCAACCCAGTTCCGCCTGCGCCTGTTCCCGCCAGGATTTGGGAAATACCGTAATATCCTGAAACCGCCGTACCCCCCGTTGGTATAGCCATTGGTGCAATTGTTTGGCTCGGTAGGCAGGTTGCCCCTGCGCCGTGACCCAGGCAGTGAGTTCGGGGAGGGTTTGCCCCAGCAGGGGACGGGCGTTCATGGCAGGTGTGGAAATTAAGTTTAGCCATTTCTAGGGTAACGGATGCCGGAGACCGCTACAAAGAGGCTTACGTTTAAGTCGGTTCCAATTGCTCCAAAGGTAACTGAAAAAAATCCCTAGCCGCTTGACAATCCCGGTGAATTTGGGTTTGCAGGGCACTCACCCCGTCAAACTTTTGTTCCGGGCGCAAAAAATGTCGCAGAGCCACCCGCAGATGTTGCCCATACAAATCCCCCCGCCATGCCAACAAATGCACTTCCGCCGTCAGGATTTGTCCATCTACGGTGGGACGATAGCCCAAATTCATCACCCCGGGCTGTGCCTGCACCCCATGCTCTCCCGTCACTTCCACACAGTACACCCCCTGGCGAGGTAAAAACTTCCGGGCTGGCAATTGTAAATTGGCGGTGGGGAAGCCCAACTTATGACCCAGGGATTGCCCCCGCACCACCTCGCCCAGCAGTTCATAGGGTCGCCCCAACAAGCGTTGTACCTGCTCCGGTTGCCCTGCTAGCAATAGTTCCCGCACCCGAGAACTGCTGATCCGCTCCCCATCTAAGCTACATTCCGGGGTGATGGTCACAGTAATTCCCATCCCCTGACCCAATTTTTGGAGTAACGCCGCATTACCCTGCCGTTCCCGGCCAAAACAAAAATCAAAACCGACGCTCACCCGTTGGGCTTGTAGATGTTGGATGACAATTCGGGTGAAAAACTCTGCCGGGGTCAGTTGCGCCAACTCCCGGTCAAAAGTAAGTAATACCAATTGCTGTACACCCCAACTGGCCAGAATTTCTTGCTTTTCCGCCAGGGGAGTTAGGAGGGCACGGGGCTGGCCGCTGAAGTATTCCACGGGATGGGGGCGAAAAGTGACCACCGTTGCCCGCGCCTTGGGGTCATGCAAAATCGGGTCAATGACCGCCCGGTGACCTCGGTGCAGGCCATCAAAATTCCCCAGGGCAATCGCCGTTGGGGTCAAAACGTGACTCAGGGTTTTGGTTGTCCACACGCTTTACATTTTGACATATTTCCCGCCCGCAACAGGGGGCTGGGAGTCCTAAAGATTTTTAACGGTGATGAGGACAAATTGCGATTACTGCTCACAGCGGTTTTACAGCACAATGAGAATACGAGATTCTAATTGGGTTTCAGTAAGACCGGTTTGTAGGGTAGCGAATTGCCCACCGGTGCCTAGGCCAGAAGTACCCTTGTTTTGGTTGTAGAACAAGTTGCCAGTAACATCGTTGTAGACAATCAAGGAACTAGATGCACCCGCTGTAGACAATTCCGTTGCCGCTAAAACACTAATCACACTAAATTCACTCGGGTCAATGGCTTTGCCAGTGGTGGTGGCTGCACCCAGAGCAAACGCTGTAAATGTCGTACGGTCTAACACAATGAAATCATCACTGAAGTTAAAGTCAGCGATGGTATCTTTCCCGATTGTGCTGGCACTAAAAGTCGCATTGGTATCAAAGACAAAGCGGTCGCTACCAGAACCGCCGGTTAATTGATCATTCCCGGCACCACCGATGAGCGTATCATTGCCCGCACCGCCATCCAGGCTGTCATTTCCTGCGCCGCCGGTAAGGGTATCATTGCCCGTGCCCCCTGCGAGGATGTCGTTCCCTGCTCCCCCATCGAGAATCACATCCCCTAAGCTAAAAGTACTGGCATTGATGGTGTTATTAGCTATCCCACCCGTCAGCCTAGCCGCTTCAATGCTGATTAACTCATCCGTCCCCGTCTTGGTGCCAATCAGTAGGGTATTACTCAAGGTGAAATCCCCATCCGCACTCTCGATAACCGTATCCAGGCCATCCCCACCATCAATGCGGTCGTCAGCCAAACCACCCGTGATAGTATCATTCCCCTCCAGCCCTTGAATATCATCTCTGCCGCTGGTACCCACCAAACTATCACCCGCCGCCGTCCCAAAAATCGGGTTCCCTATCACTTCAAAGTTACTCACACTTAAAGCAGGATTGCCCGTTAATTGGGCAAATTGTCCACCCACTCCCAACCCTGCTAGGTTCCCATTTTGGTTGTAGAACAGCTTGCCATTGGTGCTGTTGTACACGATGAATGCCCCATTTGTAGCCGCATCAGCATCCGTAGTAACCGTGGCAAAACTGGTTAAGGCTCCCAAGCTGGTCAATTTGTTAAAGGTATTAATGTTCAAAAATATCTGGTCTGCACCCACCGCAAAATCGGTAATGGTATCCACACCTAAAGCACTGGTGCTGAATACCCCCACACTGGTGAATACAAAATCATCATCACCCCCATTGCCGGTCAGGGTATCATTGCCCGCACCACCGATGAGGACATCATCGCCTGCACTCCCGGTTAATACATCATTCCCCGCCCCGCCATCAAGCAACACATTCCCGCTAAACCCACTGGCATTGATGGTATTTGCTCCAGCCCCACCCGTCAACCGCCCAAATTCAATGCTAAGTAAACTATCAGTTCCGGTTTTGGTGCCAATCAGTTGGGTATTAGTGAGGGTGAAATTGCTATCCGCACTCTCGAAAACCGTATCAAATCCCGCCCCCCCATTCAACACATCATTACCCACCCCGCCGGTCAGGAAATCATTGCCACTGCCACCGTCCAATAAATCAGTACCATTACCCCCGTTCAACAAGTCGTTCTCCCCTTCGCCGTTCAGAATATCGTTACCGTCCCCACCCAAAAGGATGTCGTTGCCGTTACCCCCGCTGAGCGTATCGTTTTTGCTACCCCCTATCAACCGGTCATCACCCTCACCTCCATCAAGGACTACATTTCCCAATGTGAAGGCACTCGTGTTGATGGTATTGTTCCCAGCCCCACCCGTGATAGTCGCTTGCTCTATCCCACTCAGGCTATCCACATCGGTCACAACCAGGGCAGTGCCGGTCAGCAATACCCCAGCAGCATTAAACAATGTCCCCTGTTTCAAGCTGGTGTTGCTTAGCTGAAAGTCGTTATCCCCCTGAGCAATCACCGTATCTATCCCCAAACCGCCCACCAAATTATCATTCCCTGCACCCCCTTCGAGGAAGTCATTGCCCGCCCCGGCGGTGAGTTTGTCATTGCCCGTCCCGCCCCGCAAGGTGACGCTCCCCAGGGTGAAACCCGTTGTACTGATAGTGTCATTCCCAATGCCCCCAATCAACTCGGCTTGTTCAATGCCGACCAGGGTATCATTCCCCAAATCTACCCCACCCTTGAACAGAGCATCCGTGAGGGTAAAGGTGAGGGCGGTCGTCTGCCCAGTTCCATCAACCAAAAGGGTGTCTATCCCCGAACCCCCATCCAGCTTGTCATTGCCCAATCCACCTGACAGTACATCATTGCCACTCCCACCATTCAACACATCCTCCCCTTCACCACCGTCAAGCACATCATTACCACCGCTACCGTTGAGTAGGTCATCCCCTGCCCCACCCACCAGGACATCATTGCCAGAACCCCCATCCAGGACATCATCCCCTTCCCCACCGTCTAGTACATCGTTACCACTGCCGCCATTGATCGTGTCATCTCCCACTTCCCCATTCAGTGTGTCATTGCCGCCGCCCCCGTTGAGCGTGTCGTCCCCCTCCCCGCCATTGATGATGTCAAGCGAATCTGTACCGGTCAGCACGTCATCCCCTATCCCCCCCGTTTGCAAATCCCCCGTGAACCGAAATAGTTCAAAACCACTGGTGCCATTGTCGGCAGTGAAATACAAAGCATCGTTGAAAACGATGAAACTCGCCGCTGCGGAACCAAGTAAACCAGGGCGGATATCCTGCACAAGTTGCACGGTGCCATCTGCATTCACCCGAAATAGTTCAAAACCGTTGGTGCCATTGTCGGCACTGAAATACAAAGCATTGTGGAAAACGGTAAAACCAGAGGGAAAAGAACTAAACGCACCAGGATTAATATCCAGCAGTGTCACCGTACCATCCGCATTCAACCGAGTTAATTCAATACCGTTGGTGCCATGGTTGGCCTGGAAATACAAAGCATTGTTGAAGACAGTGAAAAATTGCGGGGAAGAACTAAGGCCACCGGGGACAATATCCTGCACGAGTTGCACAGAGCCATCACTGTTCACCCGAAACAGTTCATTACCATTGATGCCATTATTGGCACTGAAGTACAGAGCATTATTAAAAACCGTGAAACCAGCGGGATTAGAACTACCACTACCGGGGCGGATATCCTGCACGAGTTGCACGGTGCCATCTAGATTTACCCGAAACAATTCAAAACCATTGGTGCCATTGTCGGCAGTGAAATACAGCGCATTGTTGAAAACGGTAAAATTTTGGGGTGAAGAAATGCCACTAGGATTAATATCTTGTACCAACTGCACCGTGCCATCCGCATTTACCCGAAACAATTCAAAACCATTGGTGTCGTTGTTGGCAGTGAAATACAACGCATTGTTGAAAACAGTAAAACCCTGCGGGAAAGAATCACCGGCACCAAGATTAATATCCTGCACCAACTGTACCGTGCCATCTAGATTTACCCGAAACAGTTCAAAGCCATTGGTGCCATTGCTGGCACGGAAGTAGAGGGCGTTGTTGAAGACGGTAAAATCTTCCGGCAAAGAACTACCTGCACCAGGATCAACATCCTGCACCAACTGCACTGTGCCATCTAGATTGACCCGAAACAGTTCAAAGCCATTGGTGCCATTGGTGGCAGTGAAATACAACGCATTGTTGAAGATGGTAAAATCAAATGGATTAGAACCACCCGCACCAGGACTAATATCCTGTACGAGTTGTACGGTGCCATCCACATTCAACCGAAATAATTCTAAACCGTTGGTGCCATTGTTGGCACGGAAATACAAAGCATTATTGAAGATGGTGAATCCAACGGGAGAAGAACCTAACACACCGGGGAGAATGTCTTTTACAAGTTCCACGGGCAAAGTGTGGGGATAGCCACCCAAATCCGCTACAGTACCCACCTCACCCATCTGTACATCCAGTTCCCAGTTACCTTGTCCTATTCTCTTGCTTGACGCTCCTACCCCCGCTCCCGTCGGTAGTCCTAGTTTTGTAATGGTTAAAATGGGTAGAGACCGAGTTAAGAGGAG